>JBBDRI010000030.1:0-34647 GCA_040905545.1 Gemmatimonadota bacterium | reverse complement strand
GCGGGGGGGGTGCACCGTCCAGAGGTCGTCTCTCCTCCTCGCCGTAGCCCTGCTAAGCCTCGTTGTCGTTCCTACTCTGCACAGGTGCAAGACCCCCGCGCGCGGCCGCACCCCATTACCCGGACACGCTCCCTAGCCTTCCGCTTCCTGACTGTCCTTTGCGCTCTGGCCCTGGCTGCGTGTAGCACCCGGGAGGCTCCTCCTTCCGTTCCGGCGGCACCCCCTCCCGCCGACGGCGTGGAAAAGGATGACGCCCGGGAGAACGGGAATGGAATTCGGCCCTACGCCGACGTGATTCCCGATTCGGCTGTGTCGGACGAAGGTCTCTTCACCCTTCACCGGGTGGGGGAGGATTGGCTGTACGAGGTGCCTCTGGAGCACCTGGGTCGGGAGATGATCCTCATTACCCGGATCACGCAAACGGCATCAGGGATCAGCTTCGGAGGGCACCGACAGACCACCGAACAGGTGCGCTGGGAGCGGCGGAATGATCAGCTCCTGCTCCGGCAGGTGAGCTTCGCCAACGTGGCAGATCCTGATCTCCCCATCTACCAGGCGGTTCGGAATTCGAACTTCGAGCCGGTTCTGGCCTCTTTCCCCATCCGGGCGGAATCGCCCGATGGGAGCGGCGTGGTGGTGAACGTCTCCGACTTCTTCCTCTCCGATGCACCCATCATCGGACTCACCCGGCAGCGGAGGCAGGAGTACGATGTGCGTCGCCTGGACCCGCCCCGGACCTGGATCGAATCCATGCGGAGCTTCCCAGAGAACATCGAGATCCGCCGGGTGGTGACCTACGAGGCCCAGAACCCTCCATCCAATCAGGCAGGGGGAACCCTCTCGGTGGAATTCGGGCACTCCCTCATGCTCCTCCCGCTGGAACCCATGACGCCTCGCTTGTGGGACGAGCGGGTGGGCTACTTCTCCACGGAATTGAACGACTTCGGCACGGATGCCCAGCGGGTATTCCAGCAGCGCTACATCCAGCGGTTTCGCCTGGAGCCGTCCGACACGGCGGCCTACCTCCGAGGGGAGTTGGTAGATCCGGTGGAGCCCATCGTCTTCTACATCGACCCCGCCACCCCGGAGAAGTGGCGGCCCTGGCTGGCCCAGGGGGTGGAAGACTGGCAGGAGGCGTATGAGGCAGCGGGCTTCAAGAATGCCATCGTGGCCCGCATGCCCCCCACCCCGGAGGAGGACCCTGAATGGGATCCTGCCGACGCCCGAATCAGCATCATCCGGTATCTGGCCTCTCCGGTCCAGAACGCAATGGGACCCCGCTTCTTCGACCCCCGCACCGGGGAGATCCTGGGCACACACATTCAGTGGCACCACAACGTCATGAACCTGCTCAGGAACTGGTACTTCGTTCAGACCTCAGCCACCAATCCCCCAGCACGGGGTGTGGAGTTCGCCGACGAGGTGATGGGAGAACTCATCCGCTTCGTCTCCGCCCATGAAGTGGGCCATACGATAGGCCTTCCCCATAACCAGAAGGGCCACTCGGCCATCCCCGTGGATTCCCTCCGCACCCGGTGGGTGTGCCGCAACGGAACCTCCACTTCCGTCATGGACTATGCCCGCTTCAACTATGTGGCCCAGCCGGGAGACGACACCTGCTACAACCCCCGCATTGGCCCGTACGACCGATGGTCCATCGAATGGGGACACCGCTGGATCCCCGAGGCGTCCACTCCCCAGGAGGAGAAACCCATCCTGAACGGTTGGATCCGCGAGAAGGAGAACGATCCGTTGTACCGTTTCGGAGACCCCACCTCCTGGGATCCGGGGTCCCTCACGGAAGCCCTGGGAGACGACGCCGTGCGCTCGTCCGATCTGGGGGTGGAAAACCTGAAGCGCACCATGGCCAACCTTCAGGAGTGGACCCGTCAGGAAGGGGAGGACTACAGTCAGCTTCGGGAACTCTACGGACAGGTTCTGGGCCAGTGGAATCGGTATGTGGGCCACGTGGCGGCCAACCTGGGCGGAGTGGACTGGACCCGGAGGGCGCAGGGGCAGTCCCAGCGGCCATACACGCCCATTTCCGGTGAGATGCAGCGGCGAGCCCTGGACTACATGGACCGCCAGGTGTTCCAGACCCCCACCTGGATGCTGGACGCAGACATCCTCTGGCGCATCCAGTATGAAGGCGCCACCGACCGGATTCGACAGCTTCAGACGGGAGCCCTGAATCAGGTGCTGAACGTGGACCGGATGAAACGCCTGGTGGAGCAGGAAGCCCTGGGCACCCCTGGAGCCTACCCGCTGTCGGACTTCATGGCCGATCTGACGCGGGCGGTGTGGACGGAGTTCATGGCAGGTCGGACCATCGACCCGTTCCGCCGGAATCTCCAACGAGCCCACCTGGAGCGGTTGGGAGCCCTCATGGAACATGAGGAGGCGTTGCGGACCGACATCGTTCCCCTGGCCCGGGGCCAGCTCCAATACATCCGGCGGGAGGCAGCCACCGCAGCCCGTGGCAGCGTGGACACCGCCACCCGGCTCCATCTGGAAGACGTGGTGGCTCGGGTGGACGCCCTTCTGGACCCCTGAGCTCCCACGGGGGTGGGCTAGGAGCGTGTCCGGGTAATGGGGCGAGCTAGCCCTTCCCCCATGCGCACCTCCGTACCGGGTGGAGGTGCGGTGATCCGGAAGCCAGGAGGAAGAAGCAGGACCACGGTGGATCCCAGGTGGAACGCCATAAGTTCTCCACCACGCGGCACAGGAATGGCGGGGTCGTAAAGGCGGGTCTCCGGCCGGCCACGTCCCTTCCGGTTCGTAACGCCTTCACCGGCGTGGGGGCGTTGATTCCACTGGGGGTCGAATGTGGCGGAGATGCGCCCCACGTTGAAGGCACCCACCGCGGCCAGCGCCATGGAGACTTTCCCTTCCATGGAAAGCCACGCCACCAGGCGCTCGTTCCGGGGAAAGAGGTGGGGAATGGAAGCCACTGCCGGCGCATTCACCGGAAGCAGGGCCCCGGGGAGATGTCGGGCCTGTACCACCCCCCCTGCCGCAGGCGCATGGATTCGGTGGTAGTGCCTGGGGCTCAGGTAGATGGTGAGATAACTCCCGCCCCGGAAGATCTCGCCGTCTCCCTCCCCGCCCAGCAACTCATCTACCGAGTAGGCGATTCCCTTCGCTTGAAGGGCGGTTCCATGGGAGATGGTTCCCCATTCCCCCACGATCCCGTCCACGGGGGAGACCAGGGTGTTGGGATCTCCGTCCAGGGGACGGCGCCCGGGCGCCAGACGCCGGACGAAGAGCGCGCCAAACGACGGATACTCCCCCAGTGATCGCTCCGCCTCGGAGAGGTCCATGCCCAGAAGGCGAGCCAGGAAGCCCAGGACCGGTGACCTGAGGCGGGGTGGGATGGGTCGATGGGCCAGCCACCCTGTGGCCCGGCTCAAGGAGGCCTGGGGGAGGGCACGAATCAGGAGGAGGAAGACTTTCCAGGGGAAGGGCACCGTCATGGAGAACGATGGGTTCGAGATCCGAAGGGGTCAAGCGACGGGTCGATTCATACTGGGCCGGACGGACTCATCGCCTTCGGGACGGTTGACCCCGGAGAGAGAATCTATTTCCTTTAATCCGCATGAACGGATACAACTGTCCATCCCCAAAGGAGCATCCCCCTGGAAGCCACAGCCGTTCTGGACCGACTGGCCTCTTTGGCCGATTCCACCCGGACCCGCATCCTCCTCCTGCTGGAGCGAAGCGAGTTCACGGTGACAGAACTGTGCCAGGCCACCCAACTCCCCCAGTCCACCGTGAGCCGCCACCTGCGGACACTCACCCGGGAGGGGTGGCTCAGCCAGAGAGCCGAGGGGACGAGCCGGCACTATCGCCTCTCCCCGGATCTGGACGAGCGGGCTCTCCGCCTCTGGGAGGCCGTTCGAGACGACCTGGCAGGCACCTCTGCCGCCCGGGAAGATGAAATTCGCTCCAGGAGTGTTCTCACCGCCCGGGCCGAACGATCCAAGGCCTTCTTCTCGTCGGAAGCGGGACAATGGGACCGGCTCCGTCAGGAGCTCTTCGGCGGAGCCGCCGATCTCCACCTCCTCCCGGGTTTGCTCTCGGGGGAAGAGCGCGTGGGTGACCTGGGGTGCGGCACCGGGCAACTGGCACAGGCCCTGGCACCCTTCGCGAGAGAGGTGGTGGCAGTGGACCGATCACCGGAGATGCTGGACCTGGCCCGGACGCGTCTGGAGGGACATTCCAACGTGGAGGTGAGGCATGGCGAACTGGAGAACCTTCCGCTGGACCGTTCCTCCCTGGATGTGGCCATCCTCTCCCTGGTCCTGCACTACGTGGTAGACCCACCACGGGTCCTGGCGGAAGTGGCCCGGGTACTCTCCCCCGGAGGGAGAGTTCTCATCCTGGATATGCAGCGCCACGAACGGGCAGTCTTTCGTGAGGAGATGGGCCATGTCTGGCTGGGCTTCACCCGCCATGACATGACCGGCTGGTTGGAAGACGTGGAGCTCACTTCCGTGCGTATGGTCGACCTGCCCCCACAGGCGGAAGCCGGAGGACCCCTGCTCTTTGCACTCAGGGCCGTCCGCGGGGAAGCCAGCGGGCCCCAGGCCCCTTTGAATCCCAACTGAAGTTCCCTTGTAGCTGAACCACCCTCAACCCTGAACACGAACCGAAAGGAACCCTGCAATGCTGACTGCCACAGACCAAACTGCTCGCCTTCTCTCCCGGGACTCCGACGGAGCCCCTGACTTCAAGGTGGCCAACCTGGGCCTCTGGAAGCTGGGACGGGACGAAATCCGGCTGGCCGAACATGAGATGCCCGGCCTCATGGCTCTGCGCCACGAGTACGGCGATAGCCGTCCCCTGGAGGGCGCCCGCATCATGGGCTCGCTGCATATGACGGTGCAGACCGCCGTCCTCATCGAGACCCTCACCCATCTGGGCGCCGACGTCCGCTGGGTGTCGTGCAACATCTTCTCCACCCAGGACCATGCCGCTGCCGCCACGGTGGTGGGGCCCGGTGGCTCGCCGGAGGCCCCCAGGGGCGTGCCCGTGTTCGCCTGGAAGGGTGAGACCCTGGAGGAATACTGGTGGTGCACCGACCAGGCCCTGCAGTGGCCCGACGGCGCTGGCCCCAACCTGATCCTGGACGACGGCGGCGATGCCACCCTCCTCATCCACAAGGGAGTGGAGTTCGAAAAAGCCGGTGCCGTGCCCGACTTCGATGAGGACAAGGACCCCGAGGAATGGGGTGTCATCCTGGGCCTCCTTCGTCGCACGCTGGCGGAGGATCCCACCCGGTGGACCCGGACCGCAGAAGCCATCCGGGGCGTCTCGGAAGAGACCACCACCGGGGTACACCGGCTCTATGAGATGCTGAAGGAGGGAACGCTCCTCTTCCCCGCCATCAACGTGAACGACGCCGTGACGAAGTCGAAGTTCGACAACCTCTACGGCTGCCGTCACTCCCTCACCGACGGAATCCTCCGGGCCACCGATGTGATGTTGGCTGGAAAGGTCTGTGTGGTTTTGGGCTACGGCGATGTGGGGAAGGGCTGCGCCCAATCCCTCCGGGGGCAGGGAGCCCGGGTCCTCATCACCGAGATCGATCCCATCTGCGCGCTGCAGGCCGCCATGGAAGGGTATCAGGTGGTGCGGCTGGAGGACGTGGTGGAAACGGCCGACCTCTTCATCACCGCTACGGGGAACAAGGACATCATCACCGTGGACCACATGGCCCGGATGAAGGACAAGGCCATTGTGGGGAACATCGGCCACTTCGATAACGAAATCGATATGGCGGGGCTCAAGAAGCGCGGCGTGGAGCGGAACAACATCAAGCCCCAGACCGATGAATTCATCTTCCCGGATGGCGATTCGGTGATCATCCTGGCAGAGGGGCGGCTCCTGAATCTGGGCTGCGCCACCGGACACCCGTCATTCGTCATGTCGGCGTCGTTCACCAACCAGGTGATGGCGCAGATCGAGCTGCATGGGAAGGCCGAGGAGTATCCCTTGGGCGTGTACACCCTCCCGAAGCATCTGGACGAAAAGGTGGCTCGCCTCCATCTGGAGAAGCTGGGGGTGCGCCTCACCTCCCTCACACAGGACCAGGCCGAGTACATTGGCGTACCGGTGGAAGGACCCTACAAGCCGGACCACTACCGGTACTAGGAGCGTGTCCGGGTAATGGGGCGAGCCGCGTTACGGGCAGCACGGGGATGCCGGGATGGGCGGGCGAGTCAAGAAAATGCGATTTCCATGTCCAACAATGAGTTACACGATTTGATCCGGAAATCGCGAAAAAAGTGCTTGACTTCCCGCCCTCCCGGATGAACTATGGGTCCACGTTCTGATGCGGCCCGTTCTTCGATGGCGAAGGCCATCCCAAGACGGATCAGGACGGCAGTCACCGAGCAGGACGCTGGGTCGGTGGCAGTGGATCAGGCCTTGGATCCTGGTTCACCGGTGGAGAGGTCGCTGGACTTCACCGAAGCGTCCGGGTAAACCCCGGAGGCGCCTGAGTCACGGACCGCGTGACGAGGGAATGGGAAAGAGGCTCGCCGCCCGCACGTTGGCGGTTCCAAGCAACGAGGCTCGAACCCGGCAGCGTAATTGAGACCCCTCGACATGACGTGTCGCGTCGGGGGGTCTCTCTTTTTTTATAGGTTGCCTGGTGCTTCATTCACGTCCCCGGTGGGGAGGGCACAGCTGATGGTGCGTCAAGGCAAGCCCCAACTCGTCCCGCTCTTGCTCTTCTCCCTGGCGGTCACCGCGTGCGGGGGGCCGGCGGCGCCGGCCTTTCCACCGTCGCCGGCGCCCACCACCGGCGAACTACCCGATTCGTGGACCCAGACCGGAGTTGCCTCCTGGTACGGAGAGCCGTTCCATGGTCGTACCACGGCCTCGGGCGAGGTCTACGACATGGAGGCCATGACCGCCGCGCACCTCACCCTCCCCTTCGGCACGCGGGTCCTGGTGGAGAATTTGGAGAATGGCCTTACCACCCAAGTGGTCATCACAGATCGCGGCCCCTACATCGATGGCCGCATCGTGGATCTTTCCCGGGCGGCGGCACGGGAGCTGGGCCTCCTGGGACCGGGCATCGGCCGGGTCCGACTTGCCCTGGTGGACGCTCCCTACGGACCCGAGTGCTGGGAGGTGCAGGTGGGCGCGTATCTGGACCCCCGCAATGCCGAACTCCGCCAGAGCGAATTTCGGGCCCGGGGGGAGCCAGTGGCCCTCCAACCAGGCCCGGACGGGGCCACCCGCGTGGTCCTGGGACCGTACCGGGACGGCCCCCAGGCCGTCACTGCCGCAGGGAAGTACCAGGGCTTCGTGGTGACCTGCGGGCGGAACTGAGGAGCTCAGGCAACTGAGCGCGAGGTGTTACAGAATCTCTGCCCATGACCACCCCCCTTCAGTACCGAGTCGCCGGCGGATCTGAACGTTAAGGGCGTCAGTGATGGCATCCAGGTCACCGGGGGCCCGGGGGCACCTTGCCGCAAGAGCGCCACCGCATTCCTTTCGGCCATGGCCTCACGACTCCTGAAAGTACTCATACCCTCGGAAGAGGAAGCGCGGGCCCGGGAGATCCTGGAGGGGGAGGGATCCTTCCCCACCTGGTCTCGGCCTCTTTCCGACCCCCATCGCTCCGAACTCGTTCTCCTGGTACCGGCGGAGGGAAACGACGGGATCCTGGATGCCCTGAACCAGGCCTTCCAACATGATCCCGATTTCCGGCTGGTGCTTCTTCCCGTCCAGGCCACCCTTCCCCGGATACCCGAGGAGGAAGAACCCGAGCCTGTCGACGAGTTGTCGGCTACCCCTGGAAGGGAAACAGTTGAAGAGGAGGACGAGGAACGGGTCCACCTCCGAGTGAACCGGGAAGAGCTCTACACTACCATGTCCGACACGGCGGAGTTCTCCTGGTTCTACATGGTCATGGTGGCCCTCTCCACCGTGGTAGCTGCCGCCGGACTGCTCATGGGCGACACGGCCGTCATCATCGGGGCCATGGTCATCGCGCCCCTGTTGGGTCCCAATATGGCTCTCGCCTTCTCCAACACCCTGGGAGATCCGGAGCTGGGAAGGAAGGCGGCCAGTTCGGCGGTATTGGGTGCACTGGGAGCCCTGGCCATCTCCTGGGCGCTGGGGCTGGTGTTGAATGTGGATCCCGGAGCGGCGGAGTTGGCCGGTCGCACCAATGTGGGCTATGGACATCTGGCCCTGGCCCTTGCATCGGGAAGTGCCGGGGCGCTGGCCATGAGCCGAGGAACGGGAACGGGGTTGGTGGGCGTCATGGTGGCGGTGGCGCTGCTCCCTCCCCTGGTAGCCGCAGGACTCCTCCTGGGGGACGGTCATACCGGAAAGGGAATAAGTGCCCTCATGTTGGTGCTGGCCAATATCGCCGCAGTGAATCTGGCGGCCATCGCCACCTTCGTGGTGCAGGGTGTTCGACCCACCACCTGGTGGGAAAAAGGCCAGGCGCGGTCAGGCTCCATCCGGGCTGCGGCGCTCTGGCTCATTCTCCTGGCTGGACTGTCTGCCATCATCTACCTGGACCTGTGATGTCCTGAGTGGGAGATTCGTCGACATCCGGACTACCGCACTTCCTCCAAGCCCAGGGTTTCGCCTCGGCGGATGGCCGGCACTCCCTCTTCCATCCATACCGGTGCCGGAGCATCCTTCAGGTAGTGGTCGAAGAACTGCTGCAGTCGGATGTTGAAATCCCTCCGGTTGGGAAAGGTAAGGGGCCAGTGCGGCTGGTCGTTGTAGTTGAGGAGCCACGCCGGTTTTCCCAGTCGTCGAAGCGCGGTGAAGAACTCCACTCCCTGTTCCCAGGGAACGTGCCCATCGCCGTCATTGTGCATGATGAGGAGGGGCGTCTCGATGCGGTCCACCCAGAACAGGGGAGAGTTCTCCAGATACCGGAGGGGCATCTCCCAGAGATTCCCTCCCAGCCGGCTCTGCGTGCGCTCGTACTGGAATTGACGCACCAGCCCCGTCTCCCTTCGGATCCCTCCATAGGCGCTGGTCATGTTCACCACCGGGGCACCGGGGGCAGCGGCCTTGAACAGGGTTCCTGTGCGGGTCACCATGAACGCAATCTGATACCCCCCCCAGGAGTGCCCCTGAAGGCCCATGCGCTGGCCATCCACGTATCCCCGATCCAGGAGATGCATCACCCCGGGCACCACGGAGTTCATGGCCCCCTCTCCCGGATACCCGTCCCGGTAGACGATATCGGGAATGAACACCAGGTAATCGCGACTGGTGTACATGGGGAAGGCGATCCGTGAGCGGTGGGGCACGGGTGCGTAGTGGTTGTGGAGACCGTCGGACCAACGCTCATAGAAGTAGACGATGAGGGGGTACTTCCGGTTGGGGTCGAAGTCGTCGGGCTTCATGAGAATGCCGTCCAACGGGGTGCCGTCGCCGGATGTCCAATGGACCAACTCCACATCTCCCCAACGATATTCCTCCTGCTGAGGGTTCGCGTTGGACAACTTCCGTGGTGCCCGGAAGCTGGGGCCGCTTACCCAGAGATCGGGGAATTCCCTGAAACTCTCCCGGGTGTAGAGCAGCTGGTCCGATTCCCGGGCCTGGATGGGTGAGGAGAAGCGGAACGGTGCCAGGACCAGTTCCTCCGGTGGCCCCTGGCGCCCCAGCACCACACGGCTGAACCCCCCGGCGCGGTCTTCTTCCCGGAAAGCGGACAGAAGGAGCGGACCCGACGCCGGGAGAGCCTGGCGTTCCAGGTCCAGATCTCCCACGCGGTAGCGGATGCTCGCTGCCCGTCCGGCCCCTCCGGTGAGATTCAGGGGGGTATTGGGAGCCTGCGGGTCCACCGCCCACACGTCGTACCGGTCGTAGATAAGAAAGTGGCGGTCTCCCTCCGTCCAACCGGCGCTGCCATAGGCGGGCGGTGGCGAAGGCTGGTCATGGTCCTCGTCATGCACAGGATGGGGAATGCCTTGCGACAAACTCACCGTCTCGCCGGTTTCGGTATTGTGGGCTAACCAGGCTCGCTCCCCCGGCTCGTACCAGGTCACCGTCTCGCCGGCGGGTGAGATTCCAGGCGTTCCCTGGGAGCGCCGGCGAATGAGCACCGCCTCACCCGTGCGGCTATCCACCTTGTAGATATCCCTGAAGTTGGGCGACTCCCAGGACCCCTCCAGGGCATAGGGCGCCATGTCCCACCCCACGGCCCACCGCGTCTCGCCAGAATCGGGAAAATGGACTTCCGGCACCTGAGGCACGGCCAACTGAACCACCCGGGCACCTTCATCCAGGTGAGCCACCGCCAGGTAGCTCTGCCGCCGCCGGCGCTCCTCATTCACCCGCTGCACAGTCATGAGGTCTCCGTCCTCCCAATGCCATACGTCCAGTCTCACCTCCTCCTCGGCCAGACCGGGCTCCGGCCGATCCTGGAGTTCAGCCGGAGCCGTGCCGAAGTGCAGCTGCCTCCCACTCCGGGAGAACTCCAGCTCCCCATGGCGATTCACCCCCCACCCCTGGGGTAGCCCCTGGGTACCGGCCTCCGCCACTAGCTGGGGACCGTCCTGGCCCACTTCCCAGAGGAGGAGTTGGGCCTCGGGAGGGGCGGTGCGGCCCTCCTCCGCCTGGCTGGGAACCGAGATGTAGGCTGCTCGGCGGCCCTGCCGACCCACTGCGAGACCGGGTACTTCCAGCCGGCCCTGTGACAGCGCACGCTCGGTGCGAGAGGGAGCGTGGTACGCCACCACCTGCACCCGGGCGGAATCTGAAGCGGCCTCGGCTACCTCTTCCCTGCCCTCGGCTCCTCGAGCCTCCAAGTCCTGTAAGACCGCAAGAAGGAGCTCGCCATTGGACGAGAGGGCGTAGCGAATTCCCCCTTCAAGCCGGTGTTCCTCGTGGGAGCCCAGGTCCCACCATACCACCGGACCGCCGTCGGTACCTGTCCCCTCCGAGCCGTCCAAATGATAGGCCACCACACTCCCGCCGTCCCGGGGAAGGTGAAACGATCGGAGGGAGGGTATGCGCCGGACCTCGCCGGAGGTGAGGGAGAGGACCCCCAGGGTGTCTGCCGGCACCTCCCGGGATGGACGTCCATCTCGTCTCACGCTGCGCCCCGCCTCCAGCTCGGGGACAATCCGAAACAGTGCGAAGCGGGAATCCGAGGTGAACTCGGGAGACTGGCCCCTGGAAATCCGGATCTCCCGTTCCGATTCCACCTCCCTGAAGACCAGGGTGCCGTCTCCATTCTCCAGTTCCAGGGTGTAGTGCAGCCACTGTCCGTTGGGAGCAAGAGCCTGGCTGCCGATGGTGTGCCACTGTTCGTAGACCTCGTGCCCCATGACTCGTTTGTCCTGGGCCTGGCTGGGTGTAGCACCGCCAGTGAGAGCTAAGGCGAGGAGAATGAGCAGGGCCAGGTGGGCGCTGCGCGGCTGCAGGGAGGCAATCATCACGTGAGAATCTCCTGAGTGTGTTGAAGACCGGGATCTACCGCAGGAGGAAGCCAGCGCAGGAACCGGATCCGGGCTGGGTTTGCAGGGGCGGGGGCGTCCATCTGGAGAACATATCGCGTCGCGCGGGTCGCGGCCCGGGTAAGGGGAGGCCGGATCGACCCGGGGGTGACTCGTTCTCCGGCCCAGGCCCATCCATCCGGACGGAACCCTGCAGGCGTCCGGTGACTTGTGACACCCACGGGTGCGCGCTCAGAGACTCTTGCTATCTTTCTCCCCATGAACTCGAAGAACTCGAACATGAAGAACTCGAACATGAAGAACTCGAATTTCTCGCCCACGTTCGGTGACGCTATGTCCCGGAGTTGCCTGCTGGCGACTGTCCTCTTTCTGGCCGGTTGCCAGCCATCCGGGTCGGAACCAGACGGAGCCCCCAGGCCGGAGGAAACCCGGGCTCGGGAAGTCATCGCCGAGGCCATCCAGGCCCACGGTGGGGACATCTTCGAGTCGGGCACCTTCCGCTTCCATTTCAGGGGCGCCGACTTCCGGGTGATCCGGGAGGATGGCTACTTCTACCAGGAACGAGTGCGCGAAGTGGAGGGGGCCACCATCACGGAGGCTATGACCAACAGCGGGACCTTCCGTTGGGTGAACGGAGCCTCGGTGGAGCTCGGCCCCGACGCTGAGCGAAGCCTGGAAACCGCCGTGAACTCTGTGGTTTATTTCGCCTTTCTGCCCTACCGATTGGAGGATCCGGCTGCGCGGCCCCTACACCTGGGAGAGCGGGAGTTGGAGGGAACCTCCTACGATCTGGTGGAGGTAACCTTTCATCAGGAAGGTGGCGGGAGAGACCATGACGACCGCTTCCTGTACTGGTTCCACGGAGCAGATCGAACTCTGGACTTCCTGGCTTATTACTACCACACCGGCGAAAGCGGAAGCCGCTTTCGGAAGGCCATCCAGCGGAGAACGGTAGATGGAATGGTTGTGCAGGACTACGAGAACTACTCCGGGGAGATGCAGGGGGAGGGGTTGGGAATGCAGGAGTTGGAGCGGTACGATGACCTCTACCGGGAGGGTGCCCTCGAACTGGTGTCGGAGGTGATCCTGGAAGGGGTGGCGAAAGGTCCCCTTCCACAGCTCCGCCCATGGGATGAGGTGATGGCGGGACGCATGCCCGTCCCCGGGCCCCGTTGGTCGGGCACGGACTGGAGGAATCCAGAAGGAACCGGGGCCGGCGGAGGAGCCCCGTGACCCAGACTCAGGCCGAGAGCCCGGCCCGGCTGAAGAAGGAGGCGGGTCGCCGGCGCACCTTCGCCATCATCAGTCATCCTGACGCCGGGAAGACAACCCTCACCGAGAAGCTCCTCCTATACGGGGGAGCCATCCACCTGGCTGGTTCGGTGAAGGCCCGCCGGGCGGCGCGTCACGCCACGTCGGACTGGATGAAGATGGAGCAGGAGAGGGGCATCTCCGTAACATCCAGCGTACTGCACTTCGACTACGCCGGCTTCCGCCTGAACCTCCTGGACACTCCGGGCCATCAGGACTTTTCGGAAGACACCTATCGAGCCCTGGTGGCCGCGGATTCGGCCGTGATGCTCCTGGACAACCGGAAGGGAGTGGAGGAGCAGACCCGGAAGCTCTTC
This sequence comes from Gemmatimonadota bacterium, assembly GCA_040905545.1. Taxonomy (GTDB): domain Bacteria; phylum Gemmatimonadota; class Gemmatimonadetes; order Longimicrobiales; family Gaopeijiaceae; genus JBBDRI01. The sequence goes on along the minus strand of JBBDRI010000030.1, from coordinate 21,572 downwards.
GCGGTATGTCGGAGGCGGCGCCTCCCCATCTTCACCTTTGTGAACAAGTGTGACCGGGCCGGTGAGGATCCTCTCCAGCTTCTGGACGATGTGGAGAGGGACCTGGACATCAAGTGCTACCCGGTGACCTGGCCCATCCGGGACGGCACCCGGTTCCTGGGAGTACTGGATCGAGCCAGCGGAAAGGTCCATCTCTTCGAGAAAGGTGCGGATCACGGTCAGTCCCGGACCGAGGCGCAGATCGTGGACGCCAACGACCCCGTGCTCCTGGACCTCTTGCCCTCGGGGGCGCTGGAGACCATGGAGGAAGAGGTGGCCCTCCTGGACGCCGTAGGGGCCACCATGGACGAGGCTGCCGTCCGTTCCGGAGAACTGTCTCTCACCTTTTTCGGGTCGGCGCTTACGAACTTCGGTGTGGAACCCTTCATCAAGCATTTCCTGGCCCATGCTCCTCCTCCGGCCTCCCGGGAGACCTCCACCCACGAGATCATCCAACCCACCGACCCCGAGTTTTCGGGGCTGGTTTTCAAGATCCAGGCCAACATGGATCCCAAGCATCGGGGTCAGGTGGCCTTCGTGCGCATCGTGTCGGGCCGCTATGAGCCGGGCATGACGGTGAACATCCCACGTACCGACCAGAGGTTGCGCCTTGCGGCTCCCCAGCAGCTCATGGCACGAGAGCGGGTCTCCCTGGAGGAGGCATGGCCCGGCGATGTGGTGGGGGTGGTAGACCGCGGATCCCTTCGCGTGGGAGATTCCCTTTCGACCCAACCCGGCGTGGAATTCACCGGAATGCCCCGGTTCTCCCCGGAGCACTTCGCCTCGGTGAAGATGGAAGACGCCATGAAGCGGAAGCATCTGGATCGGGGCCTCCGCCAGCTGGCGGAGGAGGGTACCATCCAGCTGCTTTACGCGGAGTCCCTCACCGGACCCATCCCCATCGTCGGTGCGGTGGGAATGCTCCAGTTTGACGTCCTGCTGGCTCGCCTGGATGCGGAGTATGGGGTCACAGCCCGGTTGGAGCCCCTGCCCTACCGCGTAGCCCGATGGGTGGTGGGGCCTGAGGCCCGAATGCGAGCCGTGGGAACGGCCATCGGCCGGAAGCTGGTGGAAGATGCCGGCGGCAAGCCCATGGTCCTGTTCGAGACAGAATGGTCCCTGCAACGAGCGGCCGAAGGAGAGAAGGAGCTTCGCTTCCATGACGTCCGGCCCTGACGACACCGGTGCGGAAGGGAGCTCGAAGCCACGTCCGGCGCTTCGGATTGCCCAGCTTATTCCTGACCTCTCCACAGGTGGCGCCGAGACGATGTGCGTGGCGCTGTCGGTAGAACTGAAACGTCTGGGGCACGAGGTGCAGGTGGTGACTTTCTACCCAACTATCCAGCCTCGGTACGAGAGGCAGCTCGTGGAGGCCGGCGTGCCCGTCCAGGTGCTTGGAAAAAAGCCCGGAGTGGATCCCGGGTTGCCCGGTCGGATCCGGGCAGCGCTGCAGGCGGCCCCACCGTCTGTCCTTCACAGCCATCGGTATGCACTCAGGTACCTGCTCCTGGCCCGGGCGGGTCGGCTTCTCGCCCGGGCCGGTCCTCATGGCGCCCCGGCGTCTCAGAACGGCGCGCAGGCGTCTCGGGGTCCGGGCCGATGGATCCATACCCTGCACTCACCCTGGCTCCACGAGCATGCTGTGAACCGGGCCCTCCTCCGTGTGGCCCCGTCACCCCGACCCCACCTGGTGGGGGTGTCCGACGCGGTCTCGGCTTCCCTGCCCGGCTGGCTGCAGCGACCGCCCCCTCCCGTGGTCTGGAATGGGATTCCATTGGGTGAGAACGATCCCGTTGCCAGGGGTGGGGCGCCCGAAGGCCCCCCGACCCTCCTCTGGATGGGGCGCCTGGAGCCCCCCAAACGCCCGGAACTGCCCCTGCGGGCCCTGGCTGCGCTTTCGAATGCCTCAGGATCCGGTCCCGCGCCACGCCTCCTCTTCGCCGGTGCAGGAAGTCTCCGACCCGCCCTGGAAGCGGAGGCCCGACAGCTGGGCGTGGCGGATCGGGTCACCTTCCTGGGGCTCGTGGACGACACCCGCCAGGTGCTGGAAGAGTCCCAGATCTTCTGTCTGGCGTCGGACTACGAGGGGAGTCCCATGTCTGTCCTGGAGGCCCAGGCGGCGGGGCTGGCAGTAGTGGCCTCGGACGTAGGCGGGGTGGCTGGGAGCCTGGCGCCGGAGAACCAGGACCTTCTGGTACCCGATCCGTCCCCCGGCGCATGGGTCGAAGCCCTTACCCGGGCCCTGGACCCCGGGCATCTCGCCGCGGCTCGGGCAGCCGGCCCCCGGTGGGTCCGGAAGCACCGCAGCGTGGAGAGGATGGCCCGCAACTACCTGGCCTTGTATCGGCCGGGCCCGTGAGTCTGAGCCGGAGATGGGCCGCCCCCCGGGGACGGCGCCGCTTGGATACCCTGGCCGCGCTGGCCGTGGAGTGGGGCTGCGCCCCGGCCACATCCCGGAGGGTGGCAGAGCTCGTGGCCCGGCGGTTTGACGCTGGGATCCCCGCAGGGGACCGGGCCAGGCTCCTGGCCCTCGTGGATGTGATAGGCTTCCTGGGAGGAAGCGGGGATGGCCACCAAGAGAAACGCCTCACGGCCACCCTTCGGGGAGTGGGCTGGCTAGGTCGACGCGTCCCCCCCCTGGGTCTGGGGCTCCGGGTCCTTCGGGAAGCCACCCTCCTCCATGGCGAGTGGGCGGCACCGTGGAAGGAATTGACCGAGTTCGGCGAAGCTGCACAGCCCGCCGAGCCCGACCCCCGCCCATCACCTGCCTCCTCCGACGCTCTTCTCCCCCCCGAGCCCCATCCCCCGCCCACCTGGGGGAGCCCGGATCTGGGATCGGAGGTTTGCGTTGTGGGTTCCGGCGCCGGTGGATCCATGGTGGCCTGCCGTCTGGCCGAGGCAGGAATGGACGTGGTGGTGTTGGAGGCAGGGAAATGGTTTCATGAATCCACTTTCCCGGATGATGAGGCGACCGCTCTCCGGGAGCTCTACTGGCGCGGCGGGTACGTCCCCACCGCCGATGGGAACGTCACGCTGGTGGCGGGGAGCACCGTGGGCGGAGGCACCACCGTCAATTGGATGAACTGTGTGCCTCCCAGCGATGAGGTGTTGGAGGAATGGACCCGGCATGGGGTGGGGGAGACAGGCGAGCACTCCCTCACGGCTCGGGTGGGGAGGGTGTTGGAGCTTCTGAGATCCACAGACATTTGCTCCCGGCCCACAGGCGCGAATGCAAGGCTGGAAGCGGGGGCACGGGAGTTGGGCTGGAGCGCTTTCCGCGCTCGGCTGAATCTGGATCCTGCCCGGTACTCTCCGTGGGCCGCGGGGCGGGCGGGCCTGGGAGACCGTTCTGGTGCCAAGATGGACGCCCGGCATTCCCTCCTTCCCCGGGCGTCGGCAGCCGGGGCCCGCATTTTCCCCAGGGCCAGGGCGCACCGCATCCTGAGGGAGAATGGAAAAACCGTGGGGGTGGCGGGGCATTGGACGGACCCCGGCGGCCTTCGACACCCTTTTCGGGTCACGGCCCCGGTGGTGGTGGTGGCGTGCGGCGCCCTGGAGACCCCGGCCCTCCTTCTCCGATCGAGTCTGGGGGGGCGGGCCGTGGGCCGTCACCTCCATCTCCACCCCGTGGCGGCCCTGTCGGGCATCTATGCCCATGCCCAGGATCCCTGGATGGGACCTCCCCAGACCGTGGTGGTGGATGAGTTCCGGAGCCTGGAGGCCGGGTACGGGTTCCTCCTGGAAACCCCACAATTCGGACTGGGGGTCCTGGCGGCGGCCCTTCCCTGGAAGGGCGTGGAAGAGCACCGACGCCTCCTGGCTCTGGCGAGGCATACCTGCACCTTCCTGGGGCTGGTTCGGGACCGGGGAAGCGGCGCGGTCACTCTGGATGGCCGCGGGGAGGCCCGAATCCGCTACTCCGTCCAGGATCCCCTGGACCGCCGACACCTCCAGCAGGCCCGGGAGGCCATGGCGAAGCTCCAGAGCGCGGCGGGGGCTCAGGAGCTCTGGGAGCCCGGTGACAACGGCTGGCCGCTGTTCAGCGCCCACCAGATGGGGAGCGCCCGCATGGGTCCAGATCCCCGCACCGCTCCGGCGGACACCAAAGGGGAGCTGTACGACGCTCCGGGTGTCTGGGTGGGGGACACCAGCGCCTTCCCTTCTGCCGTGGGTGCCAACCCCATGGTGACCTGCATGGCCCTGGCAGATCGGACGGCCGACGCCATCTTGGCTGGGCGAGGCCGGACCTCATGGTAGTTGAAGCCTTCTGGATGGGATGGGTCCGGTGGATGTGACCCTGGAGGAAGGAGCCTTCCGAACCCTCCGACGTTCCGCCGGAGTCGCCATGGGTGCCGCCGGGCTGGTCATCGGGCTGAAGCTCTGGGCCTGGGGGGCCACCGGATCCCTGGGGCTTCTCTCGGACGCCCTGGAATCGCTGGCCAACCTGGCAGGAGCCGTACTCACCTATCTCGCCCTGGTCTGGGCCCACCGACCTCCAGACGAAGAGCACGCCTACGGCCACTCCAAGGCAGAGTACTTCGCCAGCGGCTTCGAGGGAGCGCTCATCCTGGTGGCCTCCGGAGGAATCGTGTGGGCGGCCTTGGGCCGTTTCGTGGATCCCCAGCCCCTGGCCTCCCTCCCCCTGGGACTGGGCGTGGCCGCGGTGGCTACCGTGGTGAATCTGGGAGTCGCCCGGATCCTTCTCCGGGTGGCAGCACGGCACAGATCCGTCGCCCTGGAGGCCTCCGGGCGTCACCTCATGACAGACGTCTGGACTTCCGTGGGAATCCTGGTTGGGGTTGGTGCCGTGGGTCTCACCGGATGGCTGTGGCTGGACCCGGCCCTGGCCGTGGTGGTGGCCTTCAATATCCTGGCCACCGGCCTGAGCCTGGTACGCCGGTCTGCCATGGGGCTACTGGATACCGCCCTCAGCAGCGGGGAGCTGGGAATCATCGCCCAGGCCCTGGCGCCCTATGAAGCCCGGGGAATCCAGTTTCACGCCTTGCGCACCCGGAGGGCGGGCCGACGCGCCTTCATCTCGGTACATGTCCTGGTGCCGGGAGGGTGGACCGTCCAGGAAGGACACGACCTGGCCGAGGAAGTGGAAGAGACCGTCCGCCGCCGGGTTTCCGGGAGCACCGTCTTCACCCACCTGGAGCCGGTGGAAGATCCTGCGTCCTTCCAGGATCAGACGATCCACCCGCCGGGGTGAGCCGCTCTCGAAAGGACCCCATCTCCACGCGCCGCACCTGCCCCTCCTCCTGCCCCGCCCCTTCCAGACGGCAAAGCACCACCGTCAACCCATCTCCCACTACGTGATAGATGGCATCCTGGAGGAAGCGCCGGCCCAGGTCCAGGCCTTCATCGAGGGAGAGCTCTGCCGCCCATCCCGGCTCGGCATGTCCGGTCTCCGGGGAGTACCCGGTGAGGCGTCGGTGCCACACTGCCCGGTGGTCCAGGATGGCCTTCATCCGGGCGTCTGCCTCGCGGTTCTTCTCCTGCGACCACACTTCTCCGGTGGTGGCGAAGGCAGTGATGATGACAAACGAGGGCGGCCAATTATCGTCGCACCCACCCCGGAAGCGCACCTTCAGGTACTCGGGGTGGACTGCGGCCAGGCTGGGCCTTTCAGCTTTGGTCCCCAACACCCTGGCCCTCGTCAGCCCACCGCGCCGATCATGTCGAAGATGGGCAGGTACATGGCCACGATCATTCCACCCACCACCACACCCAGCACCACGATCATGATGGGCTCCATGGCGGCCAGTAGGGCGCTCACGGCCGCGTCCACCTCTTCGTCGTAGAAGTCGGCGATCTTGGTGAGCATCTCATCCAGTCCGCCAGTCTGCTCTCCCACGTTGATCATCTGCACCACCATGGGGGGAAACACCGCCGACTCCTTCAGCGGCCCGGAGATGGTCTCACCCCCGGCGATGGAGGCCCGGGACCCCATGACGGCGTCGTGGATCACCCGGTTTCCAGCGGTCTTGGCCGTGATCTCCAAGCCTTCCAGGATGGACACGCCGGAGGAAACCAGAGTGCCCAGGGTCCGTGTAAACCGGGCCACAGCGGCCTTCCGCTGCATGTCGCCCAGGATGGGGAGGGTGAGCATGAGCTTGTCCATGGCCAGCCTTCCCCCGTCGGTGGAGTACGTGTAGCGGAAGAGGAAACCGCCGGCCACGCCACCAATGATGAGGGCCCACCAGTATCCCTGGAGGAAGGCAGACATCCCGATGACGATTCGCGTGGGAAGCGGAAGGGGGATCCCCGCCGCCGCGAACATGGTCTGGAAGGTGGGAATCACGAAGATGAGAAGCACCAGCACAGCCATACCCGCCACGCCAAAGATCACCGCAGGGTAGATCATGGCACCCTTGATCTTCCGGACCAACGCGTCGTTTTTCTCCAGAAAACCCGCCAGTCGGAGGAGAATGGTATCCAGGATACCTCCCGCCTCCCCGGCGGCCACCATGTTCACATAGAGGTCGGTGAAGATCTTCGGGTGCTTCTCCATGGCATCCGCCAAGGTATTGCCGGATTCCACATCATATAGCACCTCTTTGATGATCTTCTGAAGCGCCGCATTCTCCGTCTGCTCCGCCAGGATGTCCAGACTCTGCACCAGGGGAAGCCCGGCGTTGATCATGGTGGCGAACTGGCGGGTGAAGATGACGATGTCCCGGGTCGCGACACCGGTGCCGATGGTGAAGGAGAGCGATTTCTCCTTCTCCCGCACCGAGACGGGAATCATCTTCTGACGGTGTAGCGAAGAGAAGACCTCCTCCTTGGAGGCGGCCTCCAGCTCGCCGGTCTGGATGTCGCCACCCGATGCAGGGCGAGCCGTATAGGAGAAAGTGGGCATTACTCAGTTCCAGCCGGTGGAAGGAAGAAGCCGTATGAACATGGCAATCCCCTGCCGGGAACGCCAATGGGGTGCGTGCAAGCGGGTCATCCCGTGGGAACCGGCTCTCCTACCGCCCGGAGGAATTCCCCAGGGTCGGAAGAGCGTTTCAGCGCCTCCTCCAGCGTAACCTCCCGGCGCATGTAGAGCGACTGAAGCGCATCGTTCATGGTCTGCATTCCGTGCTTCTTACCGGCCTGGAGCAGGGAGTAGATCTGATGGATCTTCTCGTCTCGGATGAGAGCCCGGATGGCCGGGGTGCAGATCATCACCTCGGCAGCCAGGAGTCGGCCGGTGCCCCGGGCCTTGGGGAGAAGAGTCTGGGTCACCACCCCCTCCAGGACGAAAGCCAACTGGGCTCTTACCTGTGACTGCTGGTGGGATGGGAAGGCATCGATAATGCGATTCACGGCCTCGGCGGCTGAGTTCGTATGGAGGGTGGCCAGAACCAGATGGCCGGTCTCCGCGATGGTGAGAGCAGCCGAGATGGTCTCCAGATCTCTCATCTCACCCACGAGGATCACATCGGGGTCCTGACGAAGGGCGTACTTCAGCGCTGACTTGAAACTCTGGGTGTCGGACCCCACTTCCCGCTGGTTCACCGTGCAGCTCTGATGCCGATGGATGAATTCGATGGGGTCTTCGATGGTGATGATGTGACCCTTCCGCTCCTTGTTCACCTTGTCCAACATGGCAGCCAGGGTGGTGGATTTCCCGGATCCGGTGGGACCCGTAACCAGCACCAGCCCACGGGGACGTTCGGCCAGCTTGGTCACCGCCGGGGGTAGACCCAGCTTGTCCAGAGGCAGGATCTCATAGGGAATCTGACGGATGGCCAGTGCCACGCACCCCCGTTGCTTGAAGCAGTTTCCCCGGAAGCGAGACAGATTCTGGACCCCGAATGAAAAGTCCAGTTCATCGTCGGTCTCGAAGCGCTTCTTCTGGGCCTCGGTGAGGATGGAATAGGCCAAGGTGAGTGTGTCTTTCGGGGTAAGCACATGGGTCACGCTGGTGTTCACCAGGTCGCCGTCAACGCGAATCTTGGGCCGTTCACCCACCGTGATATGGAGATCCGACGCCCCCTTGTCGATCGTCTCCTGGAGGAGAGCTCGCAGGTTCAACTCCTGTACGCCACCACCCCCTGGACCACCCTTCCCTGCTTCCATCCTTGCTCCCGCTGAAATGTATGGTTCAACCCCGAATGCTTGCTTCAGTCCCCCACCGCTGCCGTTTCCTTCACCACTTCCTCCAGGGTCGTCACGCCCCGTTCCACCTTTTTCAACCCATCCATTCGAAGCGTAAGCATGCCATCCTCGATGGCCGCATCCCGGAGTTCATCGGTTCCCGATTCCGCCATGATGAGTTTCCGAAGCCGGGAAGTCATGGCCATCACCTCGTAGACGCCCGCCCGACCCTTGTATCCGCTTCCAGTACATTCGTCACACCCCTTCCCTTTGTAGAAGGTGGTCTGCTGAACGTAATCGTCGGGTATCTTCGCGGCCTGGAAGTACTCGTCCGTGTACGTGACTTCCTCCTTGCAATTCTTGCAGATCCTCCGGAGGAGCCGCTGAGCGGAGATGAGGTTCAAAGCCGAAGCCACGTTGAAGGGCTCCAGTCCCATATCCAACATCCGGGTTACGGTGGAGGGGGCATCGTTGGTATGGAGGGTGGAGAGTACCAGATGCCCCGTGAGGGCCGCCTTGATGGAGATCCCTCCGGTTTCCAGATCCCGGATCTCTCCCACCATGATGATGTTGGGATCCTGACGGAGGAAGGCCTTCAGGGCCGCCGCGAAGGTCATCCCGATCTCGGTTCGCACCAGCACCTGGTTGATTCCGTGCAGGTTATACTCCACCGGGTCTTCCGCCGTCATGATGTTCACCTCTTCGGTGTTCACCTTGGAGAGGGCAGAATAGAGGGTGGTGGTCTTCCCGGATCCCGTGGGCCCCGTCACCAGAACCATCCCATACGGGTTGGCGATGGCGTGCATGAAGTCCTTCTCGGCCTTGGGTTCGAACCCGAACTGACCCAGGTCGAAGGTGAGGTTCCCCGCGTCCAGGATCCGAAGCACGATCTTCTCACCGAAAATCACCGGCAGGGTGGACACGCGGAAATCCACCACCTTTTTCTTCATCCGCAGCTTGATGCGGCCATCCTGCGGCACCCGACGCTCGGCGATGTTCAGGTCCGCCAGGATCTTGATGCGGGAGGTAAGGGCCGCCTTCATCTTCATGGGAGGTTTCATGACCTCCCGGAGGGCCCCGTCGATCCGATATCGAACCCGGATCTCCTTCTCATACGGCTCGATGTGGATGTCGGAGACACCCTTCAGCACCGCATCCGTCAGGAGTCCGTTGATGAACTTCACCACCGGAGCCGCGTCCACCTGCTCCTGGAGGGCGGCGACGTTCACCTCCTCCTCGGTCTCCTCTACGAACTCCAAATCCTCTTCGATGAGGTCGGAGAGCATGCCCGCCATCTTGTCTTCGGCGGTATCGTAGTACTTCTCCAGATGCTTCCGAAGGGTGTACTCCCCCACGATCACCGGTTCGATGTCGAAGCGGGTGATGAATTTCAGATCATCAATGGCCGCCACGTCCGTGGGGTTGGCCATGGCCACCGTGAGGGTACGGCCCACCTTCCTGAGAGGAAGCACCAGATGCTTGAGGGCCACTTCGGAGGGAACGAACCGGAGGACGCGCTCGTCTACCGTGACCCGCTCCAGATCCACGGCCGGTACCCGGTACTGGCGAGCCAGCATCCGGGTGAGCTCCTCCTCCTCCACAAAACCCAACTTCACCAAGGCGTAGCCCAAGCGGGTCTTGCTCTCCCGGGCCTCTTTCAGAGCGGCCTGGAGTTGCTGTTCGGTGATGAGGCCTTCTCGAACGAAAAGATCGCCGAGTCGGTCCTGAGCGACATTCGTGGACATAGGGTCCGGGTGAGGAGTCCAGGGGACTTCGGAATGTCCAAGGTAGGCTTCCGGCGCGGAAGCGGTCAAGCACGGAGGGCCCGGCTACAAACCTCCGTTGTCAGCGAAGGGGATGCGGTCACCGTCGAATCTCCACCAACGGTCGGATCCTCTCCAGGACGACGGGTCCTACCCCCGGCACGTCCAGAAGATCATCCACGGCCCGGTATGAGCCGTGGCGAGCCCGGTGCTCCACTACCCGACGGGCCAGGGCCGGACCTATCCCCGGGAGCACCTGGAGTTCCGTCTCATCCGCTCGGTTCAGGTCTATCAACCCGGGCTCGCCACCTGACGTCCGGCCCAATTCCAGGGGGAGACCGGATGAGAAGTCCAGATGGGGCTCCAGCCGGCTCACCGTGGCCGGGCCGATTCCCGTGACCCTCACCAGCTCATTCGCGCCCCTGAATCCCCCCTCCTTCTCCCGGGACGCCACGATTCTCCCGGCCATGGCAGGTCCCACCCCAGGAAGTCGGCGGAGTTGGAGCTCGCTGGCACGGTTGGGGTCCAGGCGCTCCCCTTCGGCCAGGGGCCGTTGGGCTTCTTCCTCCTCCAGGGTGAGGCGCTCCGTTTCTGCCAGTAGCTGGGCGCCTACGTCCGGGAGATGAGCCAGTAGGGGGGGAGACGGGCGCAGAGACCAACCGGTTCGAATCAGGCTGGCGGCCAGGAGAATGAGTGCCGCCCTGGCCAGGTCACGGGTTTCGTCGCGGGTCATGCCCCCAGCTTGGGGGAGGGAGCGGGGCGTCGCCATGACCGGCTGGGACCGCAGACCCGACCCTGCACCTCACAGGGAACACCGGGATCCCACGGCCGGGCTCCTCCCGGTGGGGTCAGCGCTGCGCGGGCAACCGTCCCGGACGGGTGGTAAGCAACTCCAGTGGTCCTGCCGAGAAGGCGAACTGGCCCCAGATCATGAGTTGGAACTGGGTGGAGCCGGTTTGAATCCCCACGAACGACCTCCGGTCCAGATAGGCCCCCTGGAGCCCCAGTTCCATTCCCGAGATGGCGGAATCCAGGGAAAGGTTCACGGAACGGTTCAACTGATCCAGGAATGCCACGCACTCCTCCCGCCCCAGCGGCACCCGGCAATCCCGCTGCACCGCCTCCTGGTAGAGGAGAGTCAAACGGACAGGCCGTTCCAACTGTTCCCGGTATCGGTCAGGAGCCGGCACCAGCGCCGAGATCGTAGCCGTATGAGCTCGCTGGAGTCGTTCCGTGTTGCCGGTGGGGTCCTCACCGTCTCCCCACGCTGCAGAGCCCCGGTAGGCCGTGGTGATGGAGCCGCCCCAGCGCACGGTGACGTCAAAGGGGATGCGATGATCCTCCCGGGAGCGCTCCTGCACCCCCAGGGCATCGAAGCGCGTGTCCTGCCGAGCCCTCTGATAGCCGGAGCTCACGGACACTCCCTGGAGCCACCGATTCCACTCCTGGGGAAGCGGAACGTCCTGAACGGTCAGGCGCAGATCGGGCCAACTGGCGGAGGCCACCTGCCGCTGGCCCCGGGGATCCAGTGCCGTCACCAACGACCACTGGAAATCCGCGCTCATCACCACCCCTTCCATCACGCGCACCCCGGATCCCACGTTCCATCCGGTGCGATCCGTCACCAGCACCGCCGTATCGCCAGGAAGGAAGCGAAAGCCGTCCAACCCCAGCCAGCCCAGTTGGAAACGCACACCCGGGTCCACGGTGGCTCGATTGAACCTGGATGTGATGCCACTCTGCCAACCCGCTCGCACGGGCAGGAAGGCCGAGAAGAGGGGGGACGGATCCAGAGTCACCCCGCTCCGAATCTCCCGCTGGCCCGTGACGTTCCGCTGGAGGGCAGCCACGGTGTCGCCGTCCATGAAGAGGGTCCTCACGAAGGCGGGGTTCCGGTCGGATCCATGAAGGGTCGTGAGTTGCACATCTCCCTGGAGCCAATCCGTGAATCGGGGCCGAACCCCAGCACGGGTGCGCAGGATTCGACTGGTTTCCCAACCCAGGTCCAGACCTCCGGAGCGAAGGCGCTCTGCCCGTATGAGATCCTGGACCACAGGGTCGGTGGTGGCATCCTCCGCATCCAGCAAGTCCCGGCCACTGAGGAGCTCTGCCCCGGCCGTGAAACTATCCGTGGGTCGGAAGGCCACCCTGGCCGTCCCCTCCAAGGTCTGCACGGGAGATCGAAGGGACGGGGAGAACTCGTCCTGGGGAAGTACCACGATCTGGTCGTATCGGCGACCCAGATTGTCTCGCGCTCGATAGTTCCCCCCCAGGGAAATCGACTCTGGTGTCCACCGGAACCGGAACTCCTCAACGCGGTGGGCTGCCTCCGGCGACAGAAGCCCCCCCACCACCCGGACCAGAGGGCCCGGAACGGGCGATACGGTGCGGGAAGCCGGTCGATACTCCCAGAAGATGCCCGCATCGACCCCCCTCGACGAGAAGTCAGACGTCACGCTGGTGGCCTCTGCGGACGTCCATGCCATGCGGGCATCCAGCCCCCCCAGGAGCCTCTCCGCCAATCCGGCTCCTTCATTCGCCCGGCGGCGCCCCACGACTGAAACTCGAGTCTGCCGGGAACCCACCGACCGGAGGCCCGGGAGGCGCCCGGCCCGGAGATCGGTCTGAAAGAGGAAGTTCGGATCCTGCCCGGTGCGCGTGTGGCTTACGGTGAGGGGAAGCTCCAGCCCCCATTCCTCGGGAGCCAGTCGACCCAGCGCCAGAGTGGACTGGAGGTGTCCGCTCACATCGTTGGTCTGGGTGGGATTCCCGTCCAGCTGCTGGAACTGGCTTCCGATCCCTTCCAGGTTCAGGCGGGTGGAAAGGAGGTCACCGCCCTCCAATGACACGTTCAGGGATCCGGCCACTCCGGGGGTTCTCACGCCCCGTCCCAACCGGAGCTCATTCACCCAGACCTCTCCGGAGGTAGGCAGGGTTCCTTCATTCCACACGGCCACCGAGAGTTCCCGCACCGCTGCCAGGTTGGGAGCGCGAGCCCGATCCTTCAAGATGACCGCGTAGGTGGAGTCTGCGCTCCAGACCTCCACCGGGGGGCCCGACAGCCCCGGTGGTTCCTCCAGAAGGCGCAACTCGGCTTCCTCTCTCAGGCGCAGCCACTCCTCAAACTCCACCACCACTTCCGGCAACCATTCCTCGCTTCGAACCCCGGCCGGATCGCCGGCTCGACTGAGTGGAGTGCGGTAGAGATAGCTGTTCTCGGGGTCGGTCCCCACCTTGAAAATGAGGGAAGTGGAGCCGCCGGGACCCCACTCCCCCTGCCGCCCCACTGCCCAGAGACGGACCTGTCGGTAGGCCAGGAAGTTCCGGGGCCGTTGGAGGAAGCGATGGTACACCTCCGCCCGATCTCCCGGGGCCAGAGATCGGTACCGAATTCCCAGGGCGCGCTCGTTGAACTCCACCCCCTGCCCCTGGAATCGCGCCGCCGGATCATCCAACTCTTCCACCACTCCAGGGGGCGGCTGATAAGCAGCACCTTCCGAAACCGCGCTCACGGAGGTGACATCCACCTCGCCGCCCAACCCCTCCAGATCGCCGGCCACTCCCTGTAGGATCCCCTCCAAACCACGCTTCACCCAACGCGACCCGGTGAGGCGCATTCGCGCCAGGGTGATGCTTCCGCTCTGGCTTCCGGCAACCGTGAGACGCAGAAAGGGAATGGCTCGCCAATCGGCGTCATCGAGGCCCCCACCCACCGCATCCCCAGTCAGGGCACGAAGGGGAAGCCGGTAGAGCCGGAAGCTGGTGCCCGTGCCGCTGCGATCTCGCACCAGATAGGGGGATGATCCGTCCAGGCGCACCACCCACCTCTGATGTCGCTCTTCCAGGTCCAGGATCCCGTTCCGGTTCAGATCTTCCGTATCCGGACGCCCATTTCCACGGGTACAGTTGGCCCGTCGGTCCCCCAGGCGATAGATCCCCCCTGCCTCTGCCTCACACGCCTCCACCCATACCCCTCGAGCGTCGGACTCCGGATTCCAGATCTCCCCCCGGCGGGGGTCTGCCTCCTGATCCAACACCCCCAGTCCCCATGGCCTCCCGTCGTCGCGAACGCCACTGGTCTGCCCTCCCTGGTCCACGAAGTGGGCGTCCTCACTCACCCGCCCCAGATCCACCACCAGGGTGAGGGCATCCCCATCCGCCACGTAGAATTCCAGGAACTCACTTCGACTCAGGTCCATTCCCCGGGGAGCCAGGACAGTGGTAACGGAGCGCCAACGCGGGCCCTGGGGAAAGGAGCCGGCCCCACCGCCGCCGAAGGTGAGCCTCAGCCCTGGCTCCCGGAATTGACTCCCGGTGATGTTGATGGATCGATCGATGTCCTGTCGGGGGAAGTAACCCTCGAATACCCCCACGCTGTCGCCCCTGGTCCCCTCCTGGATCCAGCTGTGCTGCCACACCAGGGGTGCGGCTGTCCCGCCTTGCTCCACATCGACCTGAAACGCCTGGATCCCCGAAGAGGGCTCCGGTGCACTCCCCAGAAACCAGTCGTGGGAGAGAAGGGAAAGGGCACGATCCAGCGTCCCGTCGAAGTCATCCAGATAGACCTCGCCCTGCGTGTTGGGGTTGGGGAGGGTCAGCGCCACTTCGCCGTCCACCTGAAGCCTCGACGCAGGCTGCTCCCGGAGGAAGGGGAGGGAAGACAGGGCCCGGTCCAACCAGGGCATTCCCCATCCCAGGTCTGCCGACAGCCCCCCCATGACGGCTGAAGCCGGCTCCAGTCCGAGTTGAGGCCTCCTCACCAGGGCCTGCTCAGACTGGAACAACCCCAGGAAATCCACCTCCCCCCGCTCTGCCAGGTCGAAGCGCCCGGTGAAGCCGAACACTCCCGTGGGAGCCACCTGGAACAGCGCCTGTTGCTCCCAGGTGGCCCGAATCCGGGTGCCCCGGCCAAGTGCCAGTAGGGTCTCGGGATCCAGGAGGGTCACCATCCCCACGTCGTAGTCGATGATGTAGTCCTGATCCCGAGCGAGAAGTCGGTCACCCAGGCGGATCCGTTCGCTCCCCTCGCGAATCCCGAACGCTCCCAGGGAAAGGGTGGAGACCACCCCGGTGGTTCGAGTCCGGAAGGCCAGATTCAGCCGAAACAGTCCGCCGTTCAGACGCTCCAGGGGATCGGAGGCATTGTAGATCCTCCGGTTGGAGTCCGGCCCCAGGATCTCCCCGGTTTCCACGGCGGAGAGATTCAGAGATGGCAAAGGGGGGGGGGCCCTGAAGGGCTCCAGGGTGGGGAAGACCAGAAAGGTGCCCTGAACAGCGCCCAACTCTCCCAGGGTCTCCACCGCGGGACGGAAGACCGCCGAAGCATCCAGGTTCTCCCGAGGAGCCTCCTCATCGAGTCCGAAGAGCCGAATGAGAGGGATTTCCTCCCCGGCGGGGCCGCGTTTAAACGTCCGCCCACCACTTTGTTCTCCCAGGGAGACCGTGAGCTCCATGGAAGCCACCTCCACCTCCGACGAGCCCGAGACCCGGTAGATCTGCCGCATCTCCTGCTCCCAGGTAGGCCGACCAGGTTGATGGTGCGCCCGGGAGGCGTGGAGGAGGCGGAGAGTGGGGCGGTCACCCACCACATGGAGCCTTTCGGGATTGTAATCTCCCACCGTGTCGCCGGCTGCCGTGACATAGGTCACCGCCAACAGCTCGTCGGGGCGAAGGGGGCTCCGGAGCGAGACCCAGAGCCCGCTGGGGTGGGTCTGGTAATCCACCCCCTCCTGGAGGTAGCGAAACCAGCCGGCTTCCCGCACCACATCCCCATCCAACTCCGCCTGGGCCTCCGCTTGGATGTACCCCTCCACCTGTTGCTGCATCTGGGGATCCAGGTCCAGCCGGTACAGCTGGATAGGTAGAGTTCCAGGAATGGCGTCCAGCGGTGCGTCGCCGGGGGTGAGGGAGAGAACATCCACATGGGGGTACTCGCGGATCTCCCGGGGATCCGAAAGGAAGAAGAATTGCCCGCGAACATACTCGGCGTCGTCCAGAGCCAGGGTATCCTCCTGAACCAATCCATCTCGCCCACCGTCGTCTGCCAGCTGGAACTCCCGGAAGGAGATGTCTCCCCGCTGCTGGGCCCAGACGGCCTGCACCGCCAGCGGCCCTACTTCTCCAGCTGCCCGCACCCCAAAGTTTCCAGCGGGCACTCCCCGGGTGAGGAATCGGGAATCGGGAAGTCGGAACTCCACATCTCCCAGCTCCACCCTTTGCAGGAGTTCCCCTTCCTCCCCCTGGTAGTAGAGATTCAGGGTATTGGCACCGGAGAACTCTCGGGTCTGATCGTAGTCCACGTCGACGAAGATCCGGTCTGCCACCGTGCCCGCCACCTCCACGGCGAACTGTATCTCCGGCTGCAGCTGTGGGAAGAGGGTGGCGTCGCAGGTGAACCGAACCCGGGCGTCGCAGGGACGGAATCGGTTCCAGTCGCCTCCCAGCTCTGCCCTGCCGCGAACCCGCATGGCCAGGTCCGTGAACTCCTGCCCTGGGGTGGTCCTGGCCCTGGGGAGGGTGTCGGACGAGGCGCTCATGAAGAGACTGCGGAACGACACCGGGGTTCCCAGCCAACCCAGGATGGCCGGGGGCCGGAGGTGGTCCGCCGCCTGACCCTGGATTCCGCCGGGCACCAGGATCAGCGCCACGCAGGCGGCCCACAGCGCCGGCCGGAGGGGAAACAGCATCAGGCCCGGGACCGTCGGGGCCCATGGTGGGTATGATCGTGGGCTATGGGAATTCTCACCCGATACCTCCTCCGTGCCCACGCCGGGCCGTTCTTTTTCGCTCTCACGGCGCTCACGGGGCTGATCTTCCTGAACGCCGTGGCCCAGCGGATGGATCGACTGGCCGGTAAGGGTTTGGGCTGGGATGTCATTGGAGAGTTCCTTCTCCTCTCTCTTCCCCACACGGTGGCCCTCACCCTGCCCATGGCCATCCTGGTGGCAGTGCTCTATTCGTTCAGCCAGCTCTCCACCCACAATGAATTGACGGCCATGGCCGCCGGCGGCATCCGGCCTGTCCGCCTCCTGGTCCCCCTGGTATTGGCAGGAGGCGTCCTGGCGGCAGGGATGCTCTACTTCAATGATCGAGTGCTTCCGGAAGCGAACCACCGATTAAAGAACCTCATCGTGGACATCACCCGCAAGAGCCCCACCTTCGAACTGCGGGAACAGGTGGTGAATGAAATCCGGACCGTGGACGGCCAGGCTACCTATTTCCTCCAGGCCCGCCGCATCGATCCTGCAACCAACGATCTGGAAGGGGTGGTCATCTACGACCTCACGGATCCCACCCGTCGGCGCACCATCCACGCCGGTCATGGATCCATGGCCTTCTCGGCAGGTCGCACGGATCTTTACCTCACCCTCTACGATGGGGTGATCCTGGAGATTGCCGACGAGCGGCCGGGTGGATTCCAGCGAATGGAGTTCCAGCAGCAGATCATTCCCCTGCGAGGAGTATCCGACGTTCTGGAGCGCCAGATGGACAGCCATCGGACAAATCGGGAGATGTCCATCGCCATGCTTCAGGATATGGTGAGACAGCAGGATGCCGAAATGCTTCGCATTCAGGAGGAGAGTAAGAGCCGGTCCATGCAGACGCTGGAACAGGCCCTGGGACGGCCTTTGGGGAGCGATGGGACCGGGGTTACCAGTGCCCGGAATCCCACTACCTCTTCGTCCTCCCCCCCCCGCACCCCTTTCATGGCCCGGTTGGTCCAGGAAGGTCCGGGCGAGGAGGCGTCGGCCCTTCCACCGGACGGACTCACCCAGAGCCACGTGTTCTCCATGCGCTCGGCAGATTCCAGAGCCGAAGTAGTGACCCTCACCCGGGCCCGCTATTCCGTGGAGATCCACAAGAAGTACGCCATCTCCCTGGCGTGCGTCATCTTCATTCTCCTGGGAGGTCCCTTGGCCATGCGATTCCCGGGGGGCGGCGTGGGAATGGTCATCGCCGTTTCCGTGGCCATTTTCGGAGTCTACTGGGTGGGTCTGATAGGAGGAGAACGACTTGCCACGCGAGGGGTCGTGAGCCCCTTCCTGGCCATGTGGGCGGCGAACTTCATCGCCATGGCAGCGGCGATTTGGCTTCTCCTGGGGATGGGTCGCGCCATGGGGACCAACCGGGGAGGTGGCTTCGATGAATTCCTGTACCGGCTCCGGCAGCGGCTGCTAGGGCTAGAAGGCCGTTGAAGAAGTACAGGGCGCCGCCGTTGGGAGCCGCAGGGTGATCCGCACTCTGGACAGGCTGGTGGCAACCAACTTCTTGAAGCTCTTCCTGGCATTCGTGGCGGGAGCTCCCATCCTCTTCATCCTGGGAGACGTGACTGAGCGCATCGACATCTACATGGACCGGAGCGTTTCCATGGTGGATGTGGCCCACGCCTACCTCCTCCAGCTTCCCCAGTTCATCCTCTGGTCCTTCCCCATCGCCGCACTACTGGCCTCCGTCTTCACCATCCATTCCATGACCACCCACCACGAGATTGTGGCGGCCAAGGCTGGAGGTGTCTCATTCCACCGGCTCCTGGTGCCCATGATTTCCCTGGGTGTGGTGCTTACAGGCGTGGCGCTGGCCCTCACGGAGCTGGTGCCAGACCTGAACAGACGTTCCTCGGAACTGCTCCAGGACCGGGACCTCCGGAGGGAATGGAGAACGAACTTCGTCTTCCAGTCCGATGACGGCTACGCCATCACGGCCCAGCGTCTGGAGATCCACGAAAGTCGTCTACAAAGGGTACTCCTGGAACGACCTGCGGAAGACGATGCATCCCTGGGCATCCATCTGGTGGCCGAGGAGGCTCGTTGGGATCCGGAGGTTGGTTGGACCTTCCGCGACGGATTCCTGCGAAGGGTGGGTCCCGAAGGGGAAGAGGAAGCCGCCTATCGCTTTCAGCTCTTCCGCTTCCGGGGGTTGGCCGAGCGGCCCGAGCACCTTCTGGAGGAACCCCTGGATCACGATCAGATGACCTACAGGGAGCTGGGACGCCAGGCAGAGGTGGTCCTCCGGTCCGGAGGAGACCCCAGAGAATTGTTGGTGAAACGGGAAGAGAAGCTGGCCATCCCCATGGCCACTCTGGTGATCATCCTCTTCGGGGCCCCCCTGGCCACCAGCACGAAGCGGGGAGGCGCCGCATTCGGCGTGGGGATCTCCCTGGCCTCCACCATCCTCTACCTTCTCCTTCACCGGAT
The DNA here is from genome assembly GCA_040905545.1 of Gemmatimonadota bacterium. GTDB lineage: Bacteria > Gemmatimonadota > Gemmatimonadetes > Longimicrobiales > Gaopeijiaceae > JBBDRI01. The sequence continues at coordinate 2,491 of JBBDRI010000030.1, read as the reverse complement.
GGCTGGGGCCATGGGTGCGTCCGGAGCCCTGGATCCCCAGTTGGCGGCCTGGATGCCCAATGGGCTCTTTCTCCTCACGGGCCTCTTCCTTCTGGTGCGAATCCGAACGTAGGAATGCGTCCGGGCAACGAGGCTCGCCCCATTACTGGCCGGACACACTTCTGGGCTACAAGGCCCGCAGTGCCTCCACGAATCCCGGGGCGAGGCGACCCGTAGAGACCACCTGCACCGGCCCTCGAAGCTCCACGCCCAGATCCGCTGTCACCCCGATCTGGAAGTCTCCGCCCTCCATGGAAACCGTGATCTCACCCGGAAGCACATATCCTCTCACCACCGCTGCCACGGCGGCAGCACAGGCACTGGTGCCCGAGGCAGTAGTCCGCCCCACCCCACGTTCCCAGATGCCGATTCGAAGGTGTGCGGGCCCCGTTATCTCCACCAGTTGCACATTCACCCCCTGTGTGAAAGCGGGATGGGAAGTGATGGCAGGGCCCAGCTTCTCCAGCAGCTTCCCCGTCAAGTCCACCGGGAAGGAAAGAGCTCGAGGGAAGACAACGCAGTGGGGATTCCCCATGGACACGTGCGTGAAGGGGACGCTCCATCGCCCGTCTACCTCCAGAGGGAGGGCCCCGTGGGGGTCCAGGGCTGTGGCATCCAGAGCCACGCTGGGAGCATCCAGCCGCGCCCGTCCCATATCCACCTGCACGTCATAGCGCCCTCCCGGGAGAACCCCCAGCACCTGGCAGACCACCTCGCCGGTTCCAAACACAAGGGGGAACGGCTCTGCATCTACTTCTCCGGAGAAAGCCAGGCTCGCTGCCAGCACCCGGATCCCGTTGCCACTCCGTTCGAACTCTCCCCCATCGGGATTGAAGGCCCGGCTTCGGACGGGGTTGAGGCTCAGTTCACCCCCTGGCTCCCGAAGGCGCACCACAATTCCATCGCTGCCCACGCCTTTCCAACGGTGGCACACCGCCGCAATGGCCTCGGGGGTCCCCGGCCACCCCTCCGCACCCGAATGAGACTCGTGGAACACCAGGTAGTCGTTTCCCAGCCCATGTGCCAGGAACCAGTCCGGCGAGATAGAGGGGATGCCCCCCCCCAGGTCTATCTCCCTCATTTCCTCTCCTGTGGAAACCTCAGGTTACCTCCCCTCGTAGGGGCCTCAAGGGAGCGAGGCAAACCTTTTGGCTGTGAATTCGCTCTAACCCTCACCAAGGGTGTGAGGGTCCCAAATGCAGCCCGGGGGGCTGCCGGTTGTCCACGTGGAAGGGGAGGGGAGGACGATGAAGATGAGGTCCACGGCAAGATGTGATGGGAGCCCTCGAGTGCCAGGGAACGATACCCCGTGGGATCCAGACCACGAGCACCGTTCTCTTGCAAGGAGCGTGATCCTGGCCTGGGCGGCCCTTCTGGCCCTGGCGCTGGGCTTTCTGGCTACCCCGGTGTTTGCTGCCGGTCAGGTGCTGCCCGCCGACACCCTCTCCACGGTGGCAACGGCTGCCGGGACGGGGGCCCTGCGGCTCAGTAGCCGAGGTACTCCCGTGATCCTGGCAAGCCGGATCCTCGGGGCCTCCCCCTTCATCGACGGTCGGTTGGACGAGGCCCTTTGGGCCCAGGCCGAGGTGGCCACCAGCTTCGTCCAACGCCAACCCTACGACGGAGCACCTGCCTCCCAGGACACCGAAGTCCGGGTGCTCTATGGGGAAGATGCCCTCTATGTGGGCTTTCGCCTTTTCGACACGGCTGCCGACTCCATCGTGGGCCATCTCACACGAAGGGATCAGCAATCGGTATCCGACTGGGCCCGGGTGGCTGTGGATTCCTATAACGACCGACGCACCGCCTTCCAATTCGCCGTGAACCCTGCCGGAGTGAAGCAGGACATCTATCACTTCAACGACACGGAGGAGGATACAGGGTGGGATGCCGTGTGGGATGTGGCCGCCCAGATGGACGAAGCGGGCTGGACCGCCGAATTCCGGATCCCATATTCCCAACTCCGCTTCGGCCAGGACTCGGTTCAGACCTGGGGAGTGAACTTTGCCCGGGAGATTTCCCGGCACAACGAGATGTCGGTTTGGGCTCCCCTGCCCCGAGACGAAAACCGGATGGTCTCGCTTTTTGGTGAACTCCATGGACTGGAGGGATTGGGCCAGCCCCGGCGTATGGAGCTTCAGCCCTACACCCGCTTCCGGGCCCGACGGGGGCCCGGCGACGCGGCGAACCCGTTCCACCAACCCACCCTCACGGCCGGGACCGTAGGGGTCGACCTGAAGTACGGGGTCACCAACAACCTGACCCTGGATGCCACGGTGAATCCCGATTTCGGTCAGGTGGAGGCCGATCCCTCGCAGGTGAACCTCACGGCATTCGAAACCTTCCTGCCTGAGAGGCGCCCGTTCTTCCTGGAGGGAGCCAGGAGCGTGTCCGGGCAATGGGGCGAGCCGCGTTACGAGCACCACGGGTGCCAGATCCGAGGCGGCGCTCC
>JBBDRI010000029.1:0-35426 GCA_040905545.1 Gemmatimonadota bacterium | reverse complement strand
CCAGCGACTCCACCGGCCGGGCGGAAATGGTGGGCGAAGGGGGTGCGCAGTCGGGGAGGGGCCACCCCGTGCGATCATAGAACCGAAGCCGGCCGTTGGGGAGGCGCCGGACCCGGAACCCATCCTCGTGGAGGGAGCGGTGGTGATGGCGGCAGAGGAGGGTGAGGTTGCCCAGGCTCGTGTCTCCCCCGTCGGCCCAGTGGATGATGTGATGCGCGTCGGTGAACCGGAGTCCACAGCCCGGAAAGCGGCAGCCGCCATCGCGAAGTTCGAGGGCACGACGTAGCGCGGGCGGGATGGTGCGGGTGCGGCGGCCGATGTGAAGCGGTTCGCCGATGTCGCCCGAGCTCCCGCTTGCCCGGACCACCGCCGCGTCGCAAGTGAGTCGTCTCGACGTTTCCGCGGAAACGCGGGTTCCGTCTTCCAGGTGTGAGCGGCCGGGTTCGGCCCCGTCAACTCTCCCGCTCTCATGCCCTCCCGCGCAGTCGCAGCTTTTGTCTCCCCCCGCAAGCGTACCCTCGTCCACATGCAGGATCACCTGATAGCGCTCGGCGCGGGAGCCGCTGAGGGGGGTGCGGGGCGTCTCTCGCTGCTGACCCTGGCTGTTCGCCTCCGCCTCCTGCCCCTCTTCCACCGCGCCCTCTTTTGCCGCTCCCTCTTCCACCGCGCCGTCCCCCCCGAACCCTGCCGCCATGGCTCGCTCGGCCAGGAGCCCCATGGCGTCTGCCCGCCGCTGCCGTGGCGTGACCTCCGTGGTGTGCGGACCCCGCCGGCCCCCTTCGGCCGCCCAGGTGAGCCCGGGGCGGTGGAGCGCGTCGGCCGCAGCTTCCACCGCCCGCATGAGAAGCGCGCCCACCTCCGGGTCCAGCCTCCCCCGCACCACGTACATCCCGTCGTCGTCGGGAAAGATCGAGAACCACCGGGAGGCATGCCGCCTGCGCTCGAGCTCGGCTTCGTCCGCCCGACCCAGCAGCTTCCAGCCCCGCACCAGCTTCTCCAGTTCCGCGGCCGTGGCCTGCCGGGCGAACTCCACGAGTTCCTCCTCCGCCTGTTCGTCCAACCCGTCGCCGAGACGGGTCAGGGCACGCACCTTGGAGAAGCTGAGCTCACCCCTGGACATGGCCTCCGATACCCGGGGCAGCCCTTGAAGGGCATGCGCCGCACGCACCCGCTCCCGGGCCGCGCCCCGGTCGATGCCGGTACGGAAGTGCAGCCATTCCGCGCACGACGGGTGGCCCCCCGGTTTCCAGCCGCCCCGGCGATCGAACTCGGCGATGAGTACCAGCAGCCGGTGCTCGGCGGCGTGTACATGCGCGGAGAGCGTCGTGATCTCGTGCTCCAGGGCCTCTAGCGAGTCGGTTTCGGTGTCGGTGCCGACTTCGGTGTCGGCATCGGTCTCAGGGATGGGCTCAGGCCAGGTGTCAGTAGCGGGGACAGTGTCGGTCTCCGAGACGAGGCCAGCTCCGGTGAACGTATCAACGTCTCCCACCCAGCCGTAATTCGCCTCGGCCTCCCGCACCATCACCCCGCCGCGGTTCATGGAACCCTCCCACTCCACCCCCCACCCCAATCCACATTCCAGCCCATATTCGAGCCCCGATCCCAATCCAGACCCCGACATATACATCCCCTCCATCCCAAGTCACGATAACAACTTACGTAATTTAACGGGAGGTTTTTCGAGGCCCTGGGAGCGCTTTGGAAAGCCACCGAACCGATAAATGGCTCCCGACGCCGGACCCGGCCTGCGCCGAAGCCTGAAGGCACCGCAGAAGCCGCCCAGCGTACGGTTCCCGCGAGGGGTCGGGGGTCGGCTACCCGCGTCCCGCGAAAGCTGTCAAGGGCCTGGCGGGACAGATGAATGTACGGATGGGCCTATTGAAGGATGGATAGCTCTACAGACGGATCGATGGGCCTACCCGCGGAACGACGGGCCTAGGAGTGTGTCCGGGTTCCGGGTAATGGGGTGCGGCCGCGCGCGGGGGTCTTGCACGTGTGCAGAGTAGGAACGACAACGAGGCATAGCAGGGCTACGGCGAGGAGGAGAGACGACCTCTGGACGGTGCAACCCCCCCGCGCCCTTCGGGTTACGGGCAGCACGGGACCATCTCCTTCGTTGGCACCCCTCGCCGTAGCTTTCGCTATGCCTTCGGGGCGCCGCCTCGGATCTGGCACCCGTGGTGCCCGTAACGAGGCTCGCCCCATTACTCGGACACGCTCCCAACGACGGAACGACGGGCCTACCGACGGAACGATGGGTCAAAGCGAACCGGGCGGTGCCACCACCGAGGGACGGGAGATTCGGAGCTTCAATCCGGCAACGTCGGTGAATGGTGCCCCATTACTTGAGTCAGCGCCACTATGCGGCTATCTTTGCAATCTTTGCCGATAAGGGTTCCCGGGGGACGATGTTCGACGAACTGAGCAACAAGCTGGAGGGGGTTCTCAGCCGCTTCCGTCAGCGGGGCGTGCTCACAGAGCCAATGATCCGGGAAGGACTCCGGGAGGTCCGTAGGGTCCTCCTGGAGGCGGATGTCCATTACAAGGTCACCCGGGATTTTCTCACTCGGGTGCAGGAGAAGGCTCTGGGGGAGGACGTTCTTCGCTCGGTTTCCCCCGGGCAGCAGATTGTAAAGATCGTCCACGCGGAGTTGGCTTACCTCCTGGGGGAAGGGCGACCCAGCCTGAAATGGGCGCAGTCTCCACCCACGGTGATTCTCATGGTGGGGTTGCAGGGGTCGGGGAAGACCACCACCTCCGCCAAGTTGGCTCGGCGGTTGGTGCGGGAAGGGCGTCAGCCCATGCTGGCAGCGTGTGACCTGCAGCGCCCGGCGGCGGTGGAGCAGCTGAGAACCCTGGGCCAGCAGATTCAGGTGCCCGTGCACGAAGGGGTGGCTGGCGGAGATCCGGTGGCCACGGCGAAGGCGGCGGTGGAGGCGGCGAAGGCGGCCAACCGGAACGTCCTCATCGTGGACACCGCCGGGCGCCTGCAGATGGACGAGCCCCTCATGGAGGAGCTCCGGCGGATCCGGGACGCGGTGAACCCCACCGAGATCCTGTTCGTGGCAGACGCCATGACAGGCCAGGAGGCGGTGGAGATTGCCCAGGGCTTCCACGATGCCCTGGATGTCACCGGGATCATCCTCACGAAGATGGATGGGGACGCCCGGGGGGGAGCCGCTCTCTCCATCCGGGGAGTCACGGGCTGCCCCATCAAGTTCGTGGGTGTAGGTGAGACGGTGGATGATCTGGATTCCGCCGACCCCGAGCGGTTGGCCGGTCGGATCCTCCAGATGGGGGATGTGGTGGGGCTGGTGGAACGGGCGGAGCGGGCGGTGGACAAGGATGCCCAGGAACACCTTGAAAAGAAGGTCATGGGGAAGGGGAAGTTCACCTTGGAAGACTTCCTGATGGCCATGCAGCAGGTGCAGAAAATGGGTCCCCTGGAACAGCTCATGAAGCTGGTTCCCGGTATGGGAAAAAAGATTCCCACCGCCAACATGGACCCCAAGCGAATCAAGCATGTAGAGGCCATCATCCTCTCCATGACGCTGGAGGAGCGAAGGAAGCCCGAGATTCTCAACGGATCTCGGCGGGCTCGAATCGCCAGGGGCAGTGGCCGACCGGTGGCCGAGGTGAACCGGATGATGAAGCAGTTCAAGGATATGCAGAAGTTCATGAAACAGATGCGGGGGTTCGCCCCCCGGTAAACCGCCCCCATCAAGGGTATTCCTTCCGTTCCGGAAGAGGTACCCAGGGGCTCAACGGGAAGAGACAAGGCATGGCCGTACGGATTCGACTTCGGAGAATGGGACGCAAGAAGCAGCCCCACTATCGGGTAGTGGTGGCTCATGGGCCCACGCCACGCGACGGCAGGATTGTGGAAAACCTGGGCTACTACAAGCCCCTTTCCCACCCTGCCCGACTGGTGCTGGACATGGATCGGGTGGACTATTGGCTGGGGCAGGGTGCCTCTCCCTCCAACACCGTCCTCTCCCTCATCGCTCAGGCCCGGAAAGGTGGGAACGACTCCCTGAGTCTGGGTGAGCCCGACGCCGAGGCCCGCAAGGCTGCCGAGGCCGAGGCTCTGGCTGCTCGACGGAGGGCCGAGAAGGAGGCCGAAGCCGCCGCCAAGGCTGAAGCTGCCGCTGAGGCCGAGGCTGCTGCCAAAGCTGAAGCTGACGCTGCTGCCGAGGCCGAGGCTGCTGCCAAAGCTGAAGCTGCGGAGGCTACTGCTGCTGCGGATGCCGACGTTGCCGCGGAAGCCGAAGCTCCGGAGGCCGGCGATACGGAAGGCGCTGAGGCCGAAGCGGAGGCACCCAAGGCCGAAGCCGCTCCCGAGGAGGCACCCGCTGCAGAAGCTGAGGCCGCTGAGGAGTCTTCGGACGAGGAGAAGAAGGAAGGCTGACGCCTCCCTTCTCTCCCGGCTCGAGGGTTTCAGGGTTGGGGGTCAACTCCATGAAAAGACAGCTTCCTCCCTATCTGGCGGTGGGCCACATCAACAAGGTCCACGGCACGAAGGGCGAGGTGTTCGTGTGGCCCCTTACGGAGCACCCCGACCGGATCTTCTACGAAGGTCAGACCTTTCAGTTGGCTCCCCAGGAGGGTGAGACCCGTCCGGACCCCTTCCTGGGAACCCTGGTTGTGGAGGGGGTCCGTCCGTTTCGGCAGGGGGTTCTGATCCGTTTCAGAGGCGTGCTGGAACGGATGGGAGCGCAGCGGCTGCAGGGATGCTATCTCCTGCTCCCCAGTGGAGAGGTCGAGCCTCTGGATGCTGGGGAGTACTTCTATCACCAACTTCTGGGCCTCCAGGTGAAGACGGTGGCAGGCGAGGATGTGGGTCGGGTAGAGGAGGTCTACGAGCTACGGCCCGCTCATCTGTTGCAGGTGAACCGGGGGGAGGGTGAGCCGCTTCTGGTGCCCTTCCTGCGCGAGTGGGTGGTGTCCGTGGACCCGGAGGCGGGGGAACTCATCCTGGATCCACCTGACGGTCTCCTGGAACTCTAGTACCTCGCTGCGGAAGGTCGCGCCAACACCGAGAGTGCCCATGCGCATCAACATTCTCTCCCTCTTCCCCGATTTTTTCAGGGAACCGCTGGCCCTGAGCATCCCGGGCCGGGCAGCCGCTGCGGGGCTGGTGGATTACCACCTCACCGATCTCAGGGACTTTACCCACGACCGTCATCGCACCGCCGATGATGTACCCTACGGCGGGGGGGCCGGCATGGTCCTCAAGCCCGAGCCCTTCTTCGAAGCGGTGGAGGCTCTGGAGCCCCGGGGGCCCGTGGTCCTCCTCTCCCCCCGGGGAGAGGTGTTCACCCATGACCACGCGGTGCGATTCTCCCTGGAGCCGGACCTTACCCTCCTCTGCGGGCACTACAAGGACGTAGATCAGCGAGTGGCCGACAGCCTGGCCACCGAAGAGATTTCCCTGGGTGATTTCGTGCTATCAGGTGGAGAAGTGGCGGCTCTGGCTGTGGTGGACGCGGTGGTCCGATTGCTCCCCGGCGCCTTGGGGGATCATGAATCGGCCGCCTCCGACTCCTTCTACGAAGAAGGGCTGTTGAGCCCTCCGTCCTGGACCCGACCCGCAGACTACCGGGACCTGGCGGTTCCCGACGTGCTTCGCAGTGGCGACCATGCCCGGATCCGGAAGTGGCGGGAGGCACAGGCCCGTGAGATGACCCGGGCCCGGAGGCCGGACCTGTGGGAGCGTTGGGTCAGGGCGCATGAGTCGGATACGAACCCTTCACCGGAGCCGGAAGAGTGATTACCTTTGAAGGTCTAAGTCCCGATTTTATTCGGGGATTGTTACCCAAGCGAAACATGCCCGACGTCGGAATCCGAGCGGGGAAGGAGGCTCACCATGGCTGATCTGTTGCAGGAACTGGATAAGGAACAGGTTCGGAGCGACCTTCCCGACTTCTCCCCCGGGGATACGGTGCGCGTTCTGTACCGCGTGCGGGAGGGAGACAAGGAGCGGATCCAGGCGTTCGAGGGTGTATGCCTGGGACGGCGTGGAGGTGGTATGGGTGAGACCTTCACGGTCCGGAAGATCTCCAGTGGCATCGGTGTGGAGCGGGTGTTCCCCCTCAACTCTCCCTTCATCAAGGGCATCGAGGTAGTGCGCCGGGGCCGGGTGCGTCGGGCGAAGCTCTTCTACCTGCGGAGCCTCCGAGGCAAGGCGGCGCGCATCCAGGAAAAGCGGATCACCTGATCCGGAGAGGCCGGCTGCCATGCCGGAATCAGCGGGAGCAGCATCGCGGCTCCAGGACGTCCTTGCCTACGAGCAGGAGTTCTGGAGCCGCGGGCTTTCCCGGATCGTGGGTGTGGACGAAGCAGGACGGGGACCCCTGGCCGGGCCCGTGGTGGCGGCGGCCGTGGTGCTGGAGCCGAACCGGCCGGTCCCCGGAGTGACAGATTCGAAACAGTTGACTCCGGCTCGGCGGGAAATTCTGGCGAGGGAGATCATGAAGGAGGCGGCTGCCGTGGGAGTGGGTGGAGCGTCCGTTCGGGAGATCGATACTTTGAACATCCTGGCGGCCACCACCCTGGCCATGCGCCGGGCGTTGATGGCGGTGGAGCGGAAGCTGGGAGCTCCGGCGGATGGGGTAGTGGTGGACGGGCTACCGGTGAAGGGGTTGGGGAGGAGCCACGATGCCCGGGTGAAGGGGGATTCCCGGATCCACTGCATCAGCTGTGCTTCGGTGGTGGCGAAGGTGGTGCGAGACCGCCTTATGATCCGCCTGGCCAGACGATACCCTGGATTCGGATGGGACCGGAACAAGGGGTATGGCAGTCAGGAGCATCTGGATGCCCTGGCTCGGTTGGGGGTCACCCCTCACCACCGCCTCACCTTCAGGGGGTGTGAGTTGGAACTGGGCCTATCCCATCGTAGTTTCGAACTTTGAGGCGGTAGCTCAGTTGGTAGAGCAACGGACTTTTAATCCGTAGGTCGTGGGTTCGAGACCCACCCGCCTCACTCGAGGGAACGGCAACACGTTACGGCCCCTCCGGCTTCGGCTGGGAGGGGCTGTTTTGGTGGTATGTGTTGCGGATTTGTTGCCGCATGGTCAAGGCAGGCAACACGGATGCCTTTCTGGAGCCGCTGGCGCGCCCCTGGGTGGCGACGGGGGAGGTGGCCAGGGATAGGGAAGGCCGGAGGGTGTCGCGGCGCTCATGGGCATGGAGATTTTGACACCAATTGGTGTCACTTTGGCATCCGATCGGCGGGTGCTGCCCCTCACCCGCGACGGTGTGAAAAGTGTTGCCCCGGGGCAACAGTATCTCCACGATTGGCAAGCTGGACACGCGTCGCGCCCGGGCGCGCGTACGACCCGAGAAAATCCAATTCGCCATTTTGCGCGTGGAGTTTGGGGAGCGGTCCCGTGGCCTCCAGGCCTCAAGATTTGCTATACCCCCCCCCGCCCTCCCCTCTGGGGTGGGCTTCGGCGGCGGTCCCCGCTTACCCACAGTCCACTTCTCCAGCGCTCGCGCGCGCGACCCCCTGCGGTTACTTGACATCGGAAAACTCAACGTTTGGGAGCGGTCCCGGGTCTCGCGAAGCCCGAAGATTTGACCCCTCCCTGGCCCAGACCGTTTCTTCGTTCGGACTAAAGAACCCCGGGGAAAACACCGGCGAAAACAGCGGTCTAATCGCGTCGCGCGCGTACTGGTGTCCAAAAACTCCCGATTCGCGTGCTGGCGCGTACGTAGATGGGATGCGGTCGGACCTACGGGGTGGAGGCGCACATCCGACGAGTTCGGCCCGAATATTCTTGGGGGGGCGGGGGTAGGGGTGAGGCAATTGGAACCTCGGTTCCCTATGGCAGTTCCGACGCAGGTCCGGGGTCGTCGTGGTGATTGTGTTGCCAATTGGCAACACTCCGGCCGGTGGCTTTTTGTCTCCAATTGGAGACATCCTGGAGTCCCGGAGCACCGGTGCGTCGGGTTGGTGAGAGAAGGGCACCCCACACCGGATGTTGTATCAGGTTCGGAGGTGTGCCCATATGTTGCGGTTACCTCTTGCACGGCAGGTGTGGTTCCGCTTAAATTGATCTACATAACGGAAGTGGCACCCACCCGACGGGGTGGCCCGCCATCACTCCGTTGGAATCGACCCGCCCCGGATGGACACGGCTCCGGGACACTCGGTTCCGCTCACTCAACCAGGACGCGAGTTCCAAGCCGCTACGGCGGTTCTTGGAGCTGAATCCTAACATGGGTGGCGGGCCGAGGTTTTTTTTCTGCCCCCTCCCCCAGCAAGAGGAGTGGCAGAATGAACGGGATGAACGGAGTTGAGATTCCCCGCTTGTGGAAGGCCCCAGAGGTTGCGGAGGCCACGACGGAACCCCTCTGGCGGATCTATCAGCTTGCGCGTGAAGGTCACCTCCCTGTCGTGAGGCTGGGCAGGTCTATGCGTTTCGACCCGCGAGCCGTGAGCGCCTGGCTCGCTGCGGGCGGCACCGCGTCGGACGGGGGGGGGTGACGTGGCTCCGTTCGGTGATCTGGTGGAGGATGGGCTCGTGAGCACTCCGGCCCGCCACCTCTCGGCCCTTGAGCGGGCCATCCAACACCTTCAAGCACTTGCCCGCGACCGTCGAGGGTTCTTCGACCGAGACGGGGCCGCCGAAATTCTGAGCGTGGTCGGGGAGTTACAGGAGTTGCGGCGGGTACTGGAGCGGGGGACCGTCGGATGAGTGACGTGATCGCCCTTGAGAAAGGTGGAGCCTTGAGGTGAGCACCGACGACGCCCCTCGCGGACACCTTCCGGTGTCCCGTGCTCTCCTATCCACCCGCCACCCCCGGCACCCGCTTCGGGCTGGGGAGGTGGCATGTACCGCCTTCGCCGAGATCGACCTGGCGGGCCTCGCCCGATACCGACCAGCCGACGATCTCCATGTGGGGGAGCTGCGAGCGACCGAACGCTTCCTGGCCCAGCGGTGGAGATGGAGCCGGGGCAGGGTGCGGCGCTTCCTCCAGACCCTCGAAGATGAGGAACGCCTTGTGCGAGTAGGCCGGGGGGTGCTGCGGCTGACCCGCTATCCGGTGGACTTCATGCTCCCCGAGGACGCGGCCCAAGTTTTGGCCCAGGGTACGGTACCAAGAAAAACCCCTTCAGATAAGGACGAACCGGAAATCCCGGCCCAAGTTTTGGCCCAAGAATCGGACCACAAAGATGAGAAGGTGTTGAAGGAGAAGGTATTGAAGGAGACGGTATCTGGTTCATTACATGAACCCGAATCATCTGTCACGCCTGACGGCGAGACCGGCGCAAGGGAGGAAAGGAAAAAGAAACGGCCATCAGGGGAAGCGATGGTGAGGCAGACCGAGCTGGCCGCAGCTCTCTTCGACGGCCCGACCACCCTACTGAAAGCCATCACCCTCCCCGGCCTCGACCAGCCCGCCGCCGTCTGGATCTGCGAGCGAGTCCGCTATGCCTACGATTGGGGTCTCGGCTGGACGGCTGAACGCACGGCCTACGAGCTCGCCGCCGCTTGCCTCGACGATATGGAGCGCAAGCAAGGCTGGTTCAGCCGCTCGGGCTTCACCGCCTTCATGGTGTCTGCCGTGAAGGTGCAGACCACAATCGGCGACATGCACGACAGCGACATCGTGGACGAGGTGCGACGAGTCTGGGAGCCGGAGGAACTCCCGCCCCCGCCCATCGACATGGCCGAGGTGGACCGACTGCTTGAGGAACGCCCATGGGCAACCTGACCCATTCAGGCTGGACGGAGCGTTACGACCGAATCCTCGGGCGAATCCCGCCTACGGAACGCGCCGCCGCCGTCGCCCGTGTTCTCACCGACATGGAAGCCAACAGCGAGCACTTCACCCGCCCCCGGTTTCTGAACCGCCTGGCCGCATACGCAGCCGCTGTCCAGCTCCGGCGGGGTGAGGCATCCGCATGACCTGGCGGGAATGGACCCGCGTATTGGTGAGCTACCTCAGATGGATTGCATGGAAACGATAGCCGAGCGCCCCTCATCCCCGGACGCACCCCAAAGACCCTGAGCGTGGGAGTCTCGGAGACGCAGGCCGGTGTTGGATGACTGGCTCGGAAGATTTCCCTATTGATTTCGGACGAAAACCGACAGACTCGGAGTAATTCACATGGGCGGACGGGGATCGGGAGCCTGGTGCCGGTGGGACAAGCGAGCCACGGTCGAGGACTTCCGGAGGCTGGATGTTCGGAAGCTCCAGCGAACGGGGGTACTGGCACAGCCCGGGACCGTCAGTTGGGCGTGGTGGGACGCGAGAACGGGTGAGATGACCGCCGACATCAGGCTCGACGTCGGGCGCGACCAGTTGACCCTTCGCTACCGCTTCCGGAGATCAGGTGAGGATTGGCGCGACGTGACGGAGCCTGTCCCACTCGATCGAACGCCATGCCACTTCGGAGGAGAGCGACCCTGGTTTCTCTGTCCCGGGTGCGGAAAGCGGCGAGCGATCCTCTACGGGGGATCCCTCTTCCGTTGTCGGGCGTGTTATGGAGTGGGCTATGCCTCGCAGTCTGAGACCAAGTACGATCGACTGCTTCGGCGAGGACACCGGATTCGCCTCCGATTGGGGGGGGAGCTAGGAGCGCTCAACCTATTCCCGCTCAAGCCCAAGGGGATGCACTGGCGGACATATTGGCGGCTCCGCCATGAGGGGGTGATGGCGGAGGAGGCCGGATTGTCGATGGCCATGGCTCGTTTCGCCACTCCGTCACAGTTGGACGGGTGGTGAGAGACGCCCGACCGATGCGTTCATTTCCCGGACAGAGGGCTCACATCGGATCGTATCCAATTATGTCGAGCCGTGGCTGACTTGAGGGCGAGAGCTTAGGAGTTCATCCGTATCCTCCGGCAAGTGTGGATTCCGCCAAGGCGCTTGGCCAGGCGGGCAGTCGCGCTTAGGGTGATAGTTTCGGAACTCCCTCAATTCCTCTGAGATACCCAGATGGCGAAAATCGAAGACTTAGTAGCCCGGATCACCGATGGCGCCCTGCGTGCCGAAATCGCCCGCGAGGTCTCCAAGCTCAAGCAGACTCGCAATTTCGGTCTGGTTTTCGAGGAGCACATCCCGGAGGTCGTGCCGCTCGCGGGGCTCCCCGTGACTGTCGGTGAGTTGGTGCAGCGCCGGGACGACCCCACGAGGAAGCTCTTCCGCGTGCGGGCCGTGGAGGAGGGCACGGCGAGCCTTGAATCTCTCGAAGGCGACAAGGACCCAGTCAACGTGGAGACTGCGGAGGTCCAGCTTGTGAAGCGGGTTGGGGAGGCCATCTATCCGGCACTAAAGCCCATTGGCTCCATCCAGCGAGGCGCCCCCGACCGCTCTCACCATGCTGTGATCAACGGCGAGAACTACCAAGCGCTGGAGCTGCTTTCATACATATACCAGGGACAGGTCGACTGCATCTATCTTGATCCGCCCTACAACACCGGGGCCCGCGACTGGAAGTACAACAACCGCTATGTCGATGACAACGATAACTGGCGGCACTCGAAGTGGTTGGCCTTCATGGAGAAGCGCCTCAAGCTGGCCCGGCAACTGCTCACCGGGGACGGCGTCCTTGTAGTCACCATCGACGAACACGAGGTGCATCATCTGGGGATGCTGCTTGAGAAGCTCTTCCCAGCCGCCTACACCCAGATGGTCACCATCGTAATCAACCCCAAGGGTGTGACCCAGCCAAGGTTCAGCCGTGTCGAGGAGTATGCGTTCTTCACGTTCTTTGGCAACAGTAAGGTCCACAGCTTGCCTGACGACCTGCTCACACCGGGGGCCGACGAGGAGGCGCAGGACGATCGCTTGCAGCGTCCCCGGTGGAAGGGGCTGCTGCGATCTGGAACGAACGCCCGTCCTCATGACCGCAAGAACATGGTGTATCCCATCGCCATCGATCCCGAGCGTCGTCGAGTGATGGGGGTGGGGCGCTCACTCCGAGAGATGATCGACTCCGAAGAGGTCGATGGGGCTGAGCTGGACACGTGGATGCCCGACCGCGACATGAGAATCGACGGCTTCCCTGTCGCTTGGCCCATCCGCTCCAGTGGGGAACCGGGTAACTGGGGACTCGGGCGGGAAACACTGTTGGAACTCGCGCGCAACGGTACTCTCTCCGTGGGCTCGTACCAGGAAAAACGGCAGACCTGGGCGCTGAGCTACCTGACCACCGAGGCGCAGAAGCAGATCAGGGACGGGGTACTCGAAGTCATCGGACGCGATGACGATTCCGGTACCCTCGATGTGGCCTACGTCCAGCATAAGACCCGGAGAGTGAAAACGGTCTGGCATCGCTCGATCCATGATGCGGGTGCCCACGGCTCCGACCTGATCCGCTCCTTCCTGGGGGACCGCCGGTTCTCCTTCCCAAAGTCACTGTACGCGGTGAAGGATTGCCTGGCCGCGGTCACGGCAGAGAAGCCTGACGCGCTGATCGTCGACGTCTTCGCGGGCTCGGGCACGACGCTCCACGCGACCATGTTACTCAATCATGAGGACGGAGGGCGCCGGCGCTGTATCATGGTCACTAACAACGAAGTGGACGAAGAAACGGCAAGCCGTCTGAAAGGGCAAGGACACCGACCCGGCGATGACGGTTTCGAAGGGCATGGGATCTTCCATGCTGTGACCAAGCCGCGGATTGAGGCGGCGGTCACAGGCCGCCGGACCGATGGTAAGCCCGTGCCCGGAGTTTACCTCCAAGGGACTCCCTTCCGTGAGGGATTTGAGGAGAATGTCGAGTTCTTTGACCTGACCTTCCTGGACCCCGACCAGGTTCGCCTCGGGCGGCAGTACGATGCTATTGTTCCAACCCTGTGGCTCGCCGCTGGGGGTGTGGGTCCCCGCGAGGCTGGCGTCTCGGGCGCGGCCTTCTCGATGCCGAAGGGTTCCACCTACGCCGTCCTCTTCCGGGAGGCCTGCTTCCGCGAGTTTCTCGAAGGTATCGATACCCGCCCCGACATTTCCCATGCCTTCCTAGTCACGAACTCTGAGGATGCCTACGCGGAGATGGTGGCCGATCTCCCGGCCCGCATCCAGACCTCGATGTTGTACTCCGATTACCTCCGCAACTTCCGCATAAACGACATCCGATGAAGCTGACCCTCAAGGACTTCCAGGAAGATGCGGTTGCCCGACTAGTGACCCATTTACGCCGTGCGGCGGTCGAGGCGCACGATACACCCCAAGTCGCGTTGCTCACCTCCCCCACCGGGTCCGGCAAGACGGTCATCATGACCGCCGCCATCGAACAGATCCTCGACGGCGACCCCGAGAACCTTCCCGACAAGGGCGCGACCTTCCTCTGGATCACGGATCAGCCAGAACTCAACGAGCAAACCCGCCAGAAGATGCTAAAGGTCTCAAGGCGTCTGGGTCCCGGCGAGCTTCTTACCATCGACGCGGGCTTCGACGAGAAGACCTTGCGCCCAGGCCGTGTCTACTTCCTGAATACCCAGAAGCTCGGTAAGGACAAGCTCCTGGTCTCTAGGGGCGACACGCGTAACTACACGATCTGGGACACCATCGGCAACACGGCACTCGAACGCGGCGGCCACTTTTATGTGATAATCGATGAAGCCCACCGGGGCATGGGCCAATCGGCGGCCGCGCAGAAGGAGGCGAACACAATTGTCCAGAAATTCATCCTGGGCTCGGAAGGAGAGATTCCACCCATGCCCGTGATTGTGGGTGTGACGGCCACTCCAGACCGTTTCGAACGACTACTGTCCGCCAATGGGGGTAAGCGTACCCAGAGGCCGGTCCGGGTGTCACCGGAGGAGGTGCGAGGTTCTGGGCTGCTCAAGGAGACGATCCACCTTATCCACCCGGCCAAGAGCCAGCCAAGCGATCTGACTATGCTCCGGGCCGCAGCGAATCGTTGGGTCGAGTACCGGGATCGCTGGAAGCGCTACTGCGACAAGGAGGGCGAACCGATTGTACACCCAATCCTCATCGTGCAGGTGCAGGACGGGACCGAGCAGGTTCTGACTCGAACGAACCTAGCAGGGGTCCTGGATGCGATCCGGGACGAGGTGGGGCTGCTGCCAGATGTCGCATTCGCGCACTCTTTCCAAGAAGGGACGACGATCAAGGTCGGTGAACATACTCTCCGCTACCTGGCGCCCTCTGAAATCGACGATGACCCGGACGTGCAGGTCGTCTTCTTCAAGACGGCTCTAAATACTGGCTGGGACTGCCCGCGGGCGGAGACCATGATGAGTTTCCGTAGCGCGAAAGACGCAACCCTCATTGCGCAGCTGGTCGGGCGAATGGTTCGCACCCCGCTGGCTCGGACGGTGGGGGTGGACGAGTACCTGAACACCGTGGCGCTTTTCTTGCCACACTACGAGCGGTCCCATCTTGAGAAGGTGGTCGAGCACCTCACGTCGGCGCCACCTGACGAAATGCCACCCACCGACGTCGCCGTTAACGACGATAGCGTAACGCTGGGGCTCCGAGGCGGGGTGAGCGAAGCCAAGGCCGTGCTCCAGGACCTTCCGTCTTACACCCTTCCCCGGCGGCACCGGTCCAGTCAAGTAAGACGGGTCCTCAAGTTGGCACGGCTGTTGGCGAGGGATCGGCTCGAAGCGGGAGACCCGGTGGCCGCTGCGAGATCGAAGATTGTGGATGTCTTGGTCAGCGAGCTCACGGATCGGTCGGAGAAGGAGGCGTTCTTAGCCGTGCTTGAGGACAAAGCAAAGCTGATAGCCCAGATACAGACGTGGCGTTACGCCGGCGGGTTAGAAGGCGGAGCTACCCTAGAGCTTGATGTGTCTGCGGAGAACATCGACGATTTGTTCCGTCAGGCGGACCGCCGGATCGGCAGTCAGGGAATCGCCATTGCATACTGGAGTCATCGGGTCAACGAAGACCCGGCGAACCTCCACCGCGGGAAGCTAGAGATCCACGCGCTCACGGCCATCCCTGAAGTAGTGGTCAGGATCGAAGATGAGGCTAGGGACCTCGTTACTGCGTGGCTCGCGAAGCATCGCTCTGCCATCAAGGAGATGCCTGAATCCAATATCGATGCTTACAATGAGGTGCGTGGCCTAGCCGCAGTTCCGGAACTCGCGGAGCGTGCCTACCCGGAACAGACGACCTGGAGGTCCGGACATCCGGTACGAAAACTGCACCTATACGCGGATGCGGACGGAGCATTCCCCGCTACTCTTAACTCGTGGGAGGCCCAGGTGCTCGAGGAGGAGTTAGCGCGGGAGGACTTGGTGGCCTGGCTCCGGAACCCGCCGAACAAGCCGTGGGCGCTATGCGTGCCCTATGAACTACGTGGTGAGGTGAGGGGGATGTACCCGGACTTGCTGTTCGTCCGCAAGGTGGGTGACCACTTGGTGGTCGATCTTATTGATCCGCACACAACTTCGTTCTCTGACGCTGCTGCCAAGGCAAAGGGACTCGCCGACTACGCGGCGAAGCATAGTCAGGAATTTGGTCGCATCGAGCTCGTGATCGTGGAGGCAAGGGGCACCATCAAGCGCTTAAACCTAGTCGATGAGGCCGTGCGGAAGCGGGTGCAAGCTGTTCGGACCAACGAGCACCTAGAGGCCCTATTCAGCGGTGGTTAGTGTGTGCTCGTGCGGGCCAGTCCCGAAATCTCCCCGCTGGTCCGCCCGGATAGCACTCCTGCCCCGGAAACAGGACATCCACCGCATAGGGGGCAGCACGACCTTTTCCACCTAGCCACCGAACGTGCTGTAGGCTCCGAGGTTCAACCCGCCCACCCAAGCTCCATCTTCGGGATCGTATTGAGCACGCCCTTAACAGCCGACTGTAGGCCGGACCTCTGTGGTCCGAGCCGAAGTGAGACGCCTGACACAAGTCCCAGCACGGTTAGGGCGAAAGAGGGAAGAACCCTGGCCGCCGGGCTTCGAATGGGCCGACGGGGTCTCTCCCCGCACGCTCCCGAGCGGGCAGAATCGGCCTGTGACCGCTCCCATCCGGCAACAATCATGCAACAGGGTCCATGATAACCCTTCTCTCATAAGAAACCTGAGAGGTACTACGGATTTCTAATCCGCTTGTCGCTACCGTTTCCCTACGTTATTCTGAGTGCGGGAACGTTCCGTGTTGTCTCAGCCGGGGGGTGTGAGCCGTGGCAAGCGTTCGGAAGATCGAAACGAAGGAAGGGGGGACCCGGTGGAGGATGCGCGTCTACATCGGCTCCGATCCAGAGACCGGGAAGCGAACCTACATCACCCGGACTTTCAGCCGGAAGAAAGATGCCGACGCGGAAGCGACCCGGCTTGAGCGGGCCAAGGATATGGGCGCTCTGACCCAACCCTCGAAGGACCCGCTTTCCCGATACCTCACCCGATGGCTGGACGAGGTGAAGGAGGGTCGAGTCCGGGCCCGCACCCTGCACGACTACCGGGGGATCCTCCGACGCTACGTGCAAGAGCCCCCCAAGGGAGCGCCCCCCATAGGGAAGATCCGGTTGGACCGTCTCACGAGTGCTGCCTTCGAAGCGCTCTACGCCCACCTCTGGAAGGAGGAGGAGCTTTCTCCCCGAACGCTCCAGTATCTTCATTCCATCCTACGCCAGGCACTTGGGCATGCGGTTCGGACTGGGGCTCTTCCTCGGAACCCGACCGATGCCGTGAAGCCGCCCCGACAGGAACGGAAGGGAGGTACGCCGGAGAAGGCCATGAGGGCCATGAGTCGGGAGGAGGCCGGGCGATTCATGGAAGCGGCCGCGAAGGACGAACACGCCGCTCTCTGGACCGTCCTTCTCATGGGCGGGATCCGTCCCGGGGAGGCGTTCGCTCTGACGTGGGATGACGTGGATCTCGACAATGGCCGCTTGCACGTCCAACGTTCGCTGACCCGTACGGGCGTTACAAAGCGCTGCGAGTGCGGCCACGACCGGAAGAATCATGCGGACAAAGGGTATGGAGCGTGCGAGGACCCCGAGTGCAAGGCATGCGAGAAGTACAGGAGTGCCGGGGAGGGCTGGAAGCTGGTGGAGCCGAAAACGTCCCGGGCCCGCCGGGTGGTGGTGCTCCCGGGGGTGGCGGTGCAGGCCATCCAGAAGCACCGTCGAGAGCAAGCGGAGCGCCGGCTACTCATGGGCGCTGAGTGGGCGAACCATGGATTTGTCTTCACATCTACGTTCGGAGAGCCGCTCGACCTGGCGAACCTCTACCGGCGATTCAAGACCGTGCTGGAAGCGGCAGGGCTTGGGACCTCGAAGGAGCCCGAAGAAGAAGACGGGTCCCGGACGTTCACGCCCGCGTTTCGGCTGTACGATCTTCGGCATACATGCGCGACCCTCCTCCTGCTGGCCGGGGAGAACCCTAAAGTGGTCAGCGAACGCCTGGGGCACGCAAGCGTTACCCTCACCCTTGATACCTACTCCCACGTTCTCCCATCCATGCAGGAAGCATCTGCCGACAAGCTGGAGGCGATGTTCGGGAACGCCGGTTAAAAATCAGATGCTGGCATTTCAAGCAATCGGCTGAGACTGTTCCCACGTTGCATCGCAGTTGCAAGTAGAATTCGCTTCTCGGTCTTCGGAGGGAGCAGGTAATCGTGCGGAACCAGTTACTGTTGGGCATAGCCGGGCTGCTGGGACTTTTGGGATGCAGCGATTCCTTTGCCGAGTTCCAGGCCTGCATCGACTCTGTGGGGATAACGGGCTACGTTGACGTGACCTATGACCGGTTTGCGGATTCAACACATGTGGTGACGGCTGGGTCGAACCGCGTGACGGTTGATCGCCTCCGGCTGATACTGGAGTCGCCGCGACGCTGGGGGCTCCGGGAGACTCGGTCCGAATTGGGGCCTCCAACCCTCACGGCCTTTAGTTCCTGCGGTGGGTCGGGCACATGCAGACCCGATTCCATCCAACTCTCAGTCGCTCAGGTCTCGCGGGAAGCCGAGTGGGAAGGCGAGGATACCATGATATTCCTTCACAGCAACGGCGATCGCATGCAGGTGTCCATCCATGCCGACCAAGTGGCCCGAGAGCCGGTTGGGGGTGTTCGAGGAACTGTTGGCATCGAGGAAAGGGTTGAGTTCAAGATCTCGTACCGCGACTTCCTCACAATGGCGTGCGATGACCACACTGAGTTTCGTCTCTATGGCTCGGAGGGGGCGGTAGAACACGCTTCGTTCCGGGCGCTGGCGAGGGTCTTGGAGCGGGGCGAGGTTCCAGTCACGGTAAGTGAGGAGGTAGCCCCAGGGGTCGACCTGCCGATGGAAACCTCCCCAGCAACTGGCGACGAGGAACTTCCGCTCATGATCCCCGATTGGTATCAACTGGATCGGGCGTCACGCACAGTCGCCGTGAGGATTGAAGCGGGCTCCAACTCCGATAACAACTTTTGGAACTTCAACGGATACTATGGTGGCAGGGGCGAGGTAGTCATCCCGCAGGGCTACACGGTCACGGTACGCTTCAGGAACCTGGATCCGAACATGGCCCACTCGATCGGAATCGGAGCCCGCCGCCCTAGCTACCCTGCCACTTTCAGCGATCCGGTTCCTGTTTTCTCAGGTGGGATAACAAGCAATCCAACATCGATGACCCGCGCGACGATGCCCGGTGAGGAAGAGACCATCACGTTCGTAGCGGCCGAAGCTGGCTTGTACGACTTCATCTGCTATGTGGCCGGTCATGCGGTGGTGGGGATGACTTTACCGGTCGTAGTCTCCGAGGAAGGGCAGGCTGGATTTCGAGAGTAACTGTGGGAGTCGATACGAGCGCGAGAAGTCCCGCCATGGGTATGACCATGCTGGTCCGGGGTGCAGCGATCTATGAGTGAGAAGGCTCGACTAGCAATTATCTTGACGGCCATGTTGTGCTTGACACTTCTGTCGGCCATCTGGCTCGCACACTACCTGTCACCGATGGAAAAGTGTGTGCGAGCGTACCAGGATTCCGAGCGCCAAGAGACGGAATTCAGAATCAGGAGGAGTTGTGCCCGGCAACTTAACAGACCTGGTGCCACTATAGGGCAGTCCTACGTGAATCGTGGGTCAGAGATCCAGGGAAGGAGCATAGCGAGGGCCACCATTGGTGAACTCGGCGATTCGTTGACGCGCCCTGTTTACTGAAACAAACCTCCGCGTGGGGCAGGACAACTCGCCAATCTGGCTGTCTTGCATGAGGGGAACCGCAGGAGCTTTGGTGGCTAGAGATCGCATGGGTGGCGTGACGGGCCATTCTTGTCCTCCTGATAGCTGTCGGTTACTATTTCCTCAACCATGGGAAAAGACAAGACGCCGCCGGCTTACCCTGTTTGAGTGTCCCACGGGGCACGCAGGATCGACCAAGGCACGCTTTGGTGGCTGCCTGATGATAAGTGTCCGTCTCTCAACCGCCAGGACGGGGGAGATGCGCATCCGGTACTCGTGCTGAAGCAATGGATCAATGGCGAACCTTTGGTTCAGGCTACCCACGGCAATTCAACGGGTCCAAGTGACGCTGGCTCACGGTATTTTATCGCCGAGCCGGGCGATTTCGCCTACACGGGCCTCCGTCCTCTGTCGGTCACCACATATTTTGACCTGAAAGCCGCTGCGGCCTATGCCCCCGAATCGTTCGAGCGTCTGGTGGGGAAACTTCGTGCCGACGAACTGCAAAGGCTCATGCAGGCGCTCATGGTGTATGAAGTCATGCGATGGGCGGAATGACCAAACGATCACAAGTGAGTGACATGAAACGAGGAGAGGTGCGGCGGGTTCAGCCCTTGGACCAACTTGCGCTCGTGATCGGAGATGACTTCGATTCAGAGGGCCTACGACAGGCCCGAATCGCGCCGATTCGGCTTGGTCACTCTGAGCTACATAGCAGCAGAGAACTGAAACTGCTGAACGAAGCTGGTCTTCCATCCGAGCAACCTGCCTTCATTGAGTTCTGGAATGCTCGACAGGTGCCGACCAGGATGCTCTCCGAACCTCTTGGCAGCCTCGGATCTGGAGCGGTCGCACAAGTGGTCGAGTATTTGCGATCCGAGATTTTTGGGGAACCTCCGAATCTTCCCCCGGGGTCCATCGGTGACGCGGTCGCCGGACATGGGGACCGCAGGTACCGTTACCAAACTGAAGAGGCGGCGGAATGGGATGTAGCCGCGAGGCGCGCTCGGGTAGGCGCTGGGCAGGCCCCCGAGTTCGTGCTCAACTGGCGCGTGAACTGGTTTTCGGTTAAGCGAAGTATTTTCAGTAGGCAAAGTGCTTCGACGATCGGAATTTGGGACAATACCTTTGGAGGACCCAGTCGGACCGTCCAGATGAAGGATGATGGCAGTGTCCATGGGACTTCTCCTGACAGCAGCTCGGGTTCTCCGAGCATCGTCGCTGAACGTGCCGATACTGCTCAATGCCGCACGCTGGTTGCGTGATGGACATTGATCGGCAGCCCGGTATTTCGTTCGATGCGGTACTCCTGCGATACGCCCTATTCGAGGAACGAGAGCCGCCTTCGCCCGAACGACAGGAGGGGTTGAACCTAAGCTTCAGCTCAAAGAGTCGAATGCTTGGGGAAGGCGTAGAAAGGGGCGAAGTGATCCTGTCTGTTACAGTAGAGCCTGAAGGAGACAATCCGCCCTTCCGCGTCCAAGTATCCGTTTCGGGCTTGTTTGGGTACCAGATAGGAACTGATCGTAACTTGGAGCTGGAGGAGTTCCTGGCCCAGCAGGCGGTCGCTTTGCTCCTTCCTTACGTTCGGGAGGCAGTTACTAATTTGACTGCCCGCACCGCGTTTGGGCCCGTGATCATTCCTCCGGTGAACGTCCGAGCGATGCTCGCTGAGGCGCGGCCAGATGAGCTCGGCCCACCGGTTGGGGTGAGGGATTAGATACGCAGGATGACTGGGTACTGGTGCCCAGGCTAAGCCACGAAGCCATCAACGTAGCGTCGCGAGTCGTGTGGGAGGCTAATGGCTGAACACCCCGGACTCCGCCGTCCTGTACAAGCACAGAATTCACCTGACACCTGGCCCCGCCGGCGTGAAGTGCGGCGCCGAGCGACGCAGGAGCCGGGTCAGCTCCATCCACAGGACAGGCGGTCTGGGCGTGTTGCGGACGTGTTGCGGGACACGCCAGAAAAGGGGAAAACAGAGCCGAACTAGACACGGGCAGAGGGGCCCTAAGCCCTTGTACCACATACGATAAGGGAACATGGGCGAACGGCGGCAAAGTGCCCGAGCCGGACTTTTAATCCGTAGGTCGTGGGTTCGAGACCCACCCGCCTCACTTGCAGGAATGGCAACACCTTACGGCCCCTCCGGCTTAGGCTGGGAGGGGCTGTTTTGGTGGTGGCAGTTCTTCGTGAGGTAAAAGCTGGACCTATCCTCGAATCGGAGGGTAAAAACATATATACCAATGTTTTAGAATTTAGAATCCAGAACCAGAAAACGAGATTCTGGGACCGCTGGGGTCTTTCCTCTGCGGTCCGTCATCATCGCAAGCAAAGGATCCAACATGAAGAAGATGCGAGCCGTGAAAGGATTTGTTGGCTACAAGACCCTGAGGTACCTTCTACGCCATCCCCTGCGAGGTCCCCGGAACCTCCTGGCGCTGAGGGGAGCCAAATCGCTGATCACTTCCAGGGGCGCCGCTGTTACTGCCGCAGTGACCACTGCAGCGGTGGCAGTGCCGCTGGCCTTAAGGGCCGTGAAGAATTCGTCTGGGGCCTGATGGCTTCGGGAACGCACCCATGGTGGGCGGGGTTGGTGCCAAATCGATAACTCTGGGGTAAGACGTGGATGAAAACGAGTTTTTGACCCGGTCCCCGGACGGAGAACCCAGGTCAATTCTCGATATTTTGCGTTCCGGCTCCTGGCCAGGGCGCTTTCCACCCATCCATCGGATGAGAGCGTACCATGGGACAAGCGGTTTCGACAGGCAGCCCTGAATTTGTGGAAGCTGCCCGGGTAGTGGCGCTGTTGATGATGGACAAGCTGCGGGACGATGGCACCCTGGGAGTGCGACAGCGTCAGCAGCTCCGAAGGGCTCTTCTGGTGGCCTCCGAGGAGTTGGACTGGGCCTCCCTCCGCGCCAGTCTAGAGGAGCGTATTGCGGCAGCCCGAAGGGATGTGGAGGAGTTGGTGATCCTGGGTATCCAGGGGTTGGAGAAGGAAGTGGCCAACGTCCTGGAGGAAAAGCGCGGGGAGATGGGTCGCCTGCAGGAGTTGGTGGAGTCCATCCGGACCCTTGCCGCCGACCCGGACACCGCCTTCCCGGTGACATTGGAGTACTCCCATACCGGACGCAACGGCTCCCGATCTGTGGCCACGAAGGCGGAGGTCCTCACGGTGAATGATGCCAAGGAGGCCGCTGCCGCCGCAGATGCCCTGGAGCGCAAGCTGGATGGCTACGAGAAGCTGAGGGTCCAGATGGTGGAAGAGCTGAAGGAGAGGTCTCGCACCCTCAGGGAGATGAAGAAGGAGGTTTCCCAGGTAGCTCCGGCGTTCCAGGGGATGATGGTGGAGGTCCTGGCCACCTTGGCCTGAGACACGCTCCTACCCTTCAGGACTCCCCTGGAACGTACCCAGGACCTTGAGTGTGGATGTGACACCCACCAACGCTTCTAGCGCCCTCAGCATCCCAGGATCGTCTGGCGCTCCGGCCACCTCCATGAAGAACCGATAGCTCCACGGTTTCTCACTGGGGCGCGACTCGATGCGGCGAAGGGAGAGATTCTCTCTCGCAAAGGGCTCCAGCGTGGCCAGAAGGGCGCCTGGCAGGTCCCGGGTTTCCAACATGAGAGCCAGCCTGTTTGCATTGGATTTGGGGGTTGATCCCAGGGGGTCTGCCTCCCCCCTCCGGGTCACCAACCAGAAACGGGTCCGGTTGTCCTGGCGATCCTGGATTCCTTCCAGGAGGCAGGTCAAGCCGTAGCGCTCAGCGGCCCAGGGGCTGGCGATGGCCGCAACCCCGCCTCCCGCACCCTCCTGGGCCACCTCCCTGGCAGCGCCGGCGGTGTCATGTACCGCTATGGCCTCCAGCCCTTCGTTCTCCTGAAGGAAGCGGGTGCATTGAGCCAGGGCCACGGGATGCGAGATCACCTTGTGGAGGTCTTCCAGAACGGTGCCTTCCGGGGCCAGGAGGCAGTGTACGATGGGGCGCACCACCTCTCTGCGCACCGTGAGCTCCCGCTCTGCCAGAAGGTCCAGACTGGGAGTGACGCTTCCCGCGATGGAGTTCTCCACCGGGAGCAGGGCTGCCACCACCTGGCCGGCTTCCAGGGCATCCACTACCTGGGAGAAGGTGCGGTAGGGCACGGGAATGAGTTCGTCACGGGCTTGCAGAGTAGTGACAGCCTCCTCCGAGAACGCCCCCGGCTCTCCCTGATAAGCGATCCGGAGGGCAGTCATGGAGATTCCACCTGAGCTGAACGGGAGAGGGCGAGTACAGACCAGAAGAGCGTTCGTACCCCCTCTTCGGGGATGCTGGCGGCTCGAGCTCGCCGGGCGGCGGAAGCCACCACCTGCGCCTCTCGCTGCGGGTCCAGAACCGGGCGGCCTTCCTCGGTCTTGAGCTGCCCCAAGGCCCTGCAGAGGGAGACTCTCCGGCCCAGGAGTTCCAACAGCTCCTCATCCAGAGCGTCGATGCGATTACGCAACTCGGGCAGCGAGTCGTGGGGGTCAGGGGAGGCGGTACGCTGGATGGGCACGATCTTGGCAGTCATGATGATCCTCTCGGGTGGTGGTCATGGGCCGCAGGATCCGGACGCCGATCGCATGAAAAAAAGCGAGCGGCCCGTGAATCCCACGGGCCGCTCGCGTCGAACAGGGACTTCCTCTGGAAGCTCTACATCACCCTGCCGGCACGACCCGCGGAACGGGCCAAGCCGGTAAAGCTAAAGCTGTGAAGGAGAACGTAACTGTCCATGCGGGGGACTGTACTCTCCGGTGCATGGTGAGTCAAGAGGGTGCCAGAAGCCGTTCCAGATCGTGGCTCCTCCATCCTCCTAGAAGAACCGGAACGGAGGCGAGGTGAAATTTGCCGGCAGGTACTGGATGAGGAACGGTCCATACGCCACCAGAATCAGAACCACGGTAGCCAGGACCCAGAACTTGAAGTTGTCCAATCGCAGCTGCCAGCCCGACGCCTCCGGTGGCTCATGGGTGGTGGTGAAGGGCACGTCCACCGGCTCCACTGTCTTTCGCCCGAACAGGATGGTAGCCACCAGGACCGCGAAGAAGAGAAAGCCTCCAATGAACATGAGGGTTCCACCTACTCCCGTGAGCATGCCTGCCAGTTCCCAGGAGGGTTTGCTGTAGGCGGCCTCCATTATGTGGGTGCGCCGCGGCATACCGTCCAGACCACCGGAGATGAGCCCTCGAGCCATGATGAGCACGCCCAGGAAGTAGACCCACGATTGAGCCACCGCCAGACCCCGGCCCACCAGTTCCCGCCGGGTCAGATACGGAATCAGCCAGTACGCGATCCCCATGAACGACATGGTCACCGCCGAACCCACCGTCATGTGGAAGTGCCCGGGCACCCACGCCGTGTTGTGGATGGCCTGGTTCAGGCTGTACGACGCATTGATGAGCCCGGTGATCCCGCCCAGGGTGAAGGTGAGCATGGCCAACACCTGGGCCGTGAGGGCCGGGTTCTTCCAATCCAGTTTGACGAACCAGCTCACCAGCCCGGTACCTCCCCGGGCTCGGCCTCCAATCTCCAGGGCATACATAAGGGTGAAGGCAGTGATGAGAGACGGGAAGAACACCCCGAAGGTCAACACGGCGTGGACGGCCTTCATTCCCGTTCCGATCCCGGGATCGGTGTACTGGTGGTGAAATCCGGTGGGGATGGAAAAGAGGAGGAAGAGGAGGAAAGCCACCCTTACCACAGGATCGCTGAAGAGCTTCCCCCCTGCGTGTCGCGGCACCATGGTGTACCACGACACATAGGCCGGGAGGAGCCAGAAATAGACGATGGGGTGGCCTGAGAACCAGAACAGGGTCCTGCTGAGGAGGGGGTCCGAGTTCTCCATGAGCCCCAGAGACCAGGGGAGAAGAAGCCCCACCACCGACACGGCGATTCCCAGCGATGCCAGCAGCCACATTGCGTAGGTGATCACCGATACGAAAGCCATGAGGGGAACCCGGGCGCCGACGTTTTCCTTCCGCCAAGCGGCCAGAGCCAGGAAGATGGCCAGTCCCACCACCCAGGTGCTCACCACCAGAAGTGCCAGCCCCAGGTAGTAGCTCCAGTGGGCTTGCAGCGGAGCGTAGAAGGTGTAGAGCACCGACGCCTGCCCGGTAAACATGGCGTATCCCGCAAGGACCACACCCACCACCATGAGCCCGAATGCCGTCCAGAGCAGCCCTCCGCTCACTGGGCGGGCCAGGGCCCGGGAGGTGGTAAGAGCCAGGAAGCCGTTGGCAAAGGCGAAGGTGAAGACGATGGCGTTCACTACTCCGTGCACTGTGAGGCCCTGGTAGTACGTCCGCATGCCCGGGAAGTACTGCAGGATGTCCACATTGGCGTAGTTCAGGGCCTGGCCCAGGCCATTCAGGATTCCGATGGCCAGGGCGCCGAAGCCCAGATACACCATCCAGAGGATCACCCGACGCTGGGAGTCGGGCAGATCGAAGCCCTGGGGGCTCGCTACCACAGGGGTATTCATGTGTCGCCTCCCGCACCCCGGGACCGGAATGTTTCAGGATCCTCCACGATGACACGACCGGACATGAGGTGGTGGCCCACCCCGCAGTACTCGTGGCAGATGATAAGATGCTCTCCCGGTTCCTGGAAAACGTACTGGAAGCGGCCGATCTGTCCGGGAATCATCATGAGATTCACGCGCGTGCCCTCGATGTGGAAGCCATGGATCACGTCGGTGGTAGCCGTGATGAAGGTCACCTGAGCCCCTGCCGGTACCCGGATCTCACGGGGCTCGTAGGCCCAGGCCATTCCGATGACCACAGCCTCGAATTCGCCCGGTGCCACTTCGTGCACACCTGGCCGATCAAATGGGGCGGTGGACCGGACTTCCGATGGAATGATCTCTCCCTCCCGATCCGGGAGGTGCATGCCCAGGCCGAAGGAGGCGTAGAAGAGAGCCAGAAGAAAGGTCACCAGCATGGCTCCGGAAATGGAGAGGAAGATCTTCTCCACCTGGGTGGGATTCATACGTTCACCTCCCCAGGAAATCGAAGTAGAGGGCAGCCCACATCCCGGCCAGCACCATGATGTAGACCATCATGAGGAATAGCGTGCCCACGGGGGGTGGAAGCTCTTCAGGAACGGGATCGTCAGCTGTACGGATAACGGGATCCACGAGTCACCTCAGGGGTCCAGGGGGAAGATGCTCAGGAGGTAGCGAGCCAGGAGCCACGCCAGTCCCACGAAGACCCCAGCCAGGGCCAGGGCCAGCAGGTATTGCCCACCCGCCACTGGAAGGCCAGCCAGGAAATCACTCAGCGTGTGCCAGGTCACCATGGCCAGGGCCGCGCCCGCCAGAAAAAAGCCAACCAGGATCAGGGTGACCTGAAGAATGGACACCGGGCGGGTTTTGGACATTCAAATCTCCCTTGCCGGGGGTGTGGCCGCAGTCGGTGCAGAAGGGTGCATCCGAGAGAGGCGTGAATGGGGGTGGAGGGCGCAACTCCCCTCCCGCCGGGGTTCCCAGGAGCAAGGGTTGTGCCGGGACGCCGGAGTCTGAGAAGGGTGGAAAAACCGAGATCCGGAGGGTTTACCAGATACAAAATGGCCGATAATGAGACTTAGTGGCCTGATTGGTCAGTCTCCCGAAAAGGTTCCGATGATCTCCAACACCTGTCGGATGTCTTCCTCCGTATGGTCTGCATTCACCTGGGCCCGGATCTCCTCATCCCCTTCAGGCACCACCGGAAAGGCCAGCCCCGTCACCAGGACCCCATGCTGAAAGAGGTGCCTCACCAGCGCCCGGGTGCGTCCGGTATCCCGGATCATGAGTGGGACCACCGGATGCTCACCTGGGATCACCTCCACCCCCAGTTCGGTAAGTCCCTCCTCGAACATTCGGGTCAGCTTCCGGAGACGTTCCAGGAGAGCCACGCCCCGGGGAGAGTCCACCAGTTCCACCGCCGCCTGAGCGGCCATGGCTTCCCCGGGAGTGATGGGGTTGGAGTAGATGTAGGTGGGCGCCTGCTCCCGAAGGAAGCGCACCAGTGCAGCCGATCCTGTCACGTATCCCCCATTCACCCCGAAGGCCTTCCCCAGGGTGCCCACCAGCACATCGCAGGGGGGTGCATCCGTGTATTCTTCCGTACCCCTTCCCGTGCGGCCGAATGCCCCCACCCCGTGGGAGTCGTCCACCACCACCACCACATTCTCGGGATAGAGGTGGTCATACTTCCGGGCCAGGGTCATGATCTCATCCAGGGGGGCGTGGACACCTCGCATGGAGAAGATGCCGTCGGTCACCACAACCGCTCGTTTGCCGGTGCCTGCGGAATCCCGGAGGGCGGCCTCCAACGCCTCCAGGTCCAGGTGAGGGTAGATGACCTTACCGGCCGGGCGGGACAGGCGCATGGCGTTGATGATGCAGTTGTGGTTCAGGGCGTCACTGATCACCACGGTGTCGGAGGTGATGAGGGGCATCAGGGCGCCCAGGACGGTGGCGTAGGCCGAAGAGAAGATCATGCTGGCTTCCCGCCCGTGGAACCGGGCCAGCCTCCGCTCCAACTCCACGTGGGGTGTGTAGGTGCCGCTGATGAAACGGACGGCACCTGGCCCGGCCCCGAAAGCCCTGGCCCCCGCCTCTTCGGCCTCCACCAGTTCCGGAAGGAGCGTGAGTCCCAGGTACGAATTGGAGTTCATGCGAATGAACTGGCGATCTCCCTGACCCTCCAGCAGAAAGCGGGGGCCTCGGGTGTCTGAGGGTGGAATCACCCGGGTCACCACCGCCTCATCTCCCTTGGCGGTGTTCTGGCGCTCCAGTTCCTTCACCTGCTTCTGCAGCAAGGGGATGAGGCGATGGGTGGGCATGGGTCGGGTCTCGTCAGGTCAGAGGTGAGGGGCCGCCTCGGGCGCGGAGGTGGTGAAACATATCCCGGGTCATCCTTGCCGCGTCGAACCGGGGAACCCAACCCCACTCCTCCCGAGCGGCCGTGTCATCGATGCGACGGGGCCAGGAGTCGGCGATGGCCTGGCGCACCGGATCCACTTCCACAGAAAGGCGGAAGTGGGGGAGGATTCGGCGGATCTCCGTGGCCAGTTCGCCGGGGGTGATCTGCATGGCCGTGACGTTGAAGGCGTTTCGATGCTGGAGTTGCTCCGGATCGGCTTCCATGAGTTCCATGGCGCACCGGATGGCATCCTCCATGTACATCATGTCCAGCCGCGTATCATCTCGAAGGAATGAGGTGTAGCTGCCACGCTCCAGCGCGTGGTGGTAGATCTCCACGGCCCAGTCGGTGGTGCCTCCTCCCGGGGGAGCCGAATGGGAAACCAGACCGGGGTAGCGGAGTCCTCGAGTATCCACCTGGAAGCGATGATGGTAGTAGTCGCAGAGGAGCTCGCTGGCCACCTTGGTCACACCGTACATGGTGCTGGGCCGCTGAAGGGTATCCTGCGGTGCGGGATCCGGTGGGGTGGATGGGCCAAAAGCGGCAATGGAGCTGGGGGTGAACACAGCGAGGCCCTGTTCCCTCGCCACCTCCAGCACTGCCATGAGCCCTCCCAGGTTCACCCGGTAGGCCTCCTGGGGCTTTCTCTCTCCCACGGCGGAAAGGAGGGCGGCCAGGTGATAGATGACCCGCGCGCCATGGCCCCTCACCGTCTCAGCCACCGCGGTCCCGGACGTGCAGTCCAGCGTCTGGAAGGGTCCGCCCTGGCGAAGGGCATGGTCCTCATCCACTGATCGCAGATCCGTGGCCAGCACTGCCTCGTCTCCATGCACCGCGCGAAGGGCAGGTACGAGTTCCGTACCGATCTGCCCGGCGGCTCCGGTTACAAGGACTCGGGTCATGGTTCAGCGGGGGAAGAGGGGCAGGGGGAGTCGGCCGCTCTGGACAACTTCGGTAACCGACGTTCTAGGTGGGAATGTACCTGTCAGACTCGGGTGCGTCGAGGCGCCCCCCGGCGGTGAAAGGGTGGCACCCTGGCCATGGAGGCGGGTACTCCCGCCCGCATCCTTCCCGTCCCGGATGGGAGGTGAGGACGGATGCCCGACTTGGGGGCCGCAATCTTTACGGGGAGCGGGTGGATAGATGAAGAGTGGTGTGTTGGTGCTGAACTTCGGGGAGCCCGAGCATCCGGTAGAAGAGGAGGTGGTTCCTTTTCTGGAGCGCATCTTCTACAAGAACGCCCGCCTGGAACATCGGCCTACGGAGGAAGAGCGGAGAGCTCGAAGCCGGGAGTTGGCGCTGGAGCGAGCTCCCGGCCTCATGGAGGAGTACCGGGCCATCGGGGGTTCGCCTCTGAACCGGCAGGCCAGAGATCAGGCCACGGCCCTGGAGTCGGAGTTGGCTCATCGGGGGCACCAGGTCCAGGTCTATTCCGCCCTGCAGTTCACACGACCTCTCATCGGAGAGGTGGTGGCAGCCATGCGCGCAGACGGCGTGGAGCGGGTCATCGCTCTCCCGGTGTATCCCCTTTGCGGGCATTCCACCACTGTGGCGGCTCTGGACGAGGTGGAAAGGGAGATGAACGCCCTGGGTTGGAACGCTGAGCTGATTCCCATCTCCGGTTGGCACCGCCACCCCCTCTATGGGGCCCTTCGAGCGGATGGAGTGAGAGCTCTGGCCCAGGCCCAGGGGATGGATTTGAACAGCGGGGATGACCGGCTCCTGTTCTCAGCCCACGGGACTCCGCTGAAGTATCTCGAGGAGGGGAGTGGATACAACGACTACGTCCTGGACTCCTGTGCCACCGTGGCTCGTCTGCTGGAGGTGGAAGATTACCTTCTGGGATACCAGAACCACGGGAATCGAGCCATTCCATGGACCCAGCCCGATGTGGAAGCTGTGGTGACGTCCATCCAGGCCCGGCGGGTGTTGGTGGTTCCCATCTCATTCATGCATGAGCAGTCCGAGACCCTGGCGGAGTTGGACCATGAGCTTCGCGAGAAGGCGGAGGAGGTGGGGTTGGAGTTCCACCGAGCGCCCGTTCCACACGACGACCCCCGCTTCTCCCGGATCCTGGGCGATCTGGTGGAGCCCTTTCTGGATGGGGATACGGCGGGCGATCTGGAATGGGGGGTATGCAGGTGCCGTCCCCGGGGTGGGACCCGCTGTCTGAACGCGCCCCACCGGGATTGAAATCAGGGGGTGGTGAGTTCGGTGGCCAGGGCCCGGGCCGCCGCCACCCGACCTGGAATGCCCACCCGGGACATGAAATTGGTGAGGAGGTGGATGCGGGGCGGAACCACCAGTCCGTCCAGGGCGGCCCAGCTCCGATCCCATGAGGGTACCCGGGTGCGGGATACCTCCACCACCGTGGCCTTCACTCCCGTGGCCTGCCGAAACTCCCGGGCCGCAAGTTCACCCAGGTAACCGTCGTCCAGGGAGAGGGCTTCCCGATCCCGTGCTCCGCCCAGGAAGGCGGTGTACAGACCCGGACGTGCCAGGGCGCTGGCATTCCAGGTGACCCCCCGGGTCCGGAGCGCCTCACCGTAGGAAACCTGGTACCCCAATCCGTGGAGATTTTGTTCTCCCTTCAGGTGCACCACAACCAGGTCGTTGTAGACCAACCGCTCCAACCGCTCGGCGGCTCCCGGGGAGTGGGGCCCCAGGAGCTGGGCCGTGGCCGCCGCTTCGCAAGTGATCACCACCTGGTCCACAGCCACATCGCCCTGTGCGGTGTTCAACTGCCACCCCTCTCCTGTGGACTCCAGGGACGATACGCACGTGCCCAGCCGGATGCGGTGAGCCAGGCGCTGGCCCAACCTACGGGGCAGGGCTTCCATTCCGTCCTGAAAGGAAATGGCCGGCGGAGCCTTCCTCCGATTGAACGCCCCCTTCAGGAAGGGAGCCAGGAGGCTCTCCCGGGTGGCACGTTCATCCAGGAGGGACGTGAGGGCGTGGCGCACGAACATCTGTCTCGGATCCGAGCCATAGAGCCCCCCAAAAAGGGGACCCAGTATGGTGTTGTAGGCCTCCTTGCCGAACTTCCTGGCCAGGAGCCCACCCACGGTGTCGTCTGGACGCACGGGTCGGGTAAGAGGTTCCAGGAAGACCCTGAACTTTCCGGCCCAGGAAAGGACATCCGAGCGGATCAGGTCCGGGAGGGAGAATGGCACCGACCGGAGTCGGGAGCCACGATATACGTAGAGGGGGAGATGGGCGGGAACGGTGATGACCTCCTCCGACAGGCCCGCAAAGTCCACCACCTCCTGAACCCCCTGGGAAACCCGCGTGCGCTGCGGGCCGTAGTCCACCACTGTGCCTGCCAAGGATCGGGATCGGATCACCCCACCCACCCGGGACGAAGCCTCCAGGAGGATGTGCTCCCGGCCGGCCTGCTCCAGTGCGTGGCTCAAGGTGAGTCCGGAGATCCCTCCGCCGATGATGCCGATCACGACCGGAGGCCCGTAGGATAGCGTTCCATGATGGGGACGATGTGCTCCAGGCGTGTTCGGGGTAAAGGGAAGGCAGAAGATAACCGGGGGACGAGCGGGGAATCCACCGCACGGGAAGATGACATGTCACAACTCGCTGCGTCGAGTCGTTACTCAGCTGTCCACACAACGCGAACCCCGAGAGACCGGTGACGTTCGAGGAACTGTATCAGGACATCTATCCGCCGCTGGTGCGCTACTGCACTCGGCTCACGGGGAATGGAGACGACGGGGAGGAGGTGGCCCAGGAAGCCTTCGTGAGGCTTCTGAAGGGTGGGGTGACAGGCCATCCGGCGGGTCTCCGGGTCTGGCTCTTTCGTACAGCTCTTCATCGGATCCGGGATGCGGCAAAGGTCCGCGCCAACCGCCAACGCCTCCTGGAGATCCACCCGGTCCTCCCGGGAGGCGATTCCCACCCCGGCCTCGATCTGGAGCGTCAGGAGCGGATTGAAAGCGTGCGCAAGGCGTTGGAGCGGTTGTCTCCCCGAGACCGGGAGCTTCTGCTGCTTCGCGAGGAAGGGTTCAGCTACAGGGAGATGGCCGAGGCGGTGGGGGTGGCCGGCGGTTCGGTTGGAACTCTGCTGGCCCGAGCCCAGAGGCGACTCACGGAACACCTGAACGAAGAGGACGGGGATGACGCATCCTGAAGAGGGAGAACTCCTGGCGCTGTTGGACGGCGAGGCAGGTACGGGGCCTGTGGAGGGCCACGTGGAGGCGTGCGCCACTTGCCGCACGGCCATGAACCGACTTCGTATCCAGCGCCAACGCGTTTCAGCGGCGCTGGAGGTTCTGGAAGCGGGGTTCCCCAGTCCGGACGGGTTGGAGCGGATTCGAGCGCGCGCCGCAGGAGACTCCGCCGGGGCCCCCGCCGACGCTGGGGGCGCGGGCGGGCGTGGCGGCGGCTGGTGGTTCCGCGCCGTCCCCTTGGGTCGTGCGGCCATCTTCTTCCTGCTCCTGGCCGGCACTGCGTCGGCCGCCCTTCCGGGGTCCCCGGTGCGGGATTTGCTTCGCGCCGTCTGGGGTGACGATTCCCCGACGGGCGGAATGGCATCCACGGACACTTCCGTGGGAGGAGTCGAGATCCTCGACCGCGCTTCAGTCTCCCAGGGTGACGGGGTCTGGTTGGCCCTGCCGCCGGAGGGGGATATGGATGTGATTTTCACGGGCCCTGTGGGTGACCCCGGCATTCGAATGGTTGTGGTGGACGGTGGACGGGTGGGCGCCTTCGCCAGAGGACCCGCAGAGTTCCGGACCGGAGCCCGGGCGCTGGCAGTGGAACTGAACGGGGGAGGTGCGGAGGCCCACCTGCCCAGAAGTGCGGCGGTTCTCCGGGTGCGACTGGACGACCGGATTCTCATGCGGCTGGAGGATGGTGTGGTGGAGGTGGCGGCAGGACTCGTTCAGCTCTCGGATTCCGTCTGGCTATGGCCCGGGCGGGATCCATGAGCTACTTCCACCGGGCTGCCGGCCAGGGGAGCTTGCCCCGCACGATTCTTCTTCTGGGGCTCATGCTCCTGTGGCCCCATGCGGTAGCGGCGCAGGCCCAGCCTCGCCCCGGAGGGAAGGCTACGCTCCACGGCGTGGTCATGGGTCTCACGGGACGGGATCGTCTTCCGGTGCAAGGGGCGCTGGTTACGCTTCGAACGGCGGGTGAAACCCTTTCTTCCGCCACCGATTCCCAGGGACGCTATCGCATCCAGGCTCCGCCAGGCGGGGGACGACTGGCGGTGCACCATGTGGGATACGCTCCCCTCTCCCTGGACCTGATCCTCCTCCAGGGAAGGGCTCTGCGGGTGGATCTGGACGTGGAGGGCCGTCCCCTGGAACTGGCTCCGGTAGCCGTCCGGGTCCTGCGACCCCGACCCATTTCGGAGCCACCTCTGGGTTCGTCGGCCCGTTTCGCTGAGCTGCGACTTCGCGCCCTGGAGGGGGGGACCGGGCTGGGTGAATCGGGAATCATGGGATGGGTGCGAGATCTGCCTGGTGGCGACGATCCCGATGGGGGAGATCTCCTGCTGGTTCGGGGAGGGGGGCGCGATCTTCGACTGGTTCTCCTGGATGGTGCCCCGGTTTACGCACCCTTTCACATGGGGGGTGTTCTACCCTCCTTTCCGGCCGAAGTACTGGAGGGGGCGGAGCTCCATGTGGGAGGTGCCCCCAGCCGATTTGACGGTGGGCTGGCCTACATCCTGGATATGCGAACACGCGCCCCCCGCAATGACCGGATGCGCTTCAGCACCCAGCTGGATGGCCTGTCCGGCCGCGTCGCAGTGGAGTCGCCCATGCCGGCCGGGGGAGCCCTCCTGGCAGCTGTGAGAGGAATCCACGGTGCCCAACCGCGCCTCATGAGCGCCCAGGGCACTCCATTCGGATATCGGGAGGGAATTCTCCGGGGGAACCTACCCTTGGGTTCAGGCACTGACGTCCACTTCACTCTGTTCGGGAATCGGGAGTCCGTACAGCTGGACCTCCCTGATTTCATTCGAGATGAAGCCCGGTGGGGCAATGAGTTGGCGGTTCTGGGGGTGCGGAGGGAGTGGGGCAGGAGAACCATCCAGGGGACGGTCTCATCCACCTTGTACAAGGTAGGGCTGCCTGTGGCTCAGGGTGCCGACGCCTATCTGTCGGGTGCGTCCCGGCGGAACCGCATGGGCGTGGATCTGGAGCAGGATTGGCGGGAAGGCACCCTTCGGGCGGGCCTCTCCGGGGAGGCGCTGACCCTGCGCTTCCAGGGCGCCTCTCTGTCTCCACAGGGTGTGGGCGCGACCCGGGAGAGAACCTTTCCCGCCCGGCCTGGACAGGTCACGGGGGGGATGGTGGGAAGTTATCTGGAGGTGGAGCATCCGCTGGATGCGGAGTTCCACCTCCGGGCCGGTCTGAGGGTGGATCACTTCCACCTTCCGAACAGCCGGGACGGACGGCCCCCTGCGTCGGGACTTCGCGTTTCACCCCGGGCGGCGCTGAGGTGGCAGATGGCTCCAGAGGCTACGCTGACCCTGGCGGCGGGTCGGTACCATCAGTTCACCGGAGACGCAGGCGCGCCGGTGGAGCTGGCCCTGGGCCCCTTCCTGGAGACCAGCGGTGAGGGAAGCACCAACGAGGGCCAGGGATCCATCCCCGCCACCCCTCTCCCGGTGGCTTCCTCCACCCACCTGGTGCTGTCCTTGGACCAACGTCTCCCCCGGGATCTCCGATTGACGCTGGATGGCTTCATGAAACGGTTCCAGAACCTGCCCGGAGCCGAGGGCTTGCAGACGGAGGCATCGGGGGTGGATGTGCGGGCCATGCGGGAAGGCCCGGGTCTGGTGGGATGGTTGGGATACTCTCTCACCTGGTACTGGAGCAGGGACGGCCGATCGCGGGAGGAGGACTTCGCCGGGAGGCACATCCTCTCAGGAGGCCTGGCCGGTCCTCTGGGAGACCGGGGCGTGTTGGGGGTGGAGGTGTCCTATGGATCGGGACTCCCATACACGTCCATTCCCGTTTTCGCAGATCACGCTGAGACTTTGGGCGGCACGCGCACATTGTCGGGCACACCTCCCGGTATGGATGCTGCCCGGACCGGAGATTTCCCGTTTCCAACGGGGTTGGAGCAGAGCTTCCTCCGGGTGGACGCGGAGCTGTCAGGCCGCATTGTGCGGGAGTGGCGCGGACGCCCCATGGTGCTGCGACCCTACCTGAGGGTTCTCAATGCCCTGGATCGAAGGGATGGACTCTTCCACTACTTCGAGGCATGGAGAGATCCGGACGCCCGCTCCGTTGCCCACCAACCCATTCTTCCCCTTCTGGGAGTGGAGTGGACGTTCTGAGAAGGCCGTTGAAGAAGTACAGGGACCACCGGGACGGGGTCTTGCGGTATAGGGCAAGGCGGCGCGCTGAAAGCCATGCCGTAGCATCGGTGAAGCGTGCCAACGAAGATC
>JBBDRI010000028.1:0-126973 GCA_040905545.1 Gemmatimonadota bacterium | reverse complement strand
TGCACCGTCCAGAGGTCGTCTCTCCTCCTCGCCGTAGCCCTGCTAAGCCTCGTTGTCGTTCCTACTCTGCACAGGTGCAAGAACCCCGCGCGCGGCCGCACCCCATTACCCGGAGCCGCTCCTAAAACTTGACGGCTCCGCCGCCGGAGGGTTACGCTAGCCGTCTTTCCGGGTCGGACCGGGCGCATCCTCTTCTCCCAATGGTACTTCCGGGCTCTCTGGAGGGTTGCGGAAGCGAAGGGTCGGAGGGTGCGGACAGCACTGCAGCAAACCTCAGGAGGCAGGAATGACGAAAGCGGATCTCGTGGAGCGGGTGTCCGAGTCCATAGGGCCCGGAGTGACGAAGAAAGACTGTGCTCTGGTGGTGGATGGCTTCCTCAACGCCATGAAGCAGGCCCTTGTCCAGGGGGAGCATATCGAGATCCGTGGCTTTGGTACGTTCAAGGTGCGACGGAGGAAATCGCGCACGGCACGCAATCCCCGGACGGGGGAGGCCGTGGAGGTTCCCTCCAGAGCCGTACCCGTGTTCAAACCATCGAAGCATCTCCGGTCTCGGGTGGCGCGTCTGGATGGCGCCGCGAGACGCGGAGGATCGTAGCTGGCACCCGTGGTGCCCGTAACGAGGCTCGCCCCATTATCCGGACACACTCCTGGAGGAGGCATTCCCGTGGTGGAGGTGGACATCCTCTTTTTCGCTCTCTACAGGGAGCTGGCCGGGACGGCAAGAATGCGGATGACCCTATCCTCGGGATGCGTCGTTTCAGACGTTGTTACGCGCCTTAAGGCGGGGGGCGGAGGGCTCACATCGCTGCCCAGCCAGCCGGTGGTGGCGGTGAACCGAGAGTATGTTCCCCTCTCCACCCCCCTCTCGTCCGGTGACGAAGTGGCGTTCATACCGCCGGTATCGGGAGGATGAGCGCCACGCCATCCCCTCCGGTGGAGTCCCCCTCCAGCCCCCCCCCGTTTGCCCGCATCACCGATGCGCCGTTGGACGGTGAGGCATTGCTGGCCCGTATCGCCCATCCCTCCCACGGAGCACAACTTCTGTTTCTGGGGGTAGTGCGAGATATGAACGAAGGAAAGGAGGTGGAGGGCATTCGGTATGAGGCATTCCGGGAGATGGCGGAGCCCGTTCTGCTCTCTCTCCTTCGCAGCGCTCAGGATCAGTGGCCGGGTGTGCGGGCTGGCGCCGAGCATCGTTTCGGTCACCTGCATGTGGGTGAGGCAAGTGTGATGGTGGCGGTATCCTCACCCCATCGTGCTGAGGCCTACGAGGCTTCCCGATGGATCATGGATGAGTTGAAGCAGTCCCTCCCGGTTTGGAAGGAAGAGCTGTATCGAGACGGAGAGTCCCAGTGGCTCAAGGGGAATTCGCCGGTTTCCAACAGGGGGGAGGAATGAAGGATCAGTTCGGGCGGACCATCGAATACCTTCGGATCTCGGTGACGGACAAGTGCAACTTGCGCTGCGTCTACTGTATGCCCATGGAAGGGCTTCCCTGGCTGTCCCGGGATGAGATCCTCAGCTACGAGGAGATCGCCGGCATCGTAGCTACCATGGCAGGTATGGGTCTTCGCCGGGTCCGCATCACCGGGGGGGAACCACTGGTGCGGAAGGACCTTCCCCTGTTGGTGGAACAGCTGTCCCGGATCCGGGAGATAGAAGACATCTCCCTCTCCACCAATGGAGTGCTTCTGGCCGATCAGGCCGACGCTCTTCGGGATGCCGGTCTGAATCGTATCAACCTGTCCCTGGATTCCCTGGAACCCCAGCGGGTGGATTCCATTTCCCGCCGCACTGGGGTGTTTCCGAAAGTCATGGCGGGACTGGATGCTGCCGAGCGGGTCGGATTTGCCCCCATCAAGCTGAACGTTGTGCTCATCCGCGGCGAGAATGACCATGAGCTGGAGGCATTCGCTCGCCTCAGTCGCCAGCGACCCTGGCACATCCGTTTCATCGAACTCATGCCCACCGGTGCAAACCTGGACATGTCTCGCAACCAGTTCTTCTCGTGCGCGGAAGCACTGGACCGCCTCCGCAGGATGGGAGAGCTGGAACCCGTGTCCGGGCCCACGGGCAATGGGCCGGCCACCTACTACCGCTTCCCAGGGGCGCCGGGAACGGTGGGGGTCATCACTCCCATGAGTCACACCTTCTGCGAGCGGTGCAATCGGATGCGCCTTACCGCTGATGGCCAGCTCCGCCCCTGCCTCTTCGGGAATCTGCAGACGGACCTGCGAGGGCCCCTTCGGCGGGGCGAGTCGCTGGAGCCGTACATCCGGGAAACCCTTCAGGTCAAGCCCAAGGAACACCTGCTGGTGCAGGGGAGCAGCGCCGGGTCGGGAGGGTTGGTGGCGTTGTCGCAGACGGGTGGCTGACGAGCCGTTGACACCCTCCCGGCCGGCCCGGTAGCTTCGCCCGGGCTTCAGCCTCCCGCAGTTGAACCAGCCAGGGGGCCAGGGGTAGCAGGGGGCCAGGGGTAGTGAGAGTGATCGTGAAGGGGCGTAGACACCCCCCTTCTTTCTTCGTGATGACAAACCAGTCCCAGCGGGACGGGAGTTCATGGACGTGAATCGGATTACGGTGGTGGGGGCCGGAAATGTGGGTGCCAGTTGCGCACTGGGCTTGGCTCAGAAGGAGCTGGCCCGGGAAGTGGTTCTCATCGATATCCAGGATGGCATCCCCCAGGGGAAGGCACTGGATCAGTGGGAGAGCGCTCCGGTGGAGGGGTTCGACACCCGGCTGGTGGGAAGTACGGACTACGACGCCGCTCGGGGCTCCGAGATCTTCATCGTCACCGCGGGGATCGCCCGGAAGCCTGGAATGAGTCGGGATGATCTCCTGCGGACCAACGCGGGGATCGTGCGTTCCGTCTCCCAGGAGATCGCCCGAGTGGCTCCGGAATCCATCATCATCGTGGTGTCCAACCCCCTGGACGTCATGTGCTATGTGGCCCGGGAGGCCAGCGGATTCCCCCGGGAGCGCGTCATTGGCATGGCCGGAGTTCTGGATACGGCCCGCTACCGGTCGTTCATTGCCATGGAGTTGGACGTGAGCGTGGCCGACATCCAGGCTCTGGTGCTGGGTGGCCACGGAGACACCATGGTTCCCCTGGCGAACTACACCTCGGTTTCAGGGATCCCCCTGACCCAGCTCCTGCCCCAGGAGCGCATCGACGCCCTGGTGGACCGGACCCGTCATGGCGGCGCCGAGATCGTGGGCTTCCTCAAGACCGGGAGTGCCTACTACGCTCCTGCAGCCGCCAGTGTGCAGATGGCCGAGGCCATCGTAAAGAACAAGCGGCGAATTCTGCCATGTGCCGCCTATCTCCAGGGGGAGTATGGCATGAACGACATCTACCTGGGTGTACCCTGCAAGTTGGGTGAAGGGGGACTTCAGGAGATCGTGGAAGTGGAACTCACCGCCCCGGAGAGAGAGGCTCTGGAGGCCAGCGCCGATGCCGTTCGATCCACCGTCGAGGCTCTGAAGGCTCTGGATTCCTGAGGAGTCGTTCCAGTGAGCCTCCCGTCACCCCTCTCCTTCCGCTCGGGAGTCTGACGTCATGCCGCAGGTGGTGAAGATGTACCGGTCTTCCGTGGCCAAGAAGGCGCTCATGGCGCTTTCCGGCGTGCTCCTCTTCGGTTTTGTGGTGGCCCACATGGTGGGGAACCTGAAGGCCTTCCAGCCATGGGATCCTGCCGGTGGGCAGCCTCATCCGCTGGATCAGTATGGAGCCTTCCTCCGGGAGTTTGGATACCCCATCGTCCCTGAATACGGCCTGCTTTGGGGCGCGCGGGTGGCCCTACTGGCAGCGCTGGCCGTCCACGTGGTGGCGGCGTACCAGCTCTGGCGCCAGAGCCGGAGAGCCCGGCAGATAAGGTACGGGAAGCACGAGTCCCAGGTGTTCTCCTATGCCTCCCGGACCATGCGGTGGGGAGGGGTGATTATCCTACTCTTCGTGATCTATCACCTGTTGCATATGACCGTGGGCACCGCGCACCCAGACTTCGAGTACGGCGCTGTCTATGCCAACCTCATCATCGGGTTTCAGAACCCACTGGTGGCGGGCTTCTACTTGGTGGCCGTGGGGGCGCTGTCTCTCCACGTATACCATGGAGTGTGGAGTCTCTTTGCCACGTTGGGGGTGACCAATGCCCGGGTGGAGCGGATGCGACGACCCCTGGCGGCGGTGTCTGCCGGTGCACTTTTCGTGGGTTACGGGTCGGTACCCGTGGCGGTGGTCCTGGGGCTCCTTACCCTGAACTGACGTCCGGCCTCGGCCGGATTCCCCATTTGGAGGAAGCAAGGGAATGCAACTCGATCCCAGGATCCCGGATCACCCCATCCATGAGATGTGGGACAAACGCCGCTTCGAGATGAAGCTGGTGAATCCGGCAAACAAGCGAAAATACAACATCATCGTGGTGGGCACGGGGCTGGCGGGAGGGGCGGCGGCGGCTACCCTGGGAGAGTTGGGATACAACGTGAATTGCTTCACGTTTCATGATTCCCCCCGGCGAGCCCACTCCATCGCAGCCCAGGGTGGGATCAACGCAGCCAAGAATTATCAGGGTGACGGTGACTCCGTCCATCGCCTGTTCTACGATACGGTGAAGGGTGGGGATTTCCGGTCTCGGGAGGCCAACGTATACCGCCTTGCGGAGCTTTCCCTGAACATCATCGACCAGGCCGTGGCCCAGGGCGTTCCCTTCGCCCGGGAGTACGGCGGTCTTCTGGCCAATCGCTCCTTCGGGGGCGCTCAGGTGTCGCGGACCTTCTATGCCAGGGGCCAGACGGGTCAGCAGCTGCTCCTGGGGTGCTACCAGGCCCTGGCCCGGCAGATCTCTGCGGGCACCGTGAAGATGCACACACGGCAGGAGATGCTGGATGTCATCGTCGTGGACGGGAAAGCCCGGGGCATCGTCACCCGCGACCTCGTCTCAGGGAAGATCGAGGCTGTCATGGCCGACGCCGTGGTTCTGGGGACGGGGGGGTACTCCAACGTCTTCTTCCTCTCCACCAACGCCAAGGGGTGCAACGTCACCGCGTCCTGGAGAGCGCATAAGAAGGGCGCCGGTTTCGCCAACCCCTGCTACACCCAGATCCACCCCACCTGCATTCCCCAGAGTGGCGACTACCAGTCCAAGCTCACCCTCATGTCCGAGTCCCTTCGGAATGACGGAAGAATCTGGGTACCCAAGGCCGAAGGAGATGCCCGACCTGCGCATGAGATTCCGGATTCGGAGCGCGACTACTACCTGGAGCGCATCTATCCCTCCTTCGGGAACCTTTCTCCCCGGGATATCGCCTCCCGTCGGGCCAAGGAGATGGTGGATGCGGGGCATGGTGTGGGGCCCCTCCAGAACGGTGTGTTCCTGGACTTCCGCGACGCCATCGAACGCCTGGGGCAGCCGGC
Organism: Gemmatimonadota bacterium; assembly: GCA_040905545.1. Taxonomy (GTDB): domain Bacteria; phylum Gemmatimonadota; class Gemmatimonadetes; order Longimicrobiales; family Gaopeijiaceae; genus JBBDRI01. The sequence goes on along the minus strand of JBBDRI010000028.1, from coordinate 121,557 downwards.
CATCGCCGAGCGTTACGGAAACCTCTTCTCCATGTATGAGAAGATCACCGGTGAGAACCCCTACCAGAGGCCCATGCGAATATACCCCGCACCCCACTACACCATGGGCGGGCTCTGGGTGGACTATGATCTCATGACCACGGTGCCGGGCCTTTTCGCCATTGGTGAAGCGAACTTCTCGGATCATGGCGCCAATCGGTTGGGGGCTTCAGCGCTCATGCAGGGACTGGCGGACGGGTACTTCGTTGCCCCCCTGACGGTGGGGAACTATCTGGCGGGCGTCTCTCCCGACGGAGCAGACGCAGATCACCCTGCTGCTCGGGATGCAGTGGCCTCCGTTTCGGCCATGCAGAACCGGCTCCTGGCGGTGAAGGGGAACCGGACCGTGGACTCCTTCCACATGGAGTTGGGCCGCCTCATCTGGGACAAGTGCGGGATGGCCCGCAAAGCGTCGGGGCTGCAGGAAGCCCTGCAGGAGATCCCGCAGATCCGGGAGCGCTTCTGGCGGGAGGTGAACGTGCCGGGGAGCGGCGATGATTTGAATCAATCTCTGGAGAAGGCCGGTCGGGTGGCGGACTTCCTGGAGTTCGGTGAGATCATGTGCCGGGATGCCCTCACCCGCGACGAATCGTGCGGAGGCCACTACCGGGAGGAGCATACCACGGAGGAAGGGGAGGCCCAGCGCAACGACGAGGAATTCAGCCATGTGGCTGTTTGGGAATACAAGGGCCCAGATGCCGAGGCCGTACGACATGAGGAGCCCCTCACCTTCAATCACGTGCCCCTCTCCCAGAGGAGCTACAAGTAATGAATGTCACGCTGCACGTCTGGCGTCAGGCGGGCCCCCAGCGGCAAGGTCGTTTTGAAGCGTACGTGGCCGACGGGGTGTCCGATTCCATGTCCTTTCTGGACATGCTGGACCTGGTGAACGAGAAGTTGACCCGGGAAGGAAAGGAGCCCATCGCCTTCGAGCACGATTGTCGGGAGGGGATCTGCGGATCCTGCGGGATGATGATCAACGGGATGGCGCACGGTCCGGACAAGCTCGTCACGGCTTGCCAGGTCCATATGCGCTCTTTCCAGGATGGGGATGAGATCTGGGTGGAGCCCTGGAGGGCCTCGGCTTTCCCCGTTCTCAAGGATCTGGTGGTGGATCGATCGTCCTTCGACCGCATCATCGAGGCCGGGGGCTACATCTCCGTGCGTACCGGGAGCGCTCCCGACGCCAACTCCACCCCCATCCCCAAGGCCGATTCCGACCGGGCATTCGATGCTGCGGCCTGCATCGGATGTGGAGCGTGCGTGGCAGCCTGCCCCAACGCCTCCGCCATGCTTTTCACGGCTGCCAAGGCGGCCCACCTGTCGTACATGCCCCAGGGGCAGCCGGAGCGGTTGGAAAGGGCCCTTCACATGGTGGCTCAGCACGATGATGAAGGGTTCGGCAACTGTACCAACCACGGGGCCTGCCAGGAGGCTTGTCCCAAGGGGATCGCCGTGCAGTACATCGCTCGCCTGAACCGGGATGTGCTGAAGGGGTCCCTCACCGGAGCAGCCGGCATGCCCTGACCAGGCTCTTCTCCCGGGGCCCCGTTTGTCGCCCCGAAGGTCTCGCACGAGACGGCGGCTGGGGTCCCAACTGGGAAGCCTCAGTCGCCGTTCTCATTTCCTGAAACCGGAGTTCAATATATGCCAAGCGCAACCGACCTCGCTCGCTCCCATGCCCGTGACCCTCGCACCTCTCAGGAGGCGGACCTCCCGCTGCTCCAGGTGCTGTACGAACACCCCCAATGGTTCGCCTCCCTCTTCCAGGAACTGGATCATCGCGGAGTGGAATATCAGGCGGTCCATGCGGGCCATCTTCACTTCCCCGCCGTCATGGAGGTGGAGCCCGCTTCCAGCCAGCTGGAGCAGGGGCGGCCGCGAGTGGTCTTCAACCGTATGAGCCCATCGGCTTATCTGCGGGGTGGATCGTCGGCCATCCGCTTCACGTTGACATACTTGGAGGCCCTGGAAGACGCCGGAGTGCGGGTCATCAACGGGGTGGAGGCGTATCGGACCGAACTCTCCAAGGCTCGTCAGCTGGGGATCCTCGGGAAGCTGGGGCTCTCTGCCCCCCGGACGCGCCTGGCTCACACCCTGGAGGGGATCCGAGGAGCCGCCCATGAGGTGGGATACCCCCTGGTCCTCAAGCCCAATGTGGGAGGAAGTGGGGCGGGGATCATTCGAGTGAACGACAGTGGGGAGCTGGAACAGGCCTTCACGGCTCTCACCTCCGACACCCCAGCCCTCCAGGTAGATTCCACCGTGCTGGTGCAGGAGTTCGTGGCACCCAGGGGGAATTCCATCGTCCGGGTGGAGGTGGTGGGTGGTCGGTTCCTCTACGCCATCCGCATCCACCTCAGTGGCGAAAGCTTCAACCTGTGTCCGGCGGACGTGTGTGGACCTCCCCAGCAGGAGATGGATAGAGTATGCCCGGCGGAGGCTCCTGATGCAGGTCTTCAGGTGGAAGCGTTTACGCCGCCGCCGGAGGTGGTGACCCAGGTGGAGAGGATTGTGGCTGCCTCGGGAATGGAACTGGGGGGCGTGGAGTACCTGGAAAGAGAGGAATCAGGGGAGGTGGTCTTCTACGACGTGAACGCCCTTTCCAACTTCGTAGCGGATCCCATGTGGGTCTTGGGCTTCGACCCTACCCGGCAGCTTGTGGATTTCGTGCAGGGAGTGCTAAACCTTCCTGCTGCGCCCTGAAGGGGGGTGCAGGAGAGTTGCCTGCTCCCTGAAGCACGCCTAAACTCGCAGTTCGAACAGAGTTGAGTCTTCCGAGCTTCATAGAACAGGGGGAGCACCACACGTGATAACTCCAATCCAGGAATCCACCACTTCCGCCCAACGCCGGGTGAGAGGTGCTTGGCTGGCGATTTGCGTCTTGCTCACGGGCGGGGGGGCGTTGGAGGCACAGGTTCCGTCGTTCCAGGATGTCACGGGCCTTGCGTTTGGAGATCGCATCACCCTGCACCACGAGATGGTGGGGTACCTGGAGGCGTTGGCCCGGACGTCAGATCGGGTAGAGATGGTGGACCAGGGCCGGAGTTACGAGGGGAACCGGCTGGTCCTGGCTATTGTGACAGCGCCCGAGAACCATCTGCGCCTGGATGAGATCAGAAGCCGTGCCGGCAGTCTGGGCGATCCTCGTACGGTCACGCCTCAGCAACTCCAGACCCTCCTGGAGGCGCAGCCGGCCGTGGCGTGGTTGGGCGGCTCCATCCATGGTTTCGAGCTGTCGGGGAGTGAGGGGCTCATGAAGCTCCTGGAGCATCTCACCACCCGCTCGGACCCCGAGACCCTGGAGGTGCTCCGGAATGTGGTGGTCCTCATCGACCCCATGCTGAACCCGGATGGTCGGGATGCCCACGCCCGGCACAATCATGAGAACATCGGACTGAGTCCGGCTTCCCGTCGGGATGACTGGTCCAACGATTTCAATGGTTGGGAAGGAAGTAAGTACCGCACCAGTCATTACTACCACGACATCAACCGCGATTGGTTTGCCCACACTCACCCGGAGACCCGCTATCGGGTGGGGACACTCCAGGCGTGGCGGCCGCAGGTGCTGGTGGATGCCCACGAGATGGGCCCGGATGTGGAGTTCTACTTCGATCCGCCCACCGATCCCTACGGTGATTACTTTCCGTCCTTTGCTCGGTGGGGTTTCGATCTCTTCAACCAGGGGTACAGCCGGGCGTTCGACCGGGCGGGCTTCGAGTACATGACGGGGGAACGCTACAACTATTTCTACCCCGGATATACCACGTCGTATGGCAGCTATCAGGGGGCCGTGGGGATGCTTTACGAGCAGGGGTCCACCCGGGGCCTGGCCATGACCCGCGCGGATGGCTCGATCCGGACGTTGGAGGATGCCCTGAATCAGCAGTATACGGCGGCCTGGTCGGCGCTCCAGACCACCTCGGAAAACCGCCGGGAACTGCTCCAGCGCTATCATGAGGCCCACGCGGAAGCGGTGGCAGACGGCGGTCAGGGTATCCGCCGCTACCTGGTGTCGCCGGAAGACGGAGATCCCCATCTGCTGGGGGAACTCATCCATGCCCTCCAGAGGAGCGGGGTGGAGGTGGATCGCCTCACCCAGGCCACCCAGCTGAGCGGGGTGCGAGATCGCTATGGGGAGAGCGTAGGTAGCGTCACCTTTCCGGCTGGTACCGTGGTGGTGGAGGCGGCGCAACCCCGCAATCGCTTCATCCGGACGTTGTTGGAGCCCGATACTCCCCTCCCGGAGGATTTCCTGGAGCGGGCCCGGGCCCATGTGGACCGAGGGGAGAATCCGCGATTCTACGACATCACGGCGTACTCCCTCCCTCTCCTCTTCAACCTCGCCGGGTACAGCAGTGCGGACGGGAGTGCTCTCCCCACTGCACGCGTGGAGGATAAGGCGGGGGGAATCCCCTTTGTGGCTCCTCCCCGGGCTGAATACGCCTACCTCCTGGACGGATCGAACGCCCGAAGTCTATCCATGGCTACCCGTCTCAAGGAAGCTGGATATCGAGCCGCCTTCTCCACGGTGGGTCTCACTGTGGATGGAGACGAGCTACCCTCCGGCACCATCATCCTCCGGGTGGGACAGAATCCGGCCTCGCTCCATGACTCCGTGACCGAGCTGTCGGAACAAATGGGTGTCGCTGTGAGGGCCGTGGACTCCGGAGCCACCGACACGGGGTATCCGTCGCTGGGCTCCGGGGATGTCTTCCCCATGAACACCCCGAAAGTGGCCTTGGTGGGCGAGTTGCCCGTGAACCCTCTCTCCTTCGGATATGCCTGGCACACTCTGGATCGCCAGTACGAGATTCCTACCACCGTGCTCCGAGCGGGCTCCCTGGCGGAGGCCGACCTCCGGGACTTCAATGTGCTCGTTCTTCCGGAGTTGGCTTCTTCCCAGGCACTCGAAGGCATGCTGGGAGACGCCGGCCTGGAGAATCTGCGTCGATGGGTGCGTCAGGGAGGAACGCTGGTTGTCCTGGGCTCGGCCGTGGAATTCGCCCGGGGTGCCTTGGGGTTACTCCGGTTGCGCTCCTGGTATGAGGCGGAAGACAGTGCCGGGGCCGTACCCTATGACGTGCCGGGGGCGTTTTTTCGCGGCGAATTGACCCGGGCATACTGGCTTTCGGCCGGGGTGCCGGTGGGAAGCGTGCCCATCCACGTCCGTTCTTCCCGGCTCTACCTCCCCCCCGATGCCCCACCCGCTGGAGGCCGAAGGGTGGTTGGAACCTTCGCATCGGAAGATCCCCTGATCTCCGGGCACGCCTGGCCCGAAACCCTGGAGCGGATGGGAGGCTCTGTCTGGGCGTATGAAGAACGGGCCGGCTCAGGGAGGGTTATCGCATTTTCCGAAGATCTGAATTTCCGAAGCTTCTGGCGGGGCGGCCAACGACTCTTTCTGAACGCCGTCGTTTTCGGACCCAGTGCACCCTGATCCTGAGCCCCGGAACCCTCACCCCGATTCCGGGGTTTGTTTCGAGCCTCGGACAAGGGTTTCCGCTAGGAGCGTGTCCGGGTAATGGGGTGCGCCCTTCGGGTTACGGGCAGCACGGGACCATCTCCTTCGTTGGTGCCCCTCACCGTAGCTTTCGCTATGGTGTCGGAGCGCCGCCTCGGATCTGGCACCCGTGGTGCTCGTAGCGCGGCTCGCCCCATTACCCGGACACGCTCCTAGGCCGCAGAGCGGTTGGTCCCCACGGTTCCCCGGCGGGAGCCCGCTTCAACACCCAAGCGGAGTCGAACAATGGTCAGATTGATGAGTTCCACCGGTAGCGTCGCCCAGGGAGCAGGCAACTGGTTGGGCGCCAGGGCGGCCGGCGTGCTCCTGTTGATCGTGGTTACGGCTCTGTCGGGATGCCTCTCTGATTCGGGAACGGATGTCCTCGACCCCACCGAGATAGACTTCGCGGCAAGTCTGGGTGTGGATCTTGCTCAGATGACCCGATCCAGTTCGGGTCTCTACATCCAGGACGAGGTGGTCGGGGATGGAGAGGAGGCCCGGGCGGGGGATGAGGTCTCCGTCCACTACCAAGGCTGGCTCAGTAACGGGAACGAACTGGAAAACAGTCGCACGGACGGCTTCGGCGCCCTCACCATCGAGGTGTTGGGAGGTGGGGAGGTGATTCCCGGCTGGGACGAAGGGCTGGTGGGAATGCGGGAGGGTGGCACCCGACTCCTGGTCATTCCCCCGCATCTGGCCTACGGCCGCCAGGGGGTAGTGGTGCAAGGCGTATCGCTGATTCCCTCCAACGCCACTCTGGTGTTCCGGGTGGAGATGCTGGAAGTGACGAAGACCGAATGATGGGGGTAGCCTGCTCTCCGCAACCGGTGCGGGCGACCTTACTTTCTTCGCGGGTGGGGGCGCGTCTGCGCGGTGGGGCCTACATGCGAGGTAGGGTGACGCCCTTCTGGTCCTGGTACTTCCCGCTTCGATCTGCGTACGCCACCTCGGGCGCCTCGTCTCCCTGGAAGAACAGGAGTTGGGCGATGCCCTCATTGGCGTAGATCTTCGCCGGAAGCGGAGTCGTGTTGGAAATCTCCAGGGTGAGATGGCCGCACCAGGAGGGCTCCAACGGTGTGACGTTCACGATGATCCCGCATCGGGCGTAGGTGCTCTTGCCCACGCACAGCACCAGTACGTCCCGGGGAATCCGGAAGTACTCCACCGTCCGGGCCAGGGCGAACGAGTTCGGGGGAATGAGGCACTGGTCGGCCTGCACATCCACGAAGGAGCGGTCGTCGAACGACTTCGGGTCCACCACCACGTTGTGGACGTTGGTGAAGACCTTGAACTCCGGAGCCACCCGGATGTCGTACCCGTACGACGAGACACCATAGGAGATGACGCCGTCCCTCACCTGGTTCCGCTCATAGGGTTCGATCATTCCGGCTTCTTCACACATGGTCCGGATCCAGCGGTCGCTCTTGATGCTCATGAGGGGTGGGGCAGGAGGGAAGGGAATGCCATTTCCACCGAGAAACAGCTTGCGGATGCAGAGTTGGAACGGGCCAAGATAGGACGCTTCCGCCCCGGGCGCAAACCGGAGCAAAGGGTGGGAAAACGTCCGGATTCGGGTTGACACTCCGCCCTGGATTCGGGTACATTTTGGGCCGCCAACGTGAAGATTTTCACAAACTTGCAGCCTTCTCCCGGGCTTCCCATCCATGGCATCCAGTTACCTCCCGGTACTTCTTCTCCTGGGCGTTTCCATCATGAACGCCCTGGGTATGGTTGTGGCTTCCCATATCCTGAATCCCCGGCGGCCCACGCTGGAGAAGGACATGCCCTACGAGTCGGGGATGGTGCCGCTGGGGAGCACTCGAGCCCGGTTCTCGGTGAAGTTCTACATGGTGGCCATCAGCTTCATCATCTTCGATCTGGAAGCTGTGTTCCTCATTCCCTGGGCCGTGGGGATGAGAGAGCTGGGATGGGGCGGGTTCATGGCCATGGGGATGTTTGTCTCCGTGCTCACCATGGGTCTGATCTATGAGTGGAAGAAGGGAGGCCTGGAATGGGATTGACGGACACAGCACCCGAAAGCACTGCAGCCGAAAAACGTCCCGAGTCATCGGGGGGCGGACTTCTCCCGGGGATCTTCGGAGAGGGTTCGCCCACCTTTCTCACCACGAAGCTGGATTTCGTGGTGAACTGGTCCCGGCGGAACTCGCTGTGGCCCATGCCCTTCGGAACGGCCTGCTGCGCCATCGAGATGATGGCGGCGGCAGCCAGCCACAGCGATCTGGCCCGGTTTGGAATGGAACGGATGTCGTTCAGCCCCCGACAGGCAGACGTCCTCATCTGCGCCGGTCGGGTGCCATACAAGCTGGCTCCCGTGCTTCGGCGGATCTGGGATCAGATGCCACAGCCCAAGTGGAGCGTGTCCATGGGTGCATGCGCCAGTTCCGGGGGAGTCTTTGACGTCTACTCCATGGTGCAGGGTATCGACACCATCATTCCCGTGGACGTCTATGTGCCAGGATGCCCTCCCCGTCCGGAAGGGCTCATCTACGGCCTCATGATGATCCAGGAGAAGATTCGGGGTGAGTCGCTGGTGCGGCACGGAGAGCATCGGAGGGAGGAGGCTTCGGAGGTAGGTTTGCCCCGGGCGGACGCAGCCCGGATTGGTGAGCTCACCGGGCCCTTCGGAAACTCAACCCGGCAGAACCGGGTGAGCGGGCTGGTCCATACGGATGTAGCTGGGCGCCCTGAGGACCGCCGTCCATGACGGCACCCGTGGACCAACCTTCCGCACCTGTGGACCATCCTTCCGTGGTGGGATTGAAGGAAAGTTTTCCCGAAGCACTTCAGGACGTCCGGGTCACAGGTGCCGGTCAGACCGTGGTGCGGGTGGACGGGGCCCGGCTCCTGGAGGTCATGCGTTGGCTCCGGGACACGCCACAACAGCGCTACGACCTCTTGGTGGATGTGACGGCCGTGGACTACGGCGGAGGCCGTCCCCTGGAAGCGGTGTATCAGCTCTGGTCCGTTCCCCATCGTAGACAACTACGGGTGAAGGTGGAGCTTCCGTTGGAACGGTTGGAGGTGGACTCCGTGGTCCCGCTGTGGTCTGCGGCGAACTGGCTGGAAAGGGAGGTCTACGACATGTTCGGGATCACCTTCCATGGTCATCCCGACCTCCGTCGGATCTTGATGCCCCCAGACTACATGGAGGGGCATCCCCTCCGGAAGGACTTTCCCCTGAGGGGTCGGTTCACAAGGGCCGAGCAGACCCGGCGGGCACTGGCCAAGGAAGTGGAGGACTATTACCTCCCTGGCGAGATTCGCCCCGGCCGCGACCCTCAGAACCTCCGACCCCAGTCCCAGGGTGGGGCTGGAAGCGGCCCCGCAGCCCCAGACGGCGGCGGAGAATGAGAAACGCGTTCTACCCTTCCATCCAAGGCCCAGTATGACCACGCGTACCGTCGAGTTGAGTGTAGCTCGCGCCCCGGAGTTGGGGATGGATGGCCGACCCACCCATGGCCCCCTCACGCCATTCGAGCTTCCGGAACCCCAGCTGGATTCCGAGAACATGCTCATCAACATCGGGCCCCAGCATCCCGCCACCCACGGGGTGCTTCGGCTGGTGTGTGAACTGGACGGCGAGACGGTGGTGCGCTGCACTCCGGACATCGGCTACCTTCACTCCTCCTTCGAGAAACTGGGGGAGTACCGGACCTGGAATCAGATCGTAACCCTCACCGATCGCGTGGATTACCTGGCACCTCTCATCTACAACTGTGCCTATGCCATGTCGGTGGAGGAGCTCATGGGAATCCGGGTCACGGAGCGCTGCAAGGTGGTCCGGGTCATCCTCATGGAACTGGACCGGATCTTCTCCCACCTCCTCTGGTTGGGAACCACGGCCATCGATGTGGGCGCATTCACGCCGTTCCTCTACGCGTTTCAGGAGCGGGAGCGGATCTACGAGCTCCACGAATCCCTCACCGGGGCCCGAATCACCACCTCGGCCACCCGCATAGGTGGGATGATGGCGGATCTTCCGGAGGGCTGGACCCATCAACTCCGGCACTTCATCGACACCTTCCCCCGGACCCTGGATGAGGTGGAGACGCTCCTCACCACCAACAACATCCACCTGGGACGGACGTTGGACGTGGGAGTCATCTCCGGGGAGGACGCCCTGAATTGTGGGCTGACAGGTCCCAATCTCCGGGCTTCCGGGGTGCCGTACGACGTGCGTAAGGATCGCCCCTACTACGACTACGAGACCTACGATTTCGAAGTCCCCGTGGGGGAGAACGGCGACTGCTACGACCGCTATCTGGTTCGGATGGAAGAGATGCGGCAAAGTCTCAGGATTCTCACGCAGGCCCTGGAACGCCTCCCCAAGGGGGCCATCAACGTGGACGACCCCCGAGTTTCGCTGCCGTCCAAGACGGACTGCATGAACGACATGGAGTCCATGATCCACCACTTCAAGCTCATCATGGAGGGAATCCCGGCACCGGCGGAAGACTGCTACTTCTCGGTGGAGGGGTCCAAGGGGGAACTGGGGATGTACGTGGTGGGCGATGGCGGAGGCAAGCCGGTGCGCTGGCGAATTCGACCCCCGTCCTTCGTGAATCTGTCGGCCATTTCCCGGATGGTCGAGGGGGGGCTGTTGGCCGACATCATCATGGTGAACGCGAGTCTGGACATCGTCCTGGGGGAGATCGACCGGTGAGTGACGCGCGAAAGGTTCCCGCTCCGGGGGAGAATCCCGGCTGGGCCGGCAATACGGGAGAGTATCAACTCTCGGAAAGCCAGGTGCGGGGCGAGGACTATGTGGGCGTTCGCCCGCCGGAAGGGGGGCATGCCGCCGCGGCCGCTTCGTATCCCTACATGTTGGCGGTGAAGGATCCGGATGCTGTCCTCTTTGAAGGTCCCTACGAGGAACGGTTCCACAAGATCCTCACCCGCTATCCGGACCGCCGGGCAGCGCTCCTGCCCACCCTGAATCTGGCCCAGGAGGTGAGAGGCCACGTCTCACCCGAGACCATGGATCGGGTGGCGGATCTGCTGGAACTTCCCCACGCATACGTCCGGGGTGTGGCCACCTTCTACACCATGTACAACAAGGGTCCGGTGGGCCGGTACCTCATCCAGGTCTGCACGAACATCTCCTGCAGTCTGTGCGGTGGTGACAAGGTCCTGGAGGCATTCCTGGAGGCCACGGATACGGAGCTGGGTGAAACCACGTCGGATGGACTCTTCACGGTCACCGAGGTGGAGTGCCTGGCTGCTTGCGGCTTTCCCACCGCGGTCCAGATCAACTCCCGGTACTTTGAAAATGTCGTGCCGGAAGCGGTTCCGGCCATATTGGAACGCCTTCGGGCGGAGGCGGTGTAATGGGCTACCCCTATTCCCACTCCAGTGAAGTCCCGCTCCTCAGCAAACACTTCGGTCAACCGGAGGCCCGGACCCTGGAGGGATGGAAGGCTCGGGGCGGGTACGAAGGCCTGCGAAAGGCGCTGGAACTGGGTCGAGAGCAGGTTATCGATGCAGTGAAGGCCTCAGGCCTTCGGGGCAGGGGAGGGGCCGGCTTCCCCACCGGGGTGAAGTGGAGCTTCATGCCCAAGGACAAGAACAAGCCTCATTTCCTTCTCTGCAACGCCGACGAATCGGAGCCGGGGACCTTCAAGGATCGGGAACTCATCCGGTGGACCCCCCATCAGGTTATCGAGGGCTGTCTCATCGGTGCCTATGCCATCGGGGCGGAGCACTGCTACATCTACGTGCGGGGAGAATTCTTCGAGGCCACCCAAGTACTGGCCAAAGCCATCGAGGAAGTTTACGAAGCGGGCATCGCCGGGGACGATGCCATGGGCTCCGGAGAGCGGCTGGATGTGACCCTGCATGTGGGAGCCGGTGCGTATATCTGTGGCGAGGAGACGGGGCTCATGAATTCCCTGGAGGGACGCAGGGGGCAGCCCCGAATCAAGCCCCCGTTCCCTGCCGCAGTGGGAGCCTTCGGGCTGCCCACCACCATCAACAACGTGGAAACCCTCTGTGCGGTGCCCCACATCGTGGTGAACGGTGGGGAGTGGTACCGTCAGTGGGGCACCGAGAAGAGCCCGGGCACCAAACTCTTCTGTGTGAGTGGGCATGTTCAGAAGCCGGGCAACTATGAACTTCCCCTGGGATTCCCCTTGAAGGACCTCATCTACGACGTGTGCGGAGGTCTGGCACCGGGGCGGGACCTCAAGGCCGTGATCCCGGGGGGTAGTTCCGTGCCCCTCCTCACCAAGGACGAGTGCCTTCCGTGCACGCTGGATTATGAGGGTGTGGTGGAGGCCGGGTCCATGCTGGGGTGCGCATCGGTCATCGTTCTGGACGACACTGCGAACGTGGTAAAGCAGGTTCGTCGCATGGTCCAGTTCTACGCCCATGAGTCGTGCGGCCAGTGCACGCCCTGTCGAGAGGGGACCTCCTGGATGACCCGGATCCTCACGCGCATCGAAGCGGGAAAGGGATTGGAGGCGGATCTGGATACGCTTCTGGACCTTTCGGACCAGATGACCGGCACTACCATCTGTGTGCTCTCTGATTCGGCTGCAGCACCCGTGGTTTCGTCCATCGGGAAGTTCAAGGAAGACTATCTGGCGCTCATCCGTCGCGGCGAACGAGTGGGGGCGGCGTGAGAGTGTGGGTCAAGGCATCCAAAGAGCATATGAGGCGCATCATGCCCAACCAGTGGACGGACCATGTCAGATAAGCCTCAACAGAGCAGCACGGTAACCCTCACCCTGGACGGGAATGAGATCTCGGTGCCCCGGGGGAGCACCCTCATCGAGGCGGCGGAGCAGGCCGGAGTCCGAGTGCCCCACTACTGCTACCATCCGGGACTCTCCTCCCCGGCCATGTGCCGGCTCTGTCTCGTGGAGGTGGAGGGGGCACCCAAGCTCCAACCGTCGTGCGTCACCATGGCGCAGGACGGTCAGACCGTGCACACCAACAGCCAGGAGGCCCGGAAGCAGCGTCAGGGCGTGTTGGAGTTCTATCTGGTGAACCACCCCCTGGATTGTCCCATTTGCGACCAGTCCGGGGAGTGCAAGCTCCAGGATTACGTCTTCGCCGAGGGCCGGAAGCACGGGCGGAGTCAGGAGCCCAAGCGTGTTTTCGGCCGGGACGATTTCGGGGGAGATGTGCTGTTCTACGGCGATCGGTGCGTCATGTGCACGCGGTGCGTTCGCTTCATGGACGAGGTGGCTGGAGATCCGCGCCTCACCGTGGTGGAGAGGGGTGATCGCGCCATCATCGATACCTTCTTCGAGGAAGGCCTGTCGGGCTCCCCCTTCGCCGGGAACATCGTGGACATCTGCCCGGTGGGAGCGCTGGTTTCCAAGGATTTCCTCCACAAGGCCAGGGCCTGGGATCTGGACCACACTCCCTCGGTCTGCACCTCCTGCAGCCAGGGCTGCAACATTCAGATCCACACCCGGGACAACGAGGTGCAGCGACTCAAGCCCCGTGAGAATCTGGAAGTAAACGGCTTCTGGATGTGCGATGAAGGCCGTCACAACTACGAGTGGATGAACAGTCCGCACCGCCTGGAAGTACCTCGGGTTTCGGAGGTGGCAGGCGAGAGCCCCGTGGCCATGGGGTGGGGAAGGGCGCTGGACGCTCTGCTCCCCGCCCTCAGGGAAGGCGGACCGGTCATGGCCGTGGCCTCTCCCTTCGCTTCCAACGAAGATCTGGGGGCGTTGGCCCATCTGGTGGAGCGGTTGGGTGGCGGCGACCTGGTGTTCCGGTCTCCGGAGGCCGAAACGGAGGTCGTGCTTCCGGGTTTTCCTCAGTTGGTTCGGCGCAGGGACCTCTCCCCCAACAGGACGGGGGCCGAGCTCCTGGGCTTTCGACGGGTAGGCGATGCCCAGGGACAGGGTGGGTTGGAGGCTGCTGCCGCCCACGACGGTATCCTCCTGATCCTGGGAGACGAGTTGCGGGACCAGGAGGCGGATTTCGGGACCAAGGCCAGGTTCTTGGTGAGGCTGGGAAGCACCGCGTCCGGTGTGGAGGCTGCCCACGCGCATCTTCCCATAACCACCCACGCAGAGCAGGACGGCTCCTTCGCGAACCATGAGGGCCGGGTACAGCGCTTCTGGCCCGCGTTGAAGGGTCCCGGAGCGGCTCGGCCGGCCTGGATGATTCTCGGCACTCTGGCGGCTCGTCTGGATCCGGAGGCGATGGAAGAGGGGCCCGGCTCAGCCGCAGAGGCGTTCCATCGGCTGGTAGCGGCTCATGGCCCATTCGCGGGAATGTCCTTTGACGCTCTGGGCACACGGGGGGTTCCGGTCTCCCAGCCTGCCGCCCTGCAGGGCGCCTGAGCCATGGGATCCGGAATGAACGACCTCACCCCGGCCGCATTCGCCATCTCCTCCTCCGTGAAGATCCTGGTGGTCTTTACCGGGATCCTGCTGGTAGTGGCGTACACCACTCTGCTGGAGCGGAAGGTATCCGCATGGATCCAGGACCGGAGGGGGCCCAATCGGGTGGGACCGTACGGTCTGCTGCAACCCATTGCCGATGGTCTGAAGAACATCCTCAAGGAGGAGACATTCCCCGCCACGGCCTCCCGGGCTTTCTTCATCCTGGGTCCCATTCTGGCCATTGTCCCGGCCCTGGTGACCTTCGCGGTGATCCCCTTCGCCGCACCCCTCCCCACGCCATGGGGAGTGGTAGACATGATCGTCGCCGATATCCCCATCGGGATCCTCTTCGTGCTGGCGTTTGCGTCGCTGGGGGTCTATGGCGTCTTCCTGGGGGGATGGGCGTCCAACAACAAGTACGCTTTCCTGGGCTCGCTCCGATCGTCGGCCCAGATGGTGAGTTACGAAGTGGCCCTGGGACTCAGTCTCATCCCCGTGCTCATGCTGGCCGGCAACGTGACCCTCACCGAGATCGTCTGGAAGCAGCAGCTCCTGGGCTTCTGGTTCATCCTGCCCCTCTCTCTGGGTTTCATCCTCTTCGTGATCTCTTCCTTCGCGGAGACGAATCGACTTCCGTTTGATATGCCGGAGGCCGAGTCGGAGTTGGTGACAGGCTACCATACTGAGTATTCGTCCATGAAGTTTTCCATGTTCTTCATTGCCGAATACGCGCACATCCTCACGGCGTCGGCCCTCATGGCCACCCTTTTCCTGGGCGGGTGGAGTGTCCCGTTCTGGAGCGGAGATCACATGTTCTGGTACGAGGGCATGCTGATTTCGGGCTTTGGAGCCGCCGGCGAACCCCTGGCGGCCTCCCCGGCCTGGTGGAAGACCCTTCTCACCTTCCTGGCCTTCGCCGCGAAGACGGGATTCTTCATCCTGCTCTTCATCTGGGTGCGGTGGACCCTCCCCCGTTTCCGCTACGACCAGGTGATGCATCTGGGTTGGAAGGTCATGCTCCCCACGGCTCTCACCTATGTCATGGTGGTGGCCTTCAGCATTCTCCTGTTGGAGGAGTTGGCGGTTCCGTTCGGTTTCACCTACGGCCTTGTCCTCACCGGCGTCAGCGCAGTCTGTACGGGAATTTTCGTATTCGTCCTGGATCGAGATCGGGTGATCACAGGTGCGGCCCAGGCTGCTCGCCGCAAGGTGGGCCGCCCGGAACCGGGAGTCCGACCTGCACAGGGCGTCCCCACGCCTGGCCCCACCCCACTCTGAGCGTGAATGCAATTCTGAGGAAAGAGTCTCTATGCCGGCTACAGTAAAGGTCATGAAGCGCCCGTCCGCGGGCACCACCTCCTACCTGAGGGCCACCCTCAAGGGGATGGCTCTCACCTTCCGGCACATGGTGAACCCGGACAAGGTCACCGTGCAGTATCCGGAGGAGCGGCCGGAGGTGAGTCCCCGCTGGCGGGGCACCCATCGCATGGAGGTCCATGCCGATGGACGCCCCAAGTGCGTGGCCTGCGGACTCTGCCCCACGGTTTGTCCCGCCAACTGCATCCGGTTGGTGGGGGGGGAAGACGACGAAGGCAATCGTTATCCCCTGGTCTACGAGATCGACGAGTTCCGCTGCATCTTCTGCGGGATGTGTCAGGAAGTGTGCCCAGTGGAGGCCATCCATGTGGGGCAGCACTATGAGAACGCTGAGTACACCCGGGAGCGTTTCGTGTACGACCTCGATCGCCTCATGGCCCAGGACCATCCGGTGACGGCGCTCTGGGATCCTTCTGACCCCCTCTCCGAATGAGCCGGACCCCGAATGGCTGACATCCTCTTCTACGTCTTTGCCGCAGTCGCCCTGGGCGGCGCCCTGGGGGTGGTTCTGCAGCGGAACCCCGTGGGAAGCCTCCTCTTCATGGTGACGACCCTGGCCTCCCTGGCGGGGATCTTCGTACTTCTGGAGGCCCACTTCCTGGCGGCGGTGCAAGTGATCGTCTATGCCGGGGCCATCATGGTCCTCTTCCTCTTCGTCATCATGCTTCTGAATCTGGGACATGAATATCAGAGGGACCTGAAGGTAGGCGTCTGGTCCATCATGGCATTCGCCCTCTGTGGAGGCCTGGCCGGCCTCCTGGCCCGGGCCCTTCAGGTGGGGGGCGACGACAGTGCGCTACTGGGGTTGTTCCAGGGGCCGGAGGCCCTGGATGCGCAGATCGCGTCCCAGGGCGCCATTGGAGTCATCGCCCATCCTCTCTTCACGGACTATGTGGTGGCCTTCGAACTTACGGGAATCCTGCTTCTGGTAGCCCTTGTGGGAGCCCTGGTTTTGGCCAAGCGGCGGGGGGCCTGACCGTGTTGACCGAATCGTTGATCCTCAGTGGTTTGCTCTTTACCGTGGGGACCCTGGGCGTCCTCATCCGAAAGAACGCCATCATCATGTTCCTCTGCGTGGAACTCATGCTCAACGCCGTGAACCTCTCGTTCGTGGCCCTTTCGCGATCTGTGGGTATCGAAGGGCAGGTCTTCGTGTTTTTCGTCATGACCGTGGCCGCCGCCGAGGCCGCTGTGGGACTGGCCATCATCATCTCCATCTTCCGGCATTACGAGACGGTGAACGTGGATAACTTCAACCTGCTCAAGTGGTAGGGGTATGATGATCGTTCCAGGAAACTTCCTCATGGAAGCGGCGACCGGATCCGGGACCTTCACCCCCTTCCTGCCCGGTTTCATCCTCCTGCTGCCCCTCCTGGGCTTTCTGACGAATGGGGTGCTGGCCCTGCTGGCGGGGACCCGGGGGGCGGAGATCATCCGGAGCGGGCGGGGTGACGAGGCTGGAGGTCAAGCGGCGAAGCATGACGAGGGTACGCCGCCTGCCACCCATACACTCCCCACCTGGATCGGGCCGGGAGTCATGTTGCTGGCCTTCCTCATCACCCTGGTGAATTTCGTCGGAATGTTCGGAGCCGGGGCGGGGGATCCGGTGGTGGTGAGCTACTGGACGTGGATGGCCACCGGAACCCTCACCGTGGATGCCGCCATCCAGCTGGATCCCCTGTCCATGGTGATGATGCTCATCATCACGGGCGTTGGGTTCCTCATCCATGTATTCAGCGTGGGGTACATGAAGGAGGATCCGGGCTATCCCCGGTACTTCGCCTATCTGAACCTCTTCGTGTTCTTCATGCTCATCCTGGTCATGGGCGCCAGCTTCCCGGTGATGTTCGTGGGCTGGGAAGGGGTTGGGCTCTGCTCCTATCTCCTCATCGGATTCTGGTTCCAGGATCGGGAGAAATCGGACGCGGGGAAGAAGGCCTTCATTGTGAATCGGGTGGGCGACGTGGGCTTCATGCTGGCCATGTTCCTCCTCTATTCCGCCTTTGGCACCCTGGCCTTCGTGGATGTCTTTGCCCTGGCCGGGGCGCAGCAAGCTGCGCTGTATGGGGGAGGCCTGGTGACTGCGGTGACCCTCTTTCTCCTCCTGGGAGCGGCCGGGAAGAGCGCGCAGATTCCCCTCTACGTTTGGCTGCCCGACGCCATGGCCGGCCCCACTCCGGTATCGGCCCTCATCCACGCGGCCACCATGGTTACGGCCGGCGTGTACATGGTAGCCCGGGCCTCCGTCCTTTTCGCCCTGGCGCCTGTGGGTGCCGCAACGGTGGCGGGGGTGGGAGTTCTCACTGCCCTCTTCGCCGCTACCATCGGATTGAAGCAGTACGACATCAAGAAGGTGCTGGCGTACTCCACGGTGTCCCAGTTGGGCTTCATGTTCCTGGGGGTGGGCGCGGGAGCCTACGCCGCCGGGGTCTTCCATCTCATGACCCATGCCTTCTTCAAGGCGCTTCTCTTCCTGGGAGCGGGTGCGGTGATCCACTCCATGCATCACGCATTCCACGCCACCCACAGTGAGTGGGATGCACAGGACATGCGGAACATGGGTGGGCTTCGGCGATTCATGCCGGTGACCTGGCTCACCATGTGGGCGGCCACTCTGGCCATCGCAGGGATCTGGCCGTTCGCCGGCTTCTTTTCCAAGGATGAGATCATCTGGTATGCAGGTGTGGCAGCAGCAGGGCCCTATCCCACCCTCTTCACCATCTACTGGATCATGGCCCTGGTGGCGGCCATTCTCACGGCCATCTACATGACCCGCCTGATGGTCATGACCTTCCACGGCTCGAATCGGACGGGTGACGCAGAGGCGAAGCACCTCCACGAGGCGCCCCTCACCATGACGATTCCCCTCTGTGTGCTGGCGGTGCTCTCGGTGTTCGGAGGGTGGATCAACGTTCCGGAGAAGGTGTCCGCGTCATTTTTCGGTGGCTTCGGCCTGCTGCCCATGTCGGAATGGCTCCACCACTGGCTGGAGCCCGTAACAGCTTCCGCCGACGCCATTCGACTGGAGCACATGGGCGCCTTCGCCGAGGCCGCGCCGGCGGGTGGCGGCCATGTCTTGTGGGGAGCCATCGCTACCCTGGTGGCCCTCTCCGTGGTGGTCCTTACCGCCCTTCGCCTCTCCCGTCAGGAGATCCGAAACGCGGTGGAGGATGGAGAACCCACGACTGGACTGGGCAAGCTGCTCTACAACAAGTGGTACGTGGATGAGTTCTACGACCGGGTGGTTGTGCAGCCTCTTCTGCGCACGTCCCGGGGGCTCTGGAGATGGGTGGACGCCTTCCTCATCGATGGAACCGTGAATTCGGTAGGTGCCATCACCCGTGGCTTCGGTTGGATGGGTAGCCTCTTCCAGACGGGTCAGGTGAACACGTACGCCTTCCTATTCACCCTCGGGGTCCTGGCGATCCTGGGGGTGGTGATCTTGTAGAGGATCGGGTTATGACAGTGCTTCTCGACGCCATCTCGTATCAGGCCTGGATCCTCCATGCCCTCATCTGGCTCCCCGTTGTGGGGATGGGGGTCGTCATGGCCCTTCCGGAGGAGCGCGCCCGCACGGTCACCTTCGGCTGGACGCTGGGGATGTTCGTGTTGAGCCTGGGTCTGTGGTGGGCCTTCCTTCCGGGAACGGCTGATTTCCAGCTGGCCAGTTCCGTTCCCTGGGTGGAGGGGTGGGGGATGAATTACGCCCTGGGGGTGGATGGCATCTCCATCTTCATGGTTCTCCTCACCACCTTGATCATGCCTGTGGCAGTGCTGGGCTCCTTCAACTACATCCGCACCCGGGAGAAGGGGTTCTACGCCCTCATGCTCCTGCTCCAGATGGGGATGGTGGGGGTGTTCCTGGCCACGGATCTCCTGCTCTTCTACATCTTCTTCGAACTCACGCTGGTTCCCATGTACTTCATCGTGGGGATCTGGGGGGGCGAACGTCGGATCTACGCCGCCGTGAAATTCTTCCTGTACACGGCGTTGGGGTCGCTTCTCATGCTGGTGGGGATTCTCTATCTCTACACGCAGGCGTGGAGCGCCAACGGCTTTCCCTCCTTCGCCTATGGTGACTTGCTGGGAACGCCCCTGACCCTGGTGGAACAGATCTGGCTCTTTGCGGCCTTCGGGCTGGCTTTCGCCATCAAGGTACCCATCTTCCCCTTCCATACCTGGTTGCCGGACGCCCACGTAGAGGCTCCCACCCCGGGATCCGTGATCCTGGCCGCAGTATTGCTGAAGATGGGCACGTACGGCTTCCTTCGGTTCCTCCTGCCGTTCTTTCCCGAGGCCTCCGCCCATCCCACGGTGGGCACGGTGATGGTGACGCTGGGAGTGGTGGGCATCATCTACGCGGCCTGGGTGGCTGCGGTGCAGCCCGACGCCAAGAAGCTGGTGGCATATACCTCCGTGGCTCACATGGGCTTCGTCATCATCGGCATCTTCGCCCTCTCCGTGAATGGGCTCCAGGGGGGGCTGGTGGTGATGATTTCCCATGGGGTGTCCACCGGCGCGCTATTCCTCCTGCTGGGGATGCTCTACGAACGGAGGCACACCCGCGAGATCGCGGAGTTCGGAGGGTTGGCGAAGGTTGCTCCCCTGCTGGCCACGGCGCTGGTCATCACGGCTCTGGCATCCATTGGTCTTCCCGGGACTTCCGGCTTCGTGGGTGAGTTTCTGGCCTTGTTGGCCGCCTTCCAGCGCTACCCCATCCTGGCAGGTGTGGCCACGACGGGGGTTATTTTCGCGGCGTATTACATGCTCCCCATGGTCCAACGGGTGCTCTTCAATCCGTTGGACAGGGAAGAGAATCGAACCCTTCCGGATCTGAATCGACGGGAGATTGCGGTCCTTTCTCCGCTCCTGGTCATCATGGTGGGGCTGGGGTTGTTCCCCACTCCCATTCTGGAACGCATGGAGCCCTCCGTGCGAGGGGTACTGGAGCGGGTGGAGGCTGCAGGTGCGGCCCAGGGCTGGGAGCCAGGGGAGGAGCGGGCCGAGTTGGGTCGGAGTGCCGGGACGCCGTCGGCGGACCGGGTGATCGTGGCGGACGGGAGGTAAGGGAAGATGGTATTGGACTTCACCCATGGCGCCCACTTCCTCTGGGCACTGCTGCCGGAACTCATCCTTTCGGTAGGTGGCATGGCGGTGCTCCTGGCCGGTGTCTGGAAGGGAGACGAATTCCGGGAGGGACAGGGGGGATCGCTGGGCATGGCTACTCTCGTGGTCCTTCTGCTGGCAGCCCTCGCCAACGGATGGCTCTACGGGGTATCCGAGGTGGATTCCCAGGGCATGGTGGCCCTGGATGGGTTCCGTCTGTTCGGGAACTGGATCTTTCTCCTGGCGGCCGCTTTTGCCGTGGTGATCTCCCAGGACTATGTCGAGCGACACCGCATGCAGGTAGGAGAGTTCTACGGGCTCATTCTCCTGTCGGTAGTGGGCATGATGTTCATGGTGGGAACCCGGGATCTCATCGTGCTCTTCCTGGGGCTGGAGACCATGTCCATCGCGGTCTATGTGCTCACGGCTTTCAATCGGAAGGACCGACGTTCCGCCGAGGCGGGCCTGAAGTATTTCATCCTGGGAGCATTTGCGTCGGGCTTCCTGCTGTACGGGATCGCCCTTCTGTATGGAGCCACCGGTAGCACCAACATCTCCCGGATCGGCGAAGCGGTGGCCACCGGTGCCCATGTACCGGTGCTCCTTACCGTGGGGATGCTTCTTCTCCTGGTGGGTTTCTTCTTCAAGGTCTCGGCCGTTCCCTTCCACATGTGGACCCCCGACGTGTACGAGGGCGCCCCGACTCCCGTGACGGCGTTCATGGCCGCAGGGGTGAAGGCAGCCGGATTCCTGGCATTCCTCCGGGTGTTGGTGGTGGCTCTTCCAGCCCTCTACGCCAGCTGGTATCCGGTGATGTGGTGGTTGGCAGCCATCACCATGGTAGTGGCCAATCTGGTAGCTCTGGCCCAGCCCAATGTGAAGCGGATGCTGGCCTACTCCAGCATCGCCCATGGTGGGTATCTGATGGTGGCACTGGCGGCGGCTAACACCACCGCCTCGGCGGGGCTCCTGTTCTACCTCCTGGTCTACATCATCATGAACATGGGGGCTTTCGGAGTGGTGATGCTGGTGGGCCGCTTCACCGAGGAACGAGTCCAACTGGACGATTACGCCGGCTTCGGGTGGCGAGAACCCATGCTGGGTGTGTTTCTCACCATCTTCCTCCTCTCGCTGGCCGGTTTTCCCGGTACGGGAGGGTTCATGGGGAAGATCTACCTCCTCCAGGGAGCCGCCGAGGCCGGACTGTGGAGTCTGGCCGTGGTGTTGGCTCTCACCACGGTGGTTTCCTACTTCTACTACCTTCGGGTGGCGTGGTATATGTGGATGCGGGATGCCAGAAGTCAGGAGGAGACCGACTTCCGCCTCCCCGTTCCCCTGCCGCTCCGATGGGGTCTGGGCGCTGCGGTGGCAGTGGTCCTGTTCACCGGAGTCCTCCCAGGACCGGTGGTACGCTGGGCCCTGAGCGGGGTAGAGTCATTGACCCTGGTTTCCGGGCAACTGCTTGCGTTGTTGCCCTGAGTCCGAGCCCGTGATCTGGCCAAGAAAGCCATGGTCCGGTGGAGTCACCGAGCCCCGTTCCATTCCAACCTCTGCCCCAGCCAAACCATGAAGCCTTCACACCACATCTTCCGTCAGTATGACATCCGCGGGATCCTGGGAGTTGATCTGGACAGTGAGGTGGCCCACCTCGTGGGCCAGGCCTACGGGTCTGCCCTCCGGGACCAGCACGCCCCATCGGCCCAGGTCACGGTAGCGGTGGGGCAGGACAACCGCCCTTCCTCACCTGAACTCGCCGACGCCGTGGCTCAGGGGCTCCAGGCCGCCGGCGTGTCCGTCATCTCCCTGGGTACGGTTCCCACGGGTACGGCCTACTGGGCGGAGACGGCGCTGGACACCCAGGGCGTGATGCAGATCACCGGCTCCCACAATCCGCCGGAGTGGAATGGCATCAAGATGACCATGGGCAAGCGCGCCCTTTACGGCGACGACATCCAGGACCTACTGGCCCGGATCGAGTCCAACCGGATGACCCGGAGCGGGGGGGGAGCGAGGGAAGACATCCCCGTACTGGCTCGGTATCAGGAGGATGTGCTCCGACGCTTCTCCCTGCCTCGAAAGGTCAAGGTGGTGGTGGACTGCGGCAATGGCACTGCCTCGGTGGTGGCGGTTTCCCTGTTGGAGAGCCTGGGCGCGGAGGTGATCCCCCTCTATTGCGAGTCCGACGGCACCTTTCCCAACCACCACCCCGATCCCACGGTGGATGAGAATCTGGAAGAGCTCATGGAAGTGGTGCGGAGGGAAGGTGCGGAGGTGGGCATCGCCTTCGACGGAGACGGTGACCGAATTGGAGCCGTGGACCACGAGGGAACGGTGGTGAGGGGGGATGTCCTGTTGCTGCTCTTCGGTCTGGATATCCTCAAGCGAGACGGGGAAGGCCAACTCCTGGTGTTCGACGTGAAGTGCTCCCAGGCTCTCCCTGAGGCTTTCGAGGCCGCAGGCGGAAAAACCATCATGTGGAAAACCGGCCATTCCCTCATCAAGGAGAAGATGAAGGAGACGGGGGCTCCCATCGCAGGTGAGCTCTCGGGCCACATCTGCTTTGCCGATGATTATCTGGGCATCGACGATGCCATCTATGCCGCCTGTCGTCTCGTGGACCTTCTGGCCCGGGATTCTCGTTCACTGAAGGAGATGGCGGCAGAACTCCCCCAATACGTTTCCACTCCCGAGCTCCGTATCGAGGTAGCCGAGGAGCTGAAGGTATCGTTGGTGGAGAAGGCGGTGGCGCATTTCCGGGACCGATATCCAGTGATGGACGTGGATGGCGTGAGAATCCTCTTCGGAGATGGTTGGGGCCTCCTGCGATCATCCAACACCCAACCGGTGGTGGTGGCTCGATTTGAGGCTCGCACACCAGAGGCGCTGGAGCGGATCCGGGGCGAGGTGGAGGGCTGGCTGAGGGAGCAGGGCGTGGATGTCTGATGCCCTGAGGCGGGGTGCGCAGGGGGGAAAGGTCCTGGTGGCCACGCTCCTGGCGGTGGGGACAGTACTGGTCCTGAGCCGTCTCGTGGTGGAGCTCTACGTGGAAGCGCTCTGGTTCGCCTCGGAAGGGTATCTGGCCGTCTGGGGCACGCGCCTCCTCTGGCTCTGGATCATCCGCCTCGGTGTTGCAGTCCTCGTAGCGGGCTTGATGGCCGTGAACCTCCGTGTGGTAGCCGGCACTCTGGCGGGGGTCCGAATCAAACGGCGATTCGGGAACCTGGAGATCGCGGAACAGCTTCCCCAGAGCTACGTCAGATGGACCATCGCGGCAGCGGCAGGGCTTTCAGGACTCTGGTTTGGTGCCTCCGTCACGCCGGGAAGCGAGATGGGTGTGCTCTTGCTCTTGAATGCCGAGGCTTGGGGAAGCGTGGATCCGTTCCTGGGAAGGGATCTGGGCTTCCACGTATTTGTGGTCCCGGCCCTGACGGCTGGTGTCACCTTCCTCCTCCTTGTGGCGGCATTCCTCTTTCTCACCACGGCCGGCGCCTATGGGGCCACCGGATCCCTTCGCGTGGTGCGAGGTCGTGTGGAGATGGGACCCATCCCCAGGGGGCATCTGGCGTGGGTGGGCGCGGGCTTCCTGGTCATGTTGGCCGTGCGGTTCTGGTTGGCCCGCTATCAGCTCCTGCTGGACGGCAACTCCGGAGTGCAAGGCATATTCGGGTATTCGGACCACCGGGCGCGGATGCCCACTCTACAGGCCCTGTCTGTCCTGACGTTCGTGGCGGCCTTTCTCCTGGTGCGGGGTGGGCGCCGGGGCCGGATGGCTCCAGCCCTGGCGGGTGTCGCGGCCATCGCAGTGGGGTCGGTGCTTCTGGCGGAGGGATACCCGGCCCTGGTGCAGCGTTTTCAGGTGGAGCCCAACGAGCTGGTCCGGGAGACCCCCTACATCGAGGCCAACCTGGATGCCACCCGGGCCGGGTTTGGACTGGACGACCTGGAGCGCCGGGCATTCGCATCGAATCCAGCCACCGGAGAGACGTGGAATCGAGGAGAGGAAGTCCTATCGGCGGTGCCCATCTGGACCCGCGAAGCCCTCCTCACGGGTCTCCGGCAGACCGAGGCCCGGTTCCGGTACTATGACTTCCATGAAGTGGGGATGACGTGGTATGCGGATGCCAGTGGGGGGCAGGTGCCGGTGGCCGTAGCAGTGCGGGAGGTGGATCCTGCGGGGATCGAAGACCCCAACTGGCAGAACCGACACCTCCGGGCCAGGTACCTGGCTGGAATGGGAGCCGTGGCGCTGAGAGCCAACGGCCTGGACCGGGGCGGACGGCCGGAAATGCTCCTCTTCAATATTCCCCCCGAGGAGGTCTCAGACGACGTCCCCCCGGGTGTGAGCCTGGAAAGGCCCGCTGTCTACGTGGGCACGCGCCCACAGCTCTACGCCTTCGTGGATCCCAATGCCGAGGGATTTCGGACGGCAAGCGGAGATCCAGGCGTGGCCGGAGTGGATTTTCCCACGGGGATTCAGGTGTCGTCCGCGCTTCGTAGATTGGCACTGGCGTGGCGTTTTCAGGACGCGAATATCCTCTTTTCCAACGAGGTGAATTCCGATTCCCGGTTCGTGCATCGCCGGCAGGTGCATAGCCGGGTGCAGGCCGTGGCCCCCTTCCTGAGTTTTCCCGAGGCCCCCTTTCCCGTCCTGGATGAAGGGCGGGTGCTCTGGATCGTGGAGGGGTACAGTACTTCCCCCCATTTCCCCCTTTCCACCCGGCAGTCATGGGTGGGTCGGGAGGGTGCGACGTGGGTACGAAACAGCGTGAAGGTGGTGGTGGACGGTGTCACCGGGGAGATGGCATTCTACCGTACCGCCGAGATGGATCCTCTTGCAGACGCCCTTTCCAGGGCCTTTCCGGCGCTGTTCCAACCTCTGGCTGAAGCTCCGGAATCGGTGCGGGCTCACCTGCGGTATCCCCGGGTTCTCATGGAGCTTCAATCCCGGGTGCTCACCCTCTATCACCAGCAGACGGCCCCTCTTTTCCATGGTCAGCAGGATCGCTGGAGCGTGGCCACCGAACTGGCGACAGGGACGCAGCAGGTGCCCTACAACCCGGAATACGCCCTCTTGCCGGTTCCCGGGGAGGAGGAGGCGTCGTTTGTCCTGACGAATCTCCTGGTGCCTGTCGGTCGGCAGAATCTGGCCGCTTTCCTCATGGGTCGCTGGGACGCTGAGGGTCGAAACGAGCTGATTCTCTTTGATGTTCCCGTGGACCAGCAGATTGCGGGCCCTCGCCAGGTGGAGGCTCTGGTGGAGCAGGATCCGGACATCTCCCAGCAGTTCTCCCTCTGGCGCCAGAGTGGGAGTCAGGTCTGGACCGGGCACCTTTACCTGGTACCCGTTGGAGAGAGCCTCCTCTACATGGAGCCCATCTACCTGGCGGCCAACGCTGAGGCCATCCCGGAGATTCGCCGGTTCGTGGTGAGCGACGGGCGTCGGGTCATCATGGCGCCGTCGCTTTCCGGAGCGCTCCAGAGCCTGGCCGCAGGGCAGAGGACAGCGGTGGTGGAGGGGGACGCTGAGGCGGAGGTGACCGGCATCCCTGAACTTCCCGCTGCTCTGGCAACCCCTTCTCTTCGCGCCCTGGAGCTCCTGGATCGGGCCGAGGAGCTGCTCCGGGCGGGGGACTGGGCCGGCTTCGGAGATGCGCTCCGGGCACTCCGGCAGGAATTGGAGCAGCCCGCCTCCGGCGGAGGGGGAGGCGGATGAACGGGTTGATCCGGGATGGGGGTCCGCGTACTTTCCCCCGTCTATTGGAACCCGATATGGACCCACGTACTTCGGCCGGCTGGAAGGTGACTGCCGGTCCCATCCACTTGTCGACGTCTTGAGGTAGGGAATGGATATCCACGAATTTCAGGCCAAAGAACTCTTCCAGAATGCTGGGATCCCGGTGCCTCCTGGTGAGACCACGACTACGGCGCAGGAGGTGAAGGCCATCGCCCAGCGTCTGGGCGGTTCGGTGGTGGTGAAGGCTCAGGTGCATTCGGGGGGGCGAGGCAAGGCGGGAGGGGTGAAGCTGGCCGACTCTCCAGACGAGGCTCAGGCGCATGCAGAGCGGATCCTGGGAATGGAGATCAACGGCCTCACCGTACACCGCGTTCTGGTGACCCCAGCGGTGGATATCGCCACCGAGGCTTATGTGGCGGTGCTGGTAGACCGAAAGAGTCAGTCGCCCATGTTCATGATCTCTCCCGAAGGTGGGATCGACATCGAGGAGGTGGCCCACAACCGGCCCGAGGCCATCCGGAAGGTCCGGGTGGACCCCAGGTACGGCCTCCTGCCGCATCAGGCATACGGAATGGCCACCTTCCTCTATGATGATCCAGGTCAGGTCAAGCAAGCCACCCGCATCCTCCACCAGCTCTATCAGGCGTTTTCGGATAACGACTGTTCCCTGGCGGAGATCAACCCGCTCATCGTCACCCCCGAAGGAGAACTCAAGGCCATCGACGCCAAGGTGAGCGTGGACGAGAGCGCCCTTTTTCGGTTGCCCGAGGTAGACGCCTTCCGCGACCTGGAAGCTGAGCCCCCGTCGGAAACCAAGGCGCGGGAGGCAGGGCTGTCGTTCGTGAAGTTGGACGGGAACGTGGGTTGTTGTGTGAACGGTGCCGGTCTGGCCATGGCCACCATGGATCTGGTGAAGTACTACGGAGGCGAGCCAGCCAATTTCCTGGACATCGGCGGTTCTTCCAACCCCGAGAAGGTGGTGGCTGCTCTGGAGATCATCACGGCCGATCCCAACGTGAAGGCCATTCTGTTCAATATCTTCGGCGGGATCACCCGCTGTGATGACGTGGCCAATGGGATCGTAGCCGCCACCCGTCGGCTGGACATCCGTCCGCCCATCGTCATCCGCCTCACGGGTACCAACGAGGAGGAGGCCCTGGAGATCCTTCGGGCAGAGGGCTTTGAGGCCTACACCTCCATGGATGACGTGGTGAAGCAAGGGGTGGAACTGGCAGCCCGCGCTTCTTGATTCTTCCTATTCGAAAACGAGAGTTCTTCGCATGTCCATCTTCATCGACGATTCCACACGTCTGGTAGTCCAGGGTATCACGGGCCGCGACGGTTCTTTCCATACCCGGCAGATGATCGAGTATGGCACCCAGGTGGTGGCCGGAGTGACGCCAGGGAAGGGGGGGCAGACGTTTGAAGGGCCAGCCGGCGCCCAAGTGCCCATTTTCAACACGGTGGCTGAAGCCGTAGCGGCCACTGATGCCAACGCTTCGGTGATCTATGTGCCGCCGCCCTTCGCATCATCTGCCATTATGGAAGCTGCAGACGCTGGGGTGCAGTTGGTGGTGGCCATCACCGAAGGTGTGCCTGTACTGGAGATGGCGCGGGCCCAGGCATTTGTTCGGGATCGAGAGGTTCGTCTTCTGGGTCCCAATTGCCCCGGACTCATTTCTCCGGGAAAAGCGAAAGTGGGGATCATCCCCGGGCAAATCACCACGCCTGGCCCCGTGGGTGTGGTTTCCCGCTCGGGCACCCTCACATACGAAGCCGTGAATCAGCTCACCCAGGCTGGTATCGGGCAGACCACCTGCGTGGGGATTGGTGGCGATCCCATCATCGGAACGAACTTCATCGACTGCCTGGAGGCCTTCTCGAAGGACCCTGAGACCCGGGCGGTTGTGATGATCGGCGAGATCGGGGGTACGGACGAGCAGGAGGCCGCAGAATGGGCCAGCGCCAACCTCTCGGTTCCGGTGGTGGGTTTCATTGCAGGGCAGACGGCCCCCCCTGGCCGGAGAATGGGGCATGCCGGAGCCATCATCTCGGGCTCGGCAGGAACCGCAGAGGAGAAGATGAGGGCTTTCCGGGACAACGGCATCAGTGTAGCGCACCGCCCAGTGGAGATTGTGGACCTCATTCGTCAGGCCATGGGGTAAGGATTCTCGCAGGGCCCCGTCCGGACCCAAGGAGGAACCTATGAAGCTGGCCGATCTGCTCACTCCCGGGCGGATGATCATCCCCACCTCCCACAGGGACTTCTCCCACGCATTGGCGGCGCTCCTTAGCCGGTTGGAGGAATCCGGGGCCGTAGAGGGACCGCGGGACGGGGAAGACCCACTCTTCGACCAGATCCTCCGGGGAAGCGAGAGCGAGATTGTTGCCCTGGGCAACGGCATTGTGGTGGTGGCCGTCCAGACACCCCGAGTGGAGGAGCTGGTCCTGGGCTTGGCGGTGGGGTCCGTGCCTTTTGAGGGCATCCAGAGTCTGGAAGCGATCTCGGGCGCGGAGACCGTGGTGTCTCCCCAGGTAATGCTGCTTCTCATGACGCCCAGGGGACTCAAGGGGCTTCGGCAGCAGGCCTTTCCGGCACTCAAGCGCACCATGCGGGAACGCGAACGTCGGGATCGGCTGCGCTCAGTCCAGTCGGTCTCCCAACTCCGGGCCTTCTCCGAGTTCATGGACCTGGAGCTGTTCGAGACACTGCAGGTATCCGATGCGTCCGACCCGCTGGTGTATCGCGTCTACCCCGACACACCCATGTCGGAGGTTCTGGATCTCATGGCGAGGCGAGGGGTTACTGCGCTTCCTGTGGTGGGGGAAAAGCACGAGGTGTTGGGCATGATCACTGCAGGCGAGGCGTTGCGCTACCTGCTCCCCCGACGCCGGGCTGGGAGGGGTGAAGCGTCCGGCGAGCAGAATCCGGACTCCGGTACCTCTGAGGAGGAGGTGAAAGCCCGGGACGTGATGAGCCGCTCGGTGATGTGCGTGGCGGAAGATCAGGACCTTCTGGATGCCGCCAATCTCATGGTGAATCGGGACGTAGCACAGCTGCCCGTGATCCGTGAGGGTGAGATTGTGGGATTCCTGTCCCGGGATGCGGCTTTGCGTCGCCTGCTGGGTCGGGGACGTGACAAGTAGGACTCCCTTGTGTACTGCTGGACCAACCAAACATTCTACTGGAGTGCCGTGATATGAGTCAGACCTTGGCCATTGTGAAGCCCGATGCGGTGGAGTCGGGGAAAGCTGGGAAGGTGATTGCCCACCTGGAGTCGGCCGGCTTCCGGATCCGGGCCATGGAGATGGTGCGTCTGGATAGAACCCAGGCGGAAGCATTCTACGGAGTCCATCGGGAGCGGCCCTTTTTCGGGTCGCTGGTGGAATTCATGACTTCGGGGCCGGTCATCCCCATGGTCCTGGAGGCCCCAGATGCAGTAAAGCGGCTCCGGGAGGTCATCGGTGCCACCGATCCGGCAGAGGCTGCAGAGGGAACGGTGAGAAAGCTCTTTGCCGAATCGAAGGAGAGAAACGCCATCCACGCCTCCGATTCCGATGAGAACGCCGCCATCGAGTCTGCCTTCTTCTTTTCCAGTGCGGATCGCCCCATTACCCGGACACGCTCCTAGGAAATCGCATTGACATAGCCCACCCGGTTCTGGTAGCTTTCAAGTCTATGTTTAGACTGGACCTGAGAGCGCTGGACCGGGTGGGACGAGTCTCCGTTGAGGGGGTCTTGGAACCGGACCATCCGCTCTGGGCGGGTGTCCATTTCGCCCTGGCCGAGCCGCTGGAAGTGAGCTTTACCGCCACGCCGGGTGGACAGGACCAGGTGATGGTGCAGGGGAGGTTGAGGGGGAAGATGGCTGGGGAGTGCAGGCGTTGTCTCGAGCCAACGACCTCGGAGTTCGATCTGGGAGTGGACTGGTACTTCATCCCCCCCGACGAACTCAGCGAGGAGGGAGAAGACAGCGAGGTTCGTTTCCTCGACCCCACTGCGTTGGAGTTGGACCTGGAGCCGCTTATCAGGGAAGAAATGGTGCTTTCGGTGCCCCGTTTCCAGGAGTGCAGGACAGACTGTCGAGGCCTTTGCCCTCGGTGTGGCACGAATCTGAATCTTGAAAGTTGCGAATGCAGGGAGGACACGGAGGATCCCCGCTGGGATGTTCTCCGGGCCCTGCCCACGGACTGACTGAGGAAATCATGGCTGTTCCCAAGAAGCGGGTATCCAAGCAGAGAAAGCGGAAGCGTCGCACCCACTACAAGGCAGAGGCCGTTGCCACCAGGGCGTGTCCTCGCTGCGGCGAACCCCGCCTTCCCCATCGTGTATGCGGGGGATGCGGCTACTATCGGAACACGTCGGTGTTGGACGTCCAGCTGGACTGATCGGAGGCCGCTGCGGTGCGCATCGCCTTGGATGCCATGGGCACCGACGGGGCGCCATCCATCGAAGTGATGGGAGCGCTCCAGGCTCTCCGTATGGAGGCCGACGACATTGAAGTCGTTCTGGTGGGCGATGAGACACTGATCCGCACGGAACTGGAATCCGCTGGTGGCGTCCATCACCCGCGGATTTCGGTGCATCATGCTCCTTCGCGGATCCTTCCAGGCGAGGCTCCGGTGCAGGCCATCCGGAAGAAGACGGACTCCTCCATCGTGCAGGGGCTTCGCCTTCAGAAAGAGGGGGATGTGGATGCCTTCGTGAGCGCCGGCTCCACGGGAGCGGTCATGGCCGGAGCTTTCCTTCTCCTGCGCTCTTTGCCTGGGGTGGACCGTCCCGCCATCGGCACCGTACTGCCCACGTCAAGAGATCCGGTTCTCATGCTGGATGCAGGTGCCAACGTGGACTGTCGTCCCCAGCACCTCCTTCAGTTCGGAAGGCTGGGCTCCATCTACGCCCAGGATCTCATGGGGGTGGCCAACCCCAGGGTGGGACTGCTGAATATCGGAGAGGAGCCGGAGAAGGGCGATGAGCTGGCCGTGGAGAGCTACGGGCTCCTTGCCGACAGCGGGTTGAACTTCGTGGGGAATGTGGAGGGAAGGGATATCATCAGAGGCGCCTGCGATGTTCTGGTCTGTGATGGTTTCGTAGGCAACGTCCTCCTGAAGTTCTATGAGTCTGTGGCCACCTTCATCATCCACTTGCTCCGGGGAGAGTTGGAGCGGACGGGAACCGATCTGGAGTTGGAGGAGGTCTTTCGGGTCCTGGACTATACGGAGTACGGCGGAGCCCCCCTTCTGGGTGTAAACGGGGTCTGCATCATCTGCCATGGAGGGTCGCCGTCCCGGGCCATCGGGAACGCCATTTCCGTGGCAGCCCTGGCCGTGCGATCCAGAATGGTGGACCACGTGGCTCGAGAGCTGGGCGCCGGCGCGTGAGACTGCCCGCCTCCTGCCCGTCCGGGGAGATCCATTTGTGAGTCTCGCACTTCTTTTTCCTGGCCAAGGGTCTCAGGCTGTGGGCATGGGCCGGGAGTTGGCCCAGGCGTTCCCGATAGCAGCAGAGACGTTTCAGGAGGCAGACGAGGTGGTAGGGCACCCTCTGTCTGCTCTGGCCTGGGAAGGCCCCCTGGAGCGACTCACCGAGACTCGTCACGCTCAGCCGGCGCTGCTGACGCACTCCATTGCGGTACTCCGGACTCTGGGGCTCCCGAGTGATCGGGTCTCTTTTGCAGCGGGCCATTCCCTGGGGGAATTCTCGGCCCACGTGGCCTCCGGCACTCTTTCGTTCGCCGATGCCCTGAGCCTGGTGCAGGTTCGAGGCGAACTCATGTTCCAGGCCGGGGAATCCAACCAAGGCACCATGGCCGCCGTCCTGGGGTTGGACGACACCGCCGTCGAGGACGTCTGCAGGACTGCGGGTGCGGAAGGAGGGGTGTGCGTTTCCGCCAACTTCAACAGCCCGGGACAGGTGGTTATCAGTGGTGATCCCGAGACCGTGGAACGAGCGGCTACTGCGGCTCGTGCGGCGGGTGCCCGGAGGGTACTCCCTCTGAAGGTTTCCGGCGCTTTCCACTCCCCGCTCATGTCACCTGCCCGGGAGGGATTGCGACGGAGTCTGGGTGCGGTCACTTTCTCCCCTCCAGACTTCCCCGTGGTGTCCAACGTGACGGCACGGGAGGCCCGGGATCCGGACGAGATCCAGTGGCTTCTGGCTGAGCAATTGGTGGCTCCGGTGAGATGGCGTGCCTCCATGGAGGAGTTGGGGCGGCAGGGAGCTACGCACTTCCTGGAGTTGGGCCCCGGCACGGTTCTGGCGGGCCTGGTCCGGCGGATCCTGTCCGACGCGAAGGTGCTTTCCGTGGGCACTCCCCACGATGTGGAGCAGGTAGCTGACTGGCTGGAAGGAGAGGGGTGATGGACGAATTGGTAACGGAGCTCTCAGGACAGGTGGCGCTGGTCACGGGCGGCTCCCGGGGGATCGGATTGGCAGTCGCCCGGAGTCTCGCCCACGCCGGTGCCCGGATAGCCGTGGTGGGTCGCAACGGGACTCGAGCGGAGGAAGCCGCAGCGGATCTGCCGGGAACCGGACACGCCGGATTCGCCTGCGACGTGGCTCAGTCCAGCCAGGTCCAGGATCTCATCGTGGGGGTGGAAGAGCGGGTGGGCCCGGTGGATATCGTGGTAAACAATGCGGGCCTCACCCGCGACAACCTTCTGATCCGCATGAAGGAGGAGGAATGGGATGAGGTCTTATCGGTGAACCTCAAAGGCGCATTCAACATCACCAAGGCTGTGGCCAAGGGAATGATGAAGCGCCGGTCCGGTGCCATCGTCAATATCTCATCGGTGGTGGGACTCATGGGTAACGCCGGCCAGGCGAACTATGCCGCGTCCAAAGCGGGGCTCCTGGGGTTCACCCGAAGCGTGGCCAGGGAGCTGGGCTCTCGGGGCATCCGATGCAATGCTGTGGCACCCGGGTATATTGAGACAGACATGACCGCCGATCTGGGTGAAGGTGCCGCAGAATCCCTTCGGGAACGGATCCCCATGGGTCGTCTGGGCCAGCCTGAGGACATTGCTGGGACCGTGCGGTTTCTCGTAGGACCCTGGGCGGGCTACATTACCGGTCAGGTTGTCACCGTGGATGGTGGAATGGTGATGTGACATCTCCGGGAGGGATGTGGGATTTCCCACACCCGGACATTCTGGGTCGGGGTCTCGGACCCCGGGCCGTTCGGCTTCAAACAGACTCTTGAAGGGGGAAGCATGGCGGAAGACATCGGTAGCAGGGTGCGTGAAATCATCGTGAACGAATTGGGCGTGGAGGCCGACAAGGTCACCGATGGCGCTTCGTTCGTGGAAGATCTGGGCGCGGACTCACTGGACACCGTGGAGTTGGTCATGGCGTTCGAAGAGGAGTTCGGTATCGACATCCCCGATGAGGATGCCGAGCAGATGCGCACAGTGGGAGATGCGGTGAAGTACCTTTCGGAGCATGGCAACGCCGAATGAGGTATCGTTCCACACACGAGATCTCTTCACGAGGGCTCGTACGGTGAAGGGTGGAAACACCGCTTCCCGGCGCCGGGTGGTGGTCACCGGCGCCGGGGCGGTGACGCCCCTGGGGGCAGGCCTGGACGCCACCTGGCAGGCCCTGCTGGATGGGGTGCCTGGTGGAAGTCCCATCTCGGGCTTCGAGACCACGGACGAATTCCCTACCCGGATCGCGGCGGAGGTGAAGGGGTTTGATCCCTCCGGCGTGCTGGACCCCAAGGAAGTCCGCCGCTACGACCGTTTCGCTCAGTTTGCCCTTGTGGCCGCGCACGAGGCGGTGACCCGGGCTGGGCTGGCGGATGGGTTGGCCGGCACTCCTGGTGAACGGGTGGGCGTGATCTTCGCCAGTGGCATCGGAGGGATCGCCACTTTCGAGGAGCAGTGCAGGACCATGATGGAACGGGGGCCCAGCAGGGTGAGTCCGTTCTTCATTCCCATGTTCATCCCGGATATCGCCGCCGGTCTCATCAGCATGCGATTTGGGGCCAAGGGTCCGAACTACGCCACGGTTTCCGCCTGTGCCTCCAGCGCCCACGCCATCGGCGATGCCCTGCGGATCCTGGAGCGCGGTGACGCCGACGTGATGATCACCGGAGGGGCGGAGGCTACCATCACCCCCCTCTCCATTTCGGGCTTTGCGGCCATGAAGGCCATGTCCACCCGGAACGACGATCCTCAGGGGGCCAGTCGGCCCTTCGATGCCACGAGGGATGGCTTCGTCATGGGAGAGGGGGCAGGAGCCCTGGTCATGGAGACTGAGGAGCACGCGTTGGCCCGTGGCGCCACCATCCTGGCAGAGGTTGCCGGTTACGGTGCCACCGCCGACGCCTACCACATCACGGCCCCATCGCCGGACGGTGCCGGGGCCCAGCAGGCCATGCGCTTGGCCCTGGCAGATGCGGGAGAGGCTGCGGAGGCCGTGGACTATGTGAATGCCCACGGTACTTCAACGCCCCACAACGACCGCGCCGAGACGGCGGCCATCCGAGCGGTTCTGGGGCGTCGAGCCAACGAAATCGTGGTGACCTCCACGAAGTCCATGACGGGCCACTTGCTGGGCGCCGCGGGGGCGGTAGAGGGAATCATCTGTTCGCTGGCATGCCGGGACGGCAGAATTCCCCCCACCATCAACCTCCGGAATCCTGACCCCGACTGCGATCTGGACTATGCTCCCGGAGGTGCGGTGGATCGGCCTGTGGGGCTGGCCCTCACCAACTCCTTCGGGTTTGGCGGGCACAACGTGTGTCTCGCCTTCCGCCGTTGGGAGATCTGATCCCGGGTTCCACATGACCGCTGATTCCGGACTCCATATGAGCGCGGATCCCGGATTCCGGGTGGGCTTGGGGTACGATTCCCATCGCTTCGACGACCAACGTCCGCTTCTCCTGGGCGGAGTCCATTTCCCTGATCATGCTGGGCTGGCAGGGCATTCCGATGCAGATGCCGTAGCCCATGCCATCACCGATGCCATCCTGGGCGCCGCAGGCGCCGGGAACATAGGGAGTCACTTCCCACCCTCCGATCCAAGGTGGGAAGGGGCGGACTCCATGGATCTGCTGGGAAGGGCCGCGCGTTTGGTGCGGGATCGGGGGTGGGCCGTGGCGAATGTGGATGTCACAGTGGTGACCGAAAGTCCGAAGATCGGCCCGCGCGCTCGGGAGATGTCGGAAGTGGTGTCCAAGGTCCTGGGCGTCCGAGCCACCCTCGTCTCCATCAAAGGGAAGAGCAACGAAGCTATGGGGTGGATCGGTCGAGGCGAGGGCTTGGCCGTCCATGCGGTGGCCTTGCTGGGGAGGTGGCAACCACCTTCATGACCACTGCTTCCGCCTTCCGTGTGGAATGGTTCGTGGACCACTTGGCCCTTGAGCGAGGTCTGTCTCCCCGAACGGTGGAGGCGTATCAGGGAGACCTGAAGCGCCTCATCAAACAGCTCACCGAGTTGGGGGTGGCCGACCCGGCCGATGTGACCCACCACCATCTTCGAGAGCATGTCTTCGCCTTGAAGGAGAAAGGGCTCGCGGCGGCCTCCATCCGGCGTGCCATCTCGTGCATTCGGACCTACTACGAGTTTCTCCTCTCCGAGGGCGTGGTGGACGCAGACCCCACTGAACGTCTGGAATCTCCCAGGGGCTCCAAGGTGCTTCCCCGGGTCCTGAGCCGGGAAGAGACGGTCCAGCTCCTGGAGGCGCCTGATTCCGACTCCCGGATGTTCTGGCGAGACCGGGCCATCCTGGAGACCCTTTACGCCACCGGCATGCGGGTGTCGGAGGCGGTGGGGCTCCGGCTGGGTGACCTGGATCTCACCGACGGCTTCGCCACGGTCATGGGGAAGGGGAGCAAGGAGCGCATCACGCCCCTGGGGGCCGCAGCACGCTGCGCCCTCCGTCGGTACCTGACGGAGGTTCGTCCGGCCATGGACCGAGGGAAAGCCCAGGGGCGGGTCTTCCTGAACGTCCGGGGAAGCCCCCTTTCCCGCGTGGCGGTCTGGACCCTGGTGAAGGAGACGGCCCAAAGGGCGGGCCTTCCCGAGGGGATCTCGCCCCACACCCTGCGCCACACGGCGGCCACCCATCTTCTGGAAGGGGGTGCCGATCTGGCCATGGTGCAGGAGCTATTGGGTCACGCGGATATCGCCACCACCCAGATCTACACGCATCTGAATCGGGATCACGTCAAAGCGGTTCACCGGAAGTTCCACCCCCGATCGTAGCTCCCTGCGGCGGCTCGTCCTCTACCATCCGGAGCAACGATCCCAGATCGGTGGAGCGACTCAGGATCTCCACTGCTTCCGAGAGGACCTTGTCCCGCTCGGCTCGGATTTCCACCGAACGCCCATCCTCTCGCATCCGAAGGGCTGTGGTATAGCGGATGCGCCATCCCAGGTATGCCTGGATCTCGGGATCCGAGAGGTACTCTTCCGCTACCCCTTCCTCCCGGAGTCGGGCCATGAGCACATCTACCGCCTCCGGACCGTAGCCGGGACCGACCCCCCTCAACGCCTCCCGGGCCAGATCCAGCGCCTCCTCCTGGATTCGTAGGTTCACCGGGATCCCGTCCTGGGCGGTGCGGGTCATGAACTCCTGCTCCCGGGTGGAGAGGGTGTCGTCGGGCACCTCCCGATCAGGGAGGACACCACCTCCGCCCAGAAGCGTACGGCCCTGCGCCGTCTGGAAACGGGGTAGGGAATCCCGGTTCTCTTCCATGGGACGACCCTCCAGATCGCGGACTCGATTCAGCGAGCGCCCCAGGGGGGTGTACCACTCCCCCGTAGTGAGTCGCAGTTGGCGCCCGGCTGGAAGGGGCACGATGGTCTGCACGACCCCTTTCCCGAAAGTCCGTTCGCCCAGCACGATGGCTCGGTCATGGTCCTGGAGAGCGCCGGCCACGATCTCGGCGGCCGACGCGGTGAAGCGGTCCACCAGAATCACCATGGGGATGGGAGCGGTCCGAGGTGGAAAGCGGGCGGCCTGTGCGTCTTCCGAAAGACCGGCGCGGCGACCCTGTATCCGGTTGCGGGTCTTCACCAGGGTGTCGCCGCGCTCCAGGAAGAGGTCGGCCATGATGAGGGACTCATCCAGGTACCCGCCGGGATTCCTTCGCATGTCCAGGATGAGTCCCCGACTGTCCTGGAAGAGCTGCAGCGCGGAATCGACTTCCACCGCCGACCCCCGGGCGAACCGATCCAGGTGGATGTAACCGATGTCCTGGAAGATCCGCCCCGCCATCACCGACGAAATGTGGACCTGATCGCGCCGTATCCGATGGGGCACCGGGTCAGAAACTCCCTCCCGGCGTACCACCACCAGAACCTCGGTATCCACCTCACCCCGGATGCGTTGGGAAACATCGTTGATGTTCCACCCGTCCGCGGCCTCATCGTCCACCGCCACGATTCGATCACCCACCTGGAGGCCGGCGCCTTCCGCCGGTGTATCCCGGAACACCGCCGTGACGGTCACGGCCTCGTTCAGGTCTGAGATCTGGATCCCGATCCCGGCGTAGTTGCCGGTGGTCTCTTCCTGGAACTGGGCTACTTCCCGGGGGTTGAGAACCGTAGCGTACGGGTCTTCCAACTCCCGCAGGAGGCCCTCGATGGCCATCTCCCAGAGGAGAGAGTCGGTGCGAGCCTCGAAGCCGAAATCTCGAATGGCCTCCAGTGCCCCCCGAAACACCTCTTCCTCGCTTCCAGCGCGAGTCTCCGAGGTTCCCGAGGCACCGGCCGACGCCCTCTGGGCCTGGACGGAAAGGGGGAGGGACAGAAGGAGGAGGAGCGCCAAAACGTGGCGGGTCATACTTGTCTCCCTTGGAGAAAATCCAGCAACCATGAAAATCTGGAACCCCGACCAACCAGTGGCGTTCCCAGTTCGGCTGGGGATACCGGGCCCGGACCGCTGCCGAACTGGGACGAGCCACCGGATGGGGTCGGCCATCATCGCCCAACCCCCAGGATGCATGGTATCTTCCCAACCCCAGCTTCGCACCCTCACCCGGCTTGCCCAATGACTTCTTTCTCTCCCCGGCTCCCCTCACCCCCTCTCCGACTGGGTGTGGCGCAGTTCCATCCCCACAAGGGAGATGTGGAGGGAAATGCCCAACGGATTCGAGCCATGCTGGAGGCGGAAGGCCAGGATCTGGACCTCCTCATCTTCCCTGAGGCGGTCCTGTCGGGCTATCACCTGGAAGGGGCAGTGGAAGAGGTGGCCGTCTTGCCGGAGGCGGTGGAGGAGTACATGGGGCCTGCGGGGAGCCAGTCCCCGGACCTGATCCTGGGCTTCTACGAAGCGGCCTCAGGTGGGATCTTCAACAGCGCCGCCTATCTCACGCCAAGGGATGGCCGCTATCGGGTAAGCCATGTTCATCGGAAGACCTTTCTCCCCACCTACGGGATCTTCCAGGAATCCAGATTCGTGCACCCTGGCGACCCCATCCAGGCATTCCACACCCGGTGGGGCCGGATGGGCTTGCTCATCTGCGAGGAACTCTGGCACGGGCTTCCAGCGACGCTGCTGGCTCTGGACGGGGCCGAGTTGATTGTGGTTTTGAGTGCGTCCCCCGCCCGGGGGTTCACCCCGGAAAGCCGGCAGAGTGAGAGCGTGGATCGTTGGGAGGGCTTGGCCCGGAGTACCGCCGCCGAACATGGGGTCTTTCTGGCGGTGGCTCAACTGGTGGGTTCGGAGGGGGGACAGCTCCTCCAGGGGGCCTCGTTGATCACCGACCCCAGGGGGAATGTTCTGGGCCGAGGTGGACTCATGGAGTCC
Organism: Gemmatimonadota bacterium; assembly: GCA_040905545.1. Classification (GTDB taxonomy): domain Bacteria; phylum Gemmatimonadota; class Gemmatimonadetes; order Longimicrobiales; family Gaopeijiaceae; genus JBBDRI01. The sequence goes on along the minus strand of JBBDRI010000028.1, from coordinate 82,671 downwards.
GGGATCACCCGGGTGGAACTGGATGGCTCGGAAATCCTTCGAGCCCGTACCCGCTCTCCCTTGCTCAGTGATCTCCGGGTACGGCTCCCATCTCTCAGCCGGCAGCTGGCCGGACAGGTGGAGGGAGGTGCGGACTCCCGCCATCCGGAGGACGCTGCGACGAATTGGCCGGGTCTACGGGGCGGGAGTGCGGGCCTTCGGGACGGTAGCGCGGGAAGTGGCAGTGCCTCCCCGGGTGCAACCGGCACCCGGAGAGGACGGGATGGGGCCGGCCCCCGACCCCACGACCCATCTCCCCTCTCCATCGATCCGCGTCGGGTAGCAGCGGCGCTGGTTCTGTTCCTCCGCCATGAAATCCGGGTACGAAGGGGATTCGAGAAGGTGGTTGTAGGGGTGTCCGGAGGGGTGGATTCGGCCGTTTCGCTCATGTTGGCGGTAGAGGCACTGGGGCCGGAGAACGTCCACGGATTCCGGCTACCCTACCGCACGTCCAGCCCCGACAGCCTGGCACATGCCCAGTTGGTGCTGGAGGCCACGGGAGCCCACTCCCACACCCTGGACATCACGCCGGCGGTGGATGGCTACATCGAGAGTCATGGGCCGGACATGTCTCCCCTCCGGAAGGGGAATGTGGCGGCTCGCATGCGGGCGCTGGCTCTCTTCGATCAGTCTGCCCGATTCAACGCCCTGGGGGTGGGGACGGGGAACAAGAGCGAGCGACTTCTGGGATACTTCACCTGGCACGCCGACGACTCCCCCCCCATCAACCCCCTGGGAGACCTGTTCAAGACCCAGGTCTGGACCCTGGCACGCCATCTGGGTGTGCCCACCCCCATCGTGGAGAAGCCGGCGAGCGCAGATCTCGTCCAGGGGGTCCATGACGCCGACGAACTGGAGATCGATTACCCCGAAGCGGACCTTATTCTCTACTGGCTGCTCCAGGGATATGGGCGTCGGGATCTGGTGGAACGCGGCTTTCCCGAGGCGGATGTGGACCGGGTCACCCGTCGTCTCAACGGTACCCATTGGAAACGACGGCTTCCCACCGTGGCGGTGCTCTCGTCCACGTCTGTGGGAGAGTTCTATCTTCGGCCGGTGGACTACTGACCGGACCCCAGGAGCACCGGGATGAGTGAGCGGGCTGCCCAGGGTGGCAGGCCGCTGTCCAGAAAGGCTGCCCTGATCAGGGATCTGCCAGGGGAGCTTCCACCGGTGGTCGCCAACTCTGTTTCCACCTCCTCCACCAGGGCCTTGATGGCAGAAGCCGACGGGCCTTCCAGCACCGCCAGAGGGTTGGCTACGGCCCGGGCCATGGCATCTCGCGCTTCCTCGGCACTCCACCACCCCTGTGCTTCCAGGTCGGTGAGGAGTTCCTGGGTGGAGCTTGCCCCCGTGTGGTACGCCATGGAAGCCAGGAAGAGAGCCTGAGCTCGTACCTCCCCTCGAATGTGCAGCAGATTGAAGCCCCTCTCCAGCCCATACCCTTCTCCTGCGAGTACGCCCCGGGAGTAGAGGGGCCATCCGGCGTGGGTGACTCGTGACGGGAAGATTCGACGCCCTGGTTCCAGGATGGGGCTTCTCAGGGCCTCTGCCGTTGCGCCCCAGCCCGTGGGACCCTGCAGGAGCAAGGTGCTTTCCAACGGTTCCATTTGGGGATCTGCTGCCGGGTGGGAGGGGCCCAGGATGGAGGGCTGTCCCAGAAAGACAACCCTCGGTGCATCCATGAGGACACCGTGGGATGGTGCCGGGAGCCAGGGTCCCAGAGGAATGCTGGAGAGGGAAGTGGGAAGGATTGGGCGATCCGAGGGGAGGAGGTCGACCACGCGGATCCATGCTCGCAGATCGTCCAGAAGCGCCTGCGGAGCCAGGTCTCCACCCGCCTCTCGGTGAGTGGAGAGTCTCGGGCTCCGGAGGACCTCCTGGGGATCTCGACTCCCGTCCAGACCCATGGCGGCTTCCAGGGCGGCGGCCCGGAGTTCTTCCAGTCGGTGCCGGGTAAGGGTCTTCTGCTCCTCCAACCATGCTTCCAGCAGCTCCTGGTCTGCCATGGCGCCGAACTGAGCCGCCAGGATGGGTCGGTCCAGACCGGCCCCATTCCGGAGGAGACGAGCCAGCACGATGGTGCCCACAGGCGGCGCACCCCTCCCTCCCTCCACGTTGGCGGGTCCAGACGCATCCAGCCCGGCGAGGAATGCCTCCAATCCCTGGGCCGCGCGGGCGACCCCTTCCCGGGCCGCCCAGAGATCGGGGCCATCCACAGCCCCTGGCACCCAGCTTTCCGGACCCTCTTCCAGGAGTGCCAGCAGGCGCTCCCCCAGCTGTCGAGCCCCATCCACCAGGAGGGGATGGGCAGGACGGATGTTGCGAAGCCCCTCACTGAGAAGATTGGGTACCACCCGGGCCCGGGCCGTCAGGAGGCGTAATCGGACGGAAGAGGAGCCGCTGGACATCCACGCCGGCTCCGTGAGGGCTTGAGCCGTGATCTCCACATAGAGGGTGGGATCACGTTCCCAAATCCGGACCGAATCCAGCATCAGGACGCGGGTTTCCAACTCCGCTTCCAGGAGGAGACGGTCCCAATCCCAGCTCTCTGGCGGGTCGGGGTACTCCTCCCGGAGGCGCCGCACCCACTGCCGGTACCCATCTGCCAAACCCTGTCGCCCCTCAGAGCTCATATCCGGCAAGCGGCCGTCCACGGCCACCCCCATCATCCCGGAAGCCTCCAGTGGGTTGAAGTAGGCATGGAAGGGGAGGAAGCTGCGATAGAAAAGCTCCAGCGGACGGCGAACGCCCAGGGGTCCGAAAAGGGCCTCCCCCAGGGAGGGCGTGGCATGGGGAACCACTTCCGTTCGTTCATTCCGAGGCACAGGAGGGGAGGGGTCGGCACCTCTTCCACCCACCCCACACGCGGTAGTGAGGGCCCCCAGGAGGAGAAGGGCCACTCCAGGCAGCGCTGCGCGTGCGGTCCGTCGGGCAGGAATGAATTCCACTGCGTGGAGGGGACCAGGAGCTGAGTGAATCGGGTTGCGGTTCATGGTAGGTAAGGTCGGCAGATGACTCCCCCATGGGAAGTAAGCGGCGGATGGGGCATGACATGGCAATGGGGAGCCGCTACCATGTGAGACCCCCCAACATCCAGTGTTCCCGGGGCACTCGGCTCACCCGGAAAACCAGGGAAACCCTCCACCATGCTTCTGGTCCTGGACAACTACGACTCGTTTACCTGGAATCTGGTTCAGTTTCTGGGAGAGTTGGGATCCCACCCGATGGTGCTGCGGAATGATGAGGTGTCGTTGGAAGAAGCCCTTGCCCGCAAGCCCGAAAGGGTGGTGATTTCACCGGGCCCATGTACCCCTTCCATGGCCGGGATCAGTGTGGAGCTCATCCGCCGGCTTCCGGCAGAGGTTCCGGTACTGGGTGTCTGTCTGGGTCACCAGGCCATTGGTGAGGCTTTTGGGGGGAGAACCATCCGAGCGGAACGGGTCATGCATGGTAAGACGGCTCCTGTGGAACATCGGGGAGAGGGAATCTTTGAAGGGCTTCCTTCACCTCTCACGGTGACCCGATACCATTCCCTGGTCACCGATCCCCTGGCCCTGCCCGAGAGCCTGGAAGTGGTGGCCTGGAGCGGGGAAGGAGCGGCCATCCGGGAAGGAGGGCGTAGCCTGGAGATCCAGGCAGTGCGTCACCGTGAGCGGCCCGTGTGGGGTGTCCAGTTCCATCCGGAATCCCTCTTCTCAGAAGAGGGGCATGCACTCCTGGCGAATTTTCTCGCTCTCCGATGATGGGATGCCCCGTGTCGGTTGCTCCCCCCGGACCCGTTGTCTATCTTCAATGGCGTGAATCTTGCACGCAAACGTCTGCCTTCGGGAGTGATCCCCAGTGATGGAACGCTCCGGCGTCCTCGGCATCATTCCCGCTCGCATCGCCTCTACTCGCCTCCAAAACAAGCCCCTCCACCCCATCCTGGGTCGCCCCCTCATTCTCTGGGTCTGGGAGCGGATGCAGACAATGTCCGTGCTGGATAGGGTGGTGGTGGCCACCGACAGCCAGGAAGTCATGGATGTGTGCCACGCGGCGGGGGCCGAGGTGATCCTCACGTCTTCCCGGCACCCCTCCGGCACGGACCGGGTGGCGGAGGTGGCTCGGCAGGACCAGTTCCAATCGTTCCAGGTGATCGTGAACATCCAGGGCGACGAACCGCTTATCCGGGAAGACCACATCCGGGCGGCGGCGGAACTGGTGGCTGAGGGTCGTTGGGAGGTGGGGACATGTGCCGCCCCGGTTCAGACCCTGGAGGCGCGGCATGACCCGTCGGTGGTGAAGGTGGCACGAGCTCTGGATGGTCGAGCGCTCTACTTCTCCCGCTGCCCTATCCCCTATAAGCGGGACGAGAAGCCTGGGGACGACGAGCTGCGCAGGGCGCCTTTCCTGCGCCATGTGGGAATCTATGCATACTCCCACGCTGCCCTGGAGGGATGGGTGGCCCTGCCACCATCTCCGTTGGAGGAGTTGGAGCGGTTGGAGCAGCTCCGTCCCCTGGAGGCCGGTGTTCGCATGGGGGTGGCACTGGTGGGTGAGGCGGAGCCGGGGGTGGATACCCCGGCAGATGTGATACGAGTGGAGGCTCGCTTGCGGGCCTTGGGAATTCCTTCTTTGGTGGAACGCAGAGCATGATCAACCCGGACCAGCACCAGACCCGATACATCTTCGTCACGGGGGGTGTGGTCTCTTCCCTCGGGAAGGGGATCGCAGCCGCTTCGTTGGGGCGTCTCCTCAAGGAACGGGGCTTTCGGGTCACGCTCCAGAAGTTCGATCCGTATATCAACGTGGATCCCGGGACCCTCTCCCCCTTCCAGCACGGTGAGGTGTTCGTAACCGATGATGGGGCGGAAACCGATCTGGACCTGGGGCATTACGAGCGCTTCATCGATGAATCCCTGTCCCAGGCCAACAACATCACCACGGGCAGGATCTACCAAACGGTCATCGACAAGGAACGCAGGGGAGACTATCTGGGCTCCACGGTTCAGGTGATTCCCCATATCACCGACGAGATCAAAGGGGCGATCCGGCGGCTGAGTCCTTCCCACGATGTGGTCATCACCGAGATCGGCGGAACCGTGGGTGACATCGAAAGCCTCCCCTTCCTGGAGGCCATCCGTCAGTTCCGCCAGGATGTGGGCCGGGAGAACGCGCTCTTTATCCACCTTACCCTGGTGCCTTTCATCGCCGCCGCAGGAGAGCTGAAGACAAAGCCCACCCAGCATTCCGTGCGGGAGCTCATGCAGATCGGTATCCAGCCGGATGTGGTGGTCTGCAGAACCGAATACCCCCTGAACGATGAGATCCGCCACAAGATCGCTCTCTTCACGAATGTGGATCCCTCGGCGGTGGTGGAGGCCCGGGATGTAAGCACCATCTACCAGGTTCCCATCGAGCTGCATCGACAGGGCCTGGACGAAGTGGTCATGTCCCGGCTGGGTCTGTCTGCGCCCCCCCCCGATCTCTCCGCCTGGCGTAGCATGGTAGATCGGATCCGGAAGCCCTCCCAAGGACCCGTGCGCATTGCCGTGGTGGGGAAGTACACCGAGTTGGTGGATTCCTACAAATCCGTGCAGGAAGCCCTTATCCACGGAGGCATCGCCAACGATGTAGGCGTGGAGATCGGGTGGATCAGTTCCGAGCGGTTCGACGCGGAAAACGACCTGGATGAATTGGAGTCGTACCACGGCCTCCTGATTCCCGGTGGGTTTGGCCCGCGGGGGGTGGAAGGGATGCTCAGGACCATCCGATGGGCCCGTGAAGGAGAGGTGCCGTTCTTCGGCATATGCCTGGGTTTGCAGTGTGCCGTCATCGAATACGCCCGGAGCGTCTGCGGTCTCTCGGAGTCTGACTCCTTCGAGTTCTCCGAGGATTCTCCCCACCCGGTGATCTGTCTCATGGACAGCCAGCGTAAAATCACCCGGAAGGGAGGCACCATGAGACTGGGGGCCTACCCCTGCCACCTGGGGGAGGGGAGCCGGGCCCGCCGGATCTACGGCAGTGAGGTCATCAGTGAACGACACCGGCATCGGTACGAGGTAAACAACGCATACCGGGAGACCCTGGCGGAGCATGGTATGCGGATTTCCGGCCTCTCTCCCGATGGCGCTCTGGTGGAGATGGTGGAGCTTCCTGAACACCCGTGGTTCGTGGGCTGCCAATTCCATCCGGAGCTGAAGAGCCGGCCCACCCGCCCCCACCCGCTCTTCGCATCGTTCGTTCAGGCGGCATCGGTGCGGGCCGGCGTGCTGGAGCCGTCGTTGGAGGCGCAGGCGTCTGTCCCGGTGGGAGAGTAGGGGGGGCGCCGTGATTCATCCTCAAGCGCCGGATAGCTTCGCCCTCGTGGCGGGTCCTTGTCTCCTGGAAGACCATGGCCTGAATCTGGAAGTGGGCCAGGAACTGGCCCGGATCTCCCGAGAGTTGTCCTTGCCTGTGCTGTTCAAGGCGTCGTTCGACAAGGCGAATCGTTCCCGGGGTGACTCTCCCCGAGGTCCTGGCTTGAAGGGGGGGTTGGAAAGGTTGGGTCGGGTGAAGGCCGCCACCGGCCTGCTCCTCCTCACGGACATCCACCTTCCCGAGCAGGCGGCGCCGGCAGCCGAGGTCGTGGACGTCCTCCAGATTCCGGCCTTCCTTTGCCGCCAGACCGACCTGGTGGTGGCTGCAGGTGCCACGGGCCGGGCCGTGAACATCAAGAAGGGACAGTGGATGGCCCCGGAGGAGATGGCACAGGCGGTGGCCAAGGTGCAGGAGGCGGGCTCAGGGGCCGTGGCTGTCACCGAGCGAGGCACCTTCTTCGGATACGGCGACCTCATTGTGGACATGAGGTCCTTCCGACGAATCCGGGAGGCCTGTGGGGTGCCCGCCATCTTCGATGGCACCCATTCCGTGCAACGCCCGGGCAAGGCCGCCGGCTCATCCGGCGGCGACCCGGCGTTCATCCCCCACCTGGTCCGGGCCGCAGTGGCCGCCGGATGCGATGGCCTCTTCCTGGAAACGCATCCGGACCCCGGGAAGGCACCTTCCGACAGTACGAATATGCTCCCGCTCAGTCAGCTTCCAGGGCTCCTGCGGGAGGTGCTGGCCCTCCGGGAGGTGCTGGCAGGCGCTACCCAGGACACGGCCGCCCCTGTGAAGGTCGAGGAGGGATGATGTCTTCTTCCTCAGGGATATCCACCGAAGTGGCCATGGCGATTCAGGGCGTGGTTCTGGATGTGGACGGCGTTCTTACCGACGCAGGAATCTATGTGGGCATGGGGCCCGGGGGGCATGCCCTGGAATTGAAACGATTCGACATCCAGGATGGGCTGGGCATCCGGATACTCCAGGAGGTGGGCATCCGGGTGGCGGTGGTGTCGGGACGGGTGTCGGAGGCCACCACCCTTCGGATGGCCGAACTGGGTGTGGAGGAGTGCCATCAGGACCCCGGGGCCCAGAAGCTCCCGGTGGTGGAGGAGATCCGGCGTCGCTGGGGTCTTCGCTGGAGCCAGATGGCCATGCTGGGAGACGATCTCCCCGATCTGCCCGTCCTCACGCGTGTGGGCCTTGCCGTGGCGGTGGCTAACGCCGTTCCAGAGGTAAAGAGTCGCTGCAATTGGATCACCAGCGTACCCGGAGGCAAGGGGGCCGTGCGGGATTTCGCACGGATTCTGCTTTCGGCGCGAGGAGAGTGGGAGCTGGCGGTGGACCGGTATCTGGAGGCTCGGGGGGGATTGGGGGTCGGATCGTGACTGCCCAGGCGCCGGATTCCATCGTCCGGGAAGGGCGCCGCGTTCTGGAGGAGGAGGGTCGCGCCGTGCTGGAGGCCGCCGAATCGCTGGGCAGCAGCTTTGCCGAGGCGGTGTGTCTCCTGGCAGCAACCCCCGGCCGGGTGGTGGTGGCAGGCATCGGCAAGAGCGGCATCGTGGCCCGGAAGATCGCTGCTACGCTCACGTCCACCGGGACCCCCGCCACCTTTCTCCACCCCGTGGAAGCGCTGCATGGGGATCTGGGGCTGGTGTCCCGGGACGATGCCGCCCTCCTCCTCTCCAAGAGCGGCGAGACGGAGGAGCTCCTGGGCCTCCTGTCGTATTTCGTGCGGCTGGGAGTTCCGGTGGTGTCCCTCACTGGGAATCGGGAATCCTCGTTGGGTCGGCTCTCATCCGTTTGTCTGGATGTGGGAGTGACGGCCGAGGCCTGCCCCCTGGATCTGGCCCCCACCACCTCCACCACGCTGGCTCTGGCCATGGGAGACGCATTGGCTGTGGCGCTCCTGAAAGAGAAGGGGTTCAAGCCGGAGGACTTCGCACGTCTCCATCCCGGTGGAAGCCTGGGACGCAGGCTCACCGTGCAGGTGGCCGACGTCATGGTGAGGGAAGATTATCCTTCGCTGAGTCTCGGAGCTCGGATGAGGGAGTGCATCGTGCCCCTGGCACGGATGCGGGGCACGGTACCCATCGTGGACCAGGCCGAGGTGGTGGTGGGAGTGGTCACTGCCGGCGACCTCACGCGCCTCATGGAGAGCCGAGACGACTTCCTGGAAGTGCCGGTGGAGGAGGTCATGACCCGGAGTCCCCAGCTGGCCAGGGAGTCGGAGCTGGGCGCCGCAGCGCTCCACACCATGGAGACCCACGGCATCATGGCCCTTCCGGTAGTGGATCAAGGAGGTCGGCTCAGGGGGTTGGTGCACCTACATGACCTTCTGAAGTCTGGGGTGGCATAGTGTTTACTGGCAAGAGTTTGGGTGCTCTTATTCTCGGGTCTCTGGTGTTGCTTCCCGGATGTCGCGGGGAGGAATTGGCTCCCATCGTGGCCTCGGAGCTGGAGAGCATGGCCGCCGATCAGGTCATCTTCGAGATGACCCATCACTTCACCCGGGAGGGCGTGCGGCAGGCCACCGTGGAGGCAGATACCGCCTACTTCTGGGAGGACTCCACCTTCGTGGCCCTCCGAAATCTGGAGCTTCAGGTCTTCGACGAGGACGGGAGGCCCCGGGCGGAGGTGACGGCCCTTCGGGGGAATCTGGACTCCCGGTCGGACCGGATGCATGCCATGGGAGATGTGGTCCTGCTGGTGGAGGGCGGGGCCCGGCGTATCGAGAGTCAGGAGCTCTTCTATGATCCCAGGAGTGCCCGGATCTGGAGCGACTCCGCCACGGTGCTCCGGGAGGGAAGCCAGGTGGTGGAGGGAACGGCCTTCGAATCCGACGAGGCGTTCCGGAACGTGCGGATTCGCAACGCCCGCACTCGGGGCGGAGGGATCCAGTTCTGATGTGCCCCCTCACCTGTGCACACATGCCCCCCGGGGCAGGCCGACGTAGCGGGGGCTGGCTCGCCCTGGCTTTCCTGGTCTGGATATGTGCGTTCGGGGCGGGGGAGGTGGCGGCTCAGACGAACTGCGAACTGGTGCAGTCCCGGAACCTGGTGAACCTGGAACTGGGCACGGGCCGGGCATCGTACATCAGCGCCCCCCGGATCCGGTGCCAGGACGGCACGCGAATCCAGGCTGACAGCGCCGCCGTATTCCAGGCCTCCGGATTTACACAGCTCTTTGGCGCGGTGCTCTTCGAGGATGAGGAGACCCTCCTCACCGCCGACCGCGCCCACTTCTTCAACCAGCAGGCACGGCTGTTGGCCTGGGGGGGGGTTTCCCTGGAGAATCGGGCGAACCGGTCCGTCATCACGGGTGACACACTGGTCTTGCTCCGCGCCAACGACTTCCGGCCCGAAGACCGCCTTACCGTGTCGGGCAATCGCCCCCGGGCGCTGCTCAGGCCGGCGAGGGGAGGGGACGGAGAGGACCCGGCCGCCGAGGACTCCCAGGACGATCTTTCCCAGGTGGATGCCCATCGCATCTATCTGGAGGGTGAGAACCTGTTTCGCGCAGGGGGTGAGGTGGAGCTCACGAGGGATGATCTCCTGGTGACCGCCGACTCCATGGAGTACGTCCGAATGGAGGGAGAGATCACATTTCTCAGTCTCGTGGACGCCCCGCCCTCTCGCATCACTGGCGAGGGGTTCCAACTGGAGGGAAGGGAGCTGGATGTCCTGCTTCCAGGAGACAGCCTTCGCAATGTGTGGGCTCGAGGCGAGGCCCTGCTCACGGGTGACGACTTCCGGCTCGCGGCTCCTCTCATCCAGATCGACCTGGAGTCGGGGGAGGTGCAGCGGGGGGTGGCCCTTCGGGGTGAGGCCGTGGAGGGTGAGGCCGAGAGCCCCCGTCCCGAGGCTCTTGCCCAGGACTTCCTTCTCAGGGGAGACTCCATCGAGATCGTGGCTCCCGGGCAGGAGATCCGGGAGGTGGTAGCTGTGGGTTCCGCCCGGGGCGAGCATCTGGGTCAGGACTCCCTGGTGACCGATGACACGCCTGAAGTGGTTCGGCGGGACTGGATGGAAGGTGACACCATCCGGGCCACCTTCCTCCCGCCCACGGATGAGGACACGGATGGGGGGGCGCGCATGGAACAGTTGGTGGCTTCGGGTACGGCCCGGAGCCTCTACCGCCTTGAGCCTTCGCAGAACCCGGACGCGGAGGCCGGAATAGACGCTGGGGGGGATGACGCGGCCGGGGAGAGAGTCATCGGATTTGAGGAAGAGGTTGTAGAAGAGGTCTCCGTGCCGCTGGAGGAGCGGGAAATGGAGCCCCTTCCCGAATTCGCTGTCCACTACGTGACGGGAAGTCGGATCGTGATCTTCTTCCAGAGCGGGGAGGTGGAGCGCATGGAGGTGGAGGGCCCCACTCGCGGTCTCCACCTGGAACCGGGCAGAACGACCGGGGGGACGCGGTAATGGATCTTCAGGCCTTCCAAGGGTTTGTGGACGCCTTGCAGCCCCACGACGCCTCCCTGAGGGCTGGCCTTCGGGTCCTGTTGGCCCGGGCCGACTCCCGGGGATGGGTGGAGCGAGGTGTTTGGGCGTCGGCCGTCCGCCGGGAACTGGAGTCGGAAGGCAAGGTGAGGCAGGCCTCCATGGAGGTGGGTCCCTATCTCGAGGAGGGTGTGGTAGGACGCTTGGAGGGCGAGGGGATCGTGATCCGCCAAGCTGAGGGAAGCCGTTGGACCCACCTGTGCTGGACACCGGACCTCTGGGCGGAGCTGGAGCCCAGCAGAGGCGCAATGTTGGCACGGTTGGAAGGAGGGGTTGGGCCGAGGGCGGCGACTCCGTCGACACCGGAGCTGAGAGGGAGGTCCGACCCTCATCAGGAGAAGCGAAAAAGCCTCCTGAAGGGCATGGGCCTCACGAAGAGCTTCAAGGGAAGGGCGGTGGTGAATCAAGTGGACCTGGAGGTGGAGCAGGGGGAGATCGTAGGCCTCTTGGGCCCCAACGGGGCAGGGAAGACCACCACCTTCTACATGATCGTAGGCCTCGTCCCGCCCAACTCAGGCCGCGTGGTTCTGGACGAAAGAGATATCACCCGGGTCCCCATGTACAAGCGGTCCCGCATGGGGGTGGGCTACCTGGCCCAGGAACCATCCGTCTTTCGGAAGCTCACGGTGGAGGACAACGTCCTGGCCATTCTCGAGACTCTGGGCCTGCCCAGGCGTCAGCGGGAAGCCCGCCTGGAGGAACTTCTCTCGGAACTCTCCTTGACCCACCTACGCACCAGCAAGGCCTACGCGCTCTCCGGTGGGGAACGAAGGCGCCTGGAGATCACTCGGGCACTTGTGCAGCACCCCAAGTTCATCCTGCTGGATGAGCCCTTCGCCGGAATCGACCCCATCGCCGTGAATGACATCCAGCAGATTGTGGCTGACCTGAAGACCCGGGGCATCGGGGTCATCATCTCGGACCACAATGTGGAGCAGACGCTGGATATCGTGGATCGGGCCTACATCATGTACGAGGGCCGGATTCGGCTCTCGGGTACGGTGAGCGAGCTGGTCTGGAACGATGAAGCCGCTGAGATCTATCTGGGACCCACGCTCACGCAGCGGATGCGGAGCAGGTATACCCCTCCACCTGTGGGGGTCTGATCAATCATGGCCGGTATGGGGAATCGCTTGATCCAGTCTCCGCAGCTCCGCCAGGAGCTTCGGATCAATCCCCGGCTCTATCAAGCCATGGAGCTCCTGTATATGCCGGTGCTGGAGCTCCAGCAGCATCTCAAGCAGGAGTTGTCGGAGAACCCCTTCCTGGAGTTGTCCGAGGCCGATGTGGAAGGCGAGGTGGAGCTGTCGGAAGAGGGTGTGGAGGAAACCTCCGAAGATGAAATGGATTGGGAAGACATCCTCCTGGACGGATTTGATGTGGGCGGGCGGAAGTCCGAGTTTGAAGCCGCACCCGACCGTCAGATCCTGACGCCCACCCCTCCAGAGGGCCTGTTGGAGTTCCTCATGGAGCAGCTTCACCACATGGAGCTCTCCCATCGGGAGATGATGCTGGGAGAAGAGATCCTGGGGAATCTGGATGAATCCGGTGCCCTGACGTGCACTCTCGAGGAGGTGTTGGAAGGGGTGAACCGATGGTTGGATGATGTACGTGAAGTGGCCCGTGAACGAGCCCAGACCCTGGAGGATCCCCAGGAGAGGGAGTCGGAACTGAACGAGATCCTCGTGGAATTCCGGCCCTACACCATGGATGAGGCAGAATCGGTGCTCTCGGTTATCCAGGGCTTTGATCCGCCAGGCGTGGGGGCGCGGGACCTCAGGGAATCCCTCCTCATCCAGTTGAGACGGCAGGAGATGGAAGACACTCTGGCGTTTCGTCTCATCGAAGACCATTTCGATGACTTCGTGGCTCGGCGGTGGCGGGAAATCGCCCGAGGACTGGGGGTTCCGGCCAAAGAGGTGCAGGATGCAGCCGACGAAGTGGCTCGTTTGGACCCGAAACCCGGGTTGGCCCATGATTCGGAGCCGGAGCGATACATCATTCCCGATCTGGTGGTGGACAAGATCGATGGCCAGTACATGGTGTTCCTGAACGACACCTATCTTCCCCGACTGCGTCTTTCCTCTTCGTACCGGAAAGTCGCGGCTGACCGCGGTTCCTTCACAGGAGAGAACCGGGATTTCATCAATCAGAAGATGAATGCGGCTACCTGGATGGTGCAGGCCATCGAGCAGAGGCGGCAGACCATGCTCAAGGTGATGCATTACATCGTCGATCGGCAGCGGGACTTTTTCGAGAAGGGCGTGGAGCATCTCCGCCCTCTCACCCTGAGAGAAGTGGCAGATCACATCGAAATGCACGAATCCACCGTGTCCCGGGTCACCAACGAGAAGTACGTGCAGACGCCCAGGGGCGTGCTTCCCTTGAAATTCTTCTTCTCGTCTGGCCTGAGCACGGATAGTGGTGAAGACATCTCGGCTCGGGGCGTGAAGTCGAAGATCCGCCATCTGGTGGATGGCGAGGATGAGAAGAAGCCCCTCACCGACCAGGCCCTGGTGCGCCTCCTGGAGGAAGACGGGGTACAGATCGCCCGCCGTACCGTTGCCAAATACCGCGACCAGTTGGGAATCCTTCCCGCCCGGATGAGAAAGCGGCTCTGATGAGTGGACTCACGTCGGAGAGCCGTCGGGATTTTGCCGTGGTGGTGCCTGCGTTCAACGAAGCGGAGGTGATCTCTGACCTCATCCGGGAGTTGAAGGAGACCTTCCGGGTCATGGACCTCCACGGCGAGGTGATCCTGGTGGATGATGGGTCCACGGACGGAACGGCAGACGTTGCCCGGGACGTGGGCGCCGGATGGTTGCCCCTCCGGGTGCTCCGGCACCACCGGAACATGGGAAAGACGGAAGCCATCACCACCGCTGCCGCCTCCACGGACAAGAGTTGGCTGGTGATCTTCGATGCCGACCTTCAACATCTTCCGAACGAGATCCCACGCTTTCTGGAGAAGCTCCAGGAAGGATACGACATGGTGACGGGTCGGAAGGTGGGACAGTACGACAAGCGGATGGTCTCATCCGTCTACAACCGGCTGGGACGCTGGATTTTTCGGGTACCGGTGTCCGACATGAATTCCATGAAGGCGTTTCACCGCAGCCTCCTGGAAGAGGTGAGATTGCGTCACGACTGGCATCGATTCCTGGTGGTACTGGCCCATCATCGGGGCTTTTCCATGACCGAGGTGGATGTGCCTCTCTACCCCCGCCGGGCCGGCCGCTCAAAGTACGGTGGCCCTTTCCGGATCGTTCTGGGGGTTCTGGATCTCATGGCGGTTTGGTTCCTGCTGCTCTTCTCCCGAAAGCCCCTGGTTCTTTTCGGCGTGTCGGGGGCCGCCCTGGTAGCTCTGGGCATCTTCGTGGGGTTGGGCGCCGTGTACGTGCGCTGGTTCCACGGAGTGGGCTTCCGCCCGGTGCTGTATCTGGTGATCCTGTTGGAGACCGTGGGCTTCCTGCTCCTGGGGTTCGGTCTGGTGGCGGAGATGATCGCACAGTTGAGGGAGGAAGTGGACGATCTCCGGCGACGCACGCGTGGCTGATATGTCCCACCCGGAGGTTCTCCGGGTCCTGCTGGTTCTGGGGACCCGTCCCGAGGCAGTGAAGCTGGCGCCGGTGGCCCGGGCCCTGACCGAGCGTGGCATGGACGCCCGGATCCTCCTCACGGGCCAGCATCGCCATCTGGTGCGACCCGTGCTGGATGAGTTCGCCCTTACGCCCTGGCGTGACCTGGATGTGATGTTGGAGGGGCAGAGTCCAGGAGAGGTGGGGGCGGCGTGTCTCACACTCCTTCCCGCGGTGCTGGAGGAATGGCCCCCCCAGCTCCTCCTGGTCCAGGGGGACACGGCGTCCGTGTTCTTCGGAGCCATGGCTGCCTTCCTGGCCAGGATCCCCGTAGGTCACGTTGAGGCCGGACTCCGAAGCGGTCGGAAGGACGCTCCCTTTCCCGAGGAGATCTTCCGCCGTCTGGTGTCGCCGGTGGCCGATCTGCACTTCCCTCCCACGCCCAGGGCTCGAGACGCGCTCCTGAAGGAGGGGATCCCCCAGAGCCAGGTGTATCTCACGGGGAACCCCGTGGTGGATGCCGTGCGGTTCATGGTGGCTCGGGAGCCTTCGGGGGAGCCCGGCCCGGAGGTGAAGCGCTACCTGGAGTGGGACGGGCAGCGACTTCTCCTGACGCTTCACCGGCGGGAATCGTTCGGGGCGCCCATCCGGGAAGTCCTGGAGACCGTCCGGGCGCTGGTGCGGGAAGACCCCGCGCGAATGGTGCTCTACCCCGTGCACCCCAACCCCCAGGTTCGGGAACCCGCCTACGAGATCCTGGGAGACGAATCCCGGGTCTTGCTTACGGAGCCCCTGCCGTACGGGATTCTCCTCCGGGCCCTGGGGGCCAGCCATCTGGCCCTCACGGATTCAGGAGGGATCCAGGAAGAGGCTCCCGCCCTGGGCGTGCCGGTTCTGGTCCTCCGGGAGGTGACGGAGCGCCCCGAGGGGGTGGAAGCCGGGGTGGCTCGGCTGGTGGGGACCGATGCCACCCGCATCCGCCGGGGCGTGGAGGCCATGGGCAGGGTGGCTTCCAGGGTGGGTTCCCGAGGCGTGGGCACACCCCCGCCTGCGCTTTCCACCCCCTACGGCGACGGGTCGGCCGCTGACCGGATTGCCGACGTGGTGGCTCATTGGATCAGAGGGGATTCCCGAACCACAGTGGATTGGTCGGGGGCATGAAGATCGTCTTTCACTGTCTCTACTATCCTCCGGAGGTGGGAGGTCTGGAGAGTCATGTGCATCAACTGGGCCGGGAGCTGGTGACCCAGGGCCACGAGGTCCACGCGGTGACGTCCCGCTCCCTTCCGGGGGCGGCTCGAAAGGAGACGCTGGACGGGGTCCAGGTGGTGCGAACCTTCTTCCCAGGCCGGAATCCATTGGGGTGGATTCTCCATGCGGTGGGGTCCATTCCGGCGCTGTATCGCGCCGCCGAGGGTGCCCATATCCTCCACGCCCAGGCCTTTCAATCCGTTCCTCCCTGCCTGTTGGTGGGGCGGCTTCGGAAGATTCCCGTCCTGGCAACCTTCCACACTTCCCACTTCCTGCGGTTGGCCCAGCGCCGCGGTTGGCGAACGGTCCTGGGGAGCCTGGTTCGTCGTCCGCGGTATGCGCTGGCCGCAAGTACCGAAATTGCGCAGGTAGCCCAGGAGTTGGCTCCCGGGAAGAAGGTGGAGGCCCTCACCAATGGCGTGGACACCCAACTCTTCCAACCCGACGGGGAGGCAGGGAAGGGGGCTCGGCCGGTGGACCTGCCCAACAGAGAGGGCCGACGGATCATCCTGCCCCGACGCCTCTTTCCCAAGAACGGGGTGGAATACTTTGTTCGCGCCGTTCCCCACCTGGAGACCCTGGTGGGGCCGGTTCAGGTCTGTCTGGTGGGCGATGGACCTCAGCGGGGCGAACTCCAGGAGCTTGCCCGTTCCCTGGGTGTGGAGGCCCGACTCCATTTCCTGGGGGCCCACCCCCATGGGGATATGCCCGGATTGCTGCGCTGGGCAGAGGTTGCGGTTTTTCCTTCGCTCATGGAGGCTACCTCCGTGGCGGCCCTGGAGGCCATGTCCACCGGGGTACCGGTGGCGGCCTCCCGGGTGGGAGGGCTTCCGGAGATTGTGGATGAAGATGTGGGAGCCCTCTTTCCGCCTGCCGACCCTCAGGGTCTGGCCCAGGCGGTAGCCGGGCTTCTGCATCGGAACGATTTGCCGGCTGTGGGAGCCAGGGCGCGGGAACGCGTGGTGGCCCGTTGGAGCAACCGCCGTCTGGCCCTCCGGCATCTGGAGATCTACCAGGACGCGCTCAGGACGGAGGTTTCATGAATCAGAAGCGGAGCAGTCGAGCCCCGAAGGGGGCACCTGTCGGGTCCCTGGACGGGACGGCAGGGAAGGGGTGGATGGAAGAGGGCCCGCCGGCCTGGGGTGCCGCACTGCTCTACGCCTTCCTCACGATACTCCTCTTCCGGGAATTCATTTTCTCGTCCGAGATGCTCTTCGGTCAGGACACCATGGGGCTGGGGTACATGGCTCGGGCCTTCTTCGCCCAGGCCCTCCAGAGTGGAGCGGGCTTCCCCTTGTGGAATCCGCAGATCCTGGGAGGCACACCCCTTCTGGAGTCGTTCGCCGCCGGTGACGCGCTCTATCCAACCGCCCTTCTCCTGCTCTTCACGGATACGCACCGGGCGCTGGGATGGAAGCTGGTCATCCATGTCTTCCTGGCGGGGCTCTTCATGTATGCGTGGCTTCGCACCCTGGGGGGCTCCCGCTGGGCGGCCACGTTGGCTGGCGCGGGATTCCTCCTTGCCCCCTACATGGTGACCCTGGTCTATCCCGGTCACGACGGAAAGCTCTTCGTCACGGCCCTCACTCCGCTGCTCTTCCTCACCGCCGAACGCGCACTTCGGTCCGGGAGGTTGAGGGAGTTCAGCGGGGTGGGCCTCTCCGTGGCGCTGGTTTGCCTCACCCCCCACCTCCAGATGGCCTACTTCCTCTTCGGGGCGGTGGGGGTGTATGCCCTCTTCCGAAGCTGGGAGACCAGCCAGGAAGAAGGGAAGCGACCAGCGCTGCGCCGTTGGAGCCTCTTCCTGGTGGCGTCGCTGCTGGGGGCGGGTGCCGCCGGCGTCCAGCTGCTCCCTGCTGCCGGGTACATCACGGAGCATTCGCGACGCACGGCCACCACCGTTCAGGCCTCCCCCCAGGAGGCCTTGGCCTACTCCAGCTCGTGGTCGCTCCACCCGGAGGAGGTGGTGTCGCTGGTGGTGCCGGAATTCACTGGAAATAGCGCCGGCGGTGCGGAGTGGGCCACCGACACCTACTGGGGACGGAATTTCTTCAAGCTGAACCATGAGTACCTGGGCGTGGTGATGGTGCTGCTGGCCATGTTGGGGGCTGTGGGCCGAAAGTGGGGCCGGTTGCCGTGGTTCATGGGGGGGCTGGGGGGCCTGGCCCTCCTCTTCGCCCTGGGCGCCCACACCCCCGTATGGCGGCTGGCTTACGAATTCCTTCCCGGGGTGAGCCTCTTCCGAGCTCCTTCCATGGCCATCTTCCTCACCGGCTTCGCCGTGGCCACGCTGGCGGGCTTCGGAGTGGATCGGCTCCTGGCCCCCACCGACGGCGGCCAGAGCGGAATGCGCCGGAGGAATCAGGCTCCCGGCGGAGTACCGGGAGGCAGCCGGATTCTTCTGGGGGGCGCGGTCTGCCTGGCGGTGGGCTGGGTTCTGGCCGCCTCCGGCATCCTCCTGGATGTTTGGACCACGGTTTTCCAGGCTGGCCGGGAGGAGAATCAGGCGGAGGCGCTGGCCCGGGCAGCTCCCTTCATCACCCGGGGTTTCCTGGTGGCGGCGCTCCTGTCCGGGGGGGTGCTCCTTCTCCGGTGGCTCCGCACCCGGGACCTCCTCCAGGCCGGAGGCGTGGCCACCCTGCTCCTGATCCTGGTGGTGGTGGATCTCTTCCGGGTGGATGCCCCCTTCATCCAGATCCAGCCCTTCGCTCCCTTCGCTGCCGCCGACGCCAACATCCGCTTCCTCCAGGGGGCCCAGGCCCAGGATCCGGAGCCCTTCCGGGTGTTCTCCCTGCTGCAAGGCGGGGAGGATGTGCGCCCGGGCATGTTCGGGTTGGAACTGGCCGGCGGGCATCACCCCAATGACATGGCACGCTACCGGGAACTGGTGGGGAAGGAGGGCGGTGGATTCCCCGAAAACCTTCTGCATCCCAACGTCCTGGCCATTCTCAACGTGAAGTATCTCCTCTGGCCTGATGGACAGATCGGTTCCCCCCAGGGTCTGGAAGCAGTGGAGCAGATTCGCTATGCCGACGGTGAGGTCTACGCCTCCGTCTACCCCTTTCCAACCCTTCCCCGGGCTCGGCTGGTGGCCCGTGCCGAGGTAGTGGCGGGTGCTGCCGCGGTGGAACGGATCCTTTCGACGGAGTTCGACCCGGCCGGCACGGTCATTCTTCCCGAGCACCCACCCGTGACCCTTTCCGGTGGGGAGGCTCGGGGAACCGTGCGTTGGTTGGAACGGGGGAACAACCGGATGCGCCTGGGCGTGGAGAGCGAAGGGTCGGCCCTTCTGGTGATAGCGGAAAACTGGTACCCGGCCTGGGTGGCCACGGTAAATGGCGAGGAAGCTCCGGTGCTCCGGGCGAATCACACACTCCGCGCGGTGCCGGTTCCTCCAGGCTCTTCAGAAGTCGAGCTGATGTTCCAATCGGGGCCCGTGCGACTGGGATTGGGCGTGACGGCGTTGTCGTTGCTGCTTCTCCTCCTTCCCCTGGGTGGCCAGTTCTTCCGTGCCAAACGCAAGGAGTAGTGCGTGGCTGAAGGGGGCGGGAAGGCTTCTTCTCACTCTCCTGGTGACCTGGTTCATCCTGGATCGGTTGGGCGTCAGTCTGCGGGCTCTGGGCGAGGTGGACCCATCGTTCTGGCGACCCAGCCCCATCTCCTTGGCGGGCTCGGTGCTCCTGTTATTGCTGGGATATCTGGCGTCCGCCCTGGCATGGAGTGCCATGCTCCGTGACCTGGGGGGCCCCCGTCTGGGGGTCCTTACGGCATTTCGACTCTTCTTCGCAGCGAATCTGGGTCGATACATTCCGGGCAAGGTCTGGCAGCTGGCGGGGATGGCTCTGTTGGCCCGAGGGGTGGGGGTGGCCCCGGTGCTGGCCACGTCCACCGCCATCCTGGGGCAAGCCATGAGTCTTCTGGCCGCAGGTGTGGTGGGGGCCGCCGTATTTCTCCAGGCTGGAACCGAATGGAGGTGGTTGGGACTTGTGGCAGTGGGAGGAGGACTATTCCTTCTTGGATTGGTGTCCCTGCCATCCGTCTTTCGGCAGGGGGTTCGAGTCATCTTCGGAAGGGCAGGGGGGGAAGTGCCGTCGGGCCTGGAGGAAGATCACTTCTTCCCCCTTCGCTGGACCACCCTTCACGCGGGAATATGGTGTATCTACGGACTCGCATTCTGGCTTCTGGCTACCAGCCTGGGGCTCTCAACGCCGCTCCCCTTCATGGGTGCTGCGTTCGCCGCCGCATATCTGGCCGGGTACCTGGCGCTTTTTGCTCCGGCGGGCCTGGGGGTGAGGGAAGGGGTCCTGGTGGCCCTGCTCCAACCTGTGCTGGGAAACGGTCCCGCGCTGGGGCTGGCGGTGCTGTCTCGGGTCTGGACCACTGCCGTGGAGGCGGTCCCGGGCGTGTTGGCCGGGTGGGCCACGCTTCGACGGAGGGATCCCGGCCATGACTGATGGCTTGCCGCACGCATCCGAAGCCCGACTCCTGGTGGTGATGCCCACCTTCAACGAACGGGACAACCTTCCTCGCGTCGTCCCCCTGGTGCTGGAACAGGGACCAGGCATCCATGTCCTGATCGTGGACGACAACTCCCCGGATGGAACCGGGGAGGAGGCCCAGCGTATGGCCCAGGCCGATCCTCGGGTCCATGTGCTCCACAGGCCGGGCAAGGAGGGCTTGGGAAAGGCGTATCTGGCAGGTTTTCGCTGGGGATTGGAGCGGTCGTACCCCGCCATCTGTGAAATGGACGCCGACCTGTCGCACCCTGCAGACCGTCTACCCCACTTTCTGAGGGCTCTGGAGGAGGCAGATGTGGTGGTGGGCTCGCGCTATGTGGGGGGGCGGGTGACCGTGGTGAACTGGCCCATGAGCCGGCTTCTATTGAGTTGGTTCGGCTGCTTCTACGCCCGGGTCATCACGAGGATTCCCGTGGCCGACGCCACGGGGGGCTTCAACTGTTTCCGTCGCGAGGTGTTGGAGGCCATCCAGTTGGATCGCATCGAGTCCAATGGCTATGCTTTCCAGATCGAGTTGAAGCTTCGGGCGTGGCGCAACGGATTCTCCTTGAAGGAGGTACCCATCGTCTTCACGGAGCGAGATCACGGGGAGTCCAAGATGTCCCGGAAGATCGTGGCGGAGGCCGTTTGGAAGGTATGGAAATTCCGTATTCTGGATCTCATGGGACATCTCACCTGATGTGCCACACCAAGGCGCGTTCATGACTTCGGAATCATGAGCCTCCGAGACTTACTCTATCGGTGTCCCGTGTGTGGTCACCACCCGCTGAAGGGGGTCGGTGATGAAGTCGGCTGCGCCGAGTGCGGGGTGGTTTACCACCGGGGAGGCGCACCTGCCCTGATCCGGATCATCCCAGGAAGTGGGAGTGATGGTGGCCCCGTGGACGTGCCTGCGTCTGTCCTGTCCCGGGCGCTGGAGGAGTGGGGAGGAGCCCTGTCCACCGTTTCCCAGGATCCGGAAAGTGGACTCAAGGCGGAAGCCGATGTGCGACTCAAGAGAGGCCGTGGAGAGTCTGTGCTCCATTCCCGAGGCCAGTTCCTGGGCTTCCGGGAACGGATGGCGGATACCGAGACAGGACGCCTGATCCTGGATCCGGACAAGCTTTGTTTTCAACCGTCATCCGGGAATTCCGACGTGGTCTGGGCGCTGCGGGACGTACGAGGAGTGCAGATCGCCTCGTCGGCCCTCCAACTCTATCTGGCGTCGAGACTTCTGCTTCATTTTCGGTTCGTGGATGACTCATGCCGACGCTGGGACGAGTTGCTTCGCCACGCCATCCAGGAGGTTTGGCGGGACGAGGGATGGGGCGAGATCGTAGAATTCCAACCCAGGATCTCGGTTCGATGAGTTGGTACGGCTTCTTCCGTGCGCTTACCTGGGGGGGCGTTCGGTTTGTATTCCACCCCACGGTTGAAGGCCTGGAGCACCTTCCCGAGGATGGGCCCTTCCTCCTGGTGGCGAACCATGTGAGCGCGCTGGATCCCATTCTGGTCCAGGGGCCTTGCAGGCGTCACGTGCACGCCATGACGAAGAGCACGCAGTTCACCAACCCCGCGTTCCAGTGGGCGCTCCCCCGTGTCCTGGCATTTCCCGCCCGGCGCTACCGCGTAGATCCCCAGGCCGTTCGGACAGCGCTGAGGTACCTCTCCGCCGGGTGCGTGGTGGGGCTTTATCCCGAAGGGGAAAGGAGTTGGGATGGATCGCTGCAGCCGTTCCGGAGGGGAGCCATCCGACTCATCCTGAAGGCGAATGTCCCGGTGGTACCCTGCGGACTCTCCGGCGCCTTTGAGATCTTTCCCCGATGGAGTCGCCGGGCGGTGCCCCATCCCGTGGCGGTGCGCTACGGCCCGCCCATCCACTTCGGCCCACATCCCACCCGGGCCGCCCGGGAGGCTGCTCTGGAGGGAGCCAGTCGACGCTTGGCATCCGCCATAAGCGCCCTCACCACTCCTGCAGGGCACGCCATTGAGTCCGGTGAAGCCGCTTTGGCGCGGCTCCAGGCGCGGCACCGCACGGAATCCCAGGTCGCCTCGCCTTGAACAGGGATTCCACTTACTGGGAATCCCGACAGGAAACCCTGCCTGAACTTCAAGCCGTCGGCTACCGCTCCAGATCTGCCGGATTCAACCGGTGGATGTATCGGGCTCGGGTACGGACCACCCGCGGAGTGGTTCCCAGGCTCCTGGCCACGGGATTGCCCCGGTCCGGGGCCCGGATTCTGGACGTGGGGGCAGGGAGGGGCTTCTGGGTGGAATTCTGGAGTCGGGAGCTGGAATCTCCCCGAATCTGGGGAGTGGACGTGGCCCCGGCTGCGGTGGAGGCCCTCCGAGCTCGCTTTCCGGAACACCGCTTTGCCGTGGCAGATGCCAGTTCGCCAGGGGCACTGCCTGAGGTTGCCGGTGGATTCCACCTGGTGCAGGCCTACGATGTGCTCTACCACATCACGGACGACCGTCGCTTCAGACAGACCCTGCGGGCCCTTGGAAGCGCGGTGTGCCCGGGCGGGCTGCTCTTGGTCACCGACAACTTCCCGTCGGAGGATGTCTCAACCCGGCCGCACGTGCGCCTCCGGGCCCCGGAGAGCTATGAAAGGGAGTTGCCCGGTTTCCAGCTGGTGGCAGACGTGCCGCAGTATCTCCTCCTGAACGTCCCGTCGGGAATCCGCCGCCCGTGGCTCCGGTGGCCGGCCGTACTGGCGTGGGAGGGAGCTACCACGCCGGCCCGTTGGGATCCCATGGGCACCGCCCTGGGCGCGATCCTCTACGGCTTGGATGTAGCGCTGCTACCGGTTCTGGGACGATGGAGTCCGTCCACCCGTTTGCGGGTCTACCGGAAGGGGAGCGCGGAAAGGGAAGTGGTGAGCGTGTAGTCCAGCGTGCCGACGTAAGGCGTACCATCTTCTACTTATCATAATACATATTATACGAACCTGTGCAATGCTGTGGAAAACGCCGGACGACATTAAATCCAATCAGTTCAGCGCCTGCCGCACCTCGATCTCGGCGAGGCGCATCTGGTACAGGCCCCGGTCCGGATCGTCTGCCTCAAAGGTGCCCAGGATCTCGTTGTAGAGGGCTGCGGCGCCTTCCAGGTCACCTCGGGCGGTGCGAATGCGGGCAGCTGATCCCAGCGCATCCCGACGTTGGAAGTCCATCGAGCCCTCTTCACCCACCGCGAGGTAGGCTTCTTCGGCATCTTCGGGCCGATCGGCCAACTCGTACGCCACGCCCAGGAGGAGTCCGGACTGGATGGCTACCGGATGCCGGAGCGAGCGCATGGCCGGCTCCAGAGCCGCAATGGCCTGCTCGACTTCACCCGCCTCCAGGTGGAGTTGTCCCAGAAGGAGTCGAGCTTCCTGGCCCACGTCGGTTCTTCCGTGCTGGGCCAGAAATGCCTCCAATTGGCCCGGGACACCGGCCCGCTCTCCCATCTCCACGGCCTGTTGGATCTGTTCCAACTGGAGCGTGGCCTGCTCCTGGCTCGCCCCGCGGGTGTTCAGGTAGTAGATGGATCCCACCACCACAGCAGCCACCAGGGCGCCAGCAACGATGAGGACCTGGCTATTCTTCCGGGCCCATGCCGAGAAGATGACCACCCTTGTGAGAAAGGCATCTTCGTCGTCGGTTTGCTGAGGGGTGGGTCGTTTCGGGCTACCGGGAGGCTGAAAGCGTGCCATGAAGCGCCTGAGGTGATGGGTGAACCAGCATCGGATACAAACATCGAAGCTAGCTCTATCACCGACCAAGGGTCAACGTCCCGGGACGTGAGAAGCTGGGTGCGGAGCGGGCTGGGTATTGGCTCGCTGCAGATGAGACAAAGGATATGTAAATATATATAGAGGAATCGCTTAGAAGTGTCCAACTAATCCAGCACAGGAGGGTTCCACGGTGCGAATTCGGTTGATTTCAGCCCATGACTTGAAGCAGGCCATTCCCATGCCCCGAGCGGTGGAGGCCATGGCTCGGGCCTTCTCTGCCCTCTCCTCGGGTGAGGCCCGCGTGCCCCTTCGGATCCACATGGAAGGGGGCGGCGTGACCACGTTGGCCATGCCGGCCTATCTCCCGGAAGGAGAGGGATTCCCCGAGGCCCTTTGCGTGAAGGTGGTGACGGTCTCGGCGGAGAATCGATCCAGGGGGCTCCCCTCAGTTCAGGCGTTGGTGCTGGTCTTCCATCCTACCACCGGCGTTCCCCTGGCCCTGGTGGAAGGCGGTTCCCTCACGGCGCTTCGCACCGGAGCTGCGTCGGGACTGGCCACGCAGATCATGGCCAACCCGGGGGCTTCGGTCCTGGCGGTGTTCGGAGCGGGGGTTCAGGCTCGTACTCAAGTGGAGGCCATCCATGCCGTTCGCCCCCTCACTTCCCTGCGCATCGTGTCCAGAGGTGGCGACTCCGCCCGTGCCATGGCCAGGGAACTGAGGGATGCGGGCGGCACCTTCACGATTGACGCCGTGGACTCCCCCATGGAGGCGCTGAAGGGGGCCGACCTGGTGGCCACGGCCACCGACAGCGCCATTCCTGTGTTTCCCGGCGAGGCGGTGGAGCCAGGCACCCACGTGAACGCCGTGGGTGCTTACACCCCCGCCATGAGAGAGGTAGATGGGGTGTTGGTGGGCCGCTCCCGCGTCGTGGTGGACTCCCGGGAGGGTGCGTTGGCGGAAGCCGGCGATCTCACCGGCGCCTTTCAGGCCGGCGAAGCGTCGCCTTCCGTGGTGATAGGTGAGTTGGGAGAGGTGCTAACCGGAGGGATTGTCGCTCGCACCTCCCCCACCGACATCACCCTGTTCAAATCCGTGGGTAGTGGGGCGCAGGACGCCGTCATCGCCGGACTCCTGATTCAGGCCCTGGAGCGAGGAGAGGTGGGGCGGGAGGTGGAGCTTTGATGTGAAGCTTTGATGTGAAGCTTTGACGGGGGGGTGCCAGGCAGCTCACTCCGATGCCGGTGAAGGTCCCATTCCAGGCGTCCGGGTTCAGCGGCGCTCCATCTGGCGGGATCTCCCCCACTTCCCCATCCTGCCAGAGCCCCGGCGGGCTCTTTGGGACCCCCAGCGGTCTCTGTAAGGCCCCGACGGGTGTCATCACAATCCGGTCCTTGAACCCTGGAAGCTCCCTCATGCCATCGGCGAATCTCCATCTTCGCGGTGTTCCGCACGTCACGCTGGTCCTGCTTCTCCTCGTTCCTCTCCTCTGGGCCTGCGGAGACGACGGTGGCGACACCCCGGAATGGGCACCCATGGAGCTCCCTTCCCAGAACCGACCTGACGTCCGAGGGGCGCGGGGAGCCGTGTCATCCGACCATCCCCTGGCTACGGCGGAGGGGCTTCGGGTGCTCCAGGCCGGCGGAACCGCGGTGGATGCCGCAGTGGCCATGGCCGCCGTGCTGGCGGTGGTTCGCCCCCACATGAACGGCGTGGGTGGAGATGCGTTCGCTCTCATCCGGGAGAGCGCCACCGGCGAAGTGGTGGTGCTGAACGCCTCAGGGAGCGCAGGAACGGTGGCCACGCCGGAGCTCTTCTTCAACCAGGGGATGGAATCGATCCCGGAAAAGGGCCCCTTGAGCATCTCCGTGCCCGGCGCGGTGAGTGGATGGGGGGCGGCTCACAGCCGGTTCGGTTCCATCCCCTTCCCTGCCCTCCTGGAGACCGCCATCCACTACGCCCGGGAGGGGTTTCCCGTCACCGCCCGCCTCCATGCCGACATCCTGGCGGGTTCAGGCGATCTGGATGCGGCAGCGCGGGCCCTGTACATGCCGGATGGGGTCCCCCCGCCGGTGGGCACGCTTTTTCGAAACGTGGCGCTGGCCCAGACCCTGGAGACCCTGGCTCGGGAAGGGGTGGACGCCTTTTACGGGGGAGCGCTGGCCCGACGGACGGCGGACTTTCTTCTGGAAGCCGGGGGGTATCTGCGGATAGACGACCTGGCCAACCACACTCCGTTCTGGGCTGAACCCCTGGAGGCTCCCTTCCAGGATCACCGGATTCTCGTCCTGCCCCCCAGCAACCAGGGGGTGGCGCTGTTGCAGCAACTTCGGTTGCTGGAGCTGCTGGGGGTCCCTGCCGATGCCGAATTCACCGATCCGGCGTTCCTTCACCAGCTTCTGGAGATCCGGAAGGTGGCCTTTGCCGACCGCGACCGGTGGGTGGCCGACCCCTTCTTCTTCCCCGACCCCTCGGAAGGACTCCTGAACGACGAATACCTCAGGGAAAGGGCCGGCCTGGTGGATCTGAACCAGGCGGTGGAGTCTGTGTCTCCAGGAAGTCCGGAGGACATAGCACCCCGGAGTGGCTCGTCGGTGGCCATGGAGGTGGGAAGTGGGGGCGTGCGGGACGGCGATGGCGACACCGTTTACCTCACCGTGGTGGATTCGCAAGGGAATGCGGTGAGTTGGATCCAGAGCCTGTTTGCCTCGTTCGGTTCCGGGGTGCTGGATCCGGAGACCGGGATCATCTTCCAGAATCGAGGCTCCGCTTTCAGTCTGGATCCGGAACATCCCAACGTCATCGCCCCGGGCAAGCGCCCGTACCACACCCTTTCTCCCCTGCTGGCCCTGGATGACCAGGGTGAGCTGGCCTTCACCGCCGGCACGCCGGGTGGAGACGGGCAGACCCAGACCCTGGTCCAGCTTCTTTCCGCCCACCTGATCTTTGGAATGCGGCCGCAGGAGGCCGTGGAAGCCCCCAGATTCCGGGGGCACCCGGGGTTCCGGGTGGAGGTGGAAGACCGGATGGGAATCCCCGCCCTGGAGGGTCTTCATGCCCGGGGCCATGCCCTGGAGGTCCTCTCGGGCTGGAACGCCACCTTTGGAGGAGCGCAGATGATCCGGGTGGAACCGGGCAGCGGAACCCTCACGGTGGCATCGGACCCTCGCAGGGAAGCGTATGGACTTGCGTGGTAGCAAGCTTCGGGAGGTTCGAGGTTGGATCCAGGGGGTGCGCCTGGTAACTCAGAATTCGGACCACCTCCAGGTTACCGAACTTCTACCGGAACTTCCGGACGGGGAAACGTCTTACAAAGATGCCAATCGGATCCGGGAATAGACTTCCCTTTCGGGGATCCCCCGGGCACGTTTCGGGGTTGTAAGGGTTGACTTCGCCCCGGTGATTTCACCGTCCCCCACCTTCCCGAGGCCATTCATGCAGTCACCTCCCTTCTCCGGATTCCGTCGGGCCATCCGGTTCGCCCCCCTGTTTCTGGGGTCCCTCTGGGCATGCGATGGCTCCGGCCCCACGGTCACCGAGGTCAGGGTGAGCCCCGGAAACTTCACGTTGCAATCCCTGGGCGAGGGAATCCAGTACACGGCGCAAATACTGGACGCGGAAGGCACCGCCTTGACGGGCGTGCAGGTAACGTGGAGCAGTTCCAATCCGGATGTGGTGACCATTTCTGCCACGGGACAGGCCACGGCCCAGGGGACAGGCTCCAGTCAGATCCAGGCGTCGGCGGAAGGGGTGACCGGCAGTGCCGGCGTCGTGGTGTCGCAGGTCCCTGCGGAAGTGCGGAAGCTTTCCGGGGACGTCCAGACCCAGACGGTGAACCGACCCCTTGAAACCGATCCGGAGGTGGAGGTGCGGGATGCCCGGGGAAACCCCATTCCCAATGCCACCGTGGACTTCTCCGTGCTCTCCGGCGGAGGGTCCGTGGATCCGTCCATTCGCACCACCGACGCCCAGGGGCGGGCCACCACCCGCTGGACACTGGGTCCCTCTGCGGGAGAGGAACACCGCCTGAGGGGGACAGCCAGCCAGGTGTCCACGGTCTTTTCCGCCCAACCCCAGGCCGACGAAGCCAGCATGCTGGGCCTGGCGTCGGGCGATGGTCAGCAGGGCCCTCCAGGCTCCACCCTCCCCGAGCCCCTCACGGTCCGGGTCATGGACGCCTTCGAGAATGGGGTGGCAGGAGTGGAAGTGACGTTTGAAACCACCGGTGGGTCCCTGGCTCCCTCCTCCGGGACCTCCGGGGCCGACGGAACGATTTCCACCCTCCTCACCCTGCCGGCCGAGGAGGGGCCTGTTCTTGTCACGGCGTCTTCCCCCGGGCTGGGATCGGTGCAGTTCACCCTCACCTCCCTGGATCAGCCATTGGAGGTGGTTACCTCCTCAGTACCCCAGGGCCGAGCCACCCTGGAATACTCCTCCGACGGAGAGTTGGAGGCCGTGGGTGGAGCGGCCGGCAACTACACCTGGTCTCTAACCTCGGGCGCTCTTCCCCCTGGGATGGAGTTCACCTTGGAGGGCCGCCTTTTGGGCACGCCTTCCGTGGCGGGGGAATTCCCCTTCCGGGCACAGGTGAGAGATGCCCTGGGCAATACGGCCCACAAGGATCTCATCCTGGAGGTGTGTGCTGCTCCCATCGCCCTCCAGCGGGGGGAACAGTGGGTGGGTACCCCCGCGGCGCCGGGGCAGTGCGGTCTCTTCATCCCGTCGGGAGGGAACCATCGATACCGGGTGGCCCTCATCCGTCCGGCGGAGAGCATGAACAAGGCTGATGTGCCGACGGCCCGCCTGCAGGTGACCGGGGTGGGCGGCGTCAACGCCAGCCCCGTGGCGCCCGCCATGTCGTTCCAGGATTACGCCGGGTACGGGGAGCTGGGTGGAGATGCCCGAGCAGGAGTGGCCTCCCGCATGGATCCTCGGGCCCTGGCCGTGCACGAGGCCACGGCTCGGGAGCATACCCGACTCCGGGAGTCGGAGCGGGTGATGTTCCAGGAGCTCTTCGCGCGCTATGGACGGGATCTGCAGGTGCTCCCGGACCTTGGGAACCAGACCAAGGGAGGTCAATCCGGCCAAAGCGGGACGGCCACCGGGTTCAGCACGGGTCCCCAGCTCTCCAGCCATGCGCCGGCCCGGCGGGTATTCGATGTCTCCCTCCGTTGCGATACCCCCGGGCCGGAGCGGGTTGGGCTCTTGGTGAACCAGAACCCCCATCTGGCCGTGTACCAAGATTCCATTCAGCGGGAAACCACCCCGGTGAGTCAGTCCGCAGTCCAGCAGATGCTGGACTTCTACACCGACCACGGGAAGGAGATCATCGATGGCTATTTCGGAGGCGTGTCGGACATCGACGGGAATGGACAGGTGGTGGTCTTCGTCACGCCTTCGATGCCTCCGAATGTGGCGGGCTTGGTGTGGAGCGGGGATTTCGTCAGCAAAGCACGGTGCTCGGCCTCCAACGAGATGGAAATCACCTACTTCAGCGTCTCCACCATCAACGGCATCGTCGACCCTGAAAGGCCTAACTTCCAGGCCCTCACCACCCTGGTGCATGAGTTGAAGCATGTGAGTTCGCTCCACAAGCGGGTGCGGCGCTTCTTCAACCAGGGCGAATCCAACCCCTTCCACCCCATATGGGTGGAAGAGGGTACCGCCGAGATCGCCGCCGAGATGGCGTCCCGGCTGGCGTGGTCCCGAAACGGTGGTCCGGCGGTGACCCAACCCGTCCAGTTGGCCTCCTTCCAGGGCGGATTCACGCCCAACAACTTCGGAGTTGCCCTTCGGCTGGCCACCACGGTGAACTACCTCTCCAGCCAGCCCAACATGGTCACCGAGAACCCCACGGGAGCAGCTTCCAGCCATACTTTCTATGGCTCCAGCTGGCACTTCCATCGCTTCATCGCCGACGCCTACCTGGGTGCCAATGGGGCCGCCTTACCTGACGCGGCGTTCTTCCAGATCTACAACGACTCCCTGGCTCGCCCGGGTGTGGCCGGACTTCGAGATGTGCTTTTGAGCCAGTCGGGGGCCTCCCGCACCTTCGAGGAACTCATCACGGAATACACAGTGGGGATCATGCTCGACGGCACGCCGGCACCGGCTCCCGAGCGTCGGTTCCGCACCTACATTTTTCCGTCGGTGACTGAGGTCTTCCGGAGTCCGGATCCGCCGGGAATGTATCCCTGGCCCGTCACCATAACCGGCGTGGACACGGGTGAAGGCCAGACCCGCCAACCGGCGCCCTCCCATGTGGGCTTCCAGACGGCGGAGTACGCCGGCCCCATCGCCCCCACAGGCATCCGGATCCATGAATTCCTCTCCAATGGGAGTGGCTTGGGGATGGAGCTGCACGTTCCCCTCATTCCCTCCACGGCGTTACGGCTGGTGGTGGTGCGCATCTTCTGACCGATCTCCGTAGGGGAAGATCTGGAGGGATCTCGCTCATCGCTCTGGCGATGAGTTGGGCCTGTGGGGACGCTCCCGGTCCCCTGGTGACGCGGGTGGAGATCACCCCGGCGGCCATCAACATGGAGGCTCTGGGGGAGGTCATCCTCCTCTCGGCCCGGCCGGTGCCGGATGGGGCCGGCTCGGCGCCCGCCATCCCCGTGGTCTGGAGTTCCTCTGCTCCAGACGTGGTCACCATCGACGGCCAGGGGCAGATCACGGCCAGGGCTCAGGGCTCCGCAACCATCACGGCACGGGTGGCGGGTACGTTGGGGAGTGCGTCGGTGACGGTGCGGCAGGTCCCCTCCTCCCTGGACGTGCTCCTGGGGGATGGGCAGGCGGGTACGGCAGGCAGGCCCCTCCCCCAGCCCCTGGTTCTCCTGGTGAGAGATGCTCGGGGGAATCCCATCCCGGAACACGCAGTGGTCTTCAGCATGGAATCCGGCGGTGGAACCCTCGCCCACTACTCCCCCCTCACCGATTCCGGGGGGATGGTGTCCACCATCTGGACCCTGGGCCCTCAGGCAGCAGAAAGCCAACGGGTGGGCGTGAGAGCGGGACCTTTGGGGCTGACCCTGTCTGCCCGGGCCATATCTGGGACGGCCGTGCTCCTGGAGGGGGATTATTCCGGGGTCCAGGTGGGGATCCGTGGGACCGTTCTCCCGGAACCGCTGGCCGTGGTGGCCACCGACGAGTTCGGGAACGGGGTGGCAGATGTGCCGGTGGTCTATCAGCCTTCCGAAGGGGAGGTGAATCCTGGTGAGACCGTCTCGGATTCCACTGGAAGGGCCTCTGCCGTCTATCGGCTGCCTGATCGCGTGGGTCCCGTGCACGTCCTGGCACTGTCGGGAGATCTGCCTTCGGTAGAATTCAGCTTCATGGTGTCAGGCCGCGGAAGCGCCGCGCATTCCAGTGCCACGATTCCCAACGGCGTCCTGGGGCTGCCCACACCCGTCCATATCGAACTTCTGGATCAGGCCGGACTTCCCGTGGTGGGGGAAGGTGCGGGATTGGAGGTTCGCATCACGGGTGGCGCCAACAAGGGTAGCCCTGTTGAGCCCGTGCAGACCGACGGCGAAGGTGGATATGCCACGCAGTACATTCCCAACCTTGCCGGGGTGGACACCATCAGCGTCTTCCTGCTGGATGAGCCCCTGAAAGGGTCCCCCTACGTAAGCAGGGTTGCCGAGAACCCTATCACCATTTCCACTTCCCAATTGCCGGATGGGCGTGTGGGGGTGCCGTATGGTCCAGTGCGTCTGGAGAGTTCGGGGGGATCGGGTATGGTGCGGAGCTGGACCCTGGTAGGTGGCCTTCTTCCTTCGGGGCTATCCCTGGATTCCACCGGCGTGCTCCAGGGCATCCCCTCCCAGACGGGGGACTTTCCCCTCCAGCTCAGGGTGGATGGGGTGGAGGGGCG
The DNA here is from genome assembly GCA_040905545.1 of Gemmatimonadota bacterium. Classification (GTDB taxonomy): domain Bacteria; phylum Gemmatimonadota; class Gemmatimonadetes; order Longimicrobiales; family Gaopeijiaceae; genus JBBDRI01. Next base: position 50,867 of record JBBDRI010000028.1, on the reverse strand, counting down.
GGCGGATACCAGAGCCCTCCGACTTCGCATCTGTCCTGCGCCCGTTGAACTCCGCCCGGGAGAAAGCTGGAGCGGCGTTCCGGCCGCCCCCGGCGGCTGCGGGATTCTTCTTCCCAGTGGCTCACCAGGAGATCGATACGGTGTGGCCCTGGTACGTGCTACGCTCAGTGTCGCTGTGGCCGACGTTCATCAGGTCACCCTTATCACGGCCCTGGCAGACACCACTCCCGTCGCCTCACCCCTGGCGGCCGGAGGGAGCGTACCCCGGGTCGCGACTCCTCCCGGCCTGGATGCCTTCAGCGGGACCGAGGGGTTCCACCATGGGCTGCGGATGGCCGAGATGGAGATGGTGGAGACACTTCTGGCGCGGAATGGCGGCGCTCTCCGGGTCCTGCCCCATCGGCCCATCAGGGGGGGGACAGATCCTGCGGTTGCCCGTGCGGAAGCTTCGGATGTTCCCGCCCCTGCGGGCAACATCCGGAGGGATAGAAGACTCTTCGACCCCTCCTTGAGCTGCTTCGACCCCTCCCCACCGCGAGTGGGCCTGTTCGTGGAACAGACGGAGCATGTGGCGTTTTACCAGGACTCCATCCAGCGGGACACGAATCCAGTATCCGCCGCTTTGCTCAGAGAGATGGGAGCGTTCTACGAGAGCCATGGTCGGGAAGTGATCCGGGACTATTTCGGCGATGCCCCCGACGTGAACGGCGACGGGCAGGTGGTGGTCTTCATCACACCCACCACCCTGCCGGATGTGGCGGGATACGTCTGGAGTGGAGACCTGGTGTCCCGCAGCCAGTGTCCGGCCTCCAACGAGATGGAAATCATCTACTTCAACGCCCACATCATCCAACTCATGTCCCAGGGGAATTTCCAGGCTCTCACCACTCTGGTCCACGAAGTGAAGCATGTGGCGTCGTTCTATCATCGACTCCGCAGGAGCGCATCCCGCGGATCTGTGGAATTCCACCCCTCCTGGCTGGAAGAAGGTACGGCAGAGATCGCGGCGGAAATGACATCCCGGCTGGCGTGGTCCCGAGCGGGCGGGCCCTCCCTGGCCACTGCGGTGGAGGCCGGCCACTTCACCGAGTACAACCCATCGAACTACGGGACCATGCTCCGCCTCTTCCGTATGCGGCAGCACCTGAGAAGCCACCCCAACATGATCACAGGCAACCCCGTGGGTGGGCACCCCCTTCACAATTTCTACGGCTCCAGTTGGCACTTCGTCCGATGGTTGGGTGATGCCTGGAATCCGCCCTCCGCCTCACCGACGATGTTGGCGCCAGGAGAGGCTGCCTTCTTCCGGGCCCAGAATGACTCTACGGGGCCTCCTGGTGGTGCCGGGCTCGAAACGCTTACCGGTCGGACGGTTGAAGCCCTCCTGGATGGGTATGCGACGGCGGTGATGGGCGAAGAAAGCCAGGGAGTTCTCAGGAGTTCAGCTACACCTCCGGCAGGAGCGGGCTTCCGGAGCTATCGTTTCCGGAGAGCAATGGAACTGTTCCCCTTCCCTGCCCCGCCGGGCTTCTATCCCTGGCCGGTGACGGCCCGGCCCGGCGGTAGCGGCAGCGTAACCCACGCCGATTTTGGAACCGCGAGCTACTCCGGACCCATGGGTCCCTCCGGGCTTCGCCTTCACGAGTTCCGATCTCAGGGATCCCAAGCGAACGGGATGGAGTTGTGGGTGGACTCCTCCGTTCCCGACGCTCTACTCCGGGTGGTGGTGGTCCGACTCCAATGAACGACGGAGCACGGCGGAGTCCACGTTCCCTCCGCTGATGATGGCCACCAGGGGCCCCGGGCCCGGTAACCGACCCGGTGGGGCCAGGAGGGGGCGGAGGGCCGCCAGGGTCACTGCGCCGCCCCCCTCCACCACCAATTTGAGTTCCCGGAATGCCCAGGCCATGGCCTGGGCGATGGCGGCTTCTTCCACCAGGATGTGAGCATCCACCCACCGCTGCACCAGGGGAAAGGTCCAACGGTTCGCCTCCCCGATGCCGCCGGCCAGGGCCGACGCCAGGGTGGGCTCCTCCGGCATGCTTATGGGGCGCCCCCCACGGACGCTCTCCCACATGACCCGAGCGTTGCGGGCGGAGACGGCCACCACTCGGACCTGGGGCCGGACCTCCTTCACCGCGCGGGCAATTCCCCCCGCCAGGCCACCTCCGGAGAGGGGCACCAGGATGGTGCCCACATGGGGAAGCTGCTCCAGCACCTCCACCCCTACCGTGCCCTGTCCGGCGATGACCCAGGGATCGTCGAAGGGGTCGATCCAGCTCAGGTCGTGGGCTGCACCGTGGGCCCGGGCCCGGCCTTCCGCCGCATCGTAGCTGTCTCCTCCCACCTCCACCGTGCACCCCAGCCCCCGTATGGCTGCCACCTTGCTGGGGTCGGTCCATTCCGGCAGAAAGATGGTGGCGGGGATTCCCAAGCGCTGGGCCATCCAGGCCACGGCCCTTCCATGATTGCCCGAGGAGCAGGTTACCACTCCCCGGCGCTTCGCGTCTTCCGAAAGGTGCAGGAGGGCCGCAGCGGCACCTCGCACCTTGAAGGAGCCCGTTTCCTGAAGGGATTCCAACTTCAGATGGATGTCGGATTCCCCGCCCCCATCACCCCGTGGGAGGGGGAGAAGGGGTGTCTGTTGAACCCAGCCTCGGATGAGGGGTGCCACCTCCTGGGAGGAAGGCAAGGAAGAAATTTCCATGGAATGTCCTCGCCGCGACTCGAACGCGGGACCTGCTGCTTAGGAGGCAGCCGCTCTATCCACCTGAGCTACGAGGACGCCTGCGGGGAAAATGGGTACCTTCCAGGCTACCCGTTCATTCCCAGGGGAAGAAGATATCCCCCTGAAGGGATGGGAGGAACTCCCTTCCTTCGCTTCCTGGATCGCGTGGAGGGGAGCCGGTCGATCTCAAGTGACCTACTCCCTCCGATTGTCTCCCCGGCCCACCAGGTAGCCTGCCAGGAACCCCTGGAGCATGGCCTCGAAGCGAGGCGTCGTGGGACTCACCAGGAGCGACGCAGCGCCTCGCTCCCGAAGGCCGGAGGCAAGCCGCTCCAACACCACAGCCATGTCTTTGGCGTCAACGGCCCGCTGGTGCCGGGCGGCTGGAGTCGCTCCATAGACCGGACCGTCGTCTCCAATGCCCGTGGCCACCCCTTCGTCTTCAGGGTGACGCGGTTCCCGTTTCCGGATGGGATCGTCGGGCGAAATGAGAGCCTCATCCACGGTACCGGATGTGCGAATCAGCGGGTCCTCAGGTGATATGAACGCATCGTCGGGAAAGCCTGTGGCATTGTCTGCCGGTGATGAAGGGGCGCCTCCCTGTCCATCTGTCTCGTCCATGGCCACTGTTCGAACCTCCCAGTTGGACTTCCCTCTCTCCCTGTGTCGAATACCCCAATATGGGGCGCAGGGCGCTTGAGAAGAAGGTCAAATCTTGCATTCCCCTCAGAGGGCGAAGCGTAGCACCAGGAAGCCTCCCACCAGGAGGATCCCGAAGACCACGGAGAGGATGTTGAAGTAACGATCGATGAAGCGGCTCACCGGCGGACCGAACTTCCAGATGAGCGCCGCCACCAGGAAGAACCGGAGACCCCGACTCAGGACGGAAGCCACCACGAACACGGCCAGATTGATCTGAAATGCCCCGGATGCCAGAGTGAAGACCTTGTAGGGCACCGGCGTGAGCCCCGCCAGGAAGACCGCCCAGAAATCGTACTGGTCATAGAGGTCGCGGACCATTTCGAAGGCTTCCGGGGTGACGCCGGGAACCCAGGTGTAGAAGAAGGCCGACAACAGATGCCAGGCACCGAAGCCCAGGCCATATCCCATGATACCGCCCAACACCGACGCCACCGTGGCCGCCGCAGCGAACCGAAACGATCGGGAGGGCGCCCCCAGGCAGAGTGCCATGAGGAGAGGGTCCGGAGGGATGGGAAAAAAAGATGATTCCGCTGCCGAGAGGATGACGAGGGCCCAGAAGCCGTACGGGGTGGCAGCCCACCCCAGGACCCAGTCGTATAGCCGCCGAACGGGCCCGGTTCCCCGGGCCTCGGGGCCGGAGCCTCCCGTGCGCTTCGCCATGTCTGAGACCGTGACCTCAGGCTCCATCACCCCTCCCCATCCCATCCATGCCGTCCCAGAAGGGGGACGAACGTACACGCATCCCGCACTGCCTGCTCCGTCACTTCTCCTCCTTCCTTTCGAACCAGTACCAATTGCTGCTCATCACGACTGCCCACGGGAATGAGCAGGCGTCCCGGGTCTGCCAACTGATCCACCAGGGCCCTGGGCACCTCCGGGGATGCCGCAGACACAACCATGACATGGAAAGGAGCGTATTTTCGCCAGCCGATGGATCCATCGCCCACCAGCAGGGCCACATTTCGCAAGGCCAGGGCGTCCAGCGCCTTCCGGGCGCGAATGGACAGTTCGCGGACCCGTTCCACCGAGTAGACCCGATCGGCGGCACGGGCCAACAAGGCTGTCAGGAAGCCACTTCCGGTCCCGATCTCCAGCACCTTCTCGTCCGACTTCACCTGGAGAACCTGTAGATAATAGGCCTGTAGCGAGGGTTGGGAGGCGGTCTGTCCGAAGCCGATGGGCAGCGGGGCGTCCTCGTATGCTCGGGGGTGCACTCCGGCAGGGAGAAAGAGATGGCGCGGCACCTCATCGAAGAGCTGCAAAATCGCCAGATCGGACACCCCGGCAGCCCGGATGTCTTCGATGAGGCGCCTCCGGAAGCCCGTGTAGCGAAGCTCGGTCAGAGGGTCAGACGCCACTTGCCGATCTGCTCCAGGAGGGCGTGGTTCGTAAGATCCATATGTAGGGGCGTGAGGGAGATGAACCCCTCTTCCACAGCCCGGAAGTCCGAGTCTTCGCCCCCCGTCCAGTGGGAAACCGTCCCGCCGATCCAGAAGTAGTCCCGTCCCCGGGGATCTTGGGCCCGGGTGAGGGAGTCGGAATATCGGCGCTGTCCCAGGGTTGTGACTCGAATTCCCTTCACCTGGTCGGGAGCCACCGCCGGGAGATTCACATTCAGGAGCGTATGGGGCGGGAACCGATCCACCTCCATGAGCTGAGGCAGGAGCCTTACCAACAGTTCCTCCCACCCCTGATCCTCCTGGAGGCCCTCTCCGGCATGGGAGAGGGCGATGGAGGGGATGTTGAGAACCGTGGCTTCCATGGCGGCGGCCACGGTGCCGGAGTAGAGCACGTCTTCCCCCATGTTGGGGCCGTGGTTCACTCCGGAGAGGCAGAATGCCGGTGGACGCTTGAGGACCGCGTTCATGGCCACGATGACGCAGTCGGTGGGCGTGCCATCCACCGCCGTCACCTCCTCCGAAACCACCCGGGTTCGCAGGGGCCGATGAAGGGTCAGGGAATGGCTGGTGGCACTCTGCTCCCGATCGGGAGCCACCACCACGATATCGCCCAACTGTCGAGCGGCCCGGGCCAGGATCCGGATCCCCGGAGCCAGAAAGCCGTCATCGTTGGTGCAGAGAATGGAAATAGGGGAACTGGCAGTCATGATCCCGTGGATTCGGGCAGAGAGAGGATTTCCTTGAGGTCCTGCAGATCTTCCTTCAGGGATTCCATGAAGTGGGGCTCCAGCACTCCTTCTCGGGATGCCTCGATCCCCTCTCCCTGGCGAAGGCCCTTCAGATGCTGCCGGGCCCCTTCCAGGGTGAACCGCTTTTCATGGAGGAGGTTCTTCAAGAGGAGGATGGTCTCCACCTCCCGGGGGCGATACACCCGGTTCCCGGCCCGGTTCTTACCTGGCGCCAATTCCCGGAACTGGGTCTCCCAATAACGCAGGACGTGGGGCTTCAGCCCGGTGAGGTCACATACCTCGCCGATGGAGTAGTAGGCACGGGGAACTACGGGTTCCTGGGTCATGGCCGGGGCGTCCTAACCCCACTCCTCCGGTTTGGGTGCCCGAAGCATGAGGTTCTCCACGGCTTCAAGAGGAGAGCATCCCTGGGAGAGCATATCGTGCACCTGGGAGCAGATGGGCATCTCCACATCGTTGCGACGGGCCAGTGCGTGGGCCGCCGCCGCCGTGGGGATCCCCTCCGCCACCTGGGTGGAGTCGGCCACGATCTCCTCCAGGGATTCTCCCTGCCCCAGGCGAAAGCCCACGGTCCGATTCCGACTCAACTCACCGGTGCATGTAAGCACCAGATCTCCCATGCCGGCCAACCCCGAGAAGGTGGATCGGGAGGCACCCATGGCCGTGCCCAGGCGGGTGATCTCTGCCAAGCCCCGGGTCATGAGGGCACTTCGCGTGTTGTGGCCAAAGCCGAGGCCGGCCACCACGCCTGCGGCTAGGGCAATGACGTTCTTGAGGGCGCCGCCCAACTCCACTCCCACCACGTCGGAGTTGGTGTACACCCGGAATCGATCGGTCTGGAAGAGATGCTGAGCGCGAAGGGCAGCATCGGGTCCATGGGAGGCCACCACCACGGCCGTAGGCTCTCGGTTGGCCACCTCCAGGGCAAAGCTGGGTCCAGAAAGCACGGTGAAGCGGGCCATCTGATCCATGGTCAGGAGGTCTCTGAACACCTGGTCCATCCGACGTAAGGTGCCCAACTCGATGCCCTTGGATGCACTTACTACCTGGACATCGGGCTCCATGTGCGGAGCCGCTTCGGCCATGACCCGCCCTACATGCTGAGCCGGACTCACGGATACCACCACCTCGGCACCTGCGACGGCTTCAGCCAGGGAGGTGGTGGCTTTGAGTCCGGCAGGAAGCTCGATGTCTGGGAGATAGGCGGGGTTCTCTCTGCGGTTCCGGATGGCCGCCACCGCTTCCTCCTCGTACCCCCAGAGCACCACCTCATGGTTCTCCCTGGCCAGGAGCGCCGCCAGCGCCGTGCCCCAGCTTCCCGCCCCCACCACCCCCACCTTCGTCCGGGCAGTCACGGTAGTTTCTCCCGCTGCGGGGGTGAGATCCTGGGCTCCTCGTCCCTCAGTAGGCGCTGCACATTGGTTCGATGGGCCCAGACGACGAACGCCGCCAGGCCCACCGTGAAAGCCAGCAGGCCGGGACGCCCCGGTTCCAGGAGAGCCACGGAGACCGGAAGGGATGCCGCAGCTGCCAGAGATGCAGCCGAGACGATGCGGGTGGTAGCCAGCACTCCCAACCAGATGAGAAGCCCCACTCCCACAGCCCAGGGAGCCAGGGCGAGAAACACCCCCGTGCTGGTGGCCACCCCCTTCCCTCCCCTGAAACCCACCCAGAAGGAGAAGGCGTGGCCCAGAACCGCGGTGCCGCCAAAGACGAGGGGCCACACTCCCATTGCTCCGGCCTCTTGCACCAGGAGGGCCGGGAAGAGCGCCGCCGGAATCCAGCCCTTGGCCACATCGACCACCATTACGGGCGCGGCGGCCTTCCATCCCAGCGCCCGGAAGGTGTTGGTGGCCCCCAGGTTCCCGCTCCCCACCTCCCGCAGGTCCACACCATGAAAGATCCGCCCCACCAGATAGGAAGAGGGGGTGGCGCCCATGACGTACGATGCCAGGACCAGGAGGAACGCAGTCACGTAGGCGGAAGCTCCCGACGGGGGGTGGACTTGATTCGGATTCGGAGCGGGGAGCCCTGAAAACCCCACGCCTGGCGAAATCCATTGTGAAGATATCGAAGGTAGTGGTCCGGCACGTCCTTCGGGAGGTTGGCGAAGACCAGGAACGAGGGAGGAGCCACGCCCACCTGGGTGCCATAGCGCAGCTTCACCTCGCGGCCTCGGGCATGTGGAGGGTGTTGTCGGTTCACGAGATCCCGGAGCACCTCGTTCACCTCATGGGTGGGAATCCGCCGGTTGCGCTCCTCGGCCACCGCCAGGATCCGGTCCAGGACATGGCGCACCCGCTGACCCGTCAGGGCCGAGGTGAACAGGGTGGGGATCCACTGGAAATGGGGTGCCCGCCGCCGCAGGTCGCGCTCCAGGTCCGGAGCGGTCTTTTCATCCTTCTCCACCAGATCCCACTTGTTCACGCAAAGGATGAGACCACACCCCGCATCCCACGCCTGCTCTGCCACTTTGATATCCTGCACGTGCACCCCATCCGAGCCATCCACCAGGAGGATGGCCACGTGGGCCTCCTGGATCACCCGGGCGGTTCGGAGGCTGCTGTAGTACTCCAATCCGGGTTCGATGCGGGCCTGTCTCCTGAGTCCGGCGGTATCCACGAAGATGAGAGTCTTGCCATGGTAGGCGAAGGGGGTGTCCACCGCATCCCGGGTCGTCCCCGGCATGTCGTTCACCACCATCCGCTCCTCTCCCAGAAGCCGATTCACGAAGCTGGACTTCCCCACATTGGGCTTCCCGATGACCGCCACCCGGATTTCATCCTCCTGGTCGTGCGGCTCCCGCTGGGGAAGGAGAGCCACAATCCGGTCCAAGAGGTCGCCCGAGCCCTTCCCCGAGATGGCGCTCACGGGTAGGGGATCGCCCATCCCCAGGGTCCAGAAGTCCAGATGACCCTTATCCACCGGGAGGTTGTCCATCTTGTTCACCACCAGGAGAACCGGGCGACCACTCCGCCGGAGCACGGCTCCCAACTTCTCGTCCAGAGGATGCACGCCCACCGAGCCGTCCACCACGAAGAGAATGAGATCTGCCTCTTCCACCGCTGCCAGGGCCTGGGCCCGCACAGCTCGCTCCATGGGCTCGTCGGAGTCTTCCACCACCCCGCCGGTGTCCACCAGATAGAAGCCCTGGCCCGCCCAATCCGCCTGGGAGAAGTTCCGATCCCGGGTCACCCCGGGAAAGTCGTCCACGATGGCTTCCCGCCGACCCAGGACCCGGTTGAAGAAGGTGGACTTTCCCACGTTGGGCCGGCCCACCACGGCCACCACCGGTAGCCGCCGACTCATGCCAGCGACCGGAGCGTATCGATGAGTTCGTAGCCGGTGACAACCTCGGAAGGCGCCATCCGCCCCCGGAAATCCGAAAGGGGGAGACTATCGATGAAGAGGTCGTCCGCGTTCAAGGCCTCGGCCGGGAGCAGGATCACTTCGCCGTGTCTCCCCTCACCCAGCGAGCGGAGAATGTCTTCTCCTCCCAGCAGTCCCGCCACCGTCACCATTTCGCCATAGAATTCATTGGTCACCTCCACCACCTCCATGGAGGTTTGCAGCTGCGCTTCCAGTGCCGGAATGGCTTCCCGAAAGAACGGAGCCATGGATCGCCCGGTGACCACCCTGATGCGAGCACTGGGGATGGGTGAGAGCGAGGCGACCCCATCGTCCAGAGCGTCTACGAATTGACGCACGGAGCCCACCCCGTTCTCCAGGAGGCTGCCATCGTCATAGTAGGATATCTCCGGCACGGGAAGGCCGGCCAGAAGGTAGAGTTCGTCTGCCCCATAGCACCATCCGAATCCCCGCTGGGCAAGGGCCTGCGCCCTCATCCTCTCCACCTGCTCCACCGCCTCCGCAGCTTCCTCCCCGGTGAGGGGGCGAACCGGTCGATTCGCATTGTACCGGGTGAGTCCCACGGGTACCACAGACAGGGAGAGGATCCCCGGGCCCAACGCCCAGAGTTCCTCCAGGGTACGATCCAGGTGGGGACCATCGTTCCATTCAGGGCAGAGGACCACCTGGGTATGCACCTCCAGCCCATGGGACAGGAGGTACTTGAGATTGTCCAGGATCAGACCGGCGCGCTGGTTTTTCAGCAGCCGGACCCGAAGCTCCGGGTCGGTGGTGTGAACGCTGACGTAGAGGGGGGAGATCCTCTGCTCCACCAGGCGCGCCAGGCCCTTGGGGCCCAGATTTGTCAGGGTAACGTAGCTGCCGTAGGCAAAGGAGAGCCGAAAGTCGTCATCCCTCAGCCAGAGGCTGTCGCGAACGCCGGGGGGGTTGCCGTCGATGAAGCAGAAGACACATTCGTTGGCGCATTCACGTATGGCGTCCGGGGCCGGCACGATCCCCATGGCCTGGCCTGGATCGCGCTCAATCTCATAGACTGTGGCTTCTCCAAGGGGATCCACCGTCTCCAGAACCAGCTCAGGATCGGCCAGGAGGAAGGTGAGGTCGATGCCGTCTCGAACCTTCTCTCCATTGATACGGATGATGCGCGTACCAATCTCCAGATGGAGTTCTTCGGCAATGCTCCCAGCTTCAATATTGGCTATACGGACCACAAAACCTCCTGGACCCGGTGAACGCCACCGGAACAGCGCTTTGAAAGCCATGAAAGATAAGGGTTTCCGGCTTTCGCTTCAATCAATCTGCCAACCCAACCGGGCTTCCCTCACCGTGGTCCTGGCTTCGACTGTGGGAGTGGGTGCCTGTGCGCCCCCGGAAGCGGTGGAGGAATGGTTTCGACCGGATTCCCCCCACGCGGCCTACGCCCACGGTCTGGAACAGGCTGGACTGGCGGAGAGTGCACTGGGCCGGGCGTGGCAGGCCGCCGCTGATTCCGTGCTGGAGGAGCCTGCATCGGTTCCCCTGCCCTATCGGGAGGAAGGGCTCCTCCCCCCGGCGGCGCCAGGTGCTGTGGGTTTCCAGGTGGAGTTGAAGAGGGGAGAGCGTCTCACCGTGGAGGTCTCGCTGGAGGACGCCCTTCCGAGGACGGCCGTCTTCGTGGACCTGTTCCGCGTCCACCCCGAGGAAGACCGGGGCGCCTTCCGGGTCCAGTCGGATACCTCATCTTCGGGGGTCCTGAGCTACACGGTTCGTCGGCCAGGTCCCTACCGCATCCGAATCCAGCCCGAGCTGCTTCGGGGCGGCCGCTACCAGGTGACCCTTCAAAGCCTCCCTTCCCTGGTCTTTCCCGTGGAAGGCAGGGGCGCCTCAGCCATTCTCAGCTTCTTCGGCGCCCAGCGGGATGCAGGCCGCCGCCAGCATCACGGAGTGGATATCTTCGCACCTCGCGGCACCCCCGTTCTGGCCGCTACGGCCGGGACGGTGAGCCGGGTTCGAGAAGCGCCATTGGGAGGGAAGGTGGTGTGGGTGCGCGATCCGGAAGCGAACGAGAGCCATTACTACGCCCACCTGGACAACCAGTTGGTGGAAGAGGGCAGCTGGGTGGAGCCAGGAGATACCATCGGGCTTGTGGGGAATACGGGAAACGCCAGAACGACGCCCCCTCACCTGCATTTCGGTATCTACGCCCGGGGTATGGGGCCGGTGGATCCGCTACCCTACCTGGATGAGCGGCAACCGGCGCTCCCCTCGCTCAGAACCAGCGAGAACAGCCTCCGCACGGTTCGCGTCGTGGCTTCCGGCGGAGGGATCCTGCGAAGTACCCCCAGCACCCGGGGACCCGTCCTGGTTGAGGTTGCGCCCGGAACCCCCGTCCATGTTGAAGCCGGATTGGGAGACTGGTATCGGGTGCGCTTGGAGACGGGCGAAAAGGGCTTCCTCTTCGCCCGTCGGACCCAGGAGATGGAGATGGCTCCAGGGAGTGCCGGCGGCTAACCGGCCCGCTGGTCTTCGCTCCGCTGATCTTCCGCCCTGGCATCCTGCAGGGCGTGGGCCATCCGCGACGCCACCTCCCGCTCTTCCCGCAGAGCGCCGATGAGGGCCTCAGCCTGCTTCGCCTGGAACGAGAGTTGGCCGGACTTCTCCACCACCAGGTCTACCAGCGCCTTCTCGCTCCGAAGGGTTTGAAGGGTTTGACGCATGTCGGTAAGGAGGGTGTCCAGCCGGGCCAGGCGATGCTCCGCCTCTTCCATCTCGGCCCTCCGACGATCCACCACCTCTACCAGTTCATCCACGTGCTCGGCTCGGGCCAGCACCTCGTCCACCGCGCTCCGCGTGCGCCGGATCTCTTCCCGGGCTTCACCGATGGCGCGGATGTCATCAAGGGTGGTTTCCACAGAGCTGTAGATGCCGGCCAGTTCCTTTCGCACGGCATCCACCCCGTCCTGACGCTGCGCCAGTTCCCGGGTGCTCTTCTCCAGCGTCTTCTCCACCTGCTGGAAGGAAGCCAGCTTCTCTTCGAACTGGGCCATCCGTTTCTCGGCGAAACGCAGACCACCCATCCGGCCTTCCGTCTGCTCGGTGAGTTCGGCCAACTGTGCCGCCTGCTCGCCGGCGGCCGCCAGGGATGTCTGCACCTGCCGGCCCTGCTTCTCCAGCTTTCTGACGGCGTCGGCCACTTCCTTCCGAAGCACCCCGGCTCGTTCCAACTCCTCCAAGGAACGAGTCACGGCGCCTTCCCGTTCTGACAGATCGCGGGCCACGTCGTCCATGCGCTGGACCAGTGCATCCACCTCCTGGGCTCGTGCCTGAACCTGCTCCACGTTCTGTTCCAGCCCTTCCATACGCCCTCCGGCAGAGTCTACCTTGGCCACCAACCCGTCCAGACGAGTCGCCACCGCATCCACCTCATCCGATTTCTTGGCCACCACCTTGAACCTCCGGTCGGCGTCCTCCAGCTGCTGGTTCAACGCGGCGGCATGGGTCTCCAGGGTCCCCAGGTGGGCCCAACGTTCCTGGAGCGTGGCCATCCGTTCGTCCAGAGCCTGGTTCAGGGTTCCCAGCTCGTTCAGGCGGCCTTCCAGGTCGCTGGCAAAGGCCGTCCTCTCCTCCACGACTCCGGCCAGTTGCAGGAGGTCGTCCACTGCCCTTCGAGTGGTTTCCACGGTGGTCTCCGCGTGGGCCACCTCACCCATGCGACGCCGCACCTCATCCACTCTTGCCTGGGTGGAGGTGAGCCAGGCTCGCAACTCCTCCTGGTCCTGGCGGCTCTGGAGGAGGTCGTCCCGACTGCTGCGCAAACGCCCCACCGCGGCCTCTGCCTCCTGGCGTGCCACACCCAGGTCATTCAACTGGGTCTGAAGCCGCGCCATCTCCGGAGCCCCCTCGGTGAGCGACGCCATGCGCTCTTCCATCTCGGTGCTGCGGGCCTCGGTTCGTTCCAGCACCGCCTGGACAGACCTGATGCGCTCGCCCAACTCCTCTACCCGGGTCATCTCGGCGGCGAGTGTGGTGAGGCGGGCCACGAGATCGTCGGCCCGACTCTGGGCCTCGGCCAATATTCTCCCCGACCGCTCCGTCTCCTCGTAGCGACGCTCGAAATCGGCCAGCGTGGTGCGAATGGAAGCCACCTGTTCGTTCAGGGAATGCATCCCATCGCGCTCCATCTCCAACCGTCCCATCTCCACCTGGATTCCCTTGCGCAGCTCCCGAAGCCGGCCTTCCAGCTCCCCTCCCTCCAGGCTGGCCTGGGTTTCTTCCGCACGGAGTTCCGCGATCCGGGACTCTGCCCGCTCCACCAGTGAATGGAGATCCGAGAGACTCTTCTGGGTATCCTTGATGAGGCGGGAATCCTCCTGGACCTTCTTCAATCGGCTGTCGATCTCCCAAACGAGATCGTCCAATCGGGAGGCCTGGGCGGCGGCACGGTCCACTACCTCCCTCTGCTTCTCCAGCCCACCCGTCTTCTGAGCCACATGATCGGCCAGGGCATTGAGGGCCTGGAGCTGCTGATCCGCACGTCCGGCAGCTTCCCGGAGTTTGGCCAACTTCGCCAGGGTGGATTCCATGGCCCCCACCCGCTCCGACGCCTCGTGGACATCCTCCATCAGGCGCGCTGCTCCCTCCTGGGCCTCCCGGATGCCAGCCTCGCCCCGGGCCTGGATGTCGGCCATCTCACTCTGCCGGCGGGCCAGGCTCTCCACCTCCTCCTGAAGTCCGGTCAGAGAGGATTCCACCTCTTTCGTACGGACCTGAATGCGAGACACCTCGCCCTCAGGTGCCGTGAGAGCCTCCAACTCTTCCTTGAGGGTCTGGGCCCCGTCCAGGGCAGACTGCACGCCCTCCAGGGAGCCCATGATCCCTTCCACCGATTCAGAGACCTCGTTCACCCGGGCTTCGGCCGCTGAATGTCCCCGCTCCAGGTTCGACGCCCGCTCCCCCAGATCACCCAGGCGCTGGGAGAAGGTCCGGAGCATCTCTCCGTGGTCTTCCACCTCCCGTACCCGTTCGGCCAGACGGTCCTGCCGCTTGAGAAGCTGGCCCACGTCCTCATCGACTTTCCCTACCGTGGCGGCGGCATCGCCCACCTTCTCCAGGAGGAGTTCCAGCTCGGCCTTTTCCCGCTTCACCTCCCTCAGGAGTTCCTGAAGCGCCTCGGGGAGTTCCTCGGGGCTGGGACGGAAGCTCTTCTCGCGACGAAAGAGGGCAGCCATGGCGAACCTGTGGAGGGGACCCCATCCCGTGGGGAAAAGGGCCTCTGGGGGAGTTGGCCGGGCCGAAGCCCGACGGATCGGGGATGCTTCCGCGGAAGATACGACGCGAAGGGGAACAGGAAAAGGAAGACCCCCCTGGGAGGTGACTCTCCGAGGGGAGTCTAACGATGTTTGTGGCCCGTCTTCTACCTAAGCGGGCGACCGGGTTAGCTGCCGCTTCGCTTCGCAGATCCGGTCGCCAGGTACCTCTGTGGCCACTACTCACCTAAGCGGGCGACCGGATTCGAACCGGCGACCCTCAGCTTGGGAAGCTGATGCTCTACCAACTGAGCTACGCCCGCATGGTGCGCAGAATCTAGCGAGGGCCCCGGAAAGGTCAAGCGAGTTGCGCCGCCCCGGGGCCCTGCCAGCTTCCGCTGTTACCTCCCACTCAGTGCGACAGCACCTCGTAGCGGAAGGAGGTCACCCGACCTTCTCCATTCCACTCACCCTGAACCGCAACACTCTCTTCCTGAGCGGGGAGGGTGCCCGTTACCTCAGTGGACCCGAGATCGGTTCCGGCGGGGTCCATGAAGGTGAAGCGGATCCGGAACTGGCTCCCGGGTTCACCGGACAGGGTGGTGACCATACCGCTGATGCGGGCTCCGCCTCCGGCCATGGGCTGGAGCTGGGTCTGGGAGAGGTCGAAAGGAAGAGCTTGCATCCTCTCCAGGAACTGGACGGCAGTCTGCTGGTCACCCGTCTGCAGGTGAGACTGGGCAACCAGTCGGTAGGCGTTCTCGTTGAATGCATCGGCCGTCAGGAGGGCGTCCTCGATCTCCACGAGGGATTCGAAGTCCTCGGCCAGATAGAGAGTCTGCGCATAATTGTAGATGGCGTCCCGGCTCTGGGGGTTGAGGCGGTGAGCCTCACCGAAGGCCCGGGCCGCCTGCTCGAACGACTCCACCTGGAACAGTCCGATTCCCGTGACGAAGAAGTCTTCGGCCGTCATGCCGGGGCGAGACATGAGTTCGGAGTAGATCTGCTCCGCTCCTGCTGAGTCGCCCTTGTTTACCAGTACCACGGCAAGGTTGCTGATGGCGCCGATGTTGTCGGGGTCCCGTTCCAGGAAGTTCCGGTAAGCGGTCTCAGCTTCGTTGTACCGACCCTGCTGAGCCAGAAGCTGGGCCCGGTTGAAGGCTACGGGCTCCAGGTTCTCCATCCAGAATGCGCGGGTCTCCTCGTCCTGTTCTTCGGCCTTCTCCAGGATCACATCCACCGCCTGGCCGAAGCGTTCGATGGCCAGGTCGTGCTCACCACTACTCACATACATGGTACCGAGCTGGATCATGGCCTCAGGGCGTTCCTGATAGATTTCGTGGCCCCGCTCGAAGCTGACCTGTGCCGCCTGCTCATCACCGGTACCCAGGGCGTCCACGCCTTCGTTGTAGGCCTCGATCCAGGCTTCCTCCCGGATAGCCTCCACTTCCTGGGCGTAGCCGTCGTAGAGCGCCACAGCCTCCGTCAAGAAGTCGTCCGCCTCCGCGGTCTGCCCCAGGCCGATGAGGGCCTGGCCCGCCAGGAGGTACGACAGGGCGTGGGCGGAGTCAGCTGCGATTCCGGCCTGCGCAGCTTCCAGTGCCTGCTGGTAGCGGTTGTTCTGCTCTGCCTCGTCGCCCGTAAGCTGGGCCTGACTCAGGAAGAGGGTGGCGTTCCGGCTCAACTCCGTTTCCTGCGGGGCATCGGGATCCCCGGCCCCGGGGCCTCCTCCAGTGGATGCACAACCTCCCGCCACGAGGGTGAGGCTCGCCAGTAGGGCGAATCCAGTGCGGAATTTCATCCGGAAATCCTCCTGATGTTGTGACACCGCAGCCAACCCCTGAGCACGCTTGAGGCTCGGGCTTGAACGACGGGATACGATGACCGATATAGAGTCCGAAAGCTAACGTATATCGTCAGATACCGTCAAACATGCGGGGGGTGGCGTAGCGATCCAGGCGGCTCAGAACCACCTTCCGCCCCAGCGCCTCCATGGCCTTCCCCACGTCGGGACCCTCTTCCGACGCCATGAGCGCCAGGCGCACGGGCTTGAAGAGCGCCGGTCCCTTCACATCATTCGCCTTCCCCCAACCCCGCAGGGCCTGGCCCAAGGCAGGCGCCTTCCACTCGTCCACCTCCCGCAGAGCGTCTCGCACGCCGGCCACCACCCGGGCACCCTGGGGGTGGCTCTGAATGGCTTCCTGAACGGGAGCCCAACTGGATTCAGGGGGATACAGGAATTCCAAGGCCGCCGGCAGGTCGGAGAGTATGGAGAGCCGGGTTCGAATGGCATCCAGGGCGCCCGTTCGAGCCCCCGAGGGAATGGCCAGTTCCGGTGGAAAGAAGGGAGCGGCCCAAAGGGCCAGATCCCGGGTATCCATGCGAGCCACATGCTGCCCCGACATCCACCGGAGTTTCTCCGGATCGTAGATGGTGTCAGAGGCCCGAACCCGGTCCAGTTCCAGGGCCTCCGCAAGCTCGTCCATGTCCATGACCTCCCGATCGTCGCCAGGCGACCATCCCAGAAGCGAGAGATAGTTCACCACGCCATCGGGGTGATATCCCTCCTTCCGAAGGCGATCCAGACCCGGCGCTCCGCCCCGCTTCGAAAGCTTCCCGCCACCGGGAGCCAGAACCGTGGGAAGGTGGGCGAAGACGGGCACCCGGGCCCCGAATGCCTGGAAGAGAAGTTGATGCTTCGGGGTGTTGGAGAGATGGCCCGCACCCCGGATGACATGGGTGATCTCCATGAGAAAATCATCCACCACCACGGCGAAGTTGTAGGTGGGCCGACCATCCGCCCTCAGGATGACGAAGTCCCGAACCTCATCCGCCGGAAATCGGATTTCACCCCGTACGGCATCCCTGATGGTCACCGGGCCATCCGGCACCCGGAATCGAAGGGCAGCCCCCGCTTCCCAGCGCTGGTGGGCCGTAGTCGGATCCAGGTTCCGGCACTCCGCTACGCATCCACCGCCGGGCGTCTCGTCCGTCGGGGCCGGGCAGGTGCACGGATAGACCGCCCCCGCCTCCAGGAGCGTTTCAGCGTGAGCCTGGTGCAACGCCTCCCTCTGGCTTTGGCGATAGGGGCCAAAGTCACCCCCCACGTCGGGGCCCTCATCCCAGTGGAGCCCCAACCACCGGAGGTCTTCCAGGATGGACTCCAACGACCCCTCTACGTTCCGGTCTACGTCCGTATCTTCCACCCGGAGCACGAAGCTCCCCCCGTGGTGACGGGTGAAGAGCCAGTTGAAGACGGCAATCCGAGCATTCCCCAGGTGGAGTTGGCCGGTGGGGCTGGGTGCGAAACGAGTACGGACCATGGTGCCTGTCATCTTCCCAGATAGGTGAGGATGCGGGACGCCAGAACTTCACTGATCCCGGGAACCCGCGCCACCTCCTGCACGGATGCCTCCCGGATGCCCCGCACGGATTCGAACCGCTGAAGAAGCCCCTTCTGGCGCGATGGGCCTACCCCGGGTATCTCCGCCAACTGGCTCGTGATCACCTTCTTGCTTCGAAGCTTCCGATTGTATGTGATGGCGAAACGGTGGGCCTCATCCCGAATCCGCTGGAGGAGCTGGAGAGAACGATCCCTTCGATCCAGCCGAAGCGGGGGCCCTCCCCCGGGCAGGTGGACTTCTTCCTCCCGTTTTGCCAGCGCCACCACGGCCACCTCCTGGGCGCCGGCCCGTTCCACCGCCTGGAGGGCGGCGCCCAACTGCCCCACGCCCCCGTCGATGACCAGGAGCTGGGGCAAGGGCTCCTCCTCCTTCAATCGCCGAACGAGGTATCGCTCCACCACTTCTCCCATGGATCGAACGTCGTCGTTTCCCCATGTCCCCTTGATCCGCATTCGACGGTACGCTGCGCTCCAGGGCTCTCCATTCCGGAAAACCGCAGCACTGGCCACGGTCTCGTCGCCCTGATGATGGGAGATGTCAAAACACGCCATGAGTCGAGGCACCATCTTCAAACCGAGGCGATCCTGGAGTTCGTAGAGCGCCCGTTCTCCCCGGTCTCCCGGGGGGGAGGTCACCGGGATGCGCTCCTCCAGGAGATGGCGGGCGTTCTCGGAGGCCAGCTCCAACAGCCGCCGGCGCTCGCCCCGTTGAGGCACCGCCAGTAGCACCCTCCGGCCGGCTCGTTCTCCCAGGAGCTCCGCCAGTGCGGCTTCGTCTTCCACGTGCCCCGGCAGGAGGATTTCGGTTGGGAGCTCCCCAAAGCCCACGATCCCTCTCCCCAGATAGAACCCGGTGAGGAAGGCCCGGAGAACGGTGCCTTCGGCTTCGTCGGAGAGTCCCTGGAAGTGGCGGGCCTCCCTTCCCAGAAGAACGCCTCTTCGGATTCGGAGCACCGTTACCACGCCCAGTTCGCCGTCGCGGGCCATTCCCACCACGTCCCGGTCTCCACCTCCCACCGTCTGAACCCGCTGCTCCCGGGCCAGGACATCCAGCCCACGCACCACGTCTCGCTGCTTGGCGGCCTCCTCGAAATCAAGGGCCTGGGCGGCGGTCTCCATTCTTGCCTCCGCCTTCCCTCGAAGCTCTTCCGTGTCACCTCCCAGGATCCGGAGGATCTCGTCCATCATCTCCCGGTAGTCGGCCTGGGTCTGAAGGCCCACACAGGGTGCCTGGCATCGCCCGATGTGGTAGTCCAGACAGGGTCTGGGTGGGGCGTCCTTCGGCAGATTGTACCGGCACGACCTCACGGTGTAGAGGCGCTTCATTACCTCCAGGGCTTGCCGGAGGGGGCCCACATTGGTGAAGGGGCCGAAATACCGGGCACCGTCATCCCGAACGCGCCGGCTGATGATGATGCGGGGGAAAGGCTCCTGCACGGTCACTTTGATGTACGGGTACCGCTTGTCGTCGCGGAGCTGGATGTTGAACCTGGGCCGGTGCTCTTTGATGAGGTTCGCCTCCAGGAGGAGGGCTTCCGCCTCGCTCTGCACCACCACGGTCTCCACCTCTGCGGTGCGGCGAGCCAACTCTCCCACGCGGATGGAAGACGGGCGGCCCCGGAAGTAGCTCCGGACCCTGGGACGAAGTGAGCGGGCCTTTCCCACATAGAGAATCTCACCCACCGAATCCCGGAAGAGGTAGACGCCCGGCCGGGTGGTGAGGCGGGTCAGATCGGGAAGCGGGGTTTCCCGGGATGGTTCAGGCGGGCGGGGATTCATGGGAAACGGGAGCGGAGGGGCCCTGGGGCAGAACCGTGGGAGGACGCCCCCACGGTCCCAACTGGTTCACCCGGAATAGGGTGGCCAGCAGTAGGTAGAGTACCCCGAAGGTGGTGAGCGTTCCCAGACCCTCCACCCAGGGGGGCCACCTCTCGACGGCACTCCCTACCCAGCCGGCGATGAGCCAGGTGCCCCCCAGAGCTCCCGCCGCCGCTGCCATGGAGCGCACACCTGGACTTCCTTGGGGCGCGATCCCGCCCACCCGGCTTTCCAGGGCCCTGCGAAGGAGGAAGTACTCCACCCAGGCCCCCAGGGTGGTGCCCATGGCCAGGCCGGCAGCGCCCAATCCCAGTTCCCCTACCTGGAACCCATCCATGGGGAACATGAGGAGCGCTCCGGCCCCCAGTCCGATGGCCACCCGAAGAGCCACGAGTCGGGCCGGCGTGCGGGTGTCCCGAAGGGCGTAGAAGGCCGATGAGAACAACCGAGATCGGGTGGTGGCCAGGAGCCCCGGGGCATAGGCCGCCAGTACGGCCCAGGTCACCAGGGTCTCCGAGGCGCCAAAGGCTCCGGTGCGATAGAGGGTTCCCACCACCTGGTCTCCCAGGAAGACGAAGGCCACCGCTGACGGGATCACGAAAAACTCCACCTGCCGCACGCCTCCCGCCACCCGGGTGCGGAGCACCTCCACTCCCTCTCTTCGTTGCCGGGACATCTCCGGCAACTCGGCCACCGCGATGGAGAGTCCGAAGAGTGCGATGGGCAGCACATAGAGCGTATGGGCATACCCCAGGATGGCCACGGCCCCGGCCGTGAGCCACGCCGCCAGGGCATAGTCCAGCCAGCTGCTGAGGTTCACCACCCCCCGGGCGGCCACCACCGGTAGAAAGTTGGCGATGGCCTCACGGACACCCTTCACCCTCAGGGAGAGGGCCGGCCGAAGAAAGCCCCACCCGCGTCCCAGGAAGGGGAGTTGGATGCCCAGCTGCAGGCACCCTCCCACCAGGGCCCCCCACGCCAGAGCTACCACCAGATCGGTCCCCTCCCACCCCATCCCCGCACCCAGGGCCACCAGGGTGGTGATCATGGCCAGGTTCCAGAGCACCGGAGCCACGTAGGAAATGAAGAATCTGCGATGACTGTTGAGGATTCCCAGGGCCCAGGCCGACAGCACCAGCACGCCGGTCATGGGGAAGAGGATCCTCACCAGCGTGACGGTGAGGTCCTGTCGCTGGGCATCGAAGCCCCAGAAGAAGAATCCCACCAGTAGCGGTGCCAGAACGACACCCAGAAAGGCCAGAAGGGCTGCCACCACGGCCAGGAGTCCCAGCACGGCTCCGGCGAATCGCCCTGCCTCCTCCTGCTTCCCCTCTTCCAGGAGTTCGGCATAGATGGGTATGAAGGAGGCCGAGAGCGTTCCCTCTCCCAGGAGGTTCTGGAGCACATTGGGCATCCGGAGAGCGGCGGTCCAGGCGTCGGCTTGGAGCGACGCCCCGAAGAAGTGGGCGAATACCCTCACCCGGACCAGTCCCGCCAGTCTGCTCAGCAGGATTCCGAGAGCCACCCATCGGGCGTTCTTACCAGGCACGTGGGCCTGAGCTCCGTCCGGTCTGGATCCGGCCCTGGCTTTCAGCGAGCTACTCCCCTGTGTCACCCGAAGGAAGGGATTTTCCCGGCTCAGGCCGAGCAGCCAGGAGCTGCTGGAGAAAGCGACTCTCCTCATCCAGCCGGTCCAAGTCGCCGGAGAGACGGTCCACCTCTCCCTCCAGGACGGATATGCGCTCCCGGAGCAGCCGGGCCTCCTGGGCGTCTCCGCCGTTTTCCAGGCGGCGTGCCAACGCCTGCCCCACCGCTGAATCAAGCACGATGGAGACCATGGGTATCAGCACCACCACCAGGAGTATGATGATCCAGAACATGGCTTCAAGGTAGAGGGTGCGTGTCTGGGGCACCAAGGCCCGGCCCCGGAGGCTCGCCCTCAAGGGGGAGTCGGAGCTCTGCCAGGATCTGGTCCAGGAAGGTGGTTCCGTACCGAACCAGGTAGTAGGCAGCGTTCAGGATCCGCTCCTGGGGGCGTCCGTTGGGAAAGAGGTTCATGCGAGCCTTCTCCAGCTGGGACAGGGAGATCTCGTTTTCTCGCTTCAGTGCCTGCACCACCTTCCGTTCCACTTCATCCAGAGCGTGGAAGGCCTGGCTGCGCACATGGTCCACCGGGCCCTTGAGCGTGGGATCCACCCCCTTCACCTCTTCTCCCAGCCTGGATACGCCCCGGGCCACCATTCCCTTCAACTCTCCCATGGCCTGGCGAATCCCGGAGGGCATATCTTCCCTCAGGAGATCGCCGGCCAACTCGTGGTGAGGGCGTGCCAGGGCTTGAATCTCCAGGCCAAACTTCTCCAGCACCTTCTCCACCTTTCCTTCCACTACGGTGACCCCCACCCGAGGGTGGACCACCGGCATGGGGAGGTCATGAGCCTGGAAGAGGGGTTCCAACTGGGCCCAATAGGCCATTTCTCCGGGCCCGGCCACGTACGAGAGGACTGGCAGGATGTGACTCTCCACGACGGGTCGCAGGAAGACATTGGGACTCACCCGGGTGGGGTCGCGGTCCAGGAGCTCCAGGATCCCCTCCAGCGTGAATCGGGACTGGGAGTGACGGAGATGAAAGCCCCCGTCCTCTTCGCCGAAGAGGCGCTCCCTCCCCCCTTCGCCCTCCACGAAGAGGTTGACGCCACCGGGCAGTACGGCAGCTTGGACCTCGTACCCCGCTGCCTCCAGATCCTGGGCTCGGGATGCCAGGAGACGCCCATGGGCCGCCCACTCCGTGACTTCCCGCTGGAGGACCGGCAGGGAACTGGCCTTCAACGCCGGGTCCCCTGCGTCCACACGGTAGAGTCCGGCGGGCCCCAGAAGTCCATCCAGGAGTTGGTGAAAGCCCTGGGAAAGCGTGCTTCGCTCGGTGTACGCTTCTCGGAGAAGGGTTTCCAGGGCCGGACGGAAGTCGGTGGGAGGCAGGAGCTCCAGAAATTCCTCCAACACCGTCAGGAGCCGTGGGCCGGGCACCACCCGGTGAAGGGGCTGGTCCCCTTCGCCAGGAGGAATCTCCAACTCCAGCTTCCGGAGTTCATTGTCCTGATCCAGAAGCCAGGTATGGCCCACCTCCTCCCAATCGTGATCTTCCGACGCCACCCAGAACACGGGTAGGACCGGGATCTCAAGGCGGTCTTCCAGTTCACGGGCCAACCGGATGGCCGTGAGTCCCTTGTAGAGGGAGTACAGGGGGCCACCAAACAGTCCCGGTTGCTGCCCTGTGGTCACCACGGCACCCCCCTCTTCCACCCATCGGGCAAGGCGGCCGTCATCGCCCACCGAAGGCGACCGGATGAACTCTGCGGCCCGGAGTCGGGCCTCCTTCCCGAAGCGGGGAGCCACCCGGGCCCACTGTGAGGCATACGAGTCCAACCTCTCAGGCGCTGCCGGAAGAAATGCCCGTGCTCTATCGACCCCTTTGAGGTGGTCGTGCACCAGCGCTCCCCCGGCAGGATAGCTGTAGTTGAGCGACGCGTTCACTGTTTCCTCCCCAGGAGGATGCACCGGGGCGAGTCAGCCTTCAACGCCGACCCATCGTAGGCCCCGAAGGTGGACTGTGGCGGTAACCCTGCGGACTCCAGCATGCCGGCAAGCTCCTCCGGTTCGTACAGGCGAACTCGTTCCTGAAACTCCAGGCGCGGCTCCCCCTTTCGTTGGATCGTGATCTGCTTCTCCACCACCCGCCCCCCGTCTACCAACCTCCGGTCCTGCCGTACATGCATCCCCTCTGCATGATCCTCGTCATGGAATGGGAGCCCCGACCGAACGGGCCCGGCATGGAGGAAATCCAGAAGGAAGTACCCCCCGGGCTGCAGCACCCGGTGTACTTCCTCCACGACGCGGGCATCATCGTCTTCCTCCTGAAAGTAGCCGAAGGAAGTGAAGAAGGATGCCACCACGGAGAGGGTGTCGTCACCGTATGGGAGATGGCGCATATCCCCGCGGACCACCGGAGCACCAGGTAGAGCCAGGTGGGTGCGGCCCAGGAGAACCTCCGACAGATCCAGTCCCAGCGCGTGGATTCCCTGTTCCACCAGGGCCCGCAGGTGGCGACCGGCGCCACAGGCCAGGTCCAGCACCCGATCTTCCGGAGCGATGGCCACCTTGCGGAGCAGGAGCTCCACTCCATCCCGGGCCTCGTCCCCATCCCGATGCGGATAGAGGGCCAGGTATTCCTCCCCGAACCACTCCTGAAACCAACTCTCCTCCCCTCGATCCTCCACTTCCCTCATGGGACCCACCTCATTCTGCGCTTCCCTTGTGATAGGGTTCATTTCTGAGAATCGTGCCGGCCCGGTAGATCTGTTCAGTCAGGACCACCCTGGCCAGCTCGTGGGGCAGGGTTCCCGCGCCCAGCGAGAACGTCCTGGTGGCCCTGTCCAGGACGGAGTCATCCAACCCGAACGCGCCTCCCAAGGCGAATACCACCCGTTGGCCCGTCTGCAGGACCTGATCTTCCAGGAACCGAGCCAACCCCACGGAGTCGAAGGGAGTTCCGTGGACGGTGAGGGCCACCAGCTGGGCGTCCCGGGGAATGCGGTCCAACATCCGCCTGCCCTCGTCCTGTCGAACCAGCTCTCCCGATGCATTTGAACCCATCCTGGCCCTGGGAATCTCCACCACCTCGAAGCGCCAGTAGCGCCCGGCTCGCTTCTCGTAGTCGTCCAGCACCTGTCGGAGGGGACCTCGCACGGAGCCCACTGCCACAATCTGAATCACTCCCCCCCCTTCCCTGTTCCCGCCCTTCCCGCTTCCCCGGTCTCTGTTCCTGGCCTTCCACCCACACCCTGGATCATTTGCCTCAACCGCTGGCCTCCCTCTTCGAATTCGAGGGTGAGGGTGAGAACCCGAACCCGGGGAAGTTGGTCCCGGAAGGCACGCAGTTTCACGGCATCCTTCTCGGTGGTTATGACCCAACCATCCGGACCGGTCCGTCGGACGATCCCCTCCACATCCCCGGTGGTGTACATGTGATGATCGGCGAAGGTCAAGGAGCTCACGCGCCCGGTGCCCCAGCGCTCCACCACCCAGCTCTGGAAGAGATCGGGGCGCGCAATGGACGTGAGCGCCACCCCCCGAGCCTCGGCAGAGGGTGCTGCTGCCGGCTGTCCCAGGAGGTCGTGCCACTTCCCGGGAGCGAAGCGCACCCGGAATTGGGGGAGTCGAGGGTGCTCCCGGGCCACCATACCAGCCAATCGATCCACAGCGGAAGCCGAAGCCGTGCGCCGGGTGAAGATGACGGCGTGGGCCCGTCCCAGGGCATCCAGTCCCTCCCGGTAGGGCCCTCGGGGGAGGAGGCGAGGAGGGAAGCCCCCTTCCGCCGCCACCAACACCAGGTCCAGGGTTCGGGGGAGCGCCCGATGCTGAAAGCCATCATCCAGCACGGCTACGGTGCACCCACCCTCCACTGCTTCCTGCAACGCCCTTCTTCGACGGGGATGTGCCACCACCGGGACCTTCGGATTCCACCCCCGGTGGAGCTGGATCTCGTCCGTGCCGTACCCTCGCGTCAAGAGGGCCGGCCGGTGGCCTTCCTCCAGGAGTTCCTGCACCACCCACGCGGAGAAGGGCGTCTTTCCGGTGCCACCCACCGAGAGGTTCCCCACCGAGATCACCGGAACCGGGAGGGATTCCGACGGGGGGCGATGGGCGTACCGACGATTCCGAAGGGCCACGCCCATCCGGAAGAGGAGTTCCGGAACCCGAAGGACGGCATCGGCCACCCATGGGAGCTCTCCCGCCCACCAGCGGGCCTGCCACTGGGTTTGCCAGCGGGCCTGTCCCCCGGGCTGAGATGGGGGTTCCCTCCCGCCTGGTTTCCCCCTCATTCGAGGCTCTCCCACTCCATCAGGGTACGCTCCACGGAAAGCCGAGCCTCCTCCAACGCCCCCTTCCCGCCCTGGCGCTGGACGTATCGGGGCGCCCCGTAACGGATCTGAAGAGTGGCGAAGGGCTGGGGAACTACGAAGGCATCCCAGGAGGAGAGCACCCAGGCCCGGGAGGCGGACACGGATATGGGAACCATGGGGCGCTCTGTGAGGCGAGCCAGGGTCACCACGCCCTCCTTCACCTCATACCGGGGGCCGCGAGGGCCGTCGGGGGTGACAGCCAGATCCACTCCTGCCCTGGCATCCCGCACCAGGCCCCGGAGTCCGGAGGAGCCACCCCGGGTGGAGGATCCTCGGGCGGTGCGGAAGCCCAGCCACGCCATGACCCGAGCGATGTACTCCCCATCCCGATGCTGGCTCACCAGCACCGACGCCCCCTCCCCTCGGTGCTGAAAGGCCAGAGGCAGGATGTACCGATGCCAGAATACGAAGATCACCCGCCCCCCCTCCTGGCGATAACGCTCGAAGTCGGGGTGGCTTTCCACCCGAATTCGACAGGTGGTCATGAGGGCCCGGATGAGAAGGCTTCCCAACACCCCCACCACTCCGAACTTCAGGGTCTGGATCACAGGGAGGCGTCCAGGAGCTCCAGGGCCAGGTCGGCCACCCGCCCTGCGGCACCCGGCTCTCCCAAGCGGGCCCGGACCCCGGCCAGGCCTGTGAGTACCTCAGTCCGTTGGGGGCCGTCCAGCAGAAGCGGGTGCAGGGCCCGGACCAGGGCTTTGGGTCGAACCTGGTCTTGAAGCAGCTCGGGAACCACACGCCTCCCCGCCACCAGATTCGCCAGGGCCACGTGCTCCACTTTCACCAGGCGGCGCGCCATGACGTAGGTGATGGGGTGGGTCTTGTACGCCACCACGAAGGGGGTTCCCGCCAGAGCGGCTTCCAGCGTGGAGGTGCCGGATTTCACCAGGGCCCCCCGAGCGTGATGAAGCAGCTCATGGCTCTCCTCCAGAAGCGTGGGTGCGGCACCCTGCCCCCCCCCCGACGCCGCCCAAGCGGCCTGGACCTCGGCGTGAAGGAAGGACCGATCCACCCCGGGGGCCAGGGCCACAGCGGTCTGGAGATGGGAGATCTCCTCCTGGAGCCGGGCGGCGGCCCCCAGGAACGGATCCAGGTGGCGCCGGAGTTCCTGTCTCCGGGAGCCAGGGAAGAGTGCCAGGATGGGCCTTGCAGGATCCAACCCCACCGCCCGGCAGAACGTGTCCCGAGATCGGGTAGGACCGGGCCGATCCAGCAGGGGGTGCCCCACGAAGTGGGAAGTCCCCCCATGCCTCCTGTACAAGTCGGCCTCAAAGGGAAGGATTACCGCCACAATCTGGGCGTCGTGGGCGAGCTTTCGAGCCCGGTGGGCCTTCCAAGCCCAAACCTGGGGCCCGATGTAATACAAGGTGGGGACCCCGGCCTTTGCGGCCCGTCGGGTCATGCGGAGGTTCAGGCCGGGATAGTCCACGGGAAGGAGGAGATCCACCTTGCCCTCGGTGAGGATGCTTCCCAACCGCCGCTCCAGGTTCAGGAACCACGGGAGACGTCCCACCACTTCGGCGAACCCCATCACCGCCAGATCGTCCAGGCCTGCCAGGAGTTCTACGCCCTGGGCTTTTAGAGCCGGCCCGCCCAACCCCACAAACCGGAGTTGGGGGCGTCGTTCCCTCAGAGCTGCCACCACTTGGGCGGCGTGCTCATCTCCCGACGCCTCCCCTGCCAGCACCATGACCAGGGGGCCCGAGTTCTCCATGGTCCCGTCCGGTCCGGAGGAAGTCAGAAGCGAATAGTCAGGAAGTAGAGGGCGAGGCCCACCACGAAGAGGAAGGCCAGGAGCTTCCCGGGAGAGTAGGGACGCTTCGAGTCGATCCAGTTCTTCTTCCGGTTACGACGTACGCGAATCAGCGACATGTTTCTCGATGAGGGTCTGGATTGAGAGAGTGACGGAAAGAGCCTCCCGACCATCCCAGCCGGAGACAACGGGAGCCCGAAGACCCAAGGCTGCGTCTCGGAAACTCTCCAACTCCCGGCGAAGCGGTTCCACCTTGTCTCCCTTCAGGGGGATGCGCTCCACGATATCCTCCAGGTTGGCAACCGTCCCCAACTCCGAAAGGGAGAACTCTCCATCCTCCCCACCCAGGGCCGGAAGTGTACCCCGAAGACGCAGGAACTCCCCCGTCCCCTCGGCCAGGTTGAGACTGAGGTAGCCGGAGCGCTGGAATACCCTGAGCTTTCGCATCCGCTCCAGAGACACCCTGCTGGCCGTGAGATTGGCCACGGCCCCTCCCCGGAAGGTGAGGCGGGCATTCGCAATGTCCACACTGGGGGTGAGCACCGGGATCCCGGTGGCCGCGATGTCCTCGATGGGCGTTCCCACCAGGGCCTGCACCAGGTCCACATCATGGATCATGAGATCCAGGATCACGGCCACGTCCGTACCTCGGTTCACGAATGGGGCCAGCCGATGCGACTCGATGAAGAGGGGCTCATCCAGGTAGGTCTCAGCGGCCAGGATGGCGGAGTTGAATCGCTCAACGTGCCCCGTCTGCACTACGGCCCCGGACGCACGGGCGGCCTCCAGAATAGCGTCTGCCTCCCCCAGTGTGGGGGCAATGGGCTTCTCGATGAAGGTGTGGATTCCACGGCGAAGAGCCGCCTCGGCGATCTCACGATGGTGGGTGGTGGGTGCCGCCACCACCAGCGCGTCCACCTGGTCCAGGAGAGCCTCCAGGGAGGAATGGGACGGGATCTCCAGTTCCGTGGACACCTCGGTGGCTCTGTGGATCCGGGGTTCGAAGAACCCGGCCATGGCCACTCCCTCCACATCTCTCAGGATCCGGGCATGATGAAAGCCCAGACTCCCCACCCCGGCCACCCCTATCCTCAACTCGGTCATCCCGCTCCCTTCTGCACTGGCTTCCCCCACGGAGTTCACCCTGCAGTGACCCCTCGGGGAGAGCTTCGAATGAAATCCAGAAAGTGCAAGACCTCCTGGCTGGCTTCCACCTGTTCCGCCGCCTGTGCCAGCCCCTCCGTCAGCGGCACCGAGGCGCTGAAGACCTGTCGGTAGGCCTGCTTCAAGAGTGACCGCTGTTCTCGGGTGAATCCCCGCCGCTCGAGCCCCACGCTGTTGAGACCGTAGAGCTTGGGTGGATCCCCGGATGCCCTGCAGTAGGGAGGTACGTCCTGAGCGATCCGCGAGCAGCCGCCGATGAAGGCGTAGCTTCCCACGCGAACGAACTGGTGTATGGCCACCAACCCCGAAATGGTGACCCAGTCACCCACCTCCACATGTCCGGCCATCTGCGTGGCATTGGAGATGATGACATGGTCTCCCAGGTGGCAATCGTGGGCCACATGGGTATACGCCATGAGCAGGCAGTGAGCGCCCACCACCGTTCGACCCGACGCGGAGGTGCCCCGGTTCAAGGTGGCGTATTCCCGGATGGTGGTTCCGTCACCCACTTGGAGGAAGGTCTCCTCTCCGTCGAACTTGAGATCCTGAGGGTCGGTTCCCAGCACCGCTCCCTTGTGGATCCGGCACCCTGAACCGATGGAGGTGTTGCGCTCCACCAGCACCTGGGAGTCCAGCCGGGCACCGTCTCCCACGGTGACGTTGGGGCCCACCACGGTCCATGGACCCACTTCCACCCCCACGCCCAGTTCCGCAGAGGGGTGGAGCTCAGCCGTAGGGTGGACCTGCGTCTCCTTCAAGACACCCTCATCCGATTCCGGGAAGGCCACGGGACCGCTCATCGATCCATGATCCTGGCCATGAGTTCGGCTTCGGCCACCAGCTTCCCATCCACGAAGGCTTCGCCTCTCATCTTGCAAACCTGCCGCCGCAACTGGAGGAGCCGGATCTCGAAGATCAGCTGATCTCCGGGGGTCACGGGTCGTCTCCATTTCACGTTGTCCAGGGACATGAAGTAGACCACTTTGTCCTGCGGGTTCTCGATGGAATCCATGAGGAGAAGCCCACCCGCCTGGGCCATGGCTTCGATGATGAGGACCCCGGGCATGATGGGGTGGCCTGGATAGTGACCCTGAAAGAACGGCTCATTGATGGTGACGTTCTTGAGCCCCACGATCCGCTTGCCCGACTCGAAGTCCACCACCCGGTCCACCAGGAGCATGGGGAACCGATGGGGGAGGTACTCCATGATCTTCTGGGCGTCTACTATGGGCGCTCCACCCCGACGACGGTGGACCTGCGCCAGCGCTCGGGCCAACTCCACGTTTCCGTGGTGGCTGGGGCGAGTGGCCACCACATGGGCTTCCACCCGAGCATTGAGGAGCGCCAGATCGCCCACCAGATCGCCCACCTTGTGGCGCACGAACTCATCGGGGAAACGAAGGTCGTCATTCAAGACCCCATCTTCCCCCAGGACCACGGTGTTTTCCAGGGAGGCTCCCCTGGCCAGCCCCCGGGCCCTCAAAGCCTCCGCAGCGGATTCGAAGCCGAAGGTGCGAGCAGGAGCGAGCTCCCGGCTGAAGGCCTGGGGAGTGATGTCGAAGGAGCCGAACTGACGGCCGATGCTGGGGTGCTGGAAATCGATGGTGGCAGAGATCCGCAGCCCCGATCCCGGCGCGGCCACATACTCCTCCTCCCCCTGGATGTCCACGGCCACGGGCTCGGTGAGTCGGATCACGCGGGCCGGTTGATCCTGCTCCTCCAACCCCAAGCCGGCCAGGGCTTCATCAAAGTCCCGAAAGCTTCCATCCCGGATGGGGGGCTCCGGGCCTCGTAGCTCCAGGAGGGCGTTGTCCACCCCCCGGCCCCGCAGTGCCGCCATGACATGCTCTACCGTGAGTACCCGGACCTCTCCTGAACCGATGCTGGTGCCCAGTTCCGTGCCCACCACATGTTCCAGGTCGGCGGGGATCTCCGGCTCCCCTTCCAGGTCCAGGCGTCGGAAGCGAATTCCATGGCCTGGAGGCGCCGGTCGGAAGGCGAGAGATGCCTCCTCGCCGGTGTGCACGCCCACCCCCGTGAGGGTGACCTCCCCGCCCAGGGTCTGTTGGTTCCCAGAACTCATGGCTCCTCGAAGTGTTGGGATGGGAAAGGCGAAAAGATAACACGCAATGCTGTGCGGTGCCCCCGGGTTCCGCCCGATGGGATCATCCCTTCTCGTCCTGGTGGGATGACCCTGTGATGCCCAGTCGCTCCTCCATACGTGCCACCCGCGCCACCAGCTCCGGGAGGCGGAACAACTGCCCCATGGCCCGAAGAAAGCTGCGATGGTTGCGAGCGGGGAAGCCCGAAACCGTCTCTCCGGGTGGGACGTCACCTATGACCCCGGCCTGGGCGCCGATGCGAGCCCCCGCTCCCACCTTCAGGTGTCCAGCCACGCCTGCCTGTCCCCCCATGACCGTACCATCTCCCACCTGCGTGGAACCGGCCATACCCACCTGTCCCATGAGGAGCACGTTTTTGCCGATCTGAACGTTGTGCCCGATATGCACCAGGTTGTCCAGTTTCGTCCCCTCACCCAGGCGGGTGGTTCCTATGGAGCCACGATCGATGGAGCAGTTGCCGCCCAGCTCCACATCGTCGCCCACTTCACAGCCGCCCACATGTCGGATTTTCGTGTGACCCTCCGGACCCGATCGGTATCCGAAGCCGTCCAAACCCAGGCGTACGCCGGAATGGAGGGTCACCCGCTTGCCCACCCGCACACCTGGATAGAGCACCACGTGGGGATGCAGAAAGGTGTCGTCGCCCACCATGCAATGGGAGCCTACCACGGAATGGGCCCCCACCGTGACTCGATCTCCCAGAACCACCCCATCGTCCAACACGGCATACGGGGCTATGTGCACGGCCTCACCCAGCACTACCCCGGAGCCCAGTACCGCCGTGGCGTGGATGGAAGGGGTACGGGGAGGTACCGGGTACAGAAGGTCCAGCACCATGGCCATGGCGGATCGGGGATCGTCCACCACCACGCAGGGTGGTGCCGAGGAAGGCAACCCGCCCACCAGCTTCCGCGCTACCAGAAGCGCCCCGGCCCCCGATCCGGAGACGGCGGAGAGGTAGCGAGGGTCGGAGAGAAGCCCCAGGTCGTGGGGACCTGCCTCGGACAGGGGGAGCAGTCGAGAGACCTGAACGGAGGAATTGCCCAGAACCTCCCCTTTCACACTCTCAGCGATACGGGAGAGAGGGAAGCTCCTGGACGATTCCAACACCCTGGGGGAGTCCAGGGTCAGTCCTGCTGGAGCCGCCGGAGCACCTCTGCGGTAAGGTCCAGGGCAGGGTCAGCAGCGATGATGGAGCCGGCCGAAACGTCGAAGATGAGAGCGTAATTACCCTCCCCGCGGATGGTCTCGATGGTCTGGGTGATGCGCTCCATGATGGGCTCCACCAACTCGGCCTGGAGCTGCGCCGCCTCGCCCTCCATCTCCTCCACCCGGGTCTGAAACGCCTCCTGGCGCTGCAGGATCTCCTGCTGCCGGGTCTGCCGGGCCTGAGCCGAGAGGGTGGCTTGCTGCTGCTCGAACTGGTCCATGAGCCGCTGCACTTCCTCGCCCATGGCCTGGACCTCCTGCTGGTACTGCTGGATGTCCTGTTCGAACTGTGCTTGGGCCTCCTGAGCTCCCGGAGCTTCCTGGAGGATGGCCTGGGAGTTGATATAACCCACCCGGAGCTGCGCCTCAGCCGAGGCGCCCATCCCTGTAAGGGCCACCATGGCCAGAAGCGAAAGACCGATAGACGTGACTCGCTGCATTCGTACTCTCCGCATATGGGATTCAAGCCTCCAGAGGGCCCGGACCATCCGGACACGCTCCTAGAAGCCGCCGCCCATCTTGAAGTGAAGTTGCCAACCGGGCACAGTCTTGTCGAAACCGTAGGCCCAGTCCAGTCCCAGGGGTCCGAAGGGCGTCACCAGCTGCACTCCGATCCCCGCACCTCGGAAGAGTCTGGAAGGATCGACTTCCCTGGGTCCGTTCCAGACACCACCCGCATCGTAGAAGAGTGAAGCCCCCAGATTGTCGTTGAAGCGCACGGCGTACTGAGCCGTGGCCATGACGTAGGCGTTCCCCAACCTGTCGATATCGGAAACGCTTCGGGAGCCCCGCTCGAAGTAGCCCCGGGGGGTCACGGTGGTTTCATCATAGCCACGCAGGGACTCGCCGAATTGCACCCCACCCATCCAGAACTGATCGAAGGGGAAGTTGGAGGCGTCGCCGAAGATCGTGCCTCCCCTCAGGGAAAGACCCAGAGAGAACTGGATGGGACGGGAACCGGGGGAGTTGCCCCCAAGTTGGCCCACCGGGGTGTACCAGGTGCCCTCCGCCAGGGTCTTCACGAAGCGGGCGTCTCCCCCCAGAGGGCCGCCATTGAGCTCGGCGTTGAGGCTCTGCCGGGATCCGGCCACCGGGAAGATGGGATGATCCAGGGTATTCCGGACGATGCCTACGGACACGGTGCTCTGGGTCCCGGGGGGACGTCCGAAGAGGGAGGTGTCGTCCACCCCTGAGCGCTGGCTGTAGCTGGTGCGCGATAGGGTGTACCCAAGGAACAAGCCCGTACGCAGCGATCCGGGTACGGGGAGTCGGAAGCGGGTGGAGGCACCGGTGCGTCGGCGCTCCCCGGTGGCGAACTGGAAAAACCGGTCTCTGGAGCTGAACACCGAGAAGGTTCCACCCACCCGCGACTCCCGAAGGGCCGGGTCGGAGTAGCTCAGGGTGAAGTTGTTCTGCCATCGTCCAAAGTCCCATCGGAGGCTCCCTGCCTTCGCCTGCCCGAAGAGGTTGGGCTGGTCGTAACCCAGGAAACCGGCCACTCCGGTGCCGCCACCCACGGCCGTTCCAAAGTTGATGGATCCCGTCTGCTTCTCGGCGACATGGAAGGTGATGTCCACATCTCCGGTCTGGGGGTCGGGTGAAATGGTGGGAAACTCCATGGGAGTCTCGAAGAACCCCAGCCCCGAAATGGCCTGATAACTCTGGAGGAGGCGAGCCTCGCTGTAGACGTCATCCGGAAAGATGAAGATCTGCTCGCGGATCACACGGTCGTGGGTGAACTCGTTCCCGGCGATCTCCACCCGGCGGATATACGCCGGATTCCCCTCCTGAATCCGCCACGACAACTCCACCCGGGGGCCGTCCTCATCAATTCCCTTCTCCACGAACGGTTCCACGTTGGCGTAGAGATACCCCTGGTTGCGATAGAGTTGGCCCACCCGATCCGTGGCAGCATTGAAGGCCGCCTGGTCGAATACGGGAGGGCCCGAGTCCCGGTCCCGGCTCAAACCCAGACTCCGCAGCAAGCCCCCTCGCTCCTGCTGGAAATATTGTTCCAACTCGGCGGTGGGAAAGCGGCGGTTTCCCTGGATGGAGAAGTCTGCGATGCGGTACTGGGCACCCTCATCCACCTGGATCTCCAAGCGGGCCTTTCCGGTCACGTCGTCGATGATGAGCGTGTCGCCCAGCACCTGAAAGTCCAGGTAGCCATCCGACGCATAGAACTCCGGCAGGGCCTCCGTCAGATCCTCTTCCAACTGGCGCTCCTCATACCGCCCGGTCCGGAACCACCAGAAACCTTCCTGCCTTGTGGAAAGCACGCCCCGAAGGTCTCCGTCGGAATACGCTTCGTTCCCCTGAAACTCTACCTGGGCTACGGTAACTCTTTCTCCCTGAAGCACATCCAGGATCAGCTCCATCTCGTAGTCGGGGCGATCGGGAATGGCTTCCAGGCGGGAGTCGATGCGGACGAAGGGAATACCCTGCCTGGCCAACTCGTCTCGGATATACGCGGAAGCATCGGCGACGCGGGATGGGGAGTAGGGCTGCCCGGACTGCAGGTTCACGGTATCTCGAACCTCGCCATGATTCAGGCTGGTCAGCCCCTGAAAGGTGACCCTGCCCAGCAGAGGGCGTTCCTGAACCTGAATGGTGAGGATCACAGGGTCCTCATCTCCCCCCCGAGCCAGAATCTGGACATCGTCAAACTGCCCCGTTCCCCACAGGGTCTTGATGGCCTGCTGGATATCCCGGTAGGAGATGTCCGTGCCGGCCCGAAGCGCGGATGTGCCCAGGACCACCATCTCGGAGAGCCGTTCGGCCCCCCGGACCTCGACGGAATCCACGAAGACCACTCCGGTGGCCTCATCCAGCTCCCCCACCTGCCCGAAGGCTGGAAGGGGAAGCGCGAGAAGGAGCAGGAGCAGTCGCACGGAGCGGAATAGCTGGTTCCGCCAAAGAGAAAAGGATGTCACGTCTTTGTGGCCGAGGCAGCCTGCAGAAGGAGGGATTCTCCGGCTGGATCCAGATCGACTGCGATCTCCGTGCCGGTGGGGAACTCCGCCAGGAGGATCTTCTCAGACAGGGGATCCTCCAGAAAGCGCTGGATGGCCCTCCGGAGAGGCCGGGCACCGAACTTCTGGTCGTATCCCTTGTCCACCAGGAACTCCACGGCCTCCTTGGTGAGGGAGAGGGTGATTCCCTCCTCTGTCAACCGGCCCCGGACCTCCTTCAGGAGGATATGCACGATCTCGGCAATCTCTTCCCTGGAAAGGGGATGGAAGACGATGGTGTCGTCCACCCGGTTCAGGAACTCGGGGTTGAACGCCCGCTCGATCTCGTCGCGCACCTTGTCTTTTATCACGTCATAGCGGGACTCGGGGTCGGCCTTGTGGAATCCCAGACCTCCGCCCTTGCTGATCTCCCGGGCACCCAGATTCGACGTCATGATGAGAACCGTGTTCTTGAAGTCGATGACCCTACCGTAATTGTCCGTCAGATGCCCCTCGTCCAGCACCTGGAGGAGGATGTTGAAGACATCGGGATGGGCCTTTTCGATCTCATCCAGAAGGACCACGGAATAGGGGCGTCGGCGCACCGCCTTCGTAAGGGTGCCCGAGTCCTCGTAACCCACGTATCCCGGAGGCGCTCCAATGAGTCGGGACACGGAGAACTTCTCCATGTACTCGCTCATGTCCACCCGGATGAGGGCATCCCGATCGGCAAAGAGGAACTCGGCCAGGGCTCGTGCCAGCTCCGTCTTCCCCACCCCGGTGGGGCCGGAGAAGATGAACGATCCAATGGGCCGTCGAGGGTCTTTGAGACCTGCCCTGCTCCGGCGGATGGCCCGAGAGATGGCGCCGATGGCATCGTGCTGGCCCACCACCCGCTGGTGGAGCTCATCTTCCATGTGCACCAGGCGCTCGGTCTCGGCTTGCCGGAGCCGGGTGACGGGAATTCCCGTCCAGCGGCTCACGATGAAGGCCACCTCTTCCACCGAGATCTCCGGCCGGTGATGACGGCGCTCCTCCTCCCATTCGTCCTGCCGAGCCCGGATCTTCTGCTGCAGTTCCCGCTCCTTGTCCCGCAGGTCGGCGGCCCGCTCGAAATCCTGATCTCGAATGGCGTCTTCCTTCCGACCGGCGATCTCGGCCAACTGCTCCTTGAGCTCTTCCACATCCGGGGGTGGCACCTGGCTGGCAATGCGAGCCCGTGCTCCGGCCTCGTCAATGACGTCAATGGCCTTGTCCGGAAGGAAACGATCGGTGATGTACCGATCCGAGAGGCGAGATGCGGCCTCCAGGGAGTCATCGGGGATGATCACCTTGTGATGATCCTCGTAGTGGGCCCGAAGTCCCTTCAGGATGTCCACCGTTTCGTCCACGGCGGGTGGGTCCACCACCACCGGCTGGAAACGCCGCTCCAGCGCTCCGTCCTTCTCGATGTACTTGCGGTATTCATTCAGCGTGGAGGCGCCGATGCACTGGAGCTCTCCTCGCGCCAGGGCGGGCTTCAGCATGTTGGAGGCATCGATGGCTCCCTCTGCGGCTCCGGCGCCGACCAGGGTGTGCAGCTCATCTATGAACAGCACCACCTTCTTGTTCTGGGAGATCTCGTTCATGACGGCCTTGAGCCGCTCTTCGAACTGCCCCCGGTACTTGGTTCCGGCAATGACGGCCGCCATATCCAGAGCCAGGACGCGATGTCCCTTGAGAGCCTCTGTGACTTCACCCTTGGAGATGAGTTGGGCCAGGCCCTCCACGATGGCCGTCTTCCCCACCCCCGGCTCTCCGATGAGCACGGGGTTGTTCTTCTTCCGGCGGCAGAGGATCTCCACCACCCGTTCAATTTCGTCGCCCCGCCCGATGGTGGGGTCCAGCTTTCCCTGCTGGGCCAGTTCCGTGAGGTCCCGGCAGAAGTGATCCAGGGCCGGGGTCTTGGACTTCTTGTCACCCTTCCCTCCCCCGGGCCCGGCCCCGGGCGTGCTACCGATTCCAGCGGGCTCGGCCGGGTTCATGTCCGAACCCAGCACCTTCAGGGTTTCCGCTCTGGCCTCTTCCAGGGTCACCCCCAGGGAGTTCAGGACCTGAGCGGCCACACCCTTTTCCTCCCGAAGGAGACCCAACAGGAGGTGCTCGGTGCCCACATAGGAATGGGACAGCTCCCGGGCCTCGGCCATGGCAAATTCCAGCACCTTCTTGGCCCGAGATGTATAGGGAAGCTCACCCATCCCGATGGTGGCCTTGCCCTTACGGACGGACTCCTCCACCCGCTCATGCACCTGCTCCAAGTCCACATTCAGATTGGTGAGGACAGCCGCCGCCACCCCTTCGCCCTCTCGAATGAGCCCCAGGAGGATGTGCTCTGTCCCCACATAGTCGTGGTGGAGACGGCCGGCTTCGTCCCTGGCCATTGCCAGGACCTTCCGGACCCGGTCGGTGAAGTTGTAGTTCATGGTGGCACTCTCATAGGTGAACCGCAGGAATCAATCTTATTCTGCCGGATCGCCAGGCGAATTGGGAGTCTGGGGATCCGGAGCGACAGCCCCCTCCGTAGAGAGGATCCGCCGAACAAACGCTGCCCGGTGGAGATCGGACTCGCTGGGCGACAACTCCTTGCCGGCAGCTTCCTCCAGGTGGGCAGCCTGTGTGAAAATCATGATTTTGTTGAGCGAATATACCCGAAGCCCCGGAAGTAGTTTCAGGCTGGCCCCCAGCCGCACTCCGCTGAGGAGATTCATCAGTTCCTCGAAGGAAAGTGAACGGGCGAAGCGCAGGAGGCCATAGGCCCTCCAGATCTTGTCTTCCGCTACCTGCGAGGCATCCCGCAAGAGAACCTGTCGGGCCTGGGTCTCGTACTGGATCACCTGGCGAACCAACCGGTCCAGGTGGTCCACCAGTTCCTCCTCCGATTTTCCCAACGTGGTCTGGTTGGAGAGCTGGAAGAAG
The DNA here is from genome assembly GCA_040905545.1 of Gemmatimonadota bacterium. Classification (GTDB taxonomy): domain Bacteria; phylum Gemmatimonadota; class Gemmatimonadetes; order Longimicrobiales; family Gaopeijiaceae; genus JBBDRI01. The sequence goes on along the minus strand of JBBDRI010000028.1, from coordinate 13,355 downwards.
TTTCCCACCACTTCGGAGCCCTCCCCGTAGAGTCCTCGGAAGGTGAGGCCAACCTGGGTCAGCCCCTCCAGTACCTTCCCGATCTCCTTGGTAAGGACCAGGCCCGGAAGGTGCAGGAGTACCGACGCCCTCAGCCCGGTCCCCACATTGGTGGGGCAGCTGGTGAGGAAGCCGAATTCGTGATGGTAGGCGAAGGGAAGCTCCTGACCCAACTCTTCGTCCAACCGATCTACCAGACCCCAGGCCTCTTGAAGCCGGAGTCCGGAGAGGAGGGCCTGGAGTCGCAGGTGGTCTTCCTCGTTCACCATTACATTCAGGGGATGACTCGGGGAGACCACCACTGCAGTACCTCGGCCGGGACCGTCCCCGTTGCCCACCAACTCTCCCGAGACAAGCCTCCTCTCCAGGAGGAGCTTCCGGGTTCGGGGAGACAGCTCGCCCAGAGGCTGCATCACGGCATCCTCCAGGAGCTGGATGCGAGGGAGGACGCCCTGGGTTTCCCGGAAGACGGCCTCTCGATCGTTCACCCGGGCTCGGGGACCGAAGGCGTGCCCTTGGAGGTTGCGGGCCAGGCGCACGCGGGTGGAGAGGACGATATCCGCATGCTCTCCACTGCCGTCCAGCCAGGCCAGGCCCAGGTCGGGCATGAGGGGAAAGCCATCCATCATCCACCCACCGGTTCCAGGGTACGAATCTCATCCCGCAATTCAGCAGCCCTCTCGAAATCCTCGGCCTCCACGGCTCGCACCAACTTTCTTCGGAGGGCCTCCAGGCGGCGGAGGCGCTCCCCTTGGGTGGGATCGGGGGTGAGATACACCTTCCCCATGTGCTGACTGCCGCCATGCACCCTCCGTAACAGACCCCGCAGGTGGGACTCGAAGGAGGTGTAGCAGTGGGGACAGCCAAGCCGACCTACTTCCCGGAAGTGGGCGAAAGTGAGATGGCAGAAGCCGCAGGCCTCGGGCACCTCCTTCACTGCCGGAGCAGGTGCCGGACCCTCTCCTCCCATCTGGGCCAGAAAATCCGAGAGGGGCGACGAAGGCGCGAAGGTGGTAGGGTCCAATCCCCGCTCTGCGGCACACGCATGGCAGAAGTGGAGGCTCCGTACCTCCTTGTCCACCATCTTCGTCAGGTGGACGACGGTTTCCTCCTTCCCGCATCCGTCGCAGTTCATCCCATCCTCCCGTACGCGGACCTGTTGAGTTCAGAAGGTCCCGCCATTGTCAGTTTCCGGTAGAGTCCTCCTTTCGGAGAACCCCCGATTCCAGCACCAGAATCCGATCGGCTCGATCCGCCAACTCTCGGTTGTGGGTGACCAGCACCAGCGCCAGGTCGTCTCGCCCCCGAAGCTCGAAAAGCAGGTCGTGCAGGCGGAGGCTGGTACGACTATCCAGATTTCCCGATGGCTCATCCGCCAGGAGGACCAAGGGTCGGTTGGCCAGGGCCCGTGCCACGGCCACCCGTTGCTGTTCTCCGCCGGAGAGTTGCCACGGGCGATTCTCCAGCCTCTCTGCCATTCCCACCGCCTCCAAGAGCTCCTCCCCCCGTTCCCGGGCAAGAGATCTGGACATCCCCCCCACCAGACACGGCATCATGACATTCTCCAGCGCCGTGAACTCCCGCAGCAGGTGGTGGAACTGGAACACGAAGCCCAACCGTTGGTTCCGGATTCGCGCCACCGCCACGTCACTCAACTCCGCCAGTCCGACGCCTCCTACGCTCACCTCCCCGGCATCCGGCCGATCCAGGGCACCCAGGAGATGGAGCAGCGTGGATTTCCCACTGCCACTGGTGCCCAACACCGCCACCACCTCTCCCGTCCGCACTGCCAGGTCTACCCCCTGCAGCACCTGGAGTTCACTGCCATCACCCAGGCGGAACGACTTCCGGAGTCCTCTGGCCTCCAGCGAAGCATCACTCATGCCGAATGGCCTCCACGGGGGCCAGGCGGGAGGCCTGCAGGGCCGGATAGATGGTGGCCAGGAAGGCTACTAGAATCGATATCGCCACGATGAGGAGGATGTCGGCGGGGTGGATGAGAATGGGCAGCCGGTCTACGAAGTAGACATCCGGGGGAATGGTGATCACCTCGAACCGATGGAGGATCCACGCCAGGAAACACCCCAACATCGTACCCAGAATCGTGCCCATGACGCCGATCCACAGTCCCTGCAGCATGAAGATCCTGAGCACCTGGGCATCGGTCATCCCGATGGACTTGAGGATCCCGATCTCCCGGGTGCGATCCACCACCACCATCACCAGGGTGCTCACGATATTGAAGGCGGCCACCATGATGATGAGGAAGAGGATAAGGCCCATGGCCAACTTCTCCAGCTTCAACGCAGAGAAGAGGGAGCGATTCGTGGTGATCCAGCTTTCCACGTAGAAGGGGAACCCCAGGGTGGTTCGGAGTTCAGATGCCACCTCCTGGGCCATCCATGGATCCACCACCCGGGCTCCGATGCCGGATACCTGATCGCTCTCCCGCATGCCCAGAAGGTCCTGGGCGGCTTCCAGCGGGGCGTACATGTTTCCAATGTCGTACTCATACATCCCCGTGGTGAAGGTCCCCGTGACCTCGAACTGGCGAATGGCCGGGCTCATGTTTCCGAAGGGGTCTCGGCGGATGTTCTCCAGGGAGATGAGCACCAGGGTATCACCCCGGAAGATCTGCATCCGCTCGGCCAGTCGAGTACCCAGAACCAGGGGGGGGAGGCCGCTTTCCGTCCCGGACAGGGCCAGGACGCCCTCCCTGAGGTCTGCCTCCATGTCGGTCACAGGCAGAAGGTCCGGATCGGGGGACACCCCGTAGAGGTCGGCCGCCTGGGCGTAATCACCCCCCCGGAGGAGGGCCACCTTCGTGAGGATGAAGGGCGACACGGCCGTCACCGAGGGGTGCTCAGCCACTTCGGCCATGAGTTCCTTCCAACTATCCATCCGCAACGACGTGCCCTGCTGGAGCACCATGACGTGAGGGGTGGAGCCCAGAATCTTGCTCCGGAGGTCTTCTTGCATCCCCGTCATGACGCCGATGACCACGATGAGGGCCGTCACCCCCACGGCGATCCCGCCCACGGCGATCCAGGTGATGAACGAGAGGAACCGCCCTCCCCGGCGGGCGGCCAGATACCTCCTTGCAATGAACCAATCCAGCGACATCACTCCTCGGGCCGGAGGGTGGGAAAGAGGATCACGTCCCGGATGGAGGCCTGATCGGTAAGGAGCATGATGAGGCGATCCAGGCCGATTCCCACTCCGCCGGTGGGAGGCATCCCGTACTCCATGGCCCGCAGGTAGTCCTCATCCACGGGGTGGGTCTCGTCATCGCCTCCGGCCCGAAGCCGCGTCTGGTCTTCCAGCCGGGCCCGCTGATCGTCAGGGTCATTCAATTCGGAAAAGGCGTTGGCCAACTCCTGCCCTGCCACGAAGAGCTCGAACCGTTCCGTTAGGCCCGGCTTCTCCCGGTGGGGCTTGGCCAGCGGGCTCAACTCCCGGGGGTAGTCCACCACGAAGGTGGGCTGGATGAGAGACGGCTGCACCAACTCACCGAAGAGCTTGTCCATGAGCTTCCCCTTCCCAGCGCCGTCCAATTCCGGAAGTTGGAGGGCCTTGGCTCGCTCCAGAAGGGCCTCCTGACCCATGGCCAACGGGTCTTCCCCCATGGCCTCATGGAGGGCGTCCACCAAGGGCAGGCGCGCGAAGGGGGGCGTGAGGTGGATCTCGTGGCCCTGGAAACGAATGGTGGTGGTATCCAGGACGGCTTGCGCCACCTGGCCCAGGAGGGCCTCCACCACTTCCATCATCTCCCGGTAGTCGGCGAAGGCCTGATAGAACTCCACCATGGTGAACTCGGGGTTGTGGAATCGATCCACGCCTTCGTTACGAAAATCCTTCCCGATTTCGTATACCCGTTCGAATCCACCCACTACCAGCCGCTTCAGGTAGAGTTCGTCTGCGATGCGGAGGTAGAGCCGGGAGTCCAGGGCGTTGTGGTGGGTCACAAAGGGACGAGCCGCCGCTCCGCCATAGAGAGGCTGGAGGATGGGGGTCTCCACCTCCAGATATCCCTGGTCATCCAGAAAGCGCCGGATCTCCCGTACCACGAGGCTCCGGGTCCGGAATACCCTGCGCACCTCGGGATGCACCGCCAGATCGGCATAGCGCTGGCGGTAGCGACTCTCGGTATCCTTGAAGCTGGCGAAGGTCCGGCGCTCTCCGGTCTCCGAGTCTACCTCTTCCTTGGACAGGGGCAGCGGCCGGAGGGACTTGCTTAGAAGGGTCCACTCCGTGACCTGCACGGTCACCTCTCCCGTGCGAGTTCGGAACAGGTGGCCCTCCGCGCCCACCCAGTCGGAGAGGTCCAACAGATCCAACCGCTGGAAGGCCTCTTCCCCCAGAACGTTCTTCTTGAAGTAGAGCTGGATACGGCCGTCCCCGTCTTCCAGGTGAGCGAAAGCCGACTTTCCGTGACTTCGGTAGCCAACCAGCCGACCGGCTACCTGGACCCGGGACCCATGTCCAGTCTCCGTGAGGCGCCCGGCGTCCTCCTCTTCCTGGAAGAGTGAGACGGCTTCCACGCTCCGGTGGCTCCGTTCATAGTGATAAGCGAACGGGGCTAGCCCGGCCTCCCGGATGGCCTCCAGCTTCTCTCTCCGAATCCGGAGAATCTGGCTCAGTTCTTCCGTCATGCCGCGATCGTTGCTCCAAACTTCTTGAGGTATGCCTCGATGAAGGGGTCCAGGTCTCCATCCATCACCCCCTGGACATCTCCCAACTTCAGCTCCGTGCGATGGTCTGACACCATGGTATAGGGCTGGAAGACATACGAGCGGATCTGGTTACCCCAGCCGATCTCGGTCTTCGTGGCCTCCAGGGCGTCGCGCTCGGCTTCCTTCTCCTGCATGGCGCGGTCGTAGAGCGCCGCCTTCAGCATCTTCATGGCCGTGGCCTTGTTCTTGAACTGCGAACGCTCCTGCTGACACGACACCACGATTCCCGAGGGCTCATGGGTAATCCGGATGGCAGAGTCCGTCTTGTTCACATGCTGCCCCCCGGCGCCGGAGGCTCGGAAGGTATCGATGCGCAGGTCGCCGTCATCGATCTCGATCTCAATCTCATCATCCACCATGGGGTACACGAAGACGCTGGCGAAGGAGGTATGCCGCCGGGACTGGGAATCGAAAGGAGAGATCCTTACCAACCGGTGCACTCCCTTCTCCGCCTTCAGGAATCCGTAGACGGAGGGCCCGAGGATCTCCAAGCTGGCGCCCTTGACCCCGGCCTCCTCGCCCTCCTGCAAATCCAGAAGCTTCACGGTGTAACCCCTTCGCTCCGCCCATCGGGTGTACATCCGCATGAGCATCTCGGCCCAGTCCTGGGACTCCGTGCCACCGGCCCCTGCGTGGATGGTGAGGATGGCCTCCCGGTGGTCGTTTTCACCCTGGAGCATCGTTCGAAGCTCCAGCCCATCCGCCATGGCTTTCACCGATTTGAGTTCCTGTTGCCACTCTGCCAGAAGCCCCTCATCGGACTCCTCCTGCAGTAGTTCCTTGAGTTCCGTGAGGTCGCTGACACGTCCGTGCAACTCGTTCCAGGGTTCCACCCATGACTTGAGACGGTTCACATCCGCGATGAGCTCCCGGGCCCGCTCAGGCCGATCCCAGAACCCCGGTTCCGTCATCTGGGACTCCAATTCCCGGATCCGATCTTCCCGTTGAGCTACGTCAAAGAAACCCCCGTAGTTCGGAGACCCGGCGTTCCAGATCCTTCAACAGTTGCAGATCTTCGTTCTCCATGGTCCTCATCATTCCTCTCCGTTGCTGCCACGAAAAAAAGGGGCCGCCCCGCGGGACGTCCCCCGGCACCGATGTCCTTTACCCCATAGAAGTCCGGGGGTGCGGCGGTTCTACTGCCCAAGCTAACCAGCCGCCGGACGCCCCATCAACCAGGGGATGCCCTATCAACTGGGGTCAGAACACCCGTTCTCCCCTGGCCAACACCTCGTTCAGGGCTTCCTGGAAGTAGGAGTTGGATTCCGCCATCTCCAGGCCTACCTGGTCCACGTACTCGCTCCACGACTTTTGGACCTCTTCCTCGAATTCCTCCTTGAGGGTTCCCGCCGCCAAGGCCCTGGTGTATCGCTGGCCATAGTAGCTTACGATGTCCGACGCCAACACTCGCGCCAATCTTCGGGCCCGGTCATGTGGGTCTCGGCGGGCAAACGGATTCACGGGCGCCCCCTGGGTGGAGGCACCTCCCGAGGCCACGCCGGAATCCACCACCGGCTTCCCTTGCGGAGGTGTGGCTGGGATCTCTCTCGTGGCGGGGGTGGGGGCTTCCTCCGGTGGAGGGGAGGTCTCCTCCGGGTGGGCCTGAACGGATGGGGCGGATTCCTCCGCACCAAACTCCTCGAAGGGACTCCAATCGCCCACCGCTTCTTCCGCCTCCACTGCTTCTGTCGGGAGACTCTCCGCTACCGCCGCTTCAGCCTTCCAGCTATTCCACGCTTCCTCCACCTTCGGAAGGGCACCCTCGGCACCGGCCACCGGAAATACCCTCCAACAGTGACTGCATAGCACATGCAGACCCTGGAGGGGGATGCGCTCCGGATCCACTTGAAACCGGGTCTGACAGGACGGGCACTCTACGGAATCGGCAGTCTGGATCATGTTGGGAATGTGGGGAAACCGGTTCAGTTGGAAGGGGGAAGGCGCCGTCAGGCGTCCTCGTCGAATTCATCGGTGAAGGCCTGGCGACGATCCACCACATACACGGAGCCAGGAAGGCCCTTGGCGTACGTCTTCATCTCACCGGCTCTCTCACTCACCTGCGCCGTGTGGGTGAAGCCCTGGACGCGGTTGGTCACGACCCCAATGGACAGGGTCATGAGGGGAATCCGATGCACGTTGCCTCTTCGGTCCTTCCCCAGGAAGTACCCTGCCCTTCGGTCTTCCTCCGAATACTGATACGGAATCAGGTCGTCGAAAAGTTGCAGGATCTCGTCGCAGCATGTTTCCATGTACTCCAGCGCTACGGTGAAGATGAAGTCATCGCCACCGATGTGCCCCACGAAGCCCCCAGGCGCCAATCCCCGCACCAGATCCCGCAGAATCCGGGAGAGGAGCCGGATGACCCGATCACCGTTGTTGTAACCGTACCGGTCGTTGAATTCCTTGAAGTGATCCAGGTCGGCGTAACAGAGGGCGAACGACTCCCCTCGCTCCAGGCGGATGGCCAGATCCCGCTCGATCTGGATGGTCCCGGGGAGTCGAGTGGTGGGGTGTACGTTCACGTCCCGTACGGCCCGACGCACCACCGACTGCAGCCGTAGCCATTTCTCCCGCTCGGGAAGGCCGATCCGGATGACTTCGTCTCCCCCCGCAACCAGAGCCGAGGTGGAAAGGTCGTCGCCGTCACCATGGGCCATGAAGACCACAGGTACGATGGAGGTGAAGGCGTCGGCCTTGAGGGCCCTACAGAGTTCCAGAGGAGCCTCTGCCTCATCCTCCAGATCCAGGATGAGGCAACCGGGCAGGGCACGGTTGAGGAGGGAATGAACCTCTTCAGGGGAGTGCACCACCTCCAATTCCGTCTCATGTTCCCGGGCGAAACGTTCCAGCAATTCTGGCGCGCCTCTCCCCTGTTTTCCGAAGTAGACCAACATGTGATGCGGCACCTCAGGTGAAAGGGGCCTGGCCCGGAGACGTCACGCTAGGGACGCAACTCGCTGATGTCAAACTGATTGCAAGAGAAAATCCACCTTCCGCTCTTCCTTGTCCACTCGAGACACCTGGACCTTCACCCGATCTCCCAGCCGAATGGTGCGACCCTTTCGTACGCCCCGCAGGGCGAACCGGGTCTCCTGGAATTCGTAGTAGTCGTCATCCAGGGAACTCACGTGCACCAGGCCATCTACGAAAACCTCGTCCAAAAGAACGAAGAAACCGAAGGCCACCACCCCACTTACGGTGCCCTCGAACTCCTCACCCAGGTGACGCTCCATGAACTCCACCTTCTTCAGAGCGATGGAGTCCCGCTCTGCCGCCTGAGCCACCTGTTCCCGTCGACTGGCCTGATCTGCCGCCAGCTTCAAGGTCTCCCCGCCCCAGCTCTCGGGGATGGAGCGTCCCTCCAGCACCGCCTCCACCAGAACCCTGTGTACCATGAGGTCTGGGTATCGGCGAATGGGTGAGGTGAAGTGGGCGTAGGCTTTGGATGCCAGCCCGAAGTGGCCCACGTTCTCGTCCGAGTATCGGGCTCGCGTCAGGCTCCGAAGCAGGAGTGTGGACACCAGCTTCTCGTGCGCCTTCCCCTGGGAGGCCGAAAGGATGGACTGGAGATTGCGGGCCACGACCTTGCCATGAGGCAGTTGGTACCCCAACGATGCCAGGGTGGATCGGATCTGATCCATCTTCTGGGCCACCGGTGGTTCGTGCACCCGAAACGGAATGGGAAGTTTCCGGGCCAGGGCTTCCCTGGCCACCAATTCGTTGGCCAGGAGCATGAACTCCTCCACCAGGGAATGGCTCTGAAGCTGGACCACCCGCTGGATGTCCACGGGTGCCCCCCGGTCGTCCAGCACCACCCGGGCCTCCGGAAGATCGAAGTCAAGGGAACCCCTCTGCGTTCGCTTCTTCCGAAGCACCCTGGCCAACGCAGCCAGCTCCACCAGAGTGTCCCGCAATCTGAGGGCGTCGCCGGAGACCTGCTTCCCCGAGGAGTCCTCTTGGTCCGCCATCGGGAGCACATCCTCCACATCCTGGTAGGTGAGGTGGGCCCTGCTCCGAATGAAGGTCCGAGCGAAACGGTGACTCCTGACTCGCCCTGCGTCATCCATGAGCACGAACAGGGAGATGGCGAAGCGGTCTGCCCCCGGCTTGAGTGAGCAAAGGTCTGAAGAGAGCGTGTGGGGAAGCATGGGCACCACCTGGTCTACGAGATAGACACTCGTGCCCCTCTCCAGGGCTTCCAGATCCACGGGACTACCCTGCGGAACAAAATGGGATACGTCGGCAATGTGGATCCCGATCTCCCTGGTGTTCCCCTGCCCAGGGGTCACTGAAAGGGCATCGTCGTGGTCGCGGGCATCGGGGGGATCAATGGTAAAGACCTCGAGTTCCCGGAGATCTCGCCGCGTTTCCCCTCCTTCCCGGGCCAGACGCGGCCCCTCTCGATCTACCCAAGCCTCCACCTCGGGTGGAAACTCCAACGGAAGGCCATGGCTGTGGAGGATGGACAACACGTCCACGCCTGGCGCGTCCGGCGGGCCCAGAACCCTCTCCACTTCCCCCAACGGGCTCCGGTGTCGATCTCCGAAGTGCACCAGGCGCACCACCACCACCTCGCCATGGAGAGCCTCTCCTTCGTCCCCCGGGGGGATGAGGACCTCAGCACCCATGCGCAGGTCCAGGGGACGCACGGTGTTGAGCTTCTTGCCACGATGGAAGTGCCCCACCAGGGTGGGATGGGCGCGTTCCAGAATCTTGAGCACCCGACCCTCGGGGTTTCGGCCCTTGGGCCGCCCCTCGATGCGGGCCACCACCAGATCGCCGTCCATCCCGGACTCCAGGCGGCGGAGCGGGACGAACACATCGTCGCCGACCCCGTCCCTGGGGGCCACGAAGCCGTCCCCGCTGCGAATCACGGACAATCGGCCCGTCACCAGATTGATGAGATCCGGAGCCGCGTATCGGTTCCCCCGCACCTTATAGATGTGGCCATCTTTCTCCAGGCGGGCCAACAGATCTCTCAGTTCATCCCGAGGGATCTCCAGTTGCCTTGCAAGATCCCGAGCCCGGAGTGGCCCCTTGTTCGAATCCTTCAGAAGCTGGATCAATCGATCTTCCACGCTCACGGCCACCCCTTGAAACGTAAGACAACGGCTCCCCGGAATGCGGGGTCGAATCCCAAAATCACCCTGGGTTCATCCGACGCCCCTGGGACCAGGGCGTCCAACCCACTGAGCAGATGGTTTGCCAGAAGCAGTCCCATGAACAAGGTAGCGCGGCTCCGGGCATCATCGCTCCGTTCGATCCATCTGGAGAAGCGTTCCCGGGCCTGCAGGTCGCCTCCCCAGTCCCACTCATATTCGGGCTGGATGGCTCGGGCTCGATAGTGCTGCAGGGCCGGAGCGGCGGTGGGATGGGTGGGGTCCACCCCTTCTTCCAGGGAGAAGAGCTGGCGGCTTAGCCGCCAGAGCGCTCCGTTGTATGTGGCGGGGTCGTTCTCGGGGTACAGGGCGTCCACGTCCGGTTGACGGTCGAATACGCCCGAGGATGCGAACGACGACATGGCTTCATAATACTCGAAGTCCCCATCCAGGCGCTTTGCTGCCAGGCCGGCACGGGCTTGTTCCCAAGCCAGATTCCGGTAGCTATCTCGAAATCGCCGGGCCTCCCAGGTCTGATGCCCTCCCGCCAGAAGCCCCAAGGCCTCCACCCCCGCGAAGATGCGCCAGCGCCCCTGTCGTTCGAGATACTGGTCCCATCCGGGAAGGAGGAGGGAGCGGACTGCCCCCCCACCGTCCAGGGCCACGTCTGCCGGCGATTCCCCAACCCGATGCTGGGCCCAGGTGGATCCAGGCACGAAAAGGAGCCAGAGTCCCATGGCCAACCCACACCAGGTCCAAGGCGGAACCACTTCCTGCAGCCGGCGGCGAATCAGAAGTAGATCCCCAGCGTGATGTGGACTGGCTCCGTCTCTCCCGTGAGGGACATGCGAGCCAGAGATTTGGCAATGCCCAATTGAAAGCGGTCGAAACGAGCTCCCATTCCCAGCGCCGGACCATCGGTCTGTTCCACCTGTCCCAACACGTAGCCGCCACGCACGAATACCTGGTCGTCTCCCCCGGCGGAGAACTCCACACCGGTATAGAGGGCAGGCTCACCCAGATCCCGAGCCCGGTCTTCCACCTCTGCAGTAATCCAGAGTGAAAAGTCGGGGTGGGGACGAACCAGTGCGAGGACATCCGCTGCCGCAGACAGTCGCAGACGGGTGGGGAGCGGGTCGGCCTGTTCGGCGTTCACCACCTGCAGGCGGGGACCCAGATGGGCCACCATGGCCCCGATTCGAATGGGAAGGTCGGGAAATGGCATGATACGGGTGCCCACATCCACCGCCCACGACGTAGCCGTGATTCCTGCGTCGAGGCAAAGCCCTCGGCACGACACCCTGAACTGGACGAGCTTCACGTTGGTGCCCACATCCAGTCGGGGAGCCAATCGAAGGGCGTATGAAAGGACAGCCAGGTGATTTCGGATGGAGAGGGACCCCTGAACCTCCCCTGTGCCATCGGTGAGCAGCTGGTCGCCCACATCCAGAAGCTGGTATGAGAGGCCGAAGGTTCCGAACCGGCCTCTGGGCGACACGAGGGAAAGGGCGGTGGCTTCTCCGGCCAGGTGGTCTCCCCGGTAGATGACAAAGGCCCGGGAAGAGACCGACGCCAATGACGCGGGGTTCCAGAACGCCCCCTCCACCGACCCCATGGCCGTCATGGCCCGTCCCATGGCCACCCCCTGAGCCCCCACGGGGAGCAGCAGGAAGAGGGCTCCCTCCGAGGACGACGACGACGGCTCGGACTGATGATTCGACCAGTTGATGTCGGAAGGAGGAGGGGCGAGTTGTGCCGCCAACTCCACAGGGGAGTACATGACCAAACTCCCCAGAAGCCCGATCCAGGCACGTCTAATCATGCCCCCGCTCCCCTCCGTCCGAATCTGGCGCCCTCAGGCCGAGGCGCCGCAACCGTGAGGCCTTCCGCTTCCATCCCTCCATCACCTTCACCCGAAGGTCCAGATACACGGGGGCCTCCAGAAAGGTCTCGATTCTTTGACGGGCCTCCATCCCCACATCCCGGATGGCCGTTCCTCCCTTCCCCACCAGGATTCCTTTCTGGGACTCCTTCTCCACGTACAGAACGGCATGGATGTAGATGGGGTTCTCCCCTTCCCGGAACTCTTCCACCTGACAGGCGGTGGCCCAGGGGATCTCCTGCTTGTAACGGCGAAAGACGGCTTCCCGGATGAATTCCCCCACGAAGAAGCGCACGGGCTGTGTGGCCAGGTCGTCGGCTGGATACAGGAAGGGGCCTGGCGGCAGACCCTGGAGCAATTCCTCCAGAAGGGTTTCCACTCCGTCTCCGCGAAGGGCCGAAATGCGGTGCACAGCCACGGGATGAAAGCGTGCGGCCCATACCTCCAGTGCCTCGATTTGCCCAGCCCCTGCGCTATCGGTCTTGTTCAGGACCAGCGTGATGGGCGCCCGCACACCCGCCAAAGCCCTCTCCAGGCGTTGCAGCCGATCGTTCCCTGGAGGCGGACCGGTGGAATCCAGAATCAGCAGGACCCCGTCGGCGTCGTCCATGGCGCTCAAGGCCTCTACCTCCATCCCCTGCTGATGGGGATCCCGGGGAGCCAACAGACCGGGCGTATCCACCAGGATGAGTTGCTGGGCGTTCCGGCTGACCAGGCCGGTGACGTTCCTCCAGGTGGTCTGGGCCTTGGGCGTGACGATGCTCAGGGGCTCGCCCACCAGCCGGTTCAGAAGGGTGGATTTGCCCGCATTGGGAAGTCCCACCACGGCGATGATGCCGCAGCGAGTCAGCGGGTCGAGGGCGTCGGGAGGCGCGGTTTGGGGCATAACGGGAAAGATCGGTGGGAGAAGGGGGTGTGGGAAGGGAGGAAGCGAGCAAGGGAGTGAGATCCGGACACAAAGAAGCCCCCGGACACAAAGAAGCCCCCCTGGCGAGTGGGACTTTATCGTCAGGGGGGCATCTGGATAAGGGGAGGCCGGCGGCGACGTACTCTCCCACCGAGTTGCCCCGGCAGTACCATCCGCGCAGCGGGGCTTAACGGTCGTGTTCGGGATGGGAACGAGTGGATCCCCCGCGCTAAGGCCACCGGCCATATGCTTGGACACCGCCCACAGCTGTGAGGCCGTGGAGGTGGTGCCAGCAAAAGATTCAAGTGGAGGGAAGGGCCGGGTAAGCCCCTTACAACGTGGGAACACTCGGGTCGGATGTCGCGCCTGGACGTGTAGTTCTTGCGAACTGCGCGTTCTGGCCAGTCATCCACCTGCGAAGCAGGCAAGCTCCAGACCAATGGTTCGTTCATCATCCAATGGTGTTCTCCAACCCAGGCGATACATGTCAAAGCCTGTAAAAGTCAGGGAACCCAGGGATGGTCAAGCCTCTCGGGCCATTAGTACGGCTCGGCTACACATGTTGCCATGCTTCCACCTGCCGCCTATCAACGTGATCGTCTCTCACGGCCCTTCAGGGAGCTTATAGCTCCGGGAGTGTTCATCTTGAGGTGGGCTTCCCACTTAGATGCTTTCAGCGGTTATCCCGTCCCGAC
>JBBDRI010000027.1:0-6609 GCA_040905545.1 Gemmatimonadota bacterium | reverse complement strand
CCGATGCGCTCCTCCATCCACCGCATGTCGTCGATGGTGTGGTAGGGCTGCATCTCGGCGATGAGGCCCAGCTCGGCCTGCCGACGGGCGGTCTCTACGCCCCGGATCACCTGATTATGGATGATGGCGAAGCGGCGGTCGTCGCGGGGTGGGTTCTCCTGCATGACCTTTTCCATCAGATCCATGATGGAATCGATGGCCTCGTCTCCGATGGCGTGCACCCGGGGGTTGAAGCCGGCGGAATCGGCCCCGAAGAGGAGCCGCTCCATGTTCCCGGGGGGGTCCATCCCGGAGCCCTGGTGGGTGACGTATCCGGTGTTTGTGATGTTTCGCCACTGCCCCCGCACCCCGGTGGTGAGGTAGGGCTCGTGGAAGCGGGCCTGGGAGTTCCCCATGATCCCGTCTACGAAGCCCTTGAGCCCCTGATACCGGATCCAGTTGTCGCCAAACCCCTCGAAGATCCCGGCATCCCGCATTTCGTCCCAGCTGTCCAGCGTGAGCCGCATGTTGACCCGGGCCGTGAGCTCCCCCGCCTCACGGAGCCGCTGGTAGACCTCCACCTGGGAGGGGGGCGTGATGTCGAAGAAGGAGGTCACCCCGAACTGGGCGAGATCGGCCAGGGCGGCCCGGGCCTCGGCCAGCCGCTGTTCCATGGTCTTCTGGGGGATGGCCTGCTGGATGCGCCGTGCGGCGATCTCATCTACGCGGCCGGTGGGCTCACCCCCCTGGCACTCGATTCCTGGCCAGGAGCAGTCGGCCCCGGCCAACTCCAGGGCGCGGCTGTTCGCCACGTGGAGCGACCGATCCCAGTTCCAGAGAATGGCGGGGTGGTTGGGAGTGACGGGATCGATGAGGGTGCGGTCGGGACGGAAGGTCCCGGCCTGGGGGCCACCTTCGGCTCCGGTGGAGCTCTGGGCCCACTGCTCGTACGCCCCCCACGACCCCCCCACCATCCAGGCGCCCTCAGGCATCCGGGCCGCCGTGGCCTCCAGCTCGGCCACCAGCCCCTCGGCGTCGGCGACCTCCAGCAGGTTCACCCCCAGGAGCAGCTCGCCTGCCCTGCTGAAGTGGGTGTGGTTGTCGATGAACCCCGGGCCGGCGAAGCGTCCGTCCAGGTCGATGACCTCCGTGCGGGCGCCCACCCTCTCCCGGATCTCGGCGTCGGTCCCCACCGCCACGATCCGCTCTCCCCGCACCGCCACCGCCTCCGCCCATGGGCGCGCCTCGTCTCCGGTCCAGATGCGGCCGTTGGTGAGGACGCGGTCGGCGGCGTCATCTCCGGCCGGGGCAGTGCACGCCACCAGCCCCGCCACGGGCGCGAGGGTGGCGAGAACCAGGAGCCACCGAAGGGGCCGCGTAGGCGAAGGGAGGCGTGTGGGCATGGGGTGTGGCGCCGGAAGTGCGACGGGGATGCGGCGGCCGGGGGTGGCCGGAGTTAGACTACCCGAGGATACCCGATGCCGCCCAGGGTGGGCAAGTATCAACTGAAGCAATGGGAATCATGAGGAGCGCCATGCCACTCAAGGACGTAGACTCGGCAGAGCGTACCCAGCGGCTCGCCCTCTGGCTCTGGGGCGGCGTGCCCGGGGCGTTCATGGGAGGGCTCCTGGGCATCCTCCTCGCGGCGACCCGAGGGTATCCGGAGTGGATCTTCCTTCTCACGGCCCTGGCCGGTGGGATTCTGGTCCCCCTCGTGGCGCAGACTGTTTCCCGGGCCGGAGGGGGCCTGGTGGGGCACGCCCTCCTCCCCTCTGGGCGCTCTACCCCGGGCAGGGGAGAGTATTCGTACGCCGCTTCCCTGGCGGCGCGAGGACGCTATGAAGACGCCATCGCGGCTTTTGAAAACGGCGCGCAGGAGCACCCCACAGACTCCACTCCGCTGGTGGCGGCCGCCCGCATCGCGGCGCGGAAGCTGAAAAAACCGGACGAGGCGGTGGCGCTCTTCCGGCAGGCCCGGGAGCGGGTGATGAAGGATCCGGCCCGGGCCTGGGCCATCACCCGGGAGCTGACGGAAGTGCTGGCTGCGGAAGGAGGCGATCCCCGGCGAGCCCTGCCGGAGCTGGCCCGGATGGCCGACCTCCTGGACGGAACCCCGTTTGGCGAGGAGGCGGTGAGAGAACTCGCGGCGCTCAAGGCGGAGTTCCTGCCCGAAGGGGAGAAGCGCTGACCGCCTCCAGCACCGGTGAATGGTTGGATTGAGTCACCGCCCGGCTACGACGTAAGCAGCTCCGCCTGATCGCGATCCGCCGGGGGCACCACGTGGCACCGCCGGCAGCGGGCCTCGTACGTCTCGGTGCCTCCCACGTGGATGGTGGGGCCCTCGGCAGGGGCGGGGCGGCCGTGGATTAGGCGCTGGTTTCGAGTGGCCAGCCGCCCGCACACCACACAGATGGCGTGGAGCTTCATGACCTCTTCCGCCACGGCCATGAGGCCGGGCATGGGGCCGAAGGGCTGGGCGCGGAAATCCAGATCCGTGCCGGAAACAATGACCCGCACCCCCCGATCCGCCAGGGTCTGCACCACCTGAACGATGCCATCGTCCAGGAACTGGGCCTCGTCAACGGCCACCACCTCGGTTTCGGAATCCACCGCTCGAGCCACCTCGCCGGAGCGGTTCACGGGAACGGCGGCCAGCTGCTTTCCATCGTGGGAGGTGATCTGGAGAAGGCCACCGTAACGGTCGTCCAGATGCGACTTGAACACCTGCACCCGCCGACGGGCCAGCAGCGCCCTGCGCACCCGGCGCAGCAGCTCTTCCGACTTGCCCGAAAACATGACTCCGGTGATGACCTCCACCCATCCATGCCGGGTGTCGTGTTCCATCACGCCGGGACCGTCATCAGCGGGTGGCCAGCACCACCACCGCGGCGGCAGAGGTGATAAGCCCCAGGATGGAACTCACGAAAGTGATGTTCTCCCGGGTGCGGGAGCGGCCCCGCGGGGGCACGTGGAGCCAGTCGCCTGACTGGGCCAGCATGCCCAGAACTTCAGGAGACGCCTGATCGGGGGCGAAGTTCAGGATTTGAGCCCGACCATCTCGCACCAGACGGATCTGGCTGGGATCGGAAGCGCCACCCACCACTCCCAGATCGATCTCGGCTCCGGCTCCTCCCGCCTGGGCCAGGGCATCCACCAGGGTGGAGGTGGGATCCAGCAGGTAGCTGCCGGCCTGCCGCACGGCGCCCGTGATGTTCACCCGGATCCGCACCTGGGCGTCCACCACCGGGTTTTCGTAGAGGTCGGCGAACCGCCGGGTGACGAGTTCCCTCAAGCCAGCAACATCCAACCCCTGCACCCGCAAATTCCCTACAAAGGGCAGGTAGATGTTGCCGTTTCGATCGACGATGCGCTCGCCTCCCACCACCTCCAGCCGTTCACCGGCGGAAGTGAAGAAGGTGACGGTTACCTGGTCGCCGGGGCGGAGTCCGAAGCCTTCCTGAACGGCCGGGAGGGTTGCAACCCCCGTCTCGGCCACCACCTGACCCTCAAGGGGTGCCGGAGTCGTCGCCGGGGCCAGCATGAGAAGCCAGAGCCCGGCCACGAGGGCGAAGGGGGAAACGAAGCTGAACCGTGCCACAGGACGCCTGCCTGGAGAAGGGGGGGCAAGAGGGAGCTGGAGGCGGCTTCGAAAACTCCCCGAGAGTACCACTGCAAATGGTACCCTCGCCATGCCCGATGTGTCCAGCGGCGCCGCGCTGTTCACAACTGTTGCGCTAAAAAGTGTGGTCGCACAGAATGCATAGAGGCGCACGAAATGGATGCACGACTGACGCTTGGTTGACACCGGGCGGCATTGTCCCAAAGATGCCAACGGTAAACATTTGAATTCCCACCCTCGCCTGACGAATGAAAAGGTGAACGGCGGACCCCCGGCGAGCCGTGGCCGGAGGCACCTCCACCGCAAACGCCCTCCCTGGGAGAACACGGTTGGAATCCAAAGCCCACCAATCTGCGGAGCCCCTGCGCTGGACCATGCAGGCGGCCGAGGCCCTCATCATGTCGCTGAAAGGCGTGGTGTCGGCTCGGCTGTCGTGCCGTCCAGGGGGCGAGGTGGACGAGATCCACGTGCTCACCACCCGGGCCGTGAGCCCCAAGCAGACGGTGCGCAACATCGAGTCTGCGCTCAGGGCCCGCTTCGACCTGACAATTGACCATCGGAAGATCTCCATTGCCCAGAGTTCGGACGAAGAGCTGGCCGGGTGGGACCCGGCGGACTCCGCCAAGCCCCCGGCGCCCGTGAGCAAGAAGCCCAGCGTGCATCTGGAGGCCGTGCCGGGCGGTCGGGAGGCGGAAGGAAGCGAGGTTGCCGCGTCCGTGGGCCGGCTGCGTCTCATGGGCCACAAGGTGCATCGGGAGGGGGGCCACCGGCTGCGCACCACCGTGGAGCTGGCCTGGCAGGGGCAGGCGTACCCCGGAGAATCCGTAGGCCCCGATCTACCCCGGCAGAAGCTGGAAGGGCTGGCCCGGGCCACCTTGAAGGCCATGGGAAAGGTGCTGGGGGCGTGGGCGAATGGCGACGATGACGATGCCCCGTCCCTGGACCTGGACGGCGTGAAGGTGGTGGAAGCGTTCGACCGGAGCTATGTGTTGGTGGCCGTACACGCCCTGCACAGCCGGGGAATCATTCCCCTTTCGGGATCGGCCCCGGTGGACGATGGTGTGGAGCGGGCGGTGGTGCAGGCCACGCTTCAGGCAGCCGATCGATGGGTTCGAGGCCAATTGTAGGCCAAAGGGAATTGCCATGGAACGCAGTGAGAAGTACCGCATGAAACCTTCCCGCTCCGATATCCGTTCGGAGCGAACCTCGATGTTCCACTTCTTCTAGAAAAGGAGCCCCCCCGGGTCAGCCCAGAGCGGAGCGTGAGCGGTCGAGCGGAGAGCAGCAACTTCCAGTAGTACTCACAAGGGGAAGTTGACTCTACTCCGAAGGAGGTGATGTCGACATGTTCAGCGCTTTTTTTGATGCGGTGCTAGCCCTGTACTCCGGAGTCGCAAGCTGGGGACTGGCAAGCTGGTAGTAGGAATGGTTCGGCACCGGGGGGGACTTCACTTGCGCCGCATTCACATCTACGTGCTGTCCGTCGCGGCCGCCGGCATGCTGCTCGCCACTCTCCTACCGTGGGGCGATCTTCCCGGGCTGACGCGCCACAGTTGGCTGGGCTTCGGCGCACTTCTGGGCCTCGGCCTGCTTGCCGAGTCACTGGCGTACACCTTCCCGGTGGGCCGGACGACCGGGACGTCATCGATCCTCTTCATACCAATCCTCGCGGCAGTCGTCCTCTTCGGGCCGTCCGGCGCACTCGTGCTCATCGTCATCGCAGGTGGGATTGGCGAGTTCCTCTTTCGGCGGAAACCGCTCTTAAAGGGCAGTTTCAACGTTGCCCAGTACACTCTGTCAACCTCTGCGGGTGGGTTGGTTTACGAATGGGCCGGGGGCTCAGCACTGATACCGGGTATGGAAGCTGGCCAAGCCTTCAGCCTAGAGGGGCAGTTGGCTGGATTCGTGACCTTCGGCGTAACGTTTCTGATTCTGAACCACGCAGCGGTAACAGGGGCGATTGCGATCGACGGTGGCTGGCCTTGGTCGAAGGTTTGGGCGACGATGACAGGGCCAGCAGGAACGAACATCTTCTATGATCTCCTCGTCAGCCCACTGGCTCTCCTCGTTGCCTATTTGTATGCCGAGCTGTGGTTGCTAGGCCTTCTGGTTACCATCCTTCCCCTTGTCTTCGTCAGGTACTCTTACCTCTCCACCCATCGCCTTCAGCAAGCAAACCGAGACCTCCTCACTGTATTGGTGAAAGCGATCGAGACCCGAGATCCATATACCTCCGGTCATTCACTCCGGGTCGCCGATTTGTCGGAAAGAGTAGCTAGGGACCTCGGATGCTCGGAGCGAAAGGTCCTGCAGATCCGCACAGCCGCTCTGTTGCACGACATCGGCAAGATCGATGTCTCGTATCAGTCGATCCTTCAGAAGCCGGGAAGCCTGACTGATCGGGAACGGGCCATCATTGAGTCCCATGTGATCAAGGGGGTTCATTTGCTCCAGTCCCTCACCTCCGTCAGCGACGCAATAATCCGGGACGTGCGACACCACCATGAGGCGTTCGATGGTACCGGGTATCCCGATGGAATCTCCGGGACCGCGATCCCACTTGGAGCGAGGGTGATCAAGGCGTGCGATGCAGTGGACGCCATGCTGTCTGACAGGCCCTATCGGAAGGCGCTCACTCTGGGTTCGGTCCGTAAACAGCTTGATGTCTACACCGCGTTGCATTTTGACCCGGAGGTCGTTGCCGTGATCACCACCGCTGGGTTGCTGGAGGAGCACTGCGAGAACGTGAAGAAGCTTAAACCTTAATCGGAAGGACACAAGAGACTCTCAAGCGGTTCTGTGAGCCACCTCAGAGTCCTCGCCCGTCGGCCCGCTCCTGCCCGAGGAATCCGGCGTGGGCCTCACACTTCGGTTGATCGCCCCCCGGGCGGGGGGGGGAATTTTACGAGCCAGGGGAACTCACGCCCGAAGAGCTCAATGCGAAGGCGAAGGTACTCTGAACCGCCCCGGGTTTGCCGGAGACTCCAACGCTTGAGAGGTTGGGGTCATGA
>JBBDRI010000026.1:0-37837 GCA_040905545.1 Gemmatimonadota bacterium | reverse complement strand
GCCTGCGATCGGGGGCCCTGGGGCTCCCAACGGCGGCGCCCTGTACTTCTTCAACGGCCTTCTAATGCTTCGAGAGTGCCCCGAAGGTGCCCAGGGAGTCCCATATCGGATGCGACGGGTCTGCCGCATCCCCACTCAACGTTTGCACCATCCCCAGTGACCGTTCGAAGGGCCTTGTCTGGCTTGACTTTCCTGGGTGTGAGCGCGTATACATTTTCGCATACACTCTGGCGCGGCTCAACACTTTGCCATGGGAATCGGTCTTAACGGTTAGAGGCCGCACCCCAGGATGGGGGCAAACTACAGCAAGTGTTCTCGAAGAAGGCCCGGTGGTACCCATGAACATGCGCCCCGAAAGTGCTTTTGATGGAAGACTCCTCCTGTCCGCTCCCGGGCGGGCCGGAGTTTTTTGCGTTTCTACCCGGAGATTTCACGTATGAGGTTCCTTGCGTCCGGCATCTTGGCGGTAATGGCCCTTCTCGCTGCGGAGGTCTACATGAGCCCCGAGGGGGCCGTGGAGAATCCACCGGTTGCCGTGACTTCGGCTTGGGCTGATGAGGCGCACGTGACGTTCGCGGGCCACGTGGGTTCAGAGTCCGCCTACTATCGTGCCATGGCCAGGGAGTGGTCACCGGCTGAGACGTTGGCTCCTTCCATCGATGTGGACGACGAAGCTCTTACGGCCGTGGTCCGGCGGGTGTGTGTGGTCTGCCACAACGATCGCATGAGCACGGGGAACCTGTCACTGCAGAATTTCAGCGTGGCTGACGCCGCGGCCCATCAGGAAGAGACCGAGAAGATCATCACCAAGCTTCGCCTGGACATGATGCCCCCCCCGGGGATGCCCCGTCCGGGAACGGACACGCTGGTGGCATTGGTGCAGAGGCTGGAAGAGCGGATGGATGAGGCCGTGGCAGCCAATCCCAATCCCGGCGCTCGACTTCCCCAACGCCTGAATCAGGCTGAGTACCGCCGGTCGGTGCGGGACCTCTTGGGGGTGGAATTCGATCCGTCGGCCTTCCTTCCGCCGGAGACCATCAGCGACAACTTCGACAACATCGCCGATGTGCAGTCCATCTCTCCGGCGCTCCTGGATGGCTACATGAGGGCTGCGGGTCATGTTTCCCGCGCCGCCATGGGAAATCCGGACGCGTCCCCCGTGCAGATCACCTACCGGGTGCCCCAGACCACAAACCAGCGGGATCGGGTGGAGGGCGCGCCGTACGGTTCCAGGGGGGGCATCTCGGTGGTTCACAATTTCCTCGCCGACGGGGAGTACAGCTTCCGTCTGGAACTCCACGCTGAGACGGAGGGGAACCTCTTCGGTCGTCATGCTCGGGGTGAGCAGATCGAGCTGTCGCTGAATGGCGAGCGGTTGGCGCTCCTCCCCATCGACCGTTGGATGTGGGAAAGGGACCCCGAGGGTCTCACCATCACCACGGAGCAGTACTCGATTCCGGCCGGACCCCATCGAGTCTCCGCCGTATTTGTCCCCACCGCCGAGGGCCCTATCAATGACCTGATGGAGCCCATCGAGCACACTCTGGCGGATCTCTGGATCACCCGCGACGTGGGGATCACCACCATTCCCCATTTGAGGGATCTCAGGATCGATGGTCCTTTCGGCGTGACCGGGGTCTCGTCCACGCCCAGCCGGGAAAAGGTCTTCAGCTGCTATCCGGCGTCTCCACAGGAGGCGGAGCCCTGTGCCCGGTCCATCGTGGAGCGCCTGGGCAGCCAGGCCTTCCGTCGGGACATGACCCAGGACGAACTCTCTGGAATCATGGGCCTCTATCGGCAGGCGGCAGAGGAGGGAGGATTCGAAGACGGTGTTCGCGTGACCATCCAGGCCATGCTGGCGAGCCCACACTTCGTGCTCCGATTCGATAGACAGCCGGAGGGGGTGACAGCAGGGGATATCTTCCCCCTCTCGTCCCACTCTCTTGCCTCCCGCCTCTCCTACTTCCTCTGGGCCACCCAGCCCGATGAGGAGCTGCTCTCGCTGGCGGAGGAAGACAGGCTCCAGGATCCCGATGTGCTCCGGGCCCAGGTGGAACGTATGCTGGCGGATCCACGGGCGGAGACGTTGGCCACCCGCTTTGCGGCCCAGTGGCTCCGGCTCCCCCGGCTGGATGTGCATCGGCCTGACGCGGTTCGCTATCCTGAGTGGGACGATCGTCTTCGGGATGCGGTGAGGAGGGAGACGGAACTCTTCTTCCACAGCCTCGTGCAGGATGACGGGAGTCTCCGAGAACTTCTCACGGCTGACTACACCTTCGTGAACGGGCGACTGGCTCGTCACTACGGCCTCAGCGGGGTGGTGGGGAGTGACTTCCGACGGGTGGAGATGACGGATCCCCGCCGGGCCGGGGTGGGAATTCTGGGACATGCCAGCATCCTGGCCCTGTCGTCCCACGCCAACCGCACTTCTCCGGTGGACCGCGGCCTCTGGGTGATGGAGACCCTCATGGGCTCCGAACCGCCCCCACCTCCGCCCAACGTCCCCTTGCTGGAGGCCACTGACGCCGTGGATGGCGAGAGCGGGCGCACCCTCACGGTGCGGGAGCGTCTGGAGATGCATCGGCGAAGCCCTACTTGCAACTCCTGCCACCAGTTCATCGACCCCCTGGGATTGCCCCTGGAGAACTGGGATCCCGTGGGGCTCTGGCGAACCCGGGACGGCGGCACGCCCCTGGACACCCGGGGTGAACTCTGGACCGGTAGGCCGGTGGAGACGACCCAGGATCTGAGAGATGTGGTGCTCTCCATGGAAATCCAGTTTGTACGGAATTTCACCGAGAACCTCATGCGCTACGCCTTGGGCCGACGAGTGCACTACTACGACATGCCGGCCATCCGGCAGATCGCCAGTGAAGCGGAAGCCGAGGGATACCGAATGAGATCCTTTATCACCGGGGTGGTCTTGAGTGATCAGTTCCGGATGCGGGTGGCCGAACAGATGGCCGATGCTTCATCCGCCCGATAGGGCCGGAGGGCGTCGTACATGAGCAGTTGCGACCGAACCCGAATTTGAACAGCTAGATCAACTGACCACATTGTCACCAGGAGAGGACACGATGGACTTCATTACCGGCAAACACCTCCCGCGACGCACCTTCCTCAGGGGCGCGAGTGCGGCGGTTGCCCTGCCTTTCCTGGATGCTATGGTCCCGGCTGGCCGGGTATGGAAGAAGGTTCGGGCCGAGACCGATCCCACGCGCCTCATCGCCATCGAGATGGTGCATGGGGCCGCAGGAACGGGGAACCCAAACGGTGAGGCTCTCGGTCTCTGGAATCCCCGGGGCGTCGGTCGTGACTTCGACCTTACGGGGACCAGCATGGAGCCTCTGGCGGCCTGGAAGGACTACATGACCATCGTGAGCAACACCGATGTGCGCATGGCCGAGGCCTACCGGCCCGAGGAGATCGGAGGCGACCATTTCCGCTCCAGCGCCGTCTTCCTTACCCAGACCCATCCCCGGCAGACCCAGGGTTCCGACGTGCACGTTGGGAAATCCCTGGATCAGATCTACGCCGAGGAGTTCGGCAAGGGCACGCCCATTCCCTCCATGCAGCTCTGCATTGAGAACGTAGACCAGGCTGGTGGCTGTCTCTACGGCTACTCCTGCGTGTATACGGACTCCATCAGCTGGGCTTCCCCCTCGGAGCCTCTGCCCATGATCCGGGATCCGCGGGTGGTGTTCGAGCAGCTCTTCGGTTCAGGAGCCACGCCGGAGGAGCGGCGCATTCGGCTCCAGGAAGAGGGAAGTATCCTGGACTGGATCAGCGGCGAAGTTTCCAGCCTCATGTGGCAGTTGGGCATGAGCGACCGCCGTCGGATGGAGCAGTACCTGGACAACGTTCGGGAGATCGAGCGCCGCCTGCAGCGGGTGGTGGAGCGGAACACGTCTGGAGAGGTGCGGGAGATTCCCGAGGCGCCTCCTGGAGTGCCCGACTCCTTCGAGGAGCATGTCAAGCTCATGTTCGATCTACAGGTACTGGCCTTCCAGACGGACATGACCCGGGTCTTCTCCTTCAAGATGGGCCGTGACGTGTCGCACAGGGTTTACCCCGACAGCGGGAGTGACCGTCCCTTCCACCCCGCGTCGCATCATGGTGGAAACGAGGAGTCCCTGAAGGAGTTCGCGAAGATCAACGCCTACCACACCGGCATGCTGAACCATCTTTTCGAGAAGTTGAGCGATGCCCACGATGGGGATAGCTCGCTTCTGGACAAGACGGCCATCATCTACGGTTCGCCCATCGCCGACGGGAATACCCACAACCATCGTCGCAACCCCCTCTTCCTGGCCGGGAAGGCGAACGGGCTTCTGGAAGGCGGCGTCCACCTGAAAGCACCGGATGGAACGCCCATGGCCAACGTGTTCCTGAGCCTCCTCAACGGCATGGGTATGGACAATCTCAACAGCTTTGGCGACAGCGTGGGTGGATTCTCCTTCGCCTCGCCGTCTCGCCCCACGATTCTCACCGAAGTTTGAGTCCAGGACGTTTCCAGGAGATGAACATGGCTTCATGGATGAAGCGGATCACCACTCTGGCCATGGTGTGCCTCATCAGCGTGGCGGCTGCGGTCAACGTGTCTCCCATTGCCGATGCGGCCATGGAAGGAGATCTGGAGGCCATCCGGGAGCTCATCCGTGCCGGTGGGGATGTGAACGAGGCCCAGCCTGACGGGATGACGGCGCTTCATTGGGCGGCCGATCGGGGTGATGTGGAGTTGGCGCTTCTGCTACTTGAGGCGGGAGCCGATCTGTCGGCCGTCACGCGCATCGGAGCCCATACCCCGGTTCTGGTCGCCGCACGGAGGGGCCACGATGAGGTGCTGCAGGTCCTCCTGGAGGCAGGAGCCGACCCCAACGCGCGGACCAGCACCGCGGGTACGTCGGCGCTGCACTTCGCGGCTGCTGCCGGAACCCCGGATGCCGTTCGGCTACTGGTGGACCACGGTGCGGATGTGAATGCACGTGAGTCTTCCCACGAACACACGCCCCTCATGTTTGCGGCGGCGGCCAACCAGGCCGACGCCGTCCGCGCACTCCTGGAAGCCGGCGCTCAGCCGGACTTGACCAACCGGGTGGACGACATGGCCGCCATCTCCCAGGAGGACTCGCGCTTGCAACAGCAGCGCAACGAGCGCGTCCAATGGGAGCGCCAGCGCGATGAGGCCATCGCCCGGGGAGAGGAGCCTCCGGAGGAGCCGGTGTTCGAAGAGCCGGCCCCCACAGGGCAGCCCCAGCAGCAGGAAGAAGGTGCCGTGCTGGGTTATGCCGGCCTCATCGGCAACTATGGCGGATTCGCCGCCGCTCATCTAGCCGCCCGGGATGGACAGTGGGAAGCCCTGGATGCGTTGGTGGCGGGAGGAGCCGACATCAACCAGCAGTCTGGCGACGGTTCCACGCCGATGTTGGTGGCCACCATCAACGGACACTGGGACATGGCGATGCGCCTCCTGGAGCTGGGTGCGGATCCCAACATCGCCAGTAATGCCGGGGCCACCCCGTTGTATGGCGTCATCAACCTGCAGTGGATTCCCCACGCGTTCTACCCCCAGCCTTCGAATCAGCAGAGCCAGCAGGTGGGTTATCTGGAGGCCATGGAGAAGTTGCTGGAGGCAGGGGCGGATCCCAATGTGCGCCTTACCCGGCACCTCTGGTACAAGACGTACAATTTCAATCTGTTGGGTGTGGATTCGCAGGGTGCCACGCCGTTCTGGCGGGCAGCCTACGGTACGGACGTACGTGCCATGCGCCTCCTGCTGGAACACGGGGCTGATCCCACGCTCCGTACCGTCGCCCCACAGCCGCGCCGTCGCCGAGGGGGGGACGACGATGCTGACGATGACGAGCCTGATCCGTCGGGCCTTCCACCCGTGGCACCGGGTGAGCCGTCCCTGACGCCGCTCCATGCGGCCACCGGGGCCGGATACGGATTGGGCCGGGCCGGGAACCAACACCGTCATGTGCCCGGGGGTTGGATGCCTGCCACCCGTTTCCTGGTGGAGGAGGTGGGGTTGGACGTGAACGCTCGCGACCATCAGGGATACACGCCTCTTCACAACGCCGCTTCCCGGGGAGATACGGAGATGATCCAGTATCTGGTGGATCAAGGCGCTGACGTCACCGTGGTCTCCCGCCGGGGCCAGACCACGGCTGACATGGCGAACGGACCCGTCCAGCGTATCACCCCCTTCCCGGCGGCCATCCGGCTGCTGGAGGAACTGGGGTCGCTAAACAACGACAACTGCCAATCTTGCTGATTGGCGCCCCCCATGGGGAATCCCACGCCGCCGCTCGGACGTCTGAGTCAGGAAGCGGCGGCGCGGACTTTTCGCACTTCCAGACCAGGAGCATTGTGCAGATGATCAAGGGATCTACTCCGTTCCACCTTGCCGGCATGGCCATCGTCGCATCCCTGACGTTGACATCCTGCGCGCCGGCGTCGGACACCGGCGCCACCGTGGACACACTGGTGGACATCCGGAGTTCCGGAAGCCAGACCTTCAAGGTGGACCCCCATTGGCCCAGGGGACTGCCCAACGACTGGATCATGAGCACCATCACGGGCGTCTATGTGGATTCCCGGGATCATGTCTGGGTGACGCACCTGCCGGATCTCCTCACCCCCGAAGAGATCTCCGCCGTGCAGGATCCGCCCCTGGGCACCTGCTGTGTTCCGGCCCCCACAGTCATCGAATACAATCCGGACGGCGAGGTGGTGAACGCCTGGGGTGATCCCTCCCAGGACGTGTCGGAGTGGCCGCACAACCCCCACGGAATCTTCGTGGACCACAATGACTTCGTGTGGGTGGGCAGCCATGTCACCCATCGGGTCATGAAGTTCAATCGGGACGGCGAGCTGGTCATGCAGGTGGGTGAGTATCAGCAGACCGGCGGTAGCAACGACCCCAATCTGTTGGGCGGCCCGGCCGGCATCTGGGTGGATCCCAATACGAATGAAGCCTTCATCGCCGATGGTTACCGGAACCGTCGGGTCATCGTGGTGGATGGGGAGACGGGGGATTACCTTCGGCACTGGGGCGCCTACGGCGAAACCCCAGACGATGACTATGATTATGGTGATCGGGATCCTGCCGGACCTCCCCCCCAGGAATTCTCTACTGTCCATGGCCTCATCGGCTCCCACGATGGCTTGATCTACGTGGCCGACCGACGTGGGAACCGGATCCAGGTGTTCCAACAGGACGGCACCTTCGTGACGGAAAAGATCATCGCTCCCGAGACACTTTCTTCCGGCTCAGCCTTCGTCCTGACCCTTTCTCCCGACGCTGATCAGGAGTTCCTGTACATGGCCGACGGCACGAATCACAAGATCTGGGTGCTCAATCGCGCAGATCTGGAAGTGGTGGCCGAGTTTGGTCGGGGAGGTCGCTTCGTGGGCGACATGCTGCGTCCCCACGGCATCTCCAGAGACTCCCAGGGTCGCATCTATGTGGGAGAAGCCTCCACCGGTCGCAGGATCCAGCGCTTTGTCCAGGTGAATCCGTGACCTGATGGGTTGGCGTCCGGTGCGTCGTCGGGTGAGCTGAGGGAGTCGGGGTCCTCGTCCGGCGGCGCATACGGGCCCACGCCCACGATCCGGGCGGTGAGGATACGGTCCAGTTCCGGAAACTCGCGTTCCAGGTAAGCGGAGCCTTCCGACTGGATAAGGCCCTGATTGGGCCCACTCCCCCTGGGTGCCCCCTCTCCGTAACCCGAATGGATGGTCTCGTACACGGCCATCCCTTCTACCACCTGTCCGAAGGGTGAGAACCCCATGGCATCCAGGCGGCTGTTGTCAGCCAGGTTGATGAAGAGCTGGGTGGTGCGGCTGTCGGGGCCGGCGCTGGCGAACGAAAGGGAGCCTTTCAAGTTGCTTGTCACCACCGGATCGTCGGGGATCCTGGACTGCCTCCATGCGGCGGCCATCGCTGGATCAGCCGGGATCCCGAACTGCACCACGAACCCCTCCACCACCCGGAAGAAGTGGGCCCCGTCGTAGAAGCCTGCCCGAACCAGGTTGAAGAACCGATCGGCCCCGTGGGGTGCTCGGGCCCGCGCCACATTCACCAGGAAGTCGCCGGCGGTGGTCTGAAACGCCACCTGGAACGTATCCGGAGCCTCCATGCGAAACTCCGGGTGCTCCGGGTTCAGGATGATCCCTGGAGGAATGGGGGGTACCAGCGGTCCCGAAGGGGCGCACCCCCCCACCAAAGCTACCAGGAGGAGCGGGACGAACCGAATGGTTGCGCGCATATGGATCTCCAATCGATGTGGGCAAGGTCTGTCTGGCGGCGGTCGGCGCCGAAGGGGTACCTTCCGCCATGCGCACGATGACGATGTGGCTTGGCAAATTGTTCTTCGCGATGATCCTCCTGGCCGGATGTACCCCAGGCGAGCGGCCCGTTTCCCTGGCGGTGGCCACCGCCGGGACGGGCGGGGTGTTCTACCTCCTGGGGGGAGGCGTTTCGGAAGTCTGGAGCCGGGACCTCCCCGGTCTACGCCCCGTTGCTGAAGTCACCGGCGGTTCAGTTGAGAATCTGAACCTGCTTGCTCGGGGCGAGGTGGATGTGGCTTTTTCCATCGGTACCACCGCTCTCCAATCCTACCGAGCGACCGGGCCCTTCGCGGCCCCCGGAGGCGAGGTGGCTGGGCAGACGGGAAGCGAAGTGCGGGCGCTCCTGGCCCTGTATCCCAACGTGCTTCATCTGGTGACCCTGGATGGCACCGGAGTGGGGCAGCTGTCGGAGTTGGCGGGCCGCCGGGTATCGGTAGGCGCTCCCGGGAGTGGCACCGAGGTGGCGGCCCGAGCTCTCCTGGACGCCAATGGAGTGGGGTACAACCAACTCCAGGTGCAGCGGCTGAATTTCAACGAGACGGCCAACGCCCTCCGAGACGGGCAGGTGGATGTGGGCTTTTTGAGCGTGGGTCCTCCTGCCAGCGCACTCATGGATCTGGCCACGGCCCGTCCCATGCGCCTCCTGTCGTTGACTGATGGTGAAGTGGAAAGGATGCGGAGCCTGGATTCCACCCACTCCCTGCATGTCATGGATGGGGGACTCTATCCCGGGGTGGACGAACCGGTGGCCACGGCAGCCACGCCAAACGTCCTGGCGGTCCGTGCCGACATGGATGAGGAGTTGGCCTACAACCTGGCTCGGTCGGTGTTGGATGGCCGGGACGAACTGGCCGGAGTCCATCCGGTGGCTCGGCTCATCTCGGTGGAGTACACGTTGCAGCACTCCCCCATTCCTCTCCACCCTGGAACCATCCGACTTCTGGAGGAGCGGGGGTATGCGGTGCCGCCTGGCTTGAGGCCGCCCGAGTCCAGGGTCCATGACGGCGAAGCCCGGCTTGGGGAGGCGCCGGAGGCGTCCCAGGGCGGGTGAAGCTTCCCAGGCTCCGGGAGGCGGTACCTGGCCTCTCTTCCAGGGCTGCATGGGCATTTGTGGCCCTGGCCATCCTCCTTTCGCTCTTCCAACTCTACGCCGCCGGCGTCAAGCCGGTAGGTCTCTTCACCCTCCGGGGCGGTCACCTGGCCCTGGTGGAACTCCTGGCCTTTCTGCTCTTCCCCTTCCCCGGACGCCACAAGGCAGGGTGGTCACGCCTGAGGGGGTGGCTGGTGGACGGAGCGTGGATGACGACGTCGCTGGTCACGTGCATGTATCTGGTGGCGAATCTTTCCGCCATCGTGGATCGGGCCGGGGCCTGGACCCCCCTGGATCTGTTGCTGGGGGTGGCGGCTGTGGCCACCCTTCTGGAAGCCTCCCGCCGGGTCCTGGGGTGGGGGATCACACTGGTGGGTGCCGGAGGGTTGGCCTATGCGTATCTGGGTCCGTGGCTTCCCGGCGCGCTGGGGCACGGGGGATACTCCACCGGCCGGATCGTAGGCCAACTCTATCTGGGGCAAGAGGGCATCTACGGGATTCCCCTGGGCGTGGCTGCCGGCTTCGTCTTCGTGTTCATCCTCTTCGGTGCGCTTCTCGAGGCTTCAGGGGGAGGGCGCTTCTTCATCGATCTGGCATATGCCACCACCGGGCGGTTCCGGGGCGGTCCGGCCAAGGCCGCAGTCCTGGCGTCCGCCGCCCTGGGATCCGTCTCCGGAAGCGCCATCGCCAACGTGGTGACCAGCGGCGCGTTCACCATTCCCCTCATGAAGGAGGCCGGCTATTCCGGAGAGGAAGCCGGGGGAGTGGAGGCTGCCGCCAGTACCGGAGGGCAGGTGCTTCCCCCCATCATGGGGGCGGGCGCTTTCCTGATTGCCGAGTACACCGGCCTCCCCTACCTGGAGGTGGTTCGGGCCTCGCTGCTCCCGGCTCTTCTCTACCTGGCCACCGTCTTCCTCTTCGTACACCTGGCGGCGGTGCGCCGTGACCTGAAGGGCCTCCCGGCCGCCCTTCTTCCCGCCGTGGGGAAGACCCTGGTGGGTGGATGGCATTTCCTTCTGGCGGTGGTGGTGCTCATCTGGGCCCTGCTGCTGGACGTTTCCGTGGCCCGGGTGGGCTTTCTGGGGTGCTTGGCCGTGGTGGTCCTGGCCACGGCTCGAGGTGGGGTAGCCAGGGGCGCATATGCGGTCCTGGAAGCTTTTGTGCTGGCCGGGCGAAACACCCTGGCCGTGAGTCTGGCTTGCGCCGTGGCGGGGATCCTGGTGGGCGTGGTGGGCCTTACCGGGCTGGGCCTCAAGCTGTCGGGGCTTCTTCTGGCCTTCTCCCAGGGCAATCTCCTGGTGGTGCTGCTCCTCATCCTGGTGGCAAGTCTCGTCCTGGGAATGGGACTTCCCGTTACAGCCAGCTACGTGGTCCTCATCGTCCTGGCCGGGCCGGTTCTGGTAAATGATTTCGGGCTGCCCCTGCTGGTGGCCCACCTGGTGGTGTTCTGGTACTCCCAGGACTCCAACGTCACGCCTCCCGTCTGTCTGGCGGCTTACGCGGCGGCGGGGATCGCCGGGTCACGCCCCCTCCTCACGGGGCTTCATGCCTGGAAATATGCCAAGGGGCTCTATCTCATTCCCCTCTACATGGTGGTCCATCCGGAGATCGTCTTGGGTGGCGAATGGGCAATGGTGGCCGTGAAGGCCGTGGTGGCCATGGCCGGGCTCACGGCAGCAGCCGGGGCCCTGGAGGGCTTCCTCATCCGGAAGCTCTCACCCCTTCGCCGGGTGCTCCTCCTCCTGGCTGCCCTCCTCACGTTCCACCCCTCGCTATCGGTGGCTTTGGTGGGGCCCCTCCTTCTCCTGGCATTGATGCTTCAGCGGCGCTCCACAACCAACGAGTGGGATGCATCGGCCATCTCCAGGGGATAGCGGGTGCCCCGAGGCCCGGCGATGGGAGCCACCGGGACTCCGTCGAAAATGACTGTCCACCGGGGATCCGTCGCGAGACCCGGCCCGGAGACCGTAGTGGGGATGGCGGTGCCGGGAGCCCACGATGCATAGGTCCCGGCGGGATCGCTCGGCTCCCACTCCATGAGGTCTGCCCCCCCTGGTGTCAGGATCCTCAGCCAGGTCGTGTGGCTGGTCCCGGTGCGGTTCTCCAACCTGGCTTCCACTCGGCTTCCTCCCGGGCCCACGACGATGGGACTCTCCCGGGCCCAACCGTCTCGTTCCAGCTCCAACCCCCATCGATCTTCCCCGTCCACCCACCAGAAGCGGGTACGGACGCCGTCCCTGGGGATGACCGCCAGGGGCCCCTGGTCGATCTGAGGCGGCTGGGGGGTGGGCAGAGTCGGCTCGGTAGTAGCGTGGCGGGGCTCGGTGCCACCTGAGCCCGGATCCCCACGGCTCAATTCGCCCCCGTACGCGACCCATCCGAACACCGGATCATTGGCCAGCACGGTGGCCGCGGTCCGGGTTACCGCTCCCAGCCCCAGATCGGCCTCCCCATCGTACCTCCAGGCCCCTCGAGCCTCGTCCTTCTGGATCCATGCCCGCCCATACTTCGCGTCCATGAACGCCCACCCCACCGCGCCGTCATTCTGAGGGCCCGGGAACCAGTAGCCGTAGTCAGTCTCCTCCCGGCCCGTGTTCATGAGTGCGAAGGATGCCAGATAGCTGGCGTAGCCCAGCTGAAGGAGTTCCCATGGCTCCCGGGCGAAGTGGAGGGCGTGGTCCAGGACAGACCAGCCTCCCATTCGCGACATGTAGCTCAACCCATGTCGATCGGTGCTGGAGGTGAAGTCTCCACCCAGGAGAAAGTATTTGGGCTCCAGCCACCCCCGCATGGAGAGGTTCGCCTGCAACTGCCGCTCCATGAAGTCGCGGGCCGCCTCCCGGGTAACGCGGGGGTGGGATCGCCACACCTCCTCATTCACGTCGTACCAGAGCTCCTGGTCGGGCTCCATCGGGGTGGTAGCTCCGTACCGGGCCAGGGCGTGGGACGACTCGTAGGCAGTGCGGTCGATGGGGTATTCGGATCGGTACGGGTAGGGATCGTGATAGATGAAGTACTTCGCCTTCTTCTCCCACTCCCCCCGAAGCCAGCTGGCATCCTCGGCGCGCCCTCGTTCCTCCAGCAGGGCGATGATCTCCGGCACCAGGAGCTCGTTGTAGAACCCCCACTTGTAGATGTCGTACCAGGGGTAGATCTCATAGGGGTAGAGAAAGAACGCCCGAACCGTCTGCCACATGCGTTCGAAGTAACCGTCGGCGTCCAGGTAATTCACCATCTCCGGGTACCGCTCGGCGATCTGATACATGTGGTAGTAGAGCATGAACACATGCGGGTAGTCGTAGCTCCGCCAGATTTTCATGCGGTCCAGGCGTCGATTCTCGAATGTGGCCCGGAGGGAGTCGCTTCGAGCCATTCTGAAATTCGGGACTCCGTGGATTCCGTAGGGGTAGGGATCCTCCGCATCTGTGCGCTGGAGTCCCCCCCACACGAAGCGCTCCAGGTGGTATTCCAGGGCCGCGATTTCCTCCGGGTGGGGGAAGAGTGCGTTCCAGGAGGCCACATAGGGGGCCTTGCCCAGGGCCGGGTCATCGGAGGCCAGCACGTATCCCCACCAGTGTTCGTACCCATCCGTATCGTCCGGCCCCCGAAGCACCCCGTTCTTCATGTCGTAGATGGAGAAGAGTCCGTCATACCAGACGTCCGGGTCGCGGTGGAGTTGTCGCTCCGTGATGAATGCGCTCCGTTTGGCCAGGAGCGTCTCGATGGGCTCCGTCACGAAGAACTCCAACTGACTCTGCCGGTCACCATCGAAGTGTATGGTCAGGAGGTTCTCCCCCAGCCGTCGAAAACGGGTCCGGAAAAGGCGGGACCCGTCTGATGCCGTGCCCAGAGGCTCCAGCTGGGTGGCGTTGGGGAACTCCGGGACGACGGAGTCCAATACGGCCGCACTCCGGACGGCGAAATGCGCCTCCAGGTCTGTGGGGACGGTCATGCCTGGCACCACCCTCACGTCCAAGAGCCCCTCCCGGGCAAGGATGTCCCGGGCATGCTGGTAGCTCCGGGCCCAGTGCAGGCGGAATCCCACAGTAAGGGCCGCCCCGATCTCACCTGCCGGGGCAAGCCAGGCCTCTGTATGGGGCTGCCGCCAACTTCCCTCAGTGGTCTCTCCGCCGGTGAAGGCTGAGTGGATGAAGGCCCGATAGCTATCCGAACCCTCTGAGGTGAAGTACTCCAGCTGGGTGCCCGGCTTCACCGTGACCAGGAGGAGGGGGGAGGCTCCCCCGGGCTTCGCGAAAAGGAGAAATGAGGCATCGCCCGAGATGAAGTGACGCTTGGTGAAGCTCTCTTCGAACAGAACGGTGGAGTCTGATCCCGAAGGGCTCCGCCAGGGGAATCGAATGGCCAGGTCTCCTATGCGAACAGGGAACCTTCGTTGGTTCTCCAGCTCGATCTCCCACTCCACGACGGTGTCACCCAGAGTGAAGCGCTGTTCCTGGGAGAAGGGCATGCCTTCGTCGAAGGTGACCCAGGTGAGTTCGGTTCCCCGGGCCACCTCCCGCCGCTGGACGGGTTGGTGGCTGGGAAACACAGACATCCGATCACCGTCGTTCACCTGAAAGAGGACATCCACGAGTCCCAGCCGCCCTCCCGCGGCCAGGGCGTTGGCCTGGTGGGGATCCGGGGTGTGGGTGAGGCGAGTGATCCCCCACGGGGAGAAGTCCACCGTCCAGTCAGCCGTCACCACCCGGGATTCGCCGGACGCCAGGGGAGCCGTGGGGCGGTGCTCCCCCATGGCATCGACGCAACCCAGGACCAGTGTCCCACAGCCCAGGAAAAGGCCCATCCAACCCACCGGGGTCATGGAGGAGACCCGAGACCCATGACCCTCTGGAGTGCAGAATCGCCGCCTCTCAACGGTCTGGAATCGCCGCCCTACCGGAATCCGCCGGCCCCGCGCCGCCGTTGGGGGATGGAGTTTGGTTTGGACTGGCGCTGCGTCCACGGGCTGCTCCCTGGGGAAGGACGGATGGGAGGGTAGAGGGGAAAGCGCAGTATTTGCATCGGGATTTGGATACACAAGCCTTTCCACCACCCCAACCCGGAGTGCGGATCACGGGCGTTCGTCCTCTATCCGGCCCGGGGAAGCTGGCCCCCCAAGCTGGCGCATTGGCATCAGACGTGGCATTAGTAGACGACTATTGTTCCTTTGTTCGCCGGCCTGTGAGAGCAGGTCTGCCCGCGTCATCATCTGGAGATCGTCTACATGATTGGTATGCCCGTCCCATCTCTTCGCCACCATTCCTCCAGCCGGAGCTCAGCACCCGGGGGGCTCTTCCGGGTCACGAGCATGTTGTTGGCTCTTGTGATGTCGGTGCCCATCCACGTCGGCGCCCAGAGCGGGAACAACGATGTGCCCACCATCGAGACCCACACCCAGGGGATGGATAGGATGGAGGGGTACTTCCCCCTCTATTGGGATGATGACGGAGGAAAGATCTGGCTGGAGATTTCTCGCCTGGACGAAGAGGTTCTGTACGCTCGTGGCCAGGCGTCGGGGTTGGGCTCCAATGACATCGGACTGGACCGAGGCCGCCTCATGGGCTCCCGGATCGTGATGTTCGAGAAGGTGGGCCCCCGGGTCCTCATGGTGCAGCCCAACTATGAGTACCGGGCCATCAGCGACAATCCGGCCGAAGTCAAGGCTGTGCGGGATGCCTTCGCCCGGTCGGTCCTGTGGGGCTTCCCGGTGGCGGCGCAGACCGGGAGTCGGGTCCTGGTGGACATGACTCCCTTTCTCCTTCGAGACGACGCCGAACTAGCCACACGGATGCGTCCCGGCACCTACCGGTTCGATGAGAGTCGGAGCACGGTGTACCTGCCCATGACCATGAATTTCCCCCAGAACACCGAGATGGAGGTGGAGCTTACCTACGTCCGTCAGCCGGGGGGCGGAGGCGGGGGCGGAGGCGGCGCCTTCGAGGGTGTGGGGAATGTGGCAGCCACCGGGGAAGCCGCCAGCCTGCGGGTCCATCACTCGCTGGTCCAGCTTCCCGATGACGGGTACACGCCCCGGGCCCACGATCCCAGGGCCGGATATGGGAGCTTCACCTTCCAGGATTACGCCGTCCCTCTGCATGAGGGTCTTACCCAG
This sequence comes from Gemmatimonadota bacterium, assembly GCA_040905545.1. Classification (GTDB taxonomy): domain Bacteria; phylum Gemmatimonadota; class Gemmatimonadetes; order Longimicrobiales; family Gaopeijiaceae; genus JBBDRI01. The sequence continues at coordinate 22,280 of JBBDRI010000026.1, read as the reverse complement.
CGGTTCATCCGGCGGCATCGGCTGGAGAAGGTGGACCCCACCGCAGCCGTCAGCGATGCGGTGGAGCCCATCGTGTTCTACCTGGACCCGGGTGTACCGGAGCCGGTCCAAACCGCTCTCCTGGAAGGCGCCCGGTGGTGGGCCGACGCCTTTGAGGCCATCGGATACCGGAATGGCTACCGGGTGGAGATCCTCCCCGAGGGAGTCAGCAGTCACGACATCCGCTACAACGTCATCAACTGGGTGCACCGATCCACCCGCGGTTGGAGCACGGGAGGGAGCGTCACCGACCCCCGCACGGGGGAAATCATCAAGGGGGTGGTGACCCTGGGGTCGCTACGGGTACGCCAGGACTACCTCCTGGCAGAGGGGCTGCTCTCGCCCTACATGGAAGGCGACGAAGTGCTGGAAGAGATTGCCAACTTTGCCCTGGCCCGGGTGGCCCAGCTTTCGGCTCATGAGGTGGGGCACACCATCGGGCTGGGCCACAACTACTACTACAGTGACCTGGGGTGGACCTCCGTCATGGACTACCCCCATCCGTGGGTGACCCTGGGTGATGACGGGCGCCTGGACATCTCCAGCGCCTACAACGATGGCTTGGGAGCCTGGGACAGTGTGGCCGTGGCCTACGGATACCAGGACTTCCCTCCAGGGGTGGACGAAGCGGCCGAACTCCAGCGCATCCTGGGCGATGCCTGGGACCGGGATGTCCGCTACTTCACGAACCAGGATACCCAACTCCACCCCCGCGTACACCAGTGGGCCAACGGGGCCGATCCGGTGGTGGAGCTGAACCGGATGCTGGATGTGCGCGGGCACGCGCTGGATCGCTTCGGAGAGCGGGCCATCCGCACGGGTATGCCCCTGGCCCTCATGGAGGAAGTGCTGGTGCCCCTCTTCCTGCACCACCGGTATCAGGTGGAGGCCACGGCGTCGGCGTTGGGTGGGCAGGATTACATCTACGCCATGCGCGGGGACGGCCGAACCCCCATGACCCGGGTGCCGGCATCCCTCCAGCGGGGGGCCCTCACCGCCCTTCTCCGAGCGTTGGAGCCCGCCGAGCTGGAACTCCCGGCGTCTGTTCGGGATGGACTGCCTCCCCGACCCTCCGGGTACGGAACGAACCGGGAGCTCTTCCCCCGCTACACCGGATCTGCGTTCGATGTCGTGACACCCGCAGTGGTGGCGTCGGACCTCATCGTGGGTCAAATCCTGAACGCTTCCCGGGCAGCGCGAATGGTAGAGCAACGGGCGCTGGATCCATCGCTCCCGGGTTGGGAGGAAGTGTTGGATGCGTTGGTGGAATCGGTGTTCCAGGCCACCACCGCTTCGCCCTATCAGGAGGAGATCAGCCGGGCCGTTCAGAGGGTCACGGCCCAGAGACTCATGAGCCTGGCCAACCAGGCTCCCATGCCGCAGGTCCGGGCTCTCACGGCCCATCGTGTGGAGGCGCTCAGGGATCGGTTGGACAGCGCTACCCAGCCCGGAGGAGACGGATGGGTGGCCCATCGCCGCCTGCTGGTGCGGGAACTGGACAGCTACCTGGCCAGCGGGGAACTCCCGGAGGGGCCCGCCCTCTCGGTTCCGGATGCTCCGCCAGGCGCGCCCATCGGCCAGCCGGCCCAGGAATGGCTCGGGCCATGGGAAGCCTGGGGGTACCCGGGGTTGGTGGGTGACGACCATCGGGATCCCTGGCTGGAGACGCTCCACGACAGCTGGAGTGGCGGGAGCCGTTGAACACGCAGGGGCGCCAGCGTGTCTTCTGACTGGGAGCACGCACTTCATTCACACGTGAGGAGAGGGAATCCATGAAGCGAAGCACGATGACCGCAGTTGTTGTGGCACTGGTGGCACTGACAACGGGAGTCGCCCCTGTCATGGCTCAAAACCAGGCCGGTGAGGCTCGCTACGGCCAATGGCGGATCCAGACGGACAATCCTCCCCCCTCTTCCAACATCATGACCTACGCGCCCCTGGACAACGGCGGGATGCAGGTGACCATCGAGGCCGTGAACATGCAGGGCAACGAAAGCCGCTGGGGATACGATACGTACTTCGATGGGGAATTCCGGCCGGTGTGGGGGCAGGAGAATGCGGAGACCGCGGTTGAGGTCATCGACGAACGCTCCACCCGGATCTTGAACCGCCGAAACGGAGTGGTGAGTCAGGTCATCATCAACACCCTGAGCCCGGATGGAAACCGCATTGAGAATGACTACGTGTCACTCAACGCAGAGGGAAAGATCATGCGGGTGACCCGGGCCACCTACCACCGGATCCGGTAGGGGTTAAAGGGAGGCAGCCATGTCCGTGCGCAGCGAGCGCGGCGTGGGAGATCAGGATTCACCAAAGGGGCCCTGAGGGACGTTCCCGGGGGCCCCTTTGCCGTTGACCAGCATCGGAACGTTAGATGCGATGGGGCATATACTTACGAGAAGGGGCGGGGTGTCCGCCGATGCAGTTCAAACCAGCCAAGGAGAAGTGCAGTCGTGATTTTCCCACGAGAACGTTCCACAATCCGCCCAACATTTCTGGCCCTCCTGTCCATGACTTTCCTGGGAGCCTGCGGCGACGGCGACGGGGGGACCGCGCCGGCAGACGGACTGGACCCCGGTACGGCTGAAATCACAGTGACGGGCGAGGTGGCCTACTCAGGAAGGGCTGAAGCCTTTTACGGATCCTCCCTCGACCCGGATGGATCGGGACTCTACGTGCACATCGTGGTTCTGGCTCCCACAGAAGGGGAAGGCGGGTTCTTCTACTTCGTCAACGCTTCAGCCTCGGAGGACTTTCCGTCGGGGAACTTCCAGTTTTTCGACGCTTCACAGGATGATCTCGATGACGACGGTCTGGCAGCGTTCCAGGATCGGTTCGCCTTTATCTACTTCTCGTCTGGCCAGGGCGGGATTCCAGTGGTAGCGCTCTCCAACTCGGGAACCCTCTCGTTGCAGACTTCCTCCGGCAGTGTAGCGGGTGAATTCCAGGCTACGGCTTCCGGGCAGCGGTTTTCGCCTGAGACGGGAGAAGTGGAAGAGATCACCCTACAGGCGGATGGCAGCTTCAACGCCGAGGGTGGTGAAGTGAACTTCCCGCTGGGTGGAGGCTTCTGATCAGGAGCGCCTGACCAGCTCCAAGGCCCCGGCCACCACGTCCTCCGTCTGGATGAGGACGTGGTGGGCCGCGGGCCCCAGGGGTACGAAGGAATCCCGTGCACGGACGGAACCCATCCACCCTTCGTACCCTGCCTCCGCAAGCCCAGCCACCAGAGCTTCGGCAACCCCTCCGCCGGTGGAACGGCATTCATCCACTACCAGCACGCCGTGGCATTCCCGGGCGTCCTCGTGGACGGCGGCCATGGGGAGTGGGTTCAGCCAGCGGAGATCCATGACGTTGGCCGCGATGCCGTGGTCCCGGGCCAGAATCCGTTGGGCCTGCAGCGCCATGCGCAGGCCGTTCCCATAGGTGGGGAGGAGAAGTCGAGGGCCTCTCAATCCGGGTGGCGCGGGGTACCTCCCTACTTCTCCCGGCAGGAGTGCCTCACCGGGCGGAGGATAATCCCTGAGCCAGAGGCCATCGCCCTTTACGTGGAGGTCTCTTTCATGGTAAAGGGCGATGGGTTCCAGAAAGATGACCACCCGACCACACTCCGCCGCTGTGGCCACGCAGCCGCGGAGCATCCGCACCGCATCGTCTCCCCGAGCGGGTACCGCCAGCATGAGGCCGGGAATGTCTCGCAGCCCCCCGATGGAGTTGTCGTTGTGAAAGTGCCCCCCAAAGCCCTTTTGGTAGGCTAGCCCCGCTACCCTCACCACCATTGGATTCCGGAACTGGTCTGACGAGAAGAACTGGAGGGATGCCGCTTCCCCTCGGAGCTGGTCTACCGCATTGTGGATGTAGGCCAGGTACTGGATCTCGGGGATGGGAAGGAAGCCTGCCAGGGCCGCACCCTGTGCCAGGCCCAGGATGGAGGTCTCGTCCAGATGGGTGTCCAGGACCCGGCCCACGCCGAACCGCTTCTGAAGGCCGGCCGTGACGTAATAGACCCCGCCCTTTCGCCCCACATCCTCTCCGAAGACGAGGATCTCGGGCCGCCGGAGCATCTCATCCGCCAGAGCCGCGTTGATATGGGCGGCCAGAGTCCGCTTCACCGGGTCCGTGGAGGCTTCAGGTAGCTCGGTCCGCCAGAACCGCTCCCGTTCACCCGACGGGACCGTGCCGGAGGCGCCGGCGTCCACCGCCTCGAGCCGGTACGGGGCCATGGGGGTCATCACCGCCTCAGCGGAGGGGAGAGGTGGCCGGGAGGCTGCCTCCTGGCCCGCCGCCCTCACCCGCCTCCGCACACGGGCCACCAGAGCCTGCAACTCGCGGCTGGTAGCGATCCTCCGTTCCAGAAGGGTCCGAACGTTCCTGAGGATGGGGTCGTCCCGTTCCACCGCCTGGATCTGTACCAGCGAACGGTATCCAGTCTCGATATCCGAGCCGGCGTGTCCCCATAGCCGCTGGGTCTCCAGGCGGAGGAAAACGGGGGTTCGCCGGGTACGGCAAACATGGACGGCCTCTTCAACGGTGTCCCACACCTGGTCCACCTCGCCGGATGCGTCGAAGTAGCTCAGATGGTGCAAAGCCGAAAAGCTGTCCTGGATCCAGCGGCGGGGGGTGTCTACCGAAATCCCGATTCCGTTGTCCTCGCAGAGGAAGAGGATGGGGATGGGGTTACCCCTCCGTACCCCGTAACGGGCCGCATTCACGGCAGTGAGGGCCGAGGCATGGTTGGCCGAGGCATCGCCGAAGGAGCAGAGCACCAGGGCATCGTCGGGGAAGTCCGGGGCCAGACCCAGACGGCGAGCACGTCCCAATGCAAAGGCCATTCCCACGGCTTTGGGCAGATGGGAGGCGATGGTGGAGGTCTGGGGAGGCACCCAGAGCGCCCGACTGCCCCACACCTTGTGACGCCCTTGTGCAATGGGATCATCCTGGGCCGCACAGATACCCAGAAGGGTGTCCAACACCGGATCCACCTGCGGAAGCTTCCGGCTTCGGGCCATCATGAGGGCTCCCGAGCGGTAGTGGAGGAAGCAGGGGTCCGTGAGGCGAAGCTGCGCTCCTACCACCCCGTTCTGTTCGTGTCCGGCGCTGGAGATGGTGTAATAGCTCTGGCCTGAAGCCTTCAACCGGCGGGCCTCCACATCGATGGTCCGGCTCAGCAGCTGGTCTTCCAGAAGGTGGAGTGCGGCCTCGCCGGTGAAGGAGGAGCCGGGTCGAAGGGGCATGCTCCGCTCCAGCCGGGAGTCCATCGGGACGTCCGGGGTCTCCGCCAGGAATCGGTCCAGGGTTTCCTCTACCAGGGTGACACGATCAGCAGTCAGGGGGGGGCTCCGGGTTGGGGTTGAGTCGGGAAACTATGGCGGCCGATGGGAGGGTGTCGAGACCGGAGGTCATGAACTCTTGCAGCCACCGGTTTGTCAACACGGCGTGGGCGACGGATATTGCTTGGGCGTCTCGTCCGGCTACCGCTGGGAGCGGACGCGGTGCTTCTCGAATCTGTCATCCCGTTGCCGAGGCCACTGCGCGTCCATGCGTCCAATTCCACTGCCTTCCATCCTGCTCCTGGGTATCCCCTTCGTGCTGTCGGCCGGTTTCGGCGAAGCCGCGGCCCAGACCAACAATCGCTTCCACGACCTGGGGTTGGGGACTCGGGTAGAGGTGTACCTGCTTCCGGAGCTGTCCTCTGGGCCGGTGACTCCTGCCTGGAGCCCGGACGGGCGCTGGCTGGCCTTCGCCATGCGGGGTGATGTCTGGAAGGTGCCAGTGGAGGGCGGGGTGGCGGAGGCTCTCACCTCCGGACCCCACTATCACTTCGAGCCGGCATGGAGCCCTGATGGACAGTCGCTGGCCCTCACGGTGGATACGGGGAATGGCTATCGAATCGGTCGGGTCTCGGCGCAGGGAGGAGAGGTGGAACTCCTCTCCGGACCGCCCTCCGAGATCTCCGTGGACGTCCAGCCGGTCTGGCACCCCAACGGGAGACACATCTACTTCACTTCCGCCCGAGATCGTACCCTGAATATCTATCGGCTGGATGTGGCCAACGGAGACACGGAGACCGTCCTCCAGGGGCCCGGACAGTGGATCCAGCCTCAACCTTCCCCCGGTGGCAGGCAACTGGCCTACGTGGCTCCCGTTGCCGGGTTCCCGGGAAGTGGTGGGGTCCATCTCATGGACCTGGAGACGGGAGAGTCCCGGCTCATCTTCGTGGAGGAGACCTCCTATCGGACATGGCCGCGATGGACCCCTGACGGGAGTGCGCTGGTGTTGGTCACCGATAGGGGGGGGAGTCACGACATCGCTCTGGTTTCCCAACGCGGAGGCGCCCCGGTGCGGCTTACCGAGGACTCCCATGGTGAGTTCAACCCTGTGGTATCCCCCGACGGCAGCCGGATTGCCTTTGTCTCCAACCGGGAAGGGGTACACCGTCTGTTCACCATGCCGGCAGGGGGAGGACAGGCTGGACGCTGGAACGAGGTGCAGATCCAGGAACGCCAGACTCGCGTGCCCACGGGGAGGCTCCGCATTCGCGCGGAGGTGGATGGGGAGTTGATGCCTGTGCGGGTTCACCTGACAGCATCTGACGGACGTGCCTATGCGCCTGACGACCACTTCATCAAAGTGGCTTCCCGGACCGAGACCCACTTCTTTCACATTCCGGGTGAAGGGGTGGTGGAACTCCCCGCCGGTCCCGCTACCCTGGAGGTCTTCAAGGGCTTCGACTATTCCCCGGCCACCCTGGAGGTGGACGTGCCTGCCGGCGGAGATGTGCTGGCCCATCTGGAGTTGGAGCGGATGGTGGATCCAGCCGCTTTCGGTTGGATCTCCGGAGACACCCATGGCCACGACCTCCACATCGGGAATCTGGGGCTGGATCATGCCCGCTATGCGCTTCAGGTGCAGGCGGAAGATGTGGGTGTGATGTTCCCCCTCATCCACATGGATGGCACCAAGATCCAGGGGCGGTGGGGAGACCTTACGGGTAGCCCCCATCCCCTTTCCACCCGTCGGAATATCATCCAGTACAGTCAGGAATTTCGTGGGCCTGCCGGGCACGTGGGTCTGATCGGGGTGCGAGAATTCGTGGTGCCGCTCAGCGCCGGTGAGGGCGGCACCCCGTACCCGGTGGATGTGTTGAACACGGATTACCTGGAAGCGGCTCGGGCGCAGGGTGGGGTAGGGGGATTCATGCATCCCTACTCCGGTGGACCGGTTCGAGACCCCGGAGACGCCGCCAGGTCCACCATCCCCGTGGACCTGGCTCTGGGACAGGGTGACTTCTACGACATCGTGGGAGTCTGGGCAGACTCCGAACCTTCTACGGAGATGTACTACCGGTTCCTGAATGTGGGCTTCCGCCTGGCAGCCACCGGGGGCACGGACTCCTTCTCCGATGTGTGGCGAGACCCCCCGGTGGGTACCGGGCGGACCTATGCCCTCACCGGTCAAGGGCCTGTGCGGCCATCCGTTCCGGAGTTCATGGACGCCATTCGGGAAGGGAGGACATTTGGTACCAACGGCCCCCTCCTCTTCATGGATGTGGAGGGGCAGCCGTCAGGAAGCGTGGTGGAGGTGACGGAGCTGCCCGACGAGACCGAGACGGTGCGGGTGTCGGTGGAGGTGGCCTCCATTGTGCCCCTGGATGCAGTGGAGATCGTCTCCGATGGGCGGGTTGTGCACTCCGTGGATGCCCGAGGTCGTGGGCCGCGTTTTACGGTGGAGGCGGATGTCTCCGTAGCTGACGCAGGCTGGATCGCGGCCCGGACCCGGGGCCCCAACCATCCCCACGTGGCGGATGACTACTCCTTCGCACATACCACTCCGGTGTACCTCACCCGAGATGGTCTGCAGAAGGTGTATGCCCAAGACGCCGTGTTCCTGTACCGGGTGGTGGAAGGGCTCTGGGAGTGGGTGGATGGTCGGGATCGGTGGCGGAACGAAGAGGAAAGATCTGCCTACCGGAGCCGCATAGAGGCAGCCCTTGACCACTACCAGCGAGTCGTGGAATCGGCCCGCTGACCCGGGATTCAGCTACGACCGTGACCGCCCCAGGCACGCCCATCCATCGAGACATTCCGGCTCCGGTGCGGATTATCCTGGTGGTTATCCTCCTCTACCTCTTTCTGGTGGGCGTGGGGCTTCTGGAAGCGGGGATTGCTGCAATGGGGCAGGGCTTTCATAACGCTTTCATCGGTTCGGTGGCCAATCCCCTCTCCGGTCTCTTCGCCGGGATCCTGGCTACAGTGCTGGTGCAGTCGTCATCGGTGTCCACCGCCACCATCGTGGGGTTGGTGGGCTCGGGCTCCCTCCCTCTGGAGCTGGCCGTCCCCATGGTCATGGGGGCCAACATCGGAACCACGGTAACGAATACCCTGGCTTCTCTGGGGAGTATCCGACGCTCCGAGGAGTTTCGGAAGGGTTTCGCGGCGGCTACGGTCCACGATTTCTTCAACCTTATGGCTGTGGGGGCGTTGCTTCCCCTGGAGCTGCTAACCGGATTCCTGACGCGTGGGGCCCTCTGGCTCACTCGGATGATCCATGGGTCAGACTTCGAGGCCTCGGCCCTGGGGACCAGCCCCATTCGGGCCGCAGTGAAGTATCCCATTGGCATCCTCCAGGATTTCGTCGAGGTGGGCCCGGTAGCGGCGGTGGTCTTTCTGGGTCTCGGCCTGGGATTCATCTTCCTGGCCCTCAACTACATCACCAGCAACATGCGACGGTTGGTGGCGGGTGGGGTGGAGCGAGCCATGAACCGCATCATCGGGACAGGTGGGGGATTCTTCGGGGTCCTGGTGGGAATTGCCGTCACCGTGGCAGTGCAGTCGTCCAGCATCACCACTTCCATCCTGGTGCCTCTGGTGGCGGCGGGTGTCCTGACACTCAGGAGTGCGTACCCCATCACCGTGGGTGCGAACATCGGGACAACCATAACTGGCCTCCTGGCCTCGCTGGCGGTGCTCCGCCCGGAAGGGCTCACCATCGCCCTGGTGCACACCCTGTTCAACCTCACAGCCACGGCGGCCATCCTGTTCACCCCGTGGGTGCGAGATGTACCCATTCGGCTGGCGGAATCCATGGCCGACCTGGCAGTGAAGCGACATTCTCTGGTGGCGGCCTACGTATTGGGGCTCTTCGTGGTCATACCGCTTCTGGGAGTCCTGCTCATACCATGAGAATCGATAATCCACGTCCGGTGCCCCGGTGCAGTGATGGGGTCCGGCCCAGATCTTGGAGAGATCCCCAACCATGCCATTGATGCTGCGATTTTTCCGGGGTGAAGGGACGGAGCGCCTGGACCGCGTGGGCGAACAGGTTCAGGAGATGCTGGCCAGGGATAGGAAGGAGTTTGACCTGGCCATGTCCGCCCTGTTGGGAGAGGTGAGTTGGGACTCGGTGAACGACGAACTACGAGGCTTGGATCGAGAGGTAAATCAGTTGGAGCGCGAGATCCGACAGCAGCTCCTGGTCCATGCCAGCGTCTTTGGCGCCATTGAAACCCCCTCGGTGCTGGTACATATGTCCGTGGTGAAGGACATTGAAAGGGTGGGCGACTACGCCAAGAATCTGCTGGATCTGGCCCGAGACGGGGCGTCCTTCGCCGGTCTCCCCAACGAGGCGGAGTGGCGCATCCTTTGGTGGCGGGAGGTGGCGGAATTCATCACCCAGTCCGCTGAAGCCTTTGGGAAGGGGGATGGGGGGCAATGCCGAAGCATGCTCCTCCGGGGAGATGAGATCCTGGACCTGTGTGACGCTCGTGTCACTGCGCTGGTGCGGGGCGAAGACACCGATCCCCAACCTGTGGCTCGGTCTCTGGCCCTCCGCTATCTCAAGCGGGTGGTGGCCCACATCATGAACCTTCTCTCCGCTGTGGTGATGCCCTTCGACCAGCTGGACTACTTCGACGAGGACCCCGAGGACCGAAGGGACCGGCAGGCCCGGGAACGACAGGGGAAGTAGCGAGGGGGCGTGGTTGTCAGTGGGACTTCGTCCCATGGTAGAGGCGGACCGGCCCCAGGCGGACGTCCACGAGAATGTGGACCAACCGCTGGGAGGGTGGCACGTCCCCCCGAGCCAGATCCGCCTACCGGATGAAAATGGGGATGGGGATCACGAAGGGAGATGGGGGGGGCGCTTCCCCCCCCCCGTCGCCGGATCCCCCGCCCCCTCCTCGGGCCTGCAGCACCGTGGCCACGATACCCCCGATGATGCCGCCGGCCAGCAACGCGCTTCGCCCCCGGTCGAACTCCCGCTGCTCCACCAGCACCACATCCTGGCGCGCCAGGTTGAAGTTTCGGCGGGTGGGGTTCATGAGCATGCCCTGGACCCGCTGACCTGCGGCAATGGACACCGTAAGGGAGTCGCCTCGGAGAGCGTCCAGGCGGCCCGCGATGTACCGCACGGAGTAGCCCTCGGCCAAGCTCAACCGCTGGCTCGTCTCAGCATCCAGATGCACGGTGAGCTCCTGGCCGGGAGAAACGGCCTCCAGACGGACCGGAATGGTGCTGTAGCAGGCGGAGGTCAGGATGATGGCCAGGCCCAAGCCCAACGTCACATGGTAGGGTCTGCATCGGGTCATTTCGGCCTTCTCAATGGAACGTGAATCGCTCGAACGATGGATCACTCCCATACCAGGGCCCTCGTGCTCGGGTTGTCGGTGTGGAAGTTCCCGTTGGAACCCCACGTCAGCATCAGTTCTATGCATCTTCGGAGCCCCGGGTTCCCAGGGCAAGGCGCCTCTTGAAGGGGAGTGATCCGGAGGACTCATCCTCCAGCGGAGTGCCGAGCGATGGTAATGGGCTCCGGATAGCGAAGGGGGCCAAATGGGGTCTCTACGGTAGGTATGGCCTGAAGACGCAAAGTGGTGGCGGGTGCCTCCTGCCCACCCAGCGCCAGCGCCAGATTCACCAGATCCCGAGCGTTGCCCTGGAAGAAGTCCAGGAGGTCCAGGCGTATTTCCAGAGGGATGTCGCCGGTACTCCCCGTTGGGATGGCGATGGACTCCGGGAGCCCACCCGAAACGGTTTCCCGATCCTGAAGAAAGAGTTGCCACTCCAGACCGGTGACCCGGGCCTGTCGATTGCCCTCGGGATTTCGCGCCGCCACGTGGATTACCATGGAGAGGGGAGCTTCCTGGCGGGCCAGGGCGGTGGTGAGGCGGGCCACGTCGGTAAGGCTCAGCTCCTCGAAGCTCCGAATGCGGGAGATTTCCACGCCGGCAAGGGCCACGCCGGATACGCGGTCCAGGGAGAACTCCACCTGTCGGAGGGCCGCCAGCTCCTGGAGCGTGGCACACCCCTGGAGACCGGGGACGAAGATGAGCGCCAAAGCCAGAAAGCGGCTCCGGACGGGGCGGAAACGAGTGGGCATGGGGTTGCCTGGGGCGCACGAAGCGGGAGGAGATGGTGACGACGGAGGTACAGGGATTCCCTCCCGGGGTTCCCCTCCCCATGTTTTCCCATCCGCTTCCCTCCCTGGAGATTCTACATGACCACGCGTCGCACATTCGTAAAGCTGTCTACATCCCTGGCCGGAGTTGTCGCCCTGGGCGGGGGGACGATGCTTCCTGCAGGGCTCTCGGGAGCGGCATCTCCGGCTTCCGGGCCCCACGGTTCACCCTCCCCCCGCCGAGGAAGTCCTCGCCGGATCCTGGTTCTGGGGGGAACGGGCTTCATCGGGCCCCATCTGGTGCGGGCGGCGGTGGAGAGAGGGCACACGCTCACCCTCTTCAACCGGGGAAGGTCGGAGCCGGGTCTGAATCAGGAGTTCTACCGGGGGGTGGAGGCACGGGTGGGAGATCGGAACGATGATCTGGCCTCCCTGGAGGCCGGGGAGTGGGATGCCGTCATCGACACCTCCGGGTACACCCCGGACCAGGTGCGGGCCACGGCGCAGCTCCTCCAAGGACGGGTGGATCAGTACCTGTTCACCTCCACTCGAGCGGTCTACACCGATTTCACGGCGCCCGTCATGGATGTGAATGCCCCCCAGGGCCCCCGAGGCATCCCGGAGTCGGAGTGGACCGGCTACGGCCCCCTGAAGGTCCTGGCGGAGCGGGAGGTCCAGGCGGCCTTTCCCCAGGGGACCAGCATCGTGCGGCCCTGCATCATCACGGGTCCAGGAGATACCACCGACCGCTTTACCTACTGGTATCAGCGGGTCCACGAGGGCGGGCAGATTCTGGCCCCGGGAGATCCCTCCGATCCTCTCCAGTACATCGATGTGCGGGACCTGGTGGAATTCTATATCACCCTCCTGGAAGACGGCACCCGGGGAATCTTCAACGGCGTGGCTCCGGCAAGCCCACTCACCTCAGCGGAATTCCTCTATGGAATCCGGGCCACCACCGCCACACCCCTGGACTTCGCATGGGTGCCATGGGACTTTCTGGCGGAACATGGTCTCAGGGGTGGGCAGGAACTCCCGTGCTGGCGGCCCCCTGCGGGGGAATTCCTGAATTACGGGCGTATGGACCACAACCACGCCATGGAAGCAGGGCTCACCTTCCGACCACTGGCCGAGACGGCCCTGGACACCCGCCTCTGGGCCGAGTCCCGGGGCACACCCCTGCGCTCAGGACCGACTGCGGAGGTGGAGCAGCGGGTGCTGGCGGCCTGGCGGGAGACCTCCCATCGCTGAAGCGGCTCGCCGAATCCTGGAGGTGGTTTCCGAGACATCCACCCGCCTCCCCGTGGTGCACAGGGTGGCGGCTCGGCCCAATGTGCGCCGGCTGGCTGCCCTGGCTCCCCAGCGGGACGGGAGTGTCACGCTGAACCTGTCTCGGGCGGTGGTAGAGGCAGGAGAGGAGGCGTGGCGATTGGTGGCACCGGCACTGGAAGGAGACCGCTTGGCCCGGAGCGCCCTGCGGGCCATGGTGGTGCCCACGCTGGCGGAAGCCTCCTGGGCATCCAGGGCCCCGCGACGGTCACCCGCCTGCCAGGGGAGCGCCCAGGAGCGACAGCGTCTGCGGGAGCTGGTGACAGGGATACAAGGTGAATCCACCTGGGGGCACATCCTTCCCCAAGAGCTGGAACTTCGGATTTCCCGCAGGATGACCCGGACCCTGGGCAGCTGCCTCGTACGGGGTCCCCTTGGCCGCATCACCATCTCCCAGCGGCTATTTCGCACCGGTACGGAAGACATCCTGGAGGAAACGGTGCGTCACGAGGTGGCTCACCTTGCCGATGCCCTCACTTCCCCATCGGGACGGATGTCCCACGGGAAGAGTTGGAAGACGTGGGCTCACCGCTTCGGTGCCCGGCCCGAGCGCCAGTGCACCCGTGAGGAGACACTGCGGCTGGACGGGAAGCGGCGTTAGACGCCCGTCACACGCAAGCCCTTCACACGTAGGCCGCCACCCGCAACAGATCGGCAAAAATCCCACCGGCTGTGACGTCGGGCCCCGCTCCGGGCCCCTGGACGATGAGGGGGTTCTCGTTGTACCGGCGGGTGCGAAATTGGACAATGTTGTCGGAGAGGCGAATCCGGGCGAAGGGGTGTTCCTCACCGTACGCCTCCAGGCGTACCCTGGCGCCCTCCTTCCGGGAGACGGTTCCCACGTACCGCAGGACTTTTCCCTCCAGGCGCGCCGCCTCCCACAGCCCGTGCATCCGGGCGTCGTGGTCCGGCAGGGCCGCCATGAAGGCATCCACCGGAGCCTCCTGGAGATCCCCGGGCACGAGACTTTCCACTTCCAGGTCATCCAGGTCGAGTTCCATCCCGATTTCCCGACCCAGAATCACCAGCTTGCGGGCCACGTCCATGCCCGAGAGGTCATCCCGCGGGTCCGGCTCCGTGTACCCCATATCCCGGGCTTCCGACACCATCTCCGAGAAGGGGCGGGTGCCGTCGAAGGCGTTGAAGAGGTAGGACAGGCTCCCTGAAAATACCCCCTGGATTTCCAGCACCCGGTCTCCGGTCTGGATGAGTTCCCGAAGGGTCTGGATGATGGGCAACCCCGCCCCAACGGTGGTTTCGTAGAGGTAGTGCATTCCGGAATCCCGGCAGGCCTTCTTGATGGCCCGATAGTATTCCAGAGAGCCGGTGCTGGCTCGCTTGTTTGGCGTGATGACATGGATACCCCGCTCCAGCCATTCCCGATAACGGTCCGCCACCTCCCCGCTGGCAGTGCAGTCGATGAGCACGGCATGGGGAATGTGGTCCGCCTGGATATGGTCCACGAAGTCATCCAGATGGAGCCGTGTACCCTCCCGGTGGAAGTCGTCCCGCCAGCCAGTCAACTCCAGGCGGGTGGCGTGGAGGTGCATGCGGGTGGAGGAGGCCACTCCCCGGATGCGGATATCCACGTTCAACTCCTCCTTGAGAAGAGGTAGTTGCGCTGCGAACTGGTCCAGGAGTGCCCCCCCCACAACGCCGCGGCCAATGATCCCCACGGAGAGCGTCTGGCGGGACAGGTAGAAGCCGGAATGGACCGCTCGAAGGGCTCGGGTGGCTTCGTCTTTGCCCACCACCACCGAAATGTTTCGTTCCGACGATCCCTGGGCGATGGCCCGGACATTGATCCCTGCCTTCCCCAGGGCCCCGAAAAAGCGCCCCGCCACCCCTGCATGGCCAGCCATCCCGTCACCTACCACGGCCAGGATGCAGCAGTCGGGATCTACCTCCACCGTCTGGATCCGCCCCATGTGGATCTCGGCCACAAACACCTCCTCCACCGCCCTCCTGGCCTGCTGCGCCGACGCGGCCGGAACCGCCAGGCAGATGGAATGCTCCGACCCGGCCTGGGAAATCATGATGACGGAAACCCCTGCTTCGCGAAGTCCCCCGAAGAGGCGCTGGGCGATCCCGGGCACTCCCACCATGCCCGAGCCCTCTACGTTCAGGAGGGCCACAGACTCGATGGTAGCAAAGCCCTTTACCGCAAAGTCCGGGGAGCTCTCCAGATGGATGCGGGTGCCCGGATCGTCAGGGTTCAGGGTGTTTCGGATGAAGACCGGGATGGCACCTCGCACGGCCGGAGCCATGGTTCCCGGATGCAAGACCTTCGCCCCGAAGTAGGCCAGCTCCATGGCTTCGTTGTAGGAGAGCGTATCCAATCGCACGGCCTCGGGAACCCGTCTGGGGTCGGCGCTCATGATGCCGTCAACGTCTGTCCAGATGTGGATGGCCTCCACTCCCAGGAGGGAGCCGAACACCGATGCCGAGAAGTCGCTGCCGTTGCGGCCCAGGGTGGTGGGGATGCCCTGGAGGTTGGAGGCTACGTAGCCGGGAATCACCAGCACGCGAGCGTCTTCTTTCTCCCGGGCCAACCACGCTTCCAGCCGGCTCCGGGTCACATCCCAATCCACGGCGGTCACCGGTTCTGCGGCTTCCGCCACCAGGATGGCCCGGGCGTCCACCCACCGGGCCGCTCTCCCCTGAAAGATGAGCAGGTGGGTAAGGAGGCGGGACGACCAGAGTTCGCCGTATCCCGAAACCAGGGCGGCGGGACCTCCGTTCTCGGAGCGAAGAAGCCAGACCACCCGGAGCACATCCCGGACTTCCTCCATCTCCCGGTCAAGATGCGCCCCCAGTTCGTCCCGATGGACCGCGCCCTCCTCCCCTGGCAGAAGATCGAGGATGAGTTCGCGCTGCTGGCTCTCCAGAGCCGCCAGATCGTCCTGGTAGGAGGCATCCCGGTTCCGAGCCTTCGCCACCGTTCCCACCAGGGTATCGGTGACGCCCCGGACTGCCGATACAACCACCGCTTGCCGGGTCTCATTGTGGCTGGTGCGCCGGGCCTCAAGGATTGCAGCTACCTGACGATACCGTTGGGCGGTGGCCACACTGGTGCCGCCGAACTTGTGGATGTTCCACCGGGGGTCCGTCATCTATGGGTGTCCTTCACAACTCACTGGGAGGCGTAGGATGGGGAAGGGGAAAACAGAGTAGCGGGGGGAGGCGCGCTGCGGTACCTCACGGTACCGCGGAACCCTGGAGAATGGGTGCCATGATCCAGAGCACCACCTTGAAGTAGATGAGGAGTCCCACCACGTCCATGACGGTGGTTATGCCAGGGGAGGAGGTGAGCGCCGGGTCGATATTCAGGCGCCGGAAGAGGAAGGGGAGGCTGGCTCCCACCAGATTCGCCGTGAGGCTGATGAGCACCATGGTGATTCCCAAAGCCACGGCAACTCGGGGTTCAGACTGGAAGAAGAGCACGTACCCGGTGATGAAGACTCCAAACGCCCCCCCCAAGAGAAGACCCGTCTGCAGTTCCTTCCAGAACACCTTCAGATAGTCCTTCAACTCCAGTTCCCTCGTGGCCAGGGCTCGAACCACCAGGGTGGCCACCTGGGAGCCCACATTCCCTCCCGTTCCGATGAGCAGCGGGATGAAGGCGGCCAGGATGACCACCTCGGCCATGAGGTCTTCATAGTGGTTGATGACGTTGAAAGTGAGCGTCATGGAAACCACCAGGAGCACGAGCCAGGAAGCGCGCTTTCGAAACAGGAGCCAGGGGTTGGCTCGAACGTAGTCGATGTCGATGGGCGCGGCGCCCAGTCGGTGGATGTCTTCCGTGGCCTCGTGGGTCACCACGTCCAGGACATCGTCTACCGTGATGATTCCCACCAACCGGTCCGACTCGTCTACCACCGGCAACACGGAGAAGTCGTAGTCGGCCATGATCCTTGCCACCTCCTCCTGATCGGTGTCGGTGCGCATGGCCACCACCGTGGAGTTCATCATCTCGGACACCAGAGTGCCAGGGGGGCGGATGATGAGCTGGCGAAGTGAAAGTACTCCCTGGAGCCGATTTTCTCCGTCCACCACGTAGAGGTAGTAGATGGTCTCGGCGTCGGGGTTGGCCCGACGGAGGAAAGCCAGGACCTGTTCCGCCGTCATGGACTGTCGCACCGAGATGAAGTCCGGGGTCATGAGCCCCCCGGCCTCCTCCTCATCGTATCCCGTGAGTGAGTCGGCTACCGCCAGGGTCTCGGGATCCAGGAGGGCCTTTACCTCCTGGGCCTGCTGGGGGTCATGGGCAACCAACGCCTGCAGCGTGTCTGCCAGGTCGTCGGGGCTCAGTTCCTCCAGAACCTCAGCTACCTGTGGGAGGGTGAGAGCCTGCAGAACTTCCGGCTGTTCTTCCTGGGAGAAGTTGGAGAGGAGATCAGCGGCCTCCTCCGGATGGAGCGCTGCGAGAATGGCGTCCTGCTCCTCCTGGGACAGATCGTACCAGAGGTCCAGCAGCTGGGGGGTTCGCACCTCCTTGAGGAATACTGTGAGGTCAGCCGGATTCCCGGAGGCCAATGCCTGATTCAGGGCGTCCCTGAGACTTTCGAGTTTGGCGGTGGTGTCCATGGCGGGCCCCGGAGGGTTGGGGAAGCAACTGATAAGCCCTTAGAATAGAAAGACGGTCGGGGCTTTTCCACCCGTCCCGGAGTTTCGCGACCTCCACAGTCGACTTCAGGGAGACCCATGAACCAAGGGCAGCTCAGGTCCCGGCGCTTCGGTGGCCTCATCCGAATGGCTGGGCTCGGCCTGATGACGGCGGGGGGGCTGGCCTGTGGTAACGGTCAGCCCCAGGGCGAGCGGCAGGTGGGCTCCGCCGGCGATGGTCAGGCACAGTCACCCGCGACGGCATCGGACTCCGCGTCGGCACACCGGTTGGCGCTGCGACAGCCCGCCAATTTCCAGGAGACGGCCCCTCAGCGCTTTCAGGTCCGGATCCTTACCACCAAGGGGGAGTTCGTGGTGGAAGTGCACCGGGAGTGGGCCCCCCGGGGTGCAGACCGTTTCTACAATCTCGTGAAGGCCGGGTGGTATGACGGCGTGCCGTTCCACCGGGTGCGTGAGGGCTTCGCTGCCGAATGGGGGATCAACCCTGACCCCTGGCTCAACGTGGGTTGGCGACAGGCGGAGCTGCAGGACGATCCGGTTCGGGAGTCGAATCTCCGGGGACGCGTGAGCTTCGCCAAGAACCGACCCCATTCCCGAACCACGCAGCTTTTCGTGAATCTCCGGGACAACTCGGAGAACTTGGATCCCCTGGCCTTTGCCCCCATCGGGGAAGTGGTGGAAGGGATGGAGGTGCTGGACCGGCTCTATGCCGGGTACGGGGACGGGCCGCCGCGGGGGGAGGGGGTGTACCAGGCCATGGCCATCGCACGAGGTGACGAGTACTTCGCCGATTTCCCCCTGCTGGACCGGATCGTGCGAGCCGAACTGGCGGATTCCCCCCTGGCGGCGGAGGAAGACAGCTAGCTGGCCGATTTCCAGCATTGCAGCGTAGGGCATCCCTATCTAGCTTCCTGCCCCTCCCTTCGAACGATCCTCAGGAGTCCATGACGTCTTCCCCCTGGATGACAGCTTTCCTCTTCGGCGCATTCGCGGCCATCTCCCTTCCCCTGGGGGCCATGGCCGGGGTGTGGATGCGTCCTTCCGCCCGATTTACGGCCGCCGTCATGGCTTTCGGGGCGGGAGCCCTCCTGGCGGCCATGAGCTTCGAACTGGTACTCCCGTCGTTGGAGTCCGGCGAGTTCGGACCCATGGCGCTGGGGTTCATCTTGGGGTGCGTTCTCTTTGTGGCCCTCAACCACGTTCTGAACGTGAAGGGCGGGTTCCTGCGGAAGGCGGCGACCCTGGCGGAATATGCCAGGGGGGTGAAGCGAAGGAAGCTGGAAGTCATGTTGGAGGAACTGTCGCAGGTGGACATCTTTCGGCGCCTCCCTCCGGAAGAGATCCACGCTCTGGCCCCGTATGTGACCCACATCCGGAGGCACGCCGGTGACATCATCTTCGATCAGGGAGACCCCGGCGACGCGCTCTATATCGTGGAAGAGGGGAAGGTCGCCATCATGCGCACCCAGGGAGAGCGGGTCACGACCCTGGCCCACCTTGGGCCGGGCCAGAGCTTTGGAGAGATGGCCCTCCTCACCCCGGACACCCGAATGGCATCGGCAGTGGCCCTGGAACCGCTCACCCTGGGGAAGATCGACCGGGATGACTTCCATCGGCTCACGGAGATGTCGCCCCTGCTGAAGGACGCCGTGACTCAGCTCATGGAAGAGCGCACCGCCCGGACGGAGGCTCTCCTCACCTCGGAGGAATGGCGTGCCCGAGCCATGGAGAGCCTGGATCGGCAGAGTTGGCAGCCTACCAACCTGGACATACATGAGGTGGTTCGGGACGCACGCAGATATGGTACCGCCGGCTACGCCATCTGGCTGGGGTCCATGCTGGACGGGGTGGGGGAGTCGGTGGTCATCGGCGCCAGCACCCTGGATGCTGTGAGTGTCCCGTTGCTCCTGGGCGTGCTCATGGCCAACATCCCGGAGTCCATGTCTTCTGCGGGGACGCTTCGCAGGCAGGGGGCATCCACCGCCGTGATCCTCCTCATGTGGCTCTTCGTGGTGCTGGTCTCAGGCGTCTGCGCCGCTCTGGGGAGCATCTTCCTGTCGGGGGCGGCACCCGGCACCTTCAGTTTCGTGGAAGGGATGGCCGCCGGCGCCATCCTGGCCATGCTCGCCCAGACCATGCTTCCTGAGGCCTTCGAACATGGCGGCGGAAACGCCGTGAGTCTCATGACGGCCGCAGGATTCCTGGCCGCGATTCTGCTGGGGTTGGTTTCCGGATAGGCTGAGCCCGTCAGGCCGAGGCCACCTCCAGGAACACCCACCAGTCTGCCATGCGCTCCGGGTCGCTGGATCCCTCGTCTCCGGGACGATAGTGGCCGATCCATTCGGCTGGTGAGCCGGAAAACACCCGGTGGTAACGCTCCAGCTTGTCGTTGGACTTGAGGAGGTCCAGCTCCTCACCCAGGATCTCCACCTCCATGTGGTCTCCCACTTCGCCCTCAAACAGCGTCACGTCCAGGGTGAGGCGGTTCCAGGCCTGGTTCTCCATGATGGAGTAGTGCTCCTTCTCGTCCGGCGGAAGTCGGGTTTCATGCACCTCTTCGCTGCCGTCCTTCCGGACCTTGACCCGTGCGGTGAAGACGAACTCCCCCTCGCCGTCCAGGTCTTTGGAATCGTGGATCTGGAGACTGCGGAAGATCACCTTGATGCGTTCACCCTTCTGGTCGCCCATTACGGAAGCCCCCTGCGAATATTGAAGATCGATGATGAAGGAAGAGTCACGGCGCCAGAGGCCCGGAGCCATGCCAGAGGCCAATATGGGTTGGGATGCCCCCATAAGTCCAGCGGCGGTGATTCAGGACGGCAATTCCACAAGCTCCACCAGGACTCCACCGGTGCCCTCGGGGTGGATGAATGCGATTGGATGTCCTGTGGCGCCCATGCGGGGCTCCTGGTCCAATAGCCGGAAGCCGGCGGCCTTCAGGCGCGCCAATTCGCTTCGGATGTCGGAGACCTGGAACGCCAGGTGGTGCAGGCCCGGCCCCCGGGAAGCCAGGAAGCGGCCCACGGGGGAATCGTCGCCCCGGGGCTCCAATAGCTCGACCTGGCCGAAGAAGGCCACGTTCACCCGCTGGTCGGGGACCTCGATGATGGGGCCTCCAGGGGCTCCGGAGAGGGTGGTGTAGAGGGGGCGTGAACCTTCGATGGAGGCCACCGCGATACCGATATGGTGGATGGCCAGGTGGCCGAGGTCGGGCGCCAACGCTGCCGGCCGCCGGGGGTCGGGACGGTCATTCATGGCTGGGTTTCCATTCAGTGAGTGGAGGTCGGTCCTGCTCCCAACACCAGGGGGAATCTAATGCTCCTGCCTCAGAGCACAGGTGCGAACAATGCAGCCGCCCTGGAGAGGGCCCGCCGGCCGAAGGGTCGCGATGACACCTCCTCTGCCGTCATTTCCCGGGATCGCCCAAAATCATTCAGGAACATGGCCTCCATCTCACTGGCGAAGGCGGTGTCCAGCACCAGGGCCGTGATCTCGAAATTCAAACGAAACGAGCGGTTGTCCAGATTCAGGGTTCCTACCGCTGAGGCATTGTTGTCCAGCAGAACGGTCTTGGCGTGGAGGAAACCGGGTTCGTATCGAAAGAAGCGCACCCCGGCTTCCAGGAGATCTCCCACAAACGGGAAGCTGGCCAGCCCCACTACCAGGTGGTCCGCGCGGTCGGGAATGAGAATTCGCACATCCACCCCCCGAAGCGCCGCCAGCCGGAGGGCCGCCATGACGCCGCTGTCGGGAACGAAGTAGGGCGAGGAAATCCATAGCCGCTCCTCCGCTGAATGCACGGCATGCTGGACCAGCAGGCTCCCGGTTTCCATCTGGTCAGCGGGACCGGAAGGTAGGATGAGCACCGCGCGGTCATGATCCGTGCCTTTGGTCTCCATGTGGGTGGTGTCGAGAGGGAGGCCAGGCCCCCAGCTCAGGTCCAGCACCTCATCCGCCGCCCAGTTCCAGTCTTCCAGAAAGGAGAGCTGAAGACCTGCCGCGGCGGGCCCCTGTATCCGAAGGTGGGTTTCTCGCATGGGGTCCACCGTCGGGTCCCGACCCACGTAGTCGTTGCCGATGTTGATGCCGCCCACCCACCCCTCCACCCCGTCGGCCACCACCACCTTCCGATGGTTGCGGAAGTTGATCTGGAAGCGCATCCCCAGGCCCCGGGTGGAGCGAAAGGCCTGCACCTCCACACCCCCGTTCCGGAGGTGGTCCAGGTAGTGGGACGAGAGACTGTAGCTTCCCACCTGGTCGTAGAGGAAGTAGACCCGCACCCCCTCATCCGCCTTCTCCAATAGCGCCCGCTTCAGTTCCTCACCCACTTCATCATCTTTCACAATGTAGAACTGGACCAGGAGGTAGCTCTGCGCTCGGCGGATGCCGGCCAACAGGCTGGCGAAGATGGTCTCTCCGTCCACCAGCAACTCCACCTCGTTCCCCGAAAGGAGGGGAAGTCGCGCCATGGCCTCCAAGGCCTGGATCCCACCGCCAACTTCGTCGATCCGGATGCGCCATGGCTGCACCTGCTTCAGTTGCTCTTCCAACACCTTCCTGAGGCGGGATACCCGATCCCTTCTGGCCACGAGATATCCCTCGAACCTCCGGTGGCCGAACACCCAGAACATGGGGACGGCCAGGTAGGGGAAGGTGATGAGGCCCAGGATCCAAGCCACCGTGCCCTGGGGGGTGCGCGTGGACATGAGGGCCACCACGGCTGTGATGAGCCCCACGCTGTGGGAGACCAGAAGGAAGGTCCAGAGGAGGGGTTGGTTCCAGGGCATGGTGGAAAGGTACGCCCCTTCCCTAGAAGGCTGTTGAAGAAGTACAGGGACCACCGGGACGGGGTCTTGCGGTATCGGGCGAGGCGGCGCGCTGAAAGCCATGCA
>JBBDRI010000025.1:0-6954 GCA_040905545.1 Gemmatimonadota bacterium | reverse complement strand
AAGGGTTCCGGGTAAAGCTCCGCTCCGACGGCACTCCCCGGTTCTCCGACCGAACCGGCTGGCCCCTGCCCGATATCGCCCCGCCTATGCCCGCGTTGTCGCAGGATCCGGTTCAAGCCCTGCGGCGTCGGAACCGCGAGCATGGGGCGAGGCCGGATGATTGGACGGCCTCCAGCCGATGGAAGCGGCCGGGGGATATCCCGTGGAGTGTGGAGGCCCGGGTGAGGGAGGTGGCGGAGGGGTGAGGGTTCTCGGCGTCGGCGAGCGCAGACCAGGTCACCTCCCAATCCGCGCGTCCAGAACCCCTGGGACCGCTCCGCTTGTCCACCAGCCCTTTCCTCAAACCTCATCCTCAACCCCCATCCTCAACCCCCATCCCCAACCCTCCTCCCTAACCCCCATCCCGCACCCCATCCGGGGCCATCAGCACCCCATCGGGAATCCCGAATCCATCCACCAGCAGCAAAGCGTGTTCCCTCACCTCGCCGCAGAGGGCATTTACTTCTGTCCGGATGGCCTGGCTCTTCCCGTCCTCCATGGTTCCTGCCTCCAGATGCCAGGCGGCATGGCTCTCCAACCGGGAAAGGGCGTACAGCTCCGCCAGGCGGCTCAGGGCTTCCGAGAGCCCTGGGGTGGGGGCCCGGGTGGCACCGTCTCGAAGTGCCTCTACGGTGATCCGCTCCACATGGGCCGTGGCCAGGGTCATGAGGTGATCCTGACACTCGTTCATGGCCTGGAACGAGTCCATTCCCTCCTCCACTCGGCCTCTGAGACGGCGGGCCACGGACACCAGGAGCCGGTCTTCCCGGTAACGGAAGATTCCGGCATGGAAATCCGGGTCCCGCAGATGCTCCGAGTCCTTACGCCGGGACACAACGGGGTTCCGCTCAGACAGGCTGGTGCCGGCCCGAACGGTGA
Source organism: Gemmatimonadota bacterium (assembly GCA_040905545.1). GTDB lineage: Bacteria > Gemmatimonadota > Gemmatimonadetes > Longimicrobiales > Gaopeijiaceae > JBBDRI01. Next base: position 6,036 of record JBBDRI010000025.1, on the reverse strand, counting down.
GGTGTCGGATGATCCCCCAGGGTCGGAGGTCTCCCATGCCCGCCCGGAAGTCCGAGAGGAGACCCCGTGCCACGAGTTGAAGGAGTACGGGATTGGCTCCCTCGAAGGTGGTGAAGATGTCGGCGTCGGCTCGCAGCGGTCCCAGCCGGTTGGCCTCCAGGTAGCCCCGTCCTCCCAGACCCTCCCGTGCCGCCTGCACCGCCGCCAGGGCATGCCAGGAGGCCACGGCCTTGAGTCCGGCGGCCCGGGTCTCGATCTCCCGGAGATCCGGCTCGTCGCGCTCCATTTCCCGGGCGTATCGCTGGATCAGCTCCCGCAGGGCGAAGTGGAGCCCGTAGGTCTCCGCCAGGAGGGGGAGCAGGAGCCGCTGATGCCCCAGATAATCCAGGATGGGAATCTCCCTCTCGCCGGCCGGACCGAATTGGCGGCGACCCTCGCCATATCGGATGGCCACGGTGAGGGCTGTTTTCGCCACACTCACCGAGGCGGCCCCGATGGAAATCCGACCGGTGACCAGGGTGCCCAGCATCGTGAAGAACCGACGTCCTTCCCCGGGAATGGGGCTCTGATACTCTCCCTGGGGAGTGACCTGGGCGAAGCGGTCCAGGAGGTTCTCCCGGGGCACCTGAACCCGGTGGAAGGCCAAGCGCCCGTTGTCCACCCCATTCAAGCCCACCTTCCGTCCACAGTCCTGGATGGTGACTCCCGGGCAAGGCGCTCCCTCCTCACTCCGGATGGGCACCAGCAGGGCATGCACCCCGTGGGACTCTCCTCCCACATGCAGTTGAGCGAACACCACCGCCAGTTGACCGTGAAGGGCGGCATTCCCGATCCAGTCTTTCCATGCGCCTGGATGGGGGGTGTGGAGTTCGAAGGCGTCGTTCTCCGGTAGAAAGCGGGCTACGGTTTCCAACTCCCTCACGTTGGAGCCATGGTCGCGCTCCGTCATGGCGTAGCAGCCGGGGAGGGCCAGCCGGCCCACGGGGCCCAGATACTTCTCGTGATGATGACGGGTGCCCAACTGCAGGATGCTGCCGCCAAACAGGCCGAACTGTACCCCGAACTTCACCAGAACGCTCAGGTCTCCGAATGCCAGGGTCTCGAACACGGTGAGGGCCTCAGCTACTGAGCCGCCGCCTCCGAACTCCTGGGGGTAGGCTCGAGCACCCAGACCCAGGCCTGCCAGACGCCTCAGGACTTTCAGAACCCTTTCCCGATACTCCGGCATCTCCAGATCCAGTGGAAGCTGGTAGTCGGGCTCCTGGAGCAGGTCGAGGATCTGCCGGCGGAGAGAAGCGTGCGGTCCGTCCAGGTAGCGGGCCAGCCGACCCGGGTCGGCTGGGGGAAGGCTGCTGGGCAGCCTCTCTTCGTCCAGAGAATCGGACACGGGCTGGTGAAGGGCCCGGGCGGCCTCCCCCACGGGGATGCCCGTGAGCTCCTCCATGACCTGGGTTGCCGGCGGATACGGCTTCTCCCCGGGAAGATCATCTCCGGGGGTGGTCCTTACGGCCGCCCGGAGGGCTGCCAGGGCCACCGGGGACGGGGGCCTCTCCGGATCCAACCATGGTGCCAGGCGGTTGGCAGCCTCGGAGTCGCCCGTTTCCCGGAGGCGACGGTTCAGGTCACCCAGTTGGTCCGGCGTGAGGATTCCGTCACTCCACGCCTGGTAGAGGATGGGAAGAAGGGAGTGGAGCGGAGGATGGTCCAGGAGAGTAGAGACGTCTCGCGGGTGGGAGACGGGCCCCCCACCCTGATCCGGAAGATCCGACTGGCCCGGAGGCGACGACTGGAACGGCTTACAAGGCTCATTCATACCTCCCCAATACCGGTGTGACCCCCCCCGGGTTTCAGAGGCGTCTGCCGGGGACCCCCCTTGACCCCCATCTGCCAGGCGGCCAACGTGGCGGGCATGAACGTCAAACAACCCCTCGTGGGAGTCATCATGGGCTCCCGTTCCGACTGGCCCACCATGATCCATGCCTCCGAGGTCCTGGAATCCTTGGGTGTGCCCCATGAAGTGCGGGTGGTTTCGGCCCACCGCACTCCAGACCTCCTGTTCGAGTATGCCTCGACGGCTGAAGATCGAGGGTTGGAAGTCATCATTGCCGGAGCCGGAGGGGCGGCCCATCTGCCGGGTATGGTGGCGGCCAAGACGCTGCTGCCGGTTCTGGGCGTGCCTGTTCAATCCCGTGCCCTCCAGGGCCTGGACTCCCTCCTCTCCATCGTGCAGATGCCGGGGGGTGTGCCAGTGGGCACCCTGGCCATCGGCAGCTCGGGTGCCACCAACGCGGCGCTTCTGGCGGCTTCCATCCTGGGGGTGTCCCGCCCGGAGATCCGGGAGACCCTGCGTAGCTGGCGAGCCCGGCGGACCAAGGGTGTGCTGGACGATTCCGATCCCCGCGTTCCGGAATCGCCGGTACGGGAGTCGGAGAAGTGACCTCAGCAACCAACGCTCCATCCCCGGGCAAGAAGGAGGCCTCCCAGGAGGCGCCGGCGCCCCGTGAGGCGATGGCAGCCCATGAGGCGGCGGCCCCCCATGAGAAGGCGGCCCCCCACTCTGTTGGAACCGTGGGGATTCTGGGTGGAGGCCAGCTGGGTCGGATGATGGCGCTGGCCGGCCGACCCCTGGGTTTCCGCTTCCACTTCCTGGAGCCTTCCCCGAATCCCCCGGCCACAGAGTTGGGGCCTGTCATCCAGGCGGCGTACGACGATCCCGACGCCCTGGGTGGGTTGGCCCGGTCCTCCGACGTGGTGACTTACGAATTTGAGAACGTGTCTCTGGAAGCGGCTCGAATCTTGTCTGACGTCGGACCCTTTCACCCGGCTCCCGCTGCACTGGCCATGGCGCAGGATCGGTTGGACGAGAAGGCGGGGTTCCAGTCCCTGGGGATCCCGGTGGCGCCACATGCACCCGTCGAGACGCGGCAGCAGCTCCACGATGCCCTGGAGGCGTTGGGCTACCCTGCGGTGTTGAAGACCCGCCGCATGGGATACGACGGAAAGGGACAGGCCGTCCTGAATTCCCAGGAAGAAGTCGAGTCTGCCTGGGAGAAGCTGGGGCCGCGAGGGCCACTCATCCTGGAGGGATTTGTCTCGTTCCAGAGAGAGCTTTCACAGATTGCCGTGCGGGGAAGGAAGGGGGAGGTGGCATTCTATCCCCTCACCGAGAACATCCACCGGGAGGGGATTCTGGTAGAGAGTATCGCACCTGCCCCACGCGTCTCTTCAGAACTCAGAGACGAGGCACGGGGATTCCTCAGGGACTTGCTGAGTCACCTGGAATATGTGGGAGTGCTGGCGGTGGAATTCTTCGAGACGTCCCAGGGCCTGGTGGCCAACGAGATGGCCCCCCGGGTTCACAACTCCGGGCACTGGACGCAGGATGGTGCCGAATGCAGTCAGTTCGAGAATCACGTGCGGGCTGTGGCGGGGCTCCCTCTGGGTTCCACCGAGGCAAGGGGACCCATCCGGATGCTCAACCTCCTGGGGGAGGTGCCGGAAGTTCGGCGGATGCTAAGGCTTCCCGGCGTTCACCTGCATCTCTACGAGAAGTCCCCCCGCCCAGGCCGGAAGCTGGGTCATGTGAACGTCACCGGTGCCAGCTCGGAGCAGGTGGATGAACGGGCTGCGGAGGTGCGGGAACTCCTGATGGAGGGAGCAGCGCGCTAAGCGCAGATCTCGCAGAGACCGTAGAGCACGACTTCGTGGGTTTCCAACTGAAAGCCCATGGGGGTGACATCCTGAAGGTTGCCCGGGCAACCTTCGATCTCGTAGACCTTGTCGCACTCCCGGCAGTGGAAGTGATGGTGGTGCGCTTTCCCCGCCACCTCGTATCGAGGGGGCTCTCCGGGGAGTTCCACCGGTACGATCCACCCCTCCTCCTGGAGAGCACTGATGTTCCGGTAGACCGTGGCAATCCCCAGGCCGGAGACTTCGGCACGGGCAAGGGAAAGGAGCTCCTTGGGGCTCAATGGGTGCCCTGCACCTTCCAGGGCATTCCGGATGGCCTTCCTCTGCTTCGTGTCTCTCTGCATATGGGAGCCTGGGGGTCTCGGCTGTCTGTTGCCACCTCTTCCACCTCTACCACCTCTTCCACCTCTTCCACCTTCCTTCAAGAAGGTATCCCCTCATACCCCGATGACGGAAGGCGTTGCGTCGATTCGCAGGCTGAGCAACCACATGCGTTGGCTCGTCGTGCAGCACGGCTGTGGGATCCTATGAGCATGGCGGAAGCCAGCATGAGGGCTCCCGTCCCGCTGGAGACAGCTTCCGCCACCGGCGCGGTCCAGCCGAGAAGGGATGCGGCCCACAGGGCCAGTCCTCCGGCTCCCAGGGCGAGGATAGCCCGTCCTTCCCTTTTCCCGGGTAGGCGAAGCAGGACACCCACTCCCAGCGCTCCGGACACCGCCAAGAAGAGCCACTCCCATGCTTCCCCAACGCTGACCCCCGGAAGAATCGCTACCAGGAAGGGTGCTGCAGCACAATGGACGGCGCAGGCCACAGGTACAAGCCACCCCCACGGCTGACGTGTGGGGGCCTCCCCAGGGGAGGCGAAGGCGGACGGGGCGGTTTCAACGGGCAAGGGGGCTCCGGGAAATGATAAACGATAACTAATTATCAAAGTTATCCCTTTCCGTGTCAACCTTCCCGCAGGCTCCCCAGGGCTTATATTAGGAGCAAACCAGGGACTCATGACGTGGGTCGGTTCCAGCCTCAGGGCTCTTGGAGCGGACCCTCGTCCTTTTATTCCCGTCGATCCGGGTTCCGGAGGGTGACATGCTGGACGAAATTCGCGAGAAGTTGGAAGGAGAGATCGAGAAGCTCACATTCGAGCTGAATGTGACTTTGCCCGAGGCCATTTCCAAGGCAGTGGAGCTGGGTGACCTCAGGGAGAACTCTGAATACAAGTCGGCGTTGGAGCGGCAGCAATTTGTCCAGGCGCGGATAAGTCAGCTCACACAGCGCATGTCGGAACTCTCGAAGATCGATGTGACGACCATGCCCATGGACCGGGTGGGATTTGGTTCTCGGGTCCAGGTGGAAGATGTGGAGTCCGGAGAGAGCCATGACTTCACCCTGGTGGCCGGTGACTTCATGGATCTGGAGGCAGGGCATATCTCCATCGCGTCGCCCATCGGCAACGGACTCATGGGAGCTCGCATGGGCGAGGAGATTGAAATCCAACTCCCCAGGGGAAGTCGAGCCTTCAAGGTGAAGGAGTTGCAGACCCTCCCGCAGCAGTTGGGGTTGGCCGAGAAGTAGCCAGGCAGCCGAGATGCAAGACGGGCAGCCTTCCACCCTCCTGGTCCGGTTCCGGAATCTGCACAGGTCCTATCTGGAGGGAGATCGCACCCATATCGTGCTCCAGGGCGCGTCGGGAGATCTTCGGGCCGGGGAGTCGGTAGCCCTCGTGGGACCCAGTGGATCGGGGAAGTCCACCCTCCTCAACCTCCTCAGTGGTATCGACCCTGCGGATGAGGGCGAGGTGGAGGTGGCAGGTGTACCGCTGCACGCCCTCTCGGAACGAGACAGGACCCTCTTCCGTCGCAGGGGCATCGGCTTCGTGTTCCAGAGCTACAATCTCCTCCCCACCCTCACGGTGGAGGAAAACCTGCTGTTGCCGCTGGAACTCCGAGGGGCGGTGACAGGGGCTGGCCGAGACCTGGCCCTGTCTCTGCTGGACCAGGTTGGCCTCGTCCATCGGAAGGAAAGCTATCCCGACCGTCTCTCGGGAGGGGAGCGTCAGCGCGTGGCCGTGGCTCGGGCCCTGGTTCACGAGCCGCCCTTGATCCTGGCAGACGAGCCCACCGGGAACCTGGATGTGGAGACGGGTGGCCGGGTGATGGACCTCCTGAACTCCCTGGTGCAGGAGCGGGGAGCCACCCTCCTCACCGTGACCCACAGCCCCGAGGTGGCCCGCCGGGCCACCCGGATCTGGGCCATTCAACGAGGGGTGGTGGTGGAACAACCCCGAGAAGGCTGTTGAAGAAGTACAGGGCGCCGCCGTTGGGAGCCCCAGGGGCTCCCGATCGCAGG
>JBBDRI010000024.1:0-135552 GCA_040905545.1 Gemmatimonadota bacterium | reverse complement strand
TCGTCATCCTGTTCGACCCGATCTTCCAGGGCCTCGCCGTGGCCCTCATCGCCGGCGCGATCGCGTCGACTGTGCTGACCCTGCTGGTCGTGCCCGGCATCTACTACCTGGCAAAGCGCGGCTCCGCCGCCTGAGGAGACCACCATGAAACTCGTATTCCTGATGTATCTCGAAGACGATGACGCGCTCGTCATGAAGGGCTTCCGCGAGATGGGAGTTTCGGTGTTCAGCCGGCTTCCACTCGAGGGACACAGGACCGGCTCGGGCGGCTGGTACGGCGAAGTCCCACCGTACCGGTCGCGGATGGTCTTCGCGGTTCTGCCGGACGCGGAGGCAGCGGCATTGATGGAGGCCGTGGGGGGGTGGCCCACCGGGCAGGACCCGGAACACCCCGTGCGCGCCTTCCAGGTGGACGTGGAGAAAGCTGTGCGGCAAGCGGGCGCCGCCTGACGAGAGTAAGGCTCGCGGGCCGCTGTGGCCCGAGGCAGCAAACCCTGAACAGAGGCTCGATTCGCATGACCATGGACCGAAAGATTCGACTGATCGCTGGCACCTTCATTCTCCTTTCCCTGGCGCTGGGCACGTGGGTCAGTCCCTGGTGGTACCTGTTCACCGCCTTCGTGGGGGTGAACCTGATCCAGTCATCCTTCACCCGCTGGTGCCTCATGGAGGATATCCTGCGGGCGACGGGCGTGCACAAGGGGGACGACGTGCGGAGTTGCTGACGAGGCGTGGTCCCACGCTCTCCATCCAAGAATCTTGCTACGGAACCTGGGTCTGGCTTATCTTCGGTCTTCGGTTTTTATTCGGTAACCTGTTCTCGCCTCCCGCACCCCCTCCGGGACACCTATCCATGACCCTCTGCCTCTGGCTTCCCACCTTCGAGCTCCGTCTGGAACTGGTCCGCTCGCCGGAACTGGATGCCACCTCCGTGGCTCTTCTGGATCCAGCGGGGGGGCAGCGCCCCAGGATCTGGCAGCTTTCGGCCCGGGCGGCGGAGGCGGGAGTGCAACCGGGCATGCTCATCTCCCGGGCGGTGGCCCTCTGTCCTGCCCTGACCCTCCTGGAGCCTGATCCCACCCATTATGAAACGGCCTTCCAGGAGATGTTGGAGGCCCTGGAAGACATCTCGCCCCTTCTGGAGCCCGGAGAGCCCGGACGGGTGTTCCTGGGAATGGAGGGGTTGGAACGGGTCCACGGCCCTCCCCAGCGGCAGATGACGCTGGCCCTGGAGCGTCTTCTGGAGATCTTCCCCCCCGCCCTGGCCGCCTCCACCCGGGCGGGTTGGGCTCCTGGCACCTTCGGAGCCCGAGTGGCCGCTGCCGCTGCCCGTCCGGGAGCTCCCGTCCACGTGCCCGACGCCCAGCTTCCCACCTTCCTGGCCCCTCGTTCTGTTTCTCTCCTCCCCGTCTCCACTTCGCTGATGGAGCGATTAGGACGGCTGGGGGTGTCCACCCTGGGAGAACTGGGGCGCCTTCCGGAAGAAGCCCTGGTGGCCCAGTTCGGCGAAGAGGGGCGCCAGGCCCGTCGCTGGGCCCTGGGAGAACGGCGGGATCCAGTTCGCCCCCGACATCGCCCCCGACCCATTCGAGTCACCCTGGACCTCCCGGCCCCCACGGGCCAGGAGGCCGTTCTCCATGCCGCCCTGGACCGGCTCCTGGACCGGGCCCTCTCCCGCCCGGCCCGCCGAGGGCGGAGCATCGGAGGCATCCGGCTGAATGGCCGCCTGGAGGGGGGAGGGTCCTGGCAGGTGGAAGTGGTGTTGCGAGAGCCCTCCGCTCTCCGGAATCGCCTGGTCTTCCCCCTGCGAAATCGGATTGGCCTCAACCCTCCGCCCCGGGCCGTGGAGAGTCTGGGGGTAGAGTTCTTCGCCTTCGGCCCGGCATCCACCCAGACCGACCTCTTTGCCCCTGGCCATGGAACGGAGCGGAAGAGCGCCGGGATGAATGGAGAAGCTTCCTACGAAAAGGGCGGCCCCTACCACATCTCCGGCCCCCTGGGGAGCGCCGTGCGGGAGCTCACCCTGAAGCTGGGCGTCTCTCCCCTCTATCGGGTGGTGGAGGTGGACCCCTGGTCTCGCATCCCGGAACGCCGCAATGCCCTTCTGAAGCTGGAACCGTGAGGATGAAGCGGCCGTGAAGACCCAGCGCCTCATCCCCCTGGGAACACCCCAACCCATCCAGATGGAAGCCGGGCTTCCCCCACCCAAGGGAAGGGGGGCTCCCCGGGCTCTCCAACTGAACCGACGGAAGCTACAGGTGGAGGGGGTGCGGGAAGAGTGGCGCATCGACGACGAATGGTGGCGCCGTCCCATCTCCCGGCTCTACTTCACCGTCATCCTGGAGAATGGCCGCCTGGTGACCCTTTATCACGATCTGGTGGAGGGGGGGTGGTTCCTGCAGCCCTGAAAGTGCGACCTGCAGCCCCAAACGGTGGCTCCCAAAACCCTGGGGATCGTCCAGACACCTCGCGGGCATTACGTTCTCCCCCATGCGACTGGGAATTATCTCCGATACCCATGGACTCCTTCGTCCTCGGGTGCTCCGCCATCTGGTGGATGTAGACCGCATCCTTCACGCCGGGGACGTAGGTGACGCCGACATCCTCACGGAGTTGGAGGCCCTGGCGCCGGTAACAGCCGTGGTGGGGAACACCGACACCTTTCCCCTGGTGAGTCGGTTGGCGGAAGAAGCCCATCTCACCCTGGAGGGCCCGGGCGGAGCCGGAGACTACTTCCGCATCGGTATGCTCCATGGTCACCTCCTGGATCCCCTCACCCCCCAGGCGGTGGCCGACGCCTTTCCCGAAGCCCATCTGGTCATCTACGGCCATACCCACCGCCCCCTGGTGGAATGGGTGGGCAGAACCCTGGTGCTGAACCCCGGAAGTGCCGGGCCCCGCCGCTTCCGGCTGCCGGCCACCATGGCGTTGGTGGAACTCACCCGCGAGGGGGCATCGCCCACCCTCATCCCCCTGGACGACGCGAGCGAATCATGACTGCACCTTTGCCCCATAATTCTGGATTCCGCCTCCCGAGCGTGTGCCTCCCAAAAGGGTGCCGGAGCCTCCTTGCGATGCTCATCATGGCCCCTCTCATGGCTCCCCTCGTCGCTCCCATGGCTCCGGAGCTCCACGCCCAGACCTTCGCCACCGCCGATCCGGTGCTGGAGCGGATCTGGGAGGAGGCCATGGAGGATTCCCAACTGGAACGGCTGGGGCAGACCCTCATGGATTCCGTCGGCCCCCGCCTCACGGGCTCGCCGGGCATCGACCGGGCTCACGACTGGGTGGTGCGCCAGTACCAGGCATGGGGCATCCAGGCAGAGAACCGCCAGTACGGGACCTGGACGGGCTGGCGGCGAGGCACCAGCCAGATCGACCTCCTGGAGCCACGGGTCCGGAGCCTGGAGGGGATGAACCTGGCGTGGAGTCCGGGAACCGCGGGGCCGGTAGAGGGATCGGTGGTGGCGCTCCCCCGCACCACCGATGCAGGAGCCTTCCAGGCCTGGCTCCCCAGCGTCCGGGGGAAGTTCGTGCTGGCCTCCTTCCCTGAGCCCACCTGCCGCCCGGATCGCTACTGGGAAGAGTACGGCACCCCGGAGACCGTGGAACGCATGAAGGCAGATCGCACGGCGGCCCGGGAGGCATGGCAGGCGCGATCTGCAGCCGGGGGAGAGAACGCCCGGGCCCTCCAGTTGGCCCTGGAAGCGGCGGGGGCTCTGGGCCTGGTCACGGTGAATTGGGGCGGGGGCGCATGGGGCACGGTGCGGGTCTTTAACGCCTTCACCCGGGAAATCCCCACCTTCCAGCTTTCGTGCGAAGACTACGGTCTGGTGCACCGTCTGGCGGAGAACAACCAGGGCCCCGTGCTTCGAGTGGACTTCGATGCCGAGTTCCTGGGGGATGTGCCGGTGTTCAACACCGTCGCCACCATCCCCGGCACGGAGCTCCCGGATGAGTACGTCATGCTCTCGGCCCACTTCGATTCGTGGGACGGCTCGTCAGGAGCCAACGACAACGGCAGCGGCACCGTGCTCATGATGGAAGTGATGCGGATCCTGAACACCGTCTACCCCAACCCCCGCCGGACCATCCTGGTGGGTCACTGGGGTGGCGAGGAGCAGGGGCTGAACGGCTCCCGGGCCTTCGCGGAGGACCACCCGGAGGTGGTATCCGGGCTCCAGGCCCTCTTCAACCAGGACAATGGCACGGGCCGGGTGGTGAACATCTCGGCCTCGGGCTTCGTGGACGCCGGGGGGCATCTGGCCCGGTGGTTGGCCCGGGTACCGGCGGAGGTCACCACGCACATCCGTCTCAATGCACCGGGCACCCCCGCCACCGGAGGCTCCGATCACGCCGCCTTCGTCTGCCACGGGGCTGCGGCCTTCAGCCTGGGTTCCCACCCGTGGGATTACTTCTCCTATACCTGGCACTCCAACCGAGACACCTTCGACAAGATGGTGTTCGACGATATCCGGAACAACGCGGTGCTGGCGGCCAGTCTGGTCTACCTGGCGTCGGAGGATCCAGAGCGGATTTCCACCCAGCAGCGCACCGTCTTTCCTGAGAACCCCTTCTCCGGACAGATGGGAAGCTGGCCGGAATGTGCCACCCCCAACCGGGAGGCGGCCACCAGCCCCCGCATGTGACGCCGGGGGTTGGGAGCGTGCCCGGGTAGCGAAGCTCGCCGCATTATCCGGACACGCTCCTGGTGACCGCCCGACTGGTCAGTCTTCTTCCACCCGCCGGATGACGAATTCCCGGGGCGGCACCTCCCCCCTCAGGTGCGTCACGAAGTAATCCCAGGTGCGGCGGATCACGTAGGGCTCGTTCAACCCATGGGCCCGGTCCGGCACCACCAGGAAGTCGAAGTCCTTGTTGGCCTTGATGAGCTCGTTGGCCACCTGGAAGGTCATGGCCGGGTGGACGTTGTCGTCCAGATCGCCCGTCATGAGGAAAAGCTTCCCCTTCAGGTTCTCGGCGTAGGTCTGATTGGCCTGGCTCTCGTAGTTGTCCGTGTTCCGGAGCGTGTCTCGCACCAGGAGCCCTTGGTACTTCTCACCCCAGTGGATTCCGTAGGTACGGTTGTCGTGGTTCCCCGAAGTGGAGACGGCCACGTGGAAGAAGTCCGGGTACATGAGCAAGGCTGCGGTAGACGCGAACCCTCCGCCGGAGTGCCCGTAGATGCCCACCCTGTCCAGATCCATGTAGGGCCGCTCGGCGGCCAGGGCCCGGAGCACGGCGATGTGATCCGGCAGCCCATGATCCGCCATGTCCCCGTAGTACTTGTCGTGGAACGCCTTGGAGCGAAATGGCGTGCCCATGTGGTCGATCTGGGTGACGATGAAGCCCAGCTCCGCCAGTGCCCGCACATTCCCCCGGGTGCCCAGCCCCCACGCCCAAGACCCCACGCTGCCGATCTGGGGCCCGGGATAGGTATAGTTCACCACCGGATACTTCTTCTCCGGATCGAAGTCCGAAGGCTTGTGAAGAATCCCATAGATGTCCGTGATGCCGTCCCTCCCCTTCTTCACATACCACTCCGGGGGGGTCCAACCCAATGCTTCCACCTGGGAGATGTCCGCCTCCTCCAGCGTCCGCACCACGGCTCCCGTGTCGGCGTTCCGAAGGACGGTAACGGGGGGCGTGGTGATGGTGGAGTACTGATCCACGAAGTAGCGGCCTGAAGGCGCCATCTGCACCTGGTGATGGGCGTCCTCGGGGGTCAGCACGGTGAGCCCTGAACCGTCCCAGTTCACCCGATAGAAGTGGAGATGGTAGGGGTTTCGCCCCTCCTCCCTGCCCCATCCGGTGAAGTACACCCGCTGCCGCTGGACATCCACGTGCTGGATCTGTCCCACGGCCCAGGGGCCTGAAGTGACCTGATTCTCCAAATTCCCGTTGCGATCGTACCGATACAGATGCCCCCAGCCGTCGCGCTGGGAGAAGAAGAAGACATCGTCTCCCCCTGTGCCGGCCCACCAGTTGGAAGGCCCCCGGTTCCCCAGATCCACGAAGGTCTCGTTGGACTCCACCGCCAGGACCCTGGCCTGGGCAGTGGCGGCGTCCACCTCCACCAGCTGCTCATGCTGATGCCCCCGGGTACGGCTCAGCACACGCACATTCTGGGAGTCCGAGGTCCAGGTGGAATCCATGACCGAAGCGAAACTCATGAAGGCCGGCACTGGATCTATCGCCACCTGCTGGGCGCTGCGGGCATCCACATCCACCACGTAGAGGTGTGGCACCGGTACGATGGAGTCGCCAGGCAGGGCGTACGGGTAGGTGTATCCCTGGGGCCTCTGGCTGGTGGACGAATACATGGGCATATGGGGGATGTTGCGTTCGTCGGTGCGCACCACCGCGATCCGTCGGGAGTCTGGAGACCACCGAAGGTCGGGCGTACGCTCATCGTCCCTGCCCTGGAACTGGACGAAGGCCCGGGGGGCGATGAGCCCGTAGGCGAAGTACTCCTCCCCGTCGGTGGTGAGCTGGGTGGAGTCGCCTCCCCCCAGCGTCCGGATCCAGAGGTTGTGTTCGTGGACGAAGGCCTCCCAGGTGGAATCGGGAGATGCCACGAAGGCGTCGGTGGACTCGTCGGAAGCCTCTTCCGCGGTGCAGGTATAACTCTGGATGTCACAGCGGAAGGTCCGCTCCGACGCTTCGAACTGGATCTCCCTCACCTCCTCCACGAAGTCGAAGGTGCTGAAGGGCAGCTTCACCGGGTCGTAGGTGGTGTCGGCCGCCATGGACATGGCCGCTGCCAGGCGACCATTGTCAAAGAGCCTGGCCTGGCTGTTCTGTGCCGGGTCCACCAGCATGAAGTCATGCCCTTCGGCTCGGGTAACCCGATACCAGAAGCGGTTGTCGTCGGAGAGCCAGTTGGCGTCCACGTCGGCTCCCACCACCAGCGGGCTGGCATTCCAGTTCAGGAGCCGCTCGGCACGCTGGTACCGTTCACTGGTTTGAGCCTCGATCTGCTGCACAGCCGGCATCATGGCGAGGAGGGCTGCCAGGGCCCCCGTGCGGATCAAGCTGTTCATCCGTAACCGTCCCTTCATTGAATACATCCTCCCTTCATGGGATACATCCCTGTGGTCGTCCGGTCGCTTCTTTGATGTCTGCCGGGAGGGGAGCGACCCGTTACCCCTCCGGCCTCCTGAATTCGTATTCCCTGGGGGGTTCCTTGCCAAGAAGGTTCCTCACCCAGAAGTCCCAGCTCCGGCGAATGAAGTAGGGTTCGTAGAGCCCATGGAGCCGGTCGGGCATGATGAAGAAGTCGAAGTCTTTGTTGGCTTCGATGAGGGCATGGACCAGCCGGAGGGTCATGGCGGGATGGACGTTGTCGTCCAGATCGCCGTGGGCCAGCAGCAAGGGCCCCTGGAGGCGCTCGGCCTTCAGGTAGTTGGCCTGGCTCTCATAGTTGTCCGAGCCCCGAAGGGTATCCCGCACCAGCAGGCCCTGGTACTTCTCCCCCCAGTGCACCCCGTAACTCCGGTTGTCGTGATTGCCTGATCGAGCCACGGCGGCATGGAAAACGTCCGGATACTGGAGCATGGCTCCCACCGAGGCAAACGCACCCCCGGATCCACCGTAGATCCCCACCCGATCCGTGTCCAGGAAGGCATGCCGGGCCCCCAGCTGCCGCACGGCGGCCACATGATCGGGAATGCCGTTGTCTTCCATGTCGCCGTAGTAGGCGTCGTGGAACACTTTTCCCCGATGGGGCGTGCCCATGTGATCCAGATGCATCATGACGAAGCCCAACTGGGCCATGGCATGATCGTCATGGAAGCGGGTCACCGAGAAGCGCCACTCTCGCACACTCCCCACCTGGGGCCCCGGGTAGATGTGACTGATGAGGGGGTACCTGGCCGTCCACAGCTCCTCCCCAAACGGTGTGGAATCCAGCCCAGCGGGCGCCGATTCAGGCCCAGCGGGTTGGGCAGCCAGATCCCCGCCCAGGGCGTCGTGAAGCTCCCGGGGGAGGAAAAGGAGCCCGTAGAGGTTGGTCACCCCGTCCCGGGCCTTCACGGAGAAGAGCCGGGGAGGTCGCCACCCCAGCTCCAGGAGGAGGGAGATATCGGCCTCTTCCACCCGCTGCGCCACGCCACCGGTTCGAGCCTCCCGAACCACCGTCACCGGGGGATGATCCACCCGGGAGTACTCATCCACGAACCACTCACCCGAGGGAGAGAAGGTGATGCGGTGGTCCGCCTCCTCCGGGGTGAGGAGGGTCAGCCCAGAACCGTCGAACCCCACCCGGTAAAGGTGGGCGTAGTACGGGAGGCGCCCCTCCTCCCTGCCCCGGGCAGTGAAGTAGAGCTCCTGCCGCGCCTCATCCACATGGAGCAGGTCGCCCACTTCCCACCCTCCCTGGGTCACCTGGTTCTTCAGGGCGCCATCGGACCCGTACCGATAGAGATGACCCCACCCATCCCTCTGGGAGAAAAAGAAGATGTCTTCGCCGTCCCGGGTGACCCACCAGTTGGCCGGTCCCCCGCTGGCGGTGTTCATATCGATGAAGGAGTGGATGGTGTCGTGTACGAGAGTCCGCACCTGGGCTATCGGGCCCCCGCCCAGAGGGGCACCAGCAGCGCCAGGCGTGGCTCCGGGGTCACCCAGCCGGGCCTCCATGAGGCGCACCGCCTTCCTGCCTCGACTGAAGGCCAGCCAGCGCATGGCCTCCGAATCGGCGGACCAGGGTGCCAGGCTGTCTGCGGCACTCCCGGTCTGGAGGTTGGCAGGAGCAGGAGCCACGGGAAGTGTCTGGATCCGCCCGGTCTCCACCTCCACCAGCACCAACTCCGGCCGGGGAATGATGCTGTCGCCGGGCAAGGCATAGGGGTAGGTCACCCCTCGAGGCCGCTGAGGGGTGGCCGTATACATGGGGAGATGCTCCACCCCCCGCTCGTCGGTGCGGGTCACCGCCAGATAGCGAGAGTCGGGGGACCAACTCACCGACGGACGGCGAGGGGTGTCTCGTAGCTGCTCCACCGCCCGGGGCGCGGTAAGACCGTACCCCCAGAACTCCTCCCCGTCGTGGGTGAGTCGCACCGTATCGCCTCGCTCCCGGTGCCGGAGATGGAGGTCATGCTCATGCACGAAGGCCTCCCAGAGGGAATCGGGAGAGACCACGAAGGTTACATCATCGTCTTCGGCAGCCTCCTCCACCGTGCACCGATACAGCTGGATATCGCAGGTGAAGTTCCGCTCCGACACCCGGGTTCCGATGGACCTCACCTCTTCGATGAAGTCAAATGTGGTAAATGGCAACTTGATAGGATCATACGCAGTGTCGGCAGCCATGGACATGGCCGCTGCCAACCGGGCGTTGTCGAAGAGGGGGCGCTGCTCGCTGCGGGCTGGATCCACCAACATGAAGTCGTGCCCCTCGGCCCGGGTAACCCGGTACCAGAACTGGCTTCCGTCGGCCAGCCAGTTGGGCTCGATGTCCATCCCCGTGACCAGCCGGGAGGCGTTCCACCCCATGATGGCCTCTGCACGGGCGTAATCCACCTCCTGGGACTGCTGCGCTGCCACCGGACTTGCGGCCGCCGTCCCTCCCAGGACCGTCCCTGCCAGGACCAACCTTCCCCAGAGGGCCCACTTCCACACCTTCACCGGTCCCGCTCCCGGCTCACCTCGGCAGGAAGGAATGGCGGCCTTCGGGCGGCCCACGGACGGACCGTTTCCAACTGACCGGCCAACCGGAGCAGGGTGGCCTCATCTCCGAAGCGAGACACGAAGTGCATCCCCACGGGGAGCCCACCGTCCGTCCAGTGGAGAGGCACGGACATGGCCGGGTGGCCCGTAACATTGAATACGGGGGTGTAGGGAGTGAACCGGAACGCCTCGCCGGCCAGTTGCTTCAGCATCCCTGCGCTCTTGAGGGCGCCACCGGCCCGGAGGCGTCCGGCCACCTTCAGAACCAGGCGCTCCATGGGTTTCGGCGCCACCACCCCCAACTTCACCGGCGGCGAAGCCAGGGTAGGCGTCAGGAGGAGATCGAAGTCTTCCACCAGTTGAGCCGCCGGAAGGCTGGTGCGATGGAGGGTACGAAGAGCGGTGGAAAGCTCCCCTGCCGAAAGGGAACGACCCAGCAATCCCAGGGCCCAGGTGGCCGGCTCCACATCCCCTGGAGTCACGGTTCGACCCGTCCAGCGTTCGGCTTCAGCCAGATCTCCTGCCACCTCCCCGCACACCATGGTGACGAACGCCGACGAAAACAAATCCTGATCCAGCCGCAGATCCACCTCTTCCACCTTGTGGCCCAACTCCTTCAGTAGGTCCACGGTGGCGGCCAGTCCCTCCAGACATGCGGGGTCCACTTCAGGGCCCAGAAGGGGCACTCCGGTCCACCCGATGCGCAGCTTCCCCGGATGCACGGAGGCTTCGTCCAGAAAGGGGCGCGCCGGAGCGGGCGCCACCGAGGCCCCGCCCACCTCCGGGCCGGCAAGGGCGTCCAACACCGCAGCCGAGTCCCGCACGGAGCGGGTGAGGACGTGCTCCACCACCAACCCGTGCCACGGGCCCCGGGAGTCGGGGCCGCTGGGGGTGCGGTTGCGGGTGGGCTTCAGCCCAAAGAGGCCACAACACGACGCCGGAATCCGGATGGAGCCGCCGCCATCTCCACCTCCGGCGAAGGGCACACAGCCCGCGGCCACCAGGGCCGCCGATCCGCCACTGGAGCCGCCGGGGGTTCGCTCCAGATCCCAGGGGTTTCGGGTGGGACCATAGAATTCGGGCTCCGTCACCGGCACCAGCCCCAACTCCGGAGTGTTGGTGCGCCCCAGGCAGATGGCCCCCGACGCCCGGTAGCGTCGCACCATCTCCCCATCTCCCGTGGGCCGGAACCCCTGGAGAAAGCGCGAGCCTGCGGTGAACTGCCGCCCCGCCCAGGGGGACAGGAGGTCCTTCAGGAGATAGGGCACCCCCCTCAGGGGACCCTGGGGGAGAGTGCCGGAAGCCTCCTTCCGGGCGTGCTCGCTCCAGTCGTGCACCCGCCCGTTCAGCACTGGATTCCAGTGCTGAATGCGAGCCTCAGCCGCCTCTACCAGTTCAGCCGGGGTCCGCTGGCCAGACCTGACCTGCTCAGCCAACGCCAGGGCGTCGTGCTCCTCGTAGTCCGGGAACGGCAGGCTCACCGGCGGATCCGATCCCTCTGGGCCGCCGCAATATCCACCAGCCGCCGGAGCTCGGCGATGGGGTCTTCGTGGTCGTCCACCTGAAGGCGCAGCACCACGTCGTTGTTCAACCACACCCCGCCCCCTTCCTTCACGATGAGCATGGCGGATGACTGCATGCCCCGCACGTCCCCCCCTGCAGCATTCCCCGCCTCCAGCGCTGCCTGGAGCCGATACGACAGATGGCCCTCCGTTTCCTCGAAGGCCCGAACCATCTCCTCCACAACCTGGGGGCCCGCCAGGATATTCCCCTGGGCTGACACGTGGCGGCCGATGCGATGCCCGGCCCAATCCGACGCCTGGGGACCCGTGTACGTGGCCACCTCGCCCTGGGCGTTCATCACCGAGAACTGCCGCCCCTGCTTGGTCCAGTTTTCCGGACGGGGGTCCGGATCGGACTCCCACACCCGGCGCACGATCTCGGCGGGAGCGATGCCCTGGCGCAGGAGCTCCAGCGCCTGGGGCCCGTAGCTCACATCCACGATGGCCTGGGTCGTCACCACACCGGCATTGGCCTCGGCCCAGAGCACCCCATTCCCTACGGAGAACACCCGGGACTGTACGGCACCCCCCACCTCTCCCGTCTCGGGGTCGTAGCCCAGGATGGAAAAGGTGGCCACGGGAGGCCATTCCGCAGGATGAAAGGCCAGGTCGGATGGGGTCCCGCCATCCCGCGGAATCGCCTGGAAGGTGAAAAAGCCCACTAGGAGGGCTGGGATGAACAGCCCGGGAATCGCTGCCTTACGCATGACGACACGTCTCCAGATGTGTTGGGGGCCCCAGGTGCATCCCCGCCAGCAGGGGTATGCCCGCCAGCAGGGGTATGCCCGCCTGGCGCCCGCTCGATAGGTTGAGCTGTTCAGAATGGCTGAACCGCCCGGAATCCGCTACCCCGCACCCGTGCCGGAATCCCTTGCCCAGGAAGTGACGAATGCAGCGTCATCGACTCGTTCCCCAGACTCCGGTTGATCTCTCTTCCATTCCTCCCCGGGACCGCTCCGGCTTTCAGGGGACAAAGGAGGAGGCCCGAGCAGCACTCCGCCGCCTGAACCTTCGCCTCCGGGAACTCCAGGAGCTCCTCTACGCCCAGGGCAAACACTCCCTCCTCATGGTGCTCCAGGGCATGGACACCGGGGGGAAGGACGGGACCATCCGCCACGTGTTCCGGGGGGTGAACCCCCAGGGGGTGAAGGTGGCCAACTTCAAGGTGCCGTCGTCCCGGGAACGGGCCCACGACTACCTCTGGCGCATCCATCCCCATGCGCCCGGCCGGGGGGAAATGGCCATCTTCAACCGTAGCCACTACGAAGACGTCCTGGTGGTACGGGTTCGGGAGTTGGCTCCGGAGGCCGTTTGGCGCAGACGTTTCGACCACATCAACGACTTCGAGCGGATGCTTTCGGACGAGGGGATCACCATCGTGAAGTTCTTCCTCCACATCTCCAAGGAAGAACAGAGGGAGCGGCTGCAGGCCCGCTTGGACGAGCCGGATAAGCGGTGGAAGTTCAGCGTGGGGGACCTGGCGGAGCGGAAACTCTGGGACGACTATCAGGCGGCCTACACCGAGATGCTGGAACGCACCACCACGGAGTGGGCGCCCTGGCATGTGGTGCCGGCCGACCGGAAGTGGTACCGGAACCTGGTGGTGGCTACCACCCTGGTGGAAACGCTGGAGCGACTGGAGATGCGCTTCCCCGAGCCGGAGCTTGACCTGGATGGGCTGGTGGTGGAGTAACTCCCGCCTGGGTTGATCAGCCCTGGGCTTCCGGGAACACCGGAGCCATGAGCCCCTCCCGTGACCGGCCGTGGGGGTCCTGATTCGCCCGGATCCGATTCACCATCTCCAGGGCCGACTCTTCCAACGGAGGCAACTCCTCGGGACAGACGTCCACCGGCGTCACCCTTTGCCCCCATCGCACCAGGAGCGAGCAGTAGGTCAACCCACCCCCAAAGGCCGGCATGAGGAGGAGGGCCCCGGGGGGGATCCGCCCTTCCTCCAGGGCCTCCACGAGAGCCACCGGCACGGTGGCAGCACTCATGTTCCCGTACTTCTCCACGGTGAGCATGACCCGCTCCATGGGAATTCCCGAGTATTTGGCCACTGCTTCGATGATCCGGAGGTTCGCTTGATGGGGCACCACCAGGTCGATCTGTTCGGGCTGGACCTGGCACTCTTCCAGGACCTGCCGCGATGCCCGACTCATGGCCTGCACGGCCCGCTTGAAGATCTGCTGGCCATCGAAGTCCCATGCAGTATCCCCAAACGTGATCCCCAGGCCGGCATACCCACAGCCCACCCCTCGCACCCGGAGGGTGTCCCGGGCGGCGGCGTCGCAGCCCAGCACGCTCCCCAGGAGCCCCTCTTCGTCCTCCGTGGGCTGGAGGACTACGGCGGCGGCACCATCGCCGAAGAGCACAGCCACGTTCCGGTTGCTCCAGTCCATATAGCGGCTGATGAGCTCCACCCCGATGACCACCGCATTCTTCACGGCCCCCGTCCGGATCATGGCCGACGCAGCCACCAAGCCGTAGCAGAAGCTGGTGCAAGCGGTATTCAGATCCACGGCCGCCGCCCGCTCGGCGCCCAACAGGTATTGCACGCCTGAAGCGCTATTGGGGCAGAGCTCGTCGTTGCTCACCCCTCCGTAGATGATGAGCTCCAACTCCGATGGATCCAGGCCCGCGCACGCCAGGGCCCGGCGGGCCGCCAGGGTGGCCAGATCGGTGGCGGAGACGTGGGACACCCTTCGTTCCTTCATCCCGGTGCGGGTGGTGATCCACTCGTCCGAGGTGTCCAGGAAGGTGGAGAGGTCGTGGTTCGTGAGAACGGCCGGGGGCATGCACGAGCCCCATCCAGTGATGGCTGCCTGCATCATGAACTCCGAATTCGGGCGGCGGCATGCAGCCCGTGAGAGAGATAAGTGAGACCCGTCGTCGCCCGGCCCCAGATCCAGAGAGGAGGCAGAAAGGTCCAGCGGGCTGCGCTCATCGTCCCGCCGCCGCCCGTCCAACCCGGGCCATCTCCGCCGCCTGGGCGCCCGACCCCAGAAGTGCCAGATACCCTTCCTCCACCCGGCCCACCACCGTAGCCGGCGTGGCGGTGATCATATCGGGAAGCCCGGCCTCCCGGGCCGCCTCCAGAACCGCCCGAGCCCCAGCCTCGCCTGCCTCTCGATCCCCTCCCAGGGCCGACGTGAGACTCCCGATCCCACAGGCCAGCATGCTGTACCCCGGGAGAGCGGCAAACGCCCGGGCCTGTGAAACGGTCTCCGGGTCTTCCAGCATGATCATGGCGATGACGTCACCCTCGGGGTCCTGGGGCGACCAGACCCGGACCCCTGCATCCCGGAAGTACCCGGCGACGGCCTCCGCTTCGGCCAACGAACGAACGTGGGGGATCACCACGCCGTGCGCTCCCTGAGCCAGAACCTCCCGGATGCGATGGGCCAACAGATCCATCCCGTCGGATCCGGGGGATGGGATCCGCACGAGAAGGGTGGGTGAATGGGCGGCTTCCGCTTCATGGAGAATTTGCATAAGTGCCGACACGTCGGCCGGGTCATACTCCCCCTCCAGGTTCAGGAAGAGGAAGTCGTAGACGGGGTCAGAGACCACCTCCTCCACGCCCTCCGTGCGAACGTAGACCCCGAAGGCGGGCTGATCTGCCTCCCAGAGCGCCAGCACCCCCGGTCGTTCCCCTGACTCCCCCGAGGTCTCCACAGCGACTGAGTCGGCGCCCGCCGCCGCTTCGCCCTCCGCTGACGCAGCGCCTGTAGGCATCACCAGACTGGCCAGGAAAACCAGGGCCGTTCCCCCCAGCAGAGCCAAACCCAGGTAGGAGAAGCCCCGAAGCCTGGGACCCGGTTGGAAGTCGATGGGCACATGGCGGGCCGTCACCGCCCGAAGGTTCAGGTAGCCCAGTACCGGCGCCGTGACGAACGAGACCACGGTGGCGAAGTCCACCATCCCCGTGAGGCTGCCGGCGAAGAAGGCGAACACCAGCACCGTGAGTACGGCCAGAATCAGCAGCACCACCCAGTAGACAGGGCCCTCGCCGTCGTCCTGAAGACGGGCAGAATCGGCCGGCGTTGCGGAGGGCGCAGCCTGATCGGGAGTGGATTCCCCAGCAGCTCCGTCCCACCCACCCTCTGGAGGCAGCCCCTCTGAGAGCACCCGAAACGATCGGGCCAGAGCGCGGGGAAAGCCATCCATGACCGTGAGGGTGGTGGAGAACATGGTGGTGAGAACCGCCACCATGATCACAGGGCGGGTCCATTCTCCCAGGGTCTGTACGTAGAGGTCCACCAATTGGAAGGAGAACACGGCCCCCTGGGGGCTGAAGCGGGTCTCCGTGGCATGCATGACGCCGGCGCCCAGGGTGAGGAAGGCCAGTGCGATGAGTCCGGTGCCCACATACCCGATACGAAAGTCCAGCAGCGCTTCCGACACGGAGGCATTCACGCCTGAGCTTCGATTCTTGGCCAGGGTCCAGAGCGACGACCAGACCGAGATGTCGATGGCCGAAGGCATCCACCCTGCCAGGGCCAGGATGAATATGAAGGGCACCATCGCGCTCCCCTCGGCCAATGGCCAGGGGGTGAAGGTGGCTCCGGCCACGGCCCGGGGAGCCACGGCAATGGCCGCAACCAGGGTGCACACCACCAGAAGCGCCAGCACCACCTTCACCGTGCCATCCAGGGCCCGGAACTTCCCGATCCAGAGAATGGAGGCGCACCCCGCCAGCACCACGGCACCCGTGATCCAGATGGGCGGTTCCACACCCAGGGCCCTGGCAAACACGAATGCCGTGAAGAGGGTCACCGCAGACTGGATGATGAGGGCGGTGGCCAGGGTGATGAGGAGGTACACCCACACCGCCCAGACTCCCAACCGACGGTAGCCCTCCACTAGGCTCTCCCCCGTGGCGGCGGCGTATCGCGGGCCGTACTCGAAGAAGGGGTACTTCAGGGCCAGTGCCAGAAGCACCACCCAGACCAGGCTGAATCCCCCGTCGGCCCCGGCCCGGGTGGACTGCACCAGATGGGACACCCCGATGGCCGCCGCCGCCCAGAGGAGTCCGGGACCAAGGACTTCCCAGAAGCGGTGGGGGCGCTGAATCGCCTGGACTGGAGCCACTTGGGGATCTCCCGGAGGGGGGTGGGTGAAGGTTCGCGGAAGGAAGCCCATGAGCCGACGGGCTGGATGCCCTGGCCTTCGTCTCTTCGCGTAGCCACAAGCGACCCATTAGTAGGGGAGCAGCCACCCCACCGGCAAGCCGACCGTGTTCCACGCCCCTCTCCACGGGGGTCGAGAAACGTTTGCCTCCAGCCATCCCGACGCACCCTGGTTCAGACCGCCCCGCACCTTTTCGCTTGCTTGACGGTACATGGTGTGAACCCGTATTCATTACTGGATTCATACGAACCAATCCTGCTACGAAGTAGCACGGTGGGCTTGACCCTTCCAACCGTGGCAACTGGGACGCATTCATGAGGCTACTCCTGCCGGGCACGCTGGTGGTCTTCCTCCTGGTTCTGGTGGAGGTGGGGCTCCTGTCCCCGTCCCATCCAGACCCGGTTCGGCAGGCATGGACCCCGGCGACCTCCTCCCCTCCGGAGGAAATGCGAGTGTCCCTGGCCGGCTCCCCCCATCTGGGCCCCACCCATGGTGCAGCTGCCGCCAGACTCTCCAGCTTCCATGCCGAGCGTGCTCCGGACGTGGATGACGAGGCTCTCACGGCGGTGGTGCGTCGGCTCTGCGTGACCTGCCACAACGACCGGATGTCCACGGGGAACCTCTCCCTCCAGGGCTTCGACGTGGCGAACGCGGCGGATCGGGGTGAGGTGACGGAGAAGATGATCACCAAACTGCGGCTGGGAATGATGCCGCCCCCTGGCATCCCAAGTCCCGGGGCGGACACCCTGTTGGCCCTGGTGGAAACCCTGGAACGGAAGGCGGACGAAGCGGCGGCTCTCAACCCGAATCCGGGAGTGCGCCTTCTCCAGCGGCTGAACCGAGCCGAATACGAGCGTACGGTGGAAGCCCTGCTGGCGGTGCCGGTGGATGCATCGGCCTACCTGCCCCCTGAGACCATCAGCGATGGCTTCGACAATATCGCCGACGTCCAGAACATCTCCGCCACGCTGCTGGACGGCTATTTCCGGGCAGCGGGTCAGGTGGCCCGGATGGCCGTGGGCGACCCCGATGCCGGCCCACGCCAGGCCACGTACAAGGCTCCCCGCACCACCGCCCAGTTGGAGCACGTGGAAGACGCGCCCTACGGATCTCGCGGGGGAATCAGCGTGGTCCACCACTTCCCGGCCGACGGGTTCTACTCCTTCCGACTGGAGTTCCACCCCGAGCCCACGGGCTACCTCTACGGGCAAACTGCCCTGGACGAGCAGTTGGAGGTCTCCATCAACGGAGAACGGGTGGCCCTCATTGAAGTGGACCGCTGGATCTCCGAGGCCGATCCCGACGGGATCGCCATGCGCACGGAGTCGGTCTTCATCCAGGCGGGTCCGCAGCGGGTGTCCGCCGTATTCATCCCCACATACCACGGCCCCGTGAGTGACCTGTTGGCCCCCGTGCGGCACACCCTGGCGGATGCGCGCATCGGCCTGGCCCTGGGAGTCACCACGCTTCCCCACCTCCGGGACCTCATCATCGCCGGTCCCCACCGCACCACTGGGGTGTCCCAGACGGCCAGCCGGAGCAAGATCTTCTCCTGCCGCCCCACGGCTCCCGCCGAGGAGGAACCGTGCGTACGTGAGATCGTGGAACGCATCGGTTCGGAAGCCTACCGGCGCCCCCTGACGGATTCAGATGTGGATGGCATCCTGGCACTCTACCGGCAGGATGCGGAAGTGGGTGGCTTCGAGGTGGGGGTACGGACGGCCATTCAGGCCATCCTTTCCAGCCCCCACTTCATCTTCCGCGTGGAAGCCCTGGAGGCTGACGCACCCCGCAACGAAGCCGTGCCTGTCCCGGCTGAGGCCCTGGCCACTCGCCTCTCCTACTTCCTCTGGGGAGCCCCTCCGGATGCCGAGCTTCGGGAACTGGGACGCACGGGAGCCCTCAACGATCGTGCGGTCCTGGAGGCTCAGACCGCCCGCATGCTGGCCGACCCTCGGGCCGAGGCCCTGGCCACTCGCTTCGCCGCCCAGTGGCTGAAGCTGCAGCGGCTGGACGTGATCCACCCGGATCCCCGCCGCTTCCCGGAATTTGACGACCGGCTGCGGGAGTACATGCGGGAGGAAACCGAGCTTCTCTTCCATCACCTGGTGCAGGAAGATCGGAGCTTCCTGGAGCTCTTCACCGCCGATTACACCTATGTGAACGAGGCGCTGGCCCGGCACTACGGCCTCGCCGGCGTGGCTGGAAGTGACTTCCGCCGGGTTGCAGTGGACGATACGGGACGGCATGGACTGCTGGGTCACGCCAGCATCCTGACCCTGACCTCCCACGCCAATCGCACCTCCCCGGTGGACCGGGGACTCTGGGTCATGGAGGTCCTTCTGGGAACGGAGCTTCCCCCGCCGCCCCCCGATGTGCCCGACCTGGACGTAACGGCCAGTGAGGACACGGAAAGCGGTCGCTCCCTCACGGTGCGTGAGCGCCTGGAGATGCACCGGACCAGCCCCACGTGCAACGCCTGCCATCAGTTCATCGACCCCCTGGGCCTCCCACTGGAGCATTTCGACGTCACCGGACTGTGGCGCATCCGGGACGAGGGCAATCCATTGGATTCCCGAGGGGAGTTGTGGGACGGCACCCCCCTGGAGAACCCGCAGGATCTCCGTCAGGCCCTGCTGGACCGAAAGGTTCCGGTGGTGAGAAACTTCACCTCCCGCCTTCTCACGTATGCCCTGGGGCGGCGACTTCATCCCCAGGATATGCCCACCGTTCGCAGCATCACCCGAGACGCCGAGACGCAAGGCTTCCGCATGTCGGCCTTCATCCACGGCGTGATTCAAAGTGACGCCTTCCGCATGAGAGGGCCCGAGGTCATGGCCCGCACCAGCCAGGAGACGACTCCATGAGGCATCTGACCGGAAAACACCTCCCCCGGCGCACCTTCCTGAAGGGGATGGGGGCTGCGGTGTCCGTCCCCTTCCTGGACGCCATGATCCCGGTGGGACGCCTCAGCCGACGAGCCTACCGGGAAGTGGATCGGACCCGGTTGGTGGCCATCGAGATGGTCCACGGAGCCGCCGGCTGTGCCGACGCCGGGGCGAAGATGCATCTCTGGAATCCGCCCCAGGTGGGAAAGGACTTCGACCTCTCGGGCACCAGCCTGGCGCCCCTGGAGGAGTGGAGAGAGTACCTCACCATCATCTCCAACACCGATGCCCGCATGGCGGAGGCATACCGGCCGGGCGAGATCGGCGGCGACCACTTCCGCTCCAGCGCCGTGTACCTCACCCAGACCCACCCCCGACAAACGGAGGGGTCGGACGTCTACGTGGGGAAATCGCTGGATCAGATCTACGCCGAGCGGTTCGGGCAGGATACCCCCATCCCCTCCATGCAGCTCTGCATCGAGAACGTGGATCAGGCCGGAGGATGCGCCTACGGCTATTCCTGCGTCTACACCGACACCATCAGTTGGTCGTCTCCCACCCAGCCGCTGCCCATGATTCGCGACCCCCGGGTGGCCTTCGAGCAGCTCTTCGGAGCCGGCGCCACGGCTGAAGAGCGGAAGATCCGGATGCGTACGGATGGGAGCATTTTGGACTGGGTGGGCGAGGAGGCCGCTTCCCTCATGCGGCTCCTGGGCTCGGAAGATCAGCATCGTATGGATCAGTACATGAATAACGTTCGAGAAATCGAGCGACGCATCCAGCGAGTGGTAGAGCGGAACAGCTCAGGGGAGGAGCGGGAGATTCCGGAAGCCCCGGCAGGCGTGCCCGACTCCTTCGAGGAGCATGTGAAGCTGATGTTCGACCTGCAGGCCCTGGCCTTCGCCTCGGACATCACCCGGGTCTTCTCGTTCAAGATGGGCCGCGACGGATCCGCCCGGGTCTATCCCGAGAGCGGGAGCGACCGCCCCTTCCACCCCGCCTCCCATCACGGAAGCCAGGAGGAAGCGCTGAAGCAGTTCGCCACCATCAACCGGTATCACGTGAGCATGCTGCCCTACTTCTTCAAGCGGCTCCACGAGATCACCGAGGGGGACAGCAACCTGCTGGACAAGACGGCCATCATCTATGGCTCCCCCATGGCCGATTCCAATCTCCACAACCACCGTCGCTGCCCCCTCTTCCTGGCCGGGGGGGCCAACGGTCTTCTCAGCGGGGGAACCCACTTCAAGGCTCCGGACGGCACGCCCATGGCCAACGTCATGTTGGCCCTGCTCCAGGGCATTGGGCTGGACGAGATGCGGAGCTTCGGAGACAGCACCGGCGGCTTCGCGTTCGACCAGCGCCCCCCCGCCAATGTGGCCCTGAACCTGGGATGAGGGTGAATCGCATGCGTCGAAACAGCGGTGGGTCCTGCCTTTCCTGGGTCATGGTGTTGGCCAGCGCGTGGGCGGTTGCGGCGGGCCCTTGGGACGCCCCTCATCTGGCCGCTCAGCAGACCTCCAACGTTCAGTTGGCCGTGATCCCCGGTGCCGGGCCCGGTGTCCTGGGATCGGGTTCGGATGTGCCGCTGGTCCTGGCTACCCGGGCAGGCAACTCGGAGGAGGTCCGAGCCCTGGTCCGAGCCGGGGCCGATGTAAATGCCGCCGAGGGGGATGGGATGACGGCGCTGCATTGGGCCGCCCACAAAAATCAGGTGGAGGCGGCCCGGATCCTCATCCAGGCCGGGGCCAGTCTGAATACCCGCACCCGCATCGGCGCTCATACGCCCCTCTTGGTGGCCAGCCGGTTGGGGAACGCCGAAGTGGTGCAACTCCTCCTGGCGGGAGGCGCGGATGTACACGCCGTGAGCACGTCAGGGAGTACCTCCGCACTCCACTTCGCCGCCGCCGCAGGAAACCCCCGGGCCGTGGAACTCCTTCTGGCCCACGGCGCCCATGTGGACCAGCGGGAAGACGCCTTCGGGAACACCGCGCTCATGGTGGCAGCAGCTTCAGGGCGTCTGGAAGCGGTACGCGCGCTTCTGGATGCGGGTGCCGACCTCCACCTGGAGAGCCATGTGGTGGATATGGCCCAGCGGGAGCAGGAAGATCGGGAGGCCCGCGCCCTTCGCACCCGGCGGATGAATTTCGAACGGGAGCAAGAGGAGCGCCGCAACCCGCGGCCCGAGGTTGAGGAAGAAGTCGAGGAGGAAGTCGAGGAGGAAGTAGAGGAGGAAGTAGAGGAGGAGGCTGAGGAAGTAGAGGAGGAAACCGAAGCGGCCGAGACGGAGGAATCGGAGGAGGAGTCAGCGGAGGAATCGGAGGAAGAAGGGGAGGTGGAAGAGGAAGCCGAGGAGGAGGCCGCCGCCGCCGAGGATGAAGAGGAGACCGCCGAGGAGGAGGAAGCTTCTCCCCTGAGCTATGCCGAACTGGTTGGTGGCTACGGGGGGCTCACGGCGCTCCACCTGGCTATCCGGCAGGGGCACGCCCCGGTGGCGTCGCTCCTTCTGGATCGGGGAGCCCGCATCAACCACGTGACGGGAGGGGACCACACGAGCCCCCTCCTCATGGCGGCGGTGAACGGGTACTGGGATCTGGGAATGGAGCTTCTGGAGCGGGGCGCCGACCCGAACCTGGTGAGTGACGCCGGTGCAGGCCCCCTCTATGGCGTTTTGAACCTGCAGTGGGCCCCCAACGCCCTCTATCCCCAGCCCCGGGCGCAGCTGGTCCAGGAGGTGGGATACCTGGACGCCATGAGAGCGCTCCTGGAAGCAGGGGCCAACCCGAACGAGCGCCTCACCAAGCACCTCTGGTACAAGTCGTACAACTTCGACCTGTTGGGAATCGATACTGGCGGGGCTTCGCCGTTCTGGCGAGCGGCCTACGCCACGGACGTGAAGGCCATGAGCCTCCTCCTGGAATACGGCGCCGATCCCCAGGTGGCCACGAAGAAGCCCGTGGAGCGGCGCCGGGGGCCAGATAAGGAAGACAAGTCCGGGCTTCCCCCGGTACCCGTGGGAGACCCCTCGGTGACCCCCCTCCACGCCGCTGCCGGCGCCGGATACGGTGAAGGCTTCGCCGCCAACGCCCATCGCCATGTTCCCGGTGGATGGCTGCCGGCAGTGCGCTTCCTGGTGGAGGAAGTGGGACTGGATCTGGATGCCCGGGATCACAACGGATTTACGCCCCTACATCACGCCGCTTCCCGGGGGGATCTGGAGGTAATCCAATACCTGGTGGACCAGGGGGCCGACGTCCTGGCCATCAGCCGCAGCGGTCTCACCACCGCCGACATGGCCAACGGCCCGGCCCAGCGGGTGCCCCCCTACCCCCGGGCCATCGCACTCCTCCGGGAACTGGGATCGGACTTCAACAACCGCTGCCTCTCCTGCTGAGGGCCCTGGTCCTTCTTCCCCTTCTGTGGGCCTGCACCCCCTCCGAAGCAGGGGCGCAGACCGCCGATATCCTGTTGCGTGACGCCCGGATCGTGGATGGCACGGGCAACCCGTGGCTTCTGGGCGATGTGGCCATCAGAGCGGATCGCATCGTGGGGGTGGGTCGCCTCTCCGGTTGGAGTGCCCCTGTGGAGTTGGATCTCACGGGCCTGTACCTGGCTCCCGGCTTCATCGATCCCCATTCCCACTCCGGCGAGGGGTTGGTAACCCCGGAGCGGAGCGCCGCTCTTCCCTTGCTGGCCCAGGGAATCACCACGGTGCTGGTGAACCCCGATGGGGGCGGTCCGGTGGATCTGGCCCACCAGCGCCGGGACCTCCTGCGCCACGGACTGGGGGTGAACGTGGCCCAACTCGTCCCCCACGGCTCGGTTCGAGCCGAGGTCCTGGGGTATGCGGATCGCCAGGCCACCGCCCAGGAGTTGGACCGCATGCGCGCCCTGGTTCGCCATGGGATGGAGGACGGAACCTTTGGCCTCTCCTCGGGGCCCTTTTACGCCCCGGGAAGCTTCGCCGATACCCGGGAACTCATCGAACTGGCCCGGGTGGCGGGGGAATTCGGGGGGATGTACACCAGTCACATTCGGGACGAGGGCGACTACAGCATCGGCCTCCTGGCTGCCGTGGATGAGGTCGTCACGGTGGCTCGGGAGGCGGGGGTTCGGGGGATCGTCACCCATGTGAAGGCCCTGGGGCCCCGGGTTTGGGGCTTCTCCACTCCGGTGGTGCGCCGGGTGGAGCAGGCTCGAGAGGCAGGTGTGGAGGTCTTCACGGACCAATACCCGTACACCGCCTCCGCCACTTCCTTGGCTGCGGCGCTGATTCCCCGCTGGGCCCAGGAGGGAGGGGATGACCCTCTCCGAGCCCGCCTTCGGGACCCCGAGACCCTTGCTCGCATCCGGGTTGAGGTGGCCGAGAACCTCGACCGCAGGGGAGGTGCGGAACGGATCCAGTTCAGGCGACACGCCGCCGATCCGTCGGTGGAGGGAAGAACCCTGGCAGCCGTGGCTCTGGAGCGAGGGTTGGATCCGTTAGCGACCGTGGTGGAGCTGGTTCAGGAAGGAGAGGGCTCCCCGGGGATCGTCTCGTTCAACATGGACGACGAGGATCTGGCCACCTTTATGCGTCAGCCCTGGAACATGACCTCATCCGATGGTGACCTGCCGATATGGGAGGAGGGCGTTCCCCACCCCCGATCGTACGGAGCCTTCGCCCGGAAGCTCCGGAAGTACGTGGCAGAGGAAGGGCTCCTCACCCTGGAGGCGGCGGTGCGGAGCATGACCTCTCTTACGGCCGCAGTGCATCGGATCCGTGACCGGGGGATCATCCGGGAAGGAGCCGTGGCCGACGTGGTCGTGTTCGACCTGGGCCGGGTGCAGGATCCGGCCACCTTCTCGGAGCCCCACCAACTCTCCCAGGGAATGGTACACGTCCTGGTGAACGGCACCTTCGCCATCCGGGACGGTGCCGCAACAGGCGCCACCACCGGGCAGGTGCTCCGGCTGACGCCGGGATCGTAGGGCTCCTAATCGCCCGAAAACCCCGAATCCCCCTACCCTGGAGACCCCTTCCATGACCACTAGAAGAGCCTTCCTGCGGCTGGCCGCACTTGCCGGCGGTGCCGTGGCTCTGGGTGCCCCACGGCACCCACCGCCCTCCCGCTCCCTGCGCCTCCTCATCCTGGGTGGAACGGGCTTCATCGGGCCCCATCAGGTGCGCTACGCCCTGGAACGGGGGCATGAAGTCACCATCTTCAACCGGGGTCAGACGGATCCAGGCCTGTTCCCCGGCGTGGAGGAGCTTCTGGGCGACCGGGAGACAGGGGAACTGGACGCTCTCCGGGGCCGGCGGTGGGACGCCGTCATCGACAACTCAGCGGCCCGGGCCGATGCACCCATGTGGGTGCGGGATTCGGCGGGGCTGTTGAAGGACCAGGCGCAGCAGTACCTCTTCATCTCCACTCGCTCGGTGTTCCGGGATCTGAGCCAGGTGCCCGCCACGGTGGACGCCCCCCTCCTCACCCGCAGCACCACCCCCAACTGGAGTGAGGGGCAGCCCTATCCCTATGGCCTGGCCAAGGCCCTGGCGGAAGGGGAAGCCCTCGCCGCCTTCGGAGATCGCACCACCATCGTCCGGCCGGGTCTCATCGTGGGGCCGGGAGACGAGACGGATCGCTTCACCTACTGGCCCGTGCGGATTCACCGCGGGGGCGAGATCCTGGCTCCTGGAGATCCCCATGAAGATCGGGTGCAGGTCATCGACGTGAGGGATCTCTGCGAATGGGTGATCCGTCTCTGTGAAGCCCGAAGCTACGGCACCTTCATGGCCGTGGGCCCCGAGAACGGCCGCTCCATGGCCGAATTCCTCTACGGTATGGCCGCCGTCACCACGGCACCCCTCCGGTGGACCTGGATTCCCGGGGAATTCCTGGCGGAGCACGGTTTCCGCCCCTACCAGGAGATGCCCGTCTGGCGGCCGTCCACGCCGGGTTGGGAGGGTTTCGCCCGATTCGATCTGAGCCGGGAAGTGGCGGCGGGTCTCACCTTCCGGTCTCTGGCCGATACCACCCAGGCGACCCTGGACTACCACTTCTCCCGGCCTCCGGGGCGCCGGGAGTCCCTTCGAGCCGGGGCCACGGCTCAGCAGGAAGCGGAGGTGCTCCGGGCCTGGCACGCTGCTCAACACTCCTGATGGCCGCCCCGGGGCCACTACGGCCTCAGGGGAAGCGGGGACTGGCCGTCTCGCCGGGGATCCAGGGTCCGTTGGAAGCCCACAGCAACCGAAACATCCTGGGGCCCAGCGTACGAGGCTTCGTAGACGGTGAGTTGATCGGGAAGGTGCTCCAGCAGGAGAACGGTGCTCCCCTGCCCTTCTGATCCATGGCTCAACCGCAGGGTGAGGGTTCCTATCTGGAGGCGTTGGGCGTAGAGGTACGTCCTTTCCCCTGTTTCCGTCTCCACGTAGACCTGCCAGGGCTGCCCGTCTTCCCCGGCCGCAGCCGGCGGGATAGCCGGGTCGACGGGTAGTTCAGAGATCAAAGATCCGCTCGGCTTGGGCACGGCCGATCCGGGTTCGGCCACATGCTCCTGAGACATCTCTTGCATGGGCGGGGGTGCCACGTCTCTCCCGCAGCCCACCGCCAGAACGACCATTCCCGCAAGCCACGTCCGGCGACCCATGGGCGGTGCCCCCGCTCCTTGTCTCATCTCGTCTCATCCCTTCTGATCTCATCCATGTGGGCGATATCCCGTCAGTGGCCCTTCCACGAGGCTTACTCCAGGAAGATCGGTTCCGATCCAGGGACCCCTTTCTCCGCCTCTGGCTGCCTGTCCCTTAGGGCCCGGCACCGGGGTGGCCACAATGATCCAAGGTACAACTTCATGAGTCGATATATTTTGGGTATGGCGCTGGCAGTGACGCTCACGGCCTGCGGGGGCGTTGCAGAGTCCCGCGAAGACCTGGACAGCGAAGCCGTGGCCCAGGAGGTCGAAGGCACCGCCGACCGGACGAGGGCAGTCCCGCCGGTGCAGCCAGCTGCTTCCCCCACCGTGCCGCCGGCCACATCCCCCACCCAGATGGACTCAGCCAGGACGGCCGTAGTTCGGGCCATCCCGGCTGGAACCCTCCTCACCTTCGAGGTGAGGGAAGACGTTTCCACTTCTTCCCACGAAGCCGGAGATGGCTTCGAACTGGTTCTGCTGAACGCGGTGAACGGACCGGCCGGCGCGGTCCTCATTGCCGGTACGGAGGCCCGGGGCGAGGTGACGAACGTACACGCCAGCACGGGTCCCGATGACCAGTCCCTTCTGGGCGTGCGTGTGGCCACCGTGGAAGCGGGCGGTTCGCAGACAGCCCTCCACGGTTCGGTGCAGTCCGCTGAGGTGGAAGCCTCCACGCGGGATAGTGGCTCCCGAACTGCGGCCACCATCGCCACCGGCACGGCCGCCGGAGCCATCCTGGGGCAGATCCTGGGCGGGGACACCCGGTCCACGGTGACGGGTGCTGCGGTGGGAACCGCTGTCGGCATCGGGGTGGCGCTCACCACACGAGGCGGCCATGCCACCCTCCCCACGGGATCCCGAATCGTGGTGAGGCTGGACCGGGACCTGGTCTACT
The DNA here is from genome assembly GCA_040905545.1 of Gemmatimonadota bacterium. Taxonomy (GTDB): domain Bacteria; phylum Gemmatimonadota; class Gemmatimonadetes; order Longimicrobiales; family Gaopeijiaceae; genus JBBDRI01. The sequence continues at coordinate 108,736 of JBBDRI010000024.1, read as the reverse complement.
GACCGAAGGCATCACCTGACACACCCCGGTGGGCCGGGCCCTGGCCAATGGGTCGGGCCCACCCACCGTTTACTTCAGAAGGAGCTTCCATGAATACCCACATAGAGTCCGCGAACACTCGCATGAAGGCCGCATCAATTCTGACCCTGGCGGCCGGCATGTTCTTTCTCTCATCCGCCGCGCTGGAAGCCCAGATAGGGCTGGCCGTGGAGGGTAGAACCGGTGTCACCTTCCCCCAGGGTGACCTCTCGGACTTCGGTGGCGAAGCGGGGCTCTCCCTCGGGGCTGAGGTGCAGGTCAACCTCCATCAGCATTTCACGGTCTACGGCGGATTCTACCGCCACGGATTCTCCTGCGAGACCGCGTGCACCATGGGTAGCGACCCCCGAAGCGTGGGCCTGAACGGAGGGCTCAAGGTGAACCTTCATAACCCCGGGGACGTGAACCTCTGGGCCCGTGGCGGCGTCGTGAGCAACAAGATGGAAACGGACGCCGGTGCCAACAATCGGGAACTGGGATACGAGTTGGGCCTGGGTGCCGACGTACCCATCGCTTCCAGGATCGCCCTGGTACCGCATGTGGGATACATCAGTCACAAGGCCAGTGAGAGCTTCCGGCCCCAGTTCTTCACTCTGGGTCTGGGAATCCACTTCCACATCAACTGATACGCAGGGCCGGGGAGCTAGTCCCCCGCATCCACAGGGCCGCGCCGGCGCTTCGTTTCGGAGCGCCGGCGCTTTTCTTGGAGCCGTTTTTCCTTCGCGGCCCGGGTGGGGCGGGTCTTCCTTCGGGGTTTGGGCACCTGGAGGGCCTCGGCCACCAACTCCTGAAAGCGCTGGGTGACATCGTCTTTGTTCCGAGTCTGGCTCCTGTGGCTGTCGGAAGCCAACCGGAGTTCCCCTTCCCCGCTGATGCGCCCGGCCAGCTTTTCCAGGATGCGGGCCCGCTGGGCATCGGTGAGGGAGGGGGACGCAGTGACATTCCATGTGAGCTCCACCCGGGTGGACGACGTGTTCACATGCTGCCCGCCGGGCCCCCCGGAGCGGCTGGCCTGGTAGGTGAGCTCCGAGAGGGGGATGCTGGGGCCACCAGGGATGGGGACGCTCCTTTCGCTCATGAATGGAAGGGACCGGAGCCTTGAGGGGGGTGGATGACGCGCTCGGGTAGGAGGGTACCCAGGAGACCCGGTCTGAGCCAGGGTCGACCGATTCCCGCCGGGGTGGTGCGAGACGGACCCGTCGGGTAATCTTCCCCTCCTCCCGCCGTGAGACCAGTAGAACCCCAGTGAGGTAGCATGCCAGAGCCGGAGCCCACGGAACTCTCCCTCCTCGCCAAGCTTCGACATGGCTGGCGCTTCCTCCGTGCGGGAGCCATCCGGAGCGCCGAGATGGCCCAGCTCACCCGCCGCTTCCCCGAAGTCTCACTCGCCCCCACGGCGGTGATCAGGGACCCCCGGCGGTTCTCCGCAGGCCCCCGGACCCGGATCGAAGAGGGGGTCTACATGAACTGTGGAGGAGATTGGTCCCCCGATGGCTATTTCCGCTGTGGCAGCGGCTGCTTTCTGGGCGCCTACTCCGTCATCTACGCCGGAGGTGGGGTGGAGCTGGGAGACAATGTGGCACTGGCTCCGCATGTCCTCATCGCCTCTCACCACCACCCCGTGGACCCGCCGGCTGATCCCATGCTCTCCCGCTTCGTCACGAACCCGGTGCGAATCGGATCCAACGTGGTCATGGGGATGGGGGCCACCGTTCTTCCAGGAGTGGAGATCGGCCAGGGGAGCATGGTGGCGGCAGGAGCCCTGGTTACCCGGGACATCCCACCCGGCTCGTTGGTCATGGGATCGCCGGCCCGCCGGGTGCGGGGGCTCTAGAATCCCTCCCTTCCCGGGGGACACGGCAGGCACACCACGGTCAGTTCGTTTCCCTCGGAGGAAATGCCCACCTCCCCCAGAGGCACCCTGGGGCTGCCCCACCGGGGTTGGGCATCCTGGGTGGATTTTGCCGTTTCCCAGGCTCGATAGTACACCCGCACGGTCCGCGCGGGAGTCAGGTAGGGCATTTCCAGATCCCTCTCCAAAAGCCCCATGAAAAGCGACTCGAAGCGCCTCAGAGACGCTCCGCTGAAGGCTTCCTCACTCCGGTATTCCTCGCCCATGGTCTGTCCCAGTTCATACCAGAGCATGTAGGTCCGGATATAGCTGGTGTGCCCCTCCCTACCGCCGTCGGCCGAGAAGAGGAAGCGCCGGGGGATGATCCCGTCTTCCCCATGGAACTCCGTCTCGAACGCGAACGCCATCCCCTGGCTCCGTTCGGAGAAGACATTGTGGGGCCGATGGTCTCCCAGGAGGGAAAGGAGTCCATGCCCCAGATCATACACCCTTGCCAGTGCCTCGATGGCCACGGGGCTCCACCCCTCCAGAAGCCCCTTGTCGATGACGACCCGGGGGGGCGGCTGGACCAGGAGGGAGGCGGCTAGCACCGGGCTCAGAACCCCCGCAGTCACGACCCTCCAGACACCATGAGCTTGAGAGCTCGTCCGCATCGACACCGGGAGATGGGAGCCCTCTGCGGGCCCTTGGCCAAGCCCGAAGAATCCGCGGACTGCATTCTGAACCATCGCGAAGAAGCCGGCAGGAATACAGACCAGGAGCGTCGCAAAGACCTGGTGCCCGAACACTCCGATGTCGTACGTCAGCACGATCCCGGCATGCATGACCATCCCCGCCAGACCCAGCGCCAGAAGGAGGTGGCGCCGCCGGGCCCGCTGGATCAGGTACACCAAGAACAGTGGAAAGAACGTCAATTCAAAGACCACGGTCAGCCAGTTGGCTGTGGTGGTGATCAGAGACGAATTCGCTAGGAACCAGCCCAGGTTCGAGGCCCACTGTGGATGGAGGAAGGACTGGGGCACGGCATACCCTTCAATCCAACTCCGATTCGCCAGAAGGTGCGAAGAGCCGGCGTCGAAGTAGATGAGGCCCAGATGACCGATGAAGAAGAGGACGGGCAGATGCCAGATGGAACGATCTGCCCCCCTGATGCCCCTCCTGATGAGGGCGTCCAACGACCAGTTCCGCCCGCTGTCCAGGAAGATGAGGTAGAAGGCAATGAGGGCCTGGTAGTAGTCCACATGGTAGTTCACGCCCCACACCGACAGGTAGACCACGCTGCACGCGAAGGAGAGGGCGGCGAAGCCCCGGGTCCCGAACCCCACCACCAACATGGCCGTGCAAAGAAGCCAGAACCCCACGAACACGCCCTGGAGCGGCAGGGCGGGCTGGAGGAGGTAGCCATGCCGCGGCAGCATGTGGAGGAGCTCGTAGAGGAAGACGGCCTGTGTAGCGATGCGCATGGCGGCCAGAGGGCGACCATCCACGGTCTCCCACCACACCTCTTTGAACCAGGGCACCACCCCACCTGCACCTTGCCTCGTCATGGGTCCACGGTACCACTTCCAGCTCGGGAGGTCATTGCCCTTCCCCATTCCATGGCCCGCTGGAGATCCGAGGCCGTCACCAGCTCCACAACCCGGAGAAGCACCAGGAAGAGGGTGAACAGCCCGGCGGCCCCCACCAGCCCCTGGAGCCCCAGAGTCTCCAGAAAGAGAAGCCAGTCCAGCGCGAAAAAGCCGGCCATGAGCCCGCCCAGCTTCGCCATGGCCCGCCAGTCGTAGGGGATGGGGTACACCTTCTGGGAGAAGTACCACGACCCCCAAACCAGCACGCCGTTGGCCAGCACGGTGGTGCCGGCAGCGGCGTACATGCCAAAGCGGGGAATCAAGAGAAGGTTCAGTCCGATGTTCACCACCGCCCCCGTGACGGCGATGACGGCCATGGGCCCCGTTCGCTTTGTTACCCCCATCCCCGTCACCATGAGCACGAAGAGGCCGTAGAGGAGGTACGCCGTTCCCAGTGGCGCCACCACCCCGGCGGCCACCGAGTACTCCTCTGGCGCCACCAGTGCCACGATCTGCCGGCTGAACAGCCCCAATCCCACCACCATGGTGCCACACACCACCATGAAGTAGGTGGTGAGGGTTCGATAGATCTCCCGGGCATCTTCCCGCTCGTAGACCTGATACCGCAGCGGCGCCCACCCCATGGAGAAAGCCGTGACGGCCAGTTGCACCACCTGGGCCAACTTGTGGCCCAGGGAGTACCACCCCACCTCCTCAATGGAGGCGCCCCGCTCCAGGATGTAGCGATCGGAGTAATCGATGGCCCAGATGCACAGTGGCACCGGGAGGAAGGGGAGCCCAAACGAAAGGAGCTCTCGAAGAAGGGTCTTTGAGAGGCGGGGAGTCAGCCAACTCCGGATCTCCGGAGCCATGAAGAGCAGAAGGGCGCCTGAGGTCAAAGCCCCGCCCAGGAGGATCCCACCCACTCCCCACCCCAGATAGACCACAAACCAGATGTTAAGGATGAGGGCCGCCATGAACCGCAGGCTCGTGGCCGCAACGAAATAGGCCGTCCTCTCCTGCATCCGGATGAGGGTGAGGGGAACGATGGCGGCCGCGTCGGTGAGGAGGGTGAAGGCGATGATCCGGATGAGGGCGGGCCCACTCTCCCCGGTGCCCATGAGGCGCGCCAGGGGACCGGCCATGCTCCAGAGAAGCCCGGAGAGAACGAGGGCATATACAGCCAAGAACGCCACCGAAGTGGTGGCCATCTCCTTCACCTCCTGGGAGACGCCCTGGTCTTTTGACCGCACGTCGAAGTAGACCCGGGCCACCGCGTTCGTCATCCCCAGATCGTAGATGCGCCCCAGAAAGCCGTAGAGCGCCAGGACCAGGGCCAGGAGGCCGTACTCAGCCGGTGCCAGATGGTGGGTGTAGATGGGGACGAGGATGAGCCCCAGGATGGCCACCGAGGCGTTCCCCACCCCGTAGATGAGGGTGTGGCGCACGGCACCCCGAATGGGTCGATCGGTGGAACCCGTCAAAGTGCTTCCCCACTCCGAACCGAGACCAGTGCCTCATAGAGGGCCTCCACCCGGGCCATCTCCCGGGCCCGGCTGGCTCGCTCCAGGATGATCGCCCGGTTCGTGTGGGCCGCCTTGTCCATGGCTTCCGGGGACTCCAGGAAGCCCTCCACCGCCCGGGCAATCGTGACGGGCTCGGGGGCGGCCAGCAGGACCCCGCCTCCCGGAGTGATCCACTCCCGAAGGCTCTCAACATCCAGGGCTACCACGGGAAGTCCCGTGGCCATGGCCTCCAGGACGCTCACAGGGGTGCCATCCGTGCCGCAGAGGGAAACCACCGCATCGGCGCAGCCATAGAGCCCGGGAAGCTCTCCTTCCGGGATCTCCTCCGCCACCATGTGGATCCGCTCCCCAGCCGGGCTGGCGGCCACCATTCCCTCCACCTCCCGGGCATACTCCCCCTCGAAGGCAGGGAGACGCTTCAGGATGAGGTGTGTCCGGGAATCCATGAGGGAGAACGCCTCCACCATTTCCCGGATGTGGCTGTTGGGGAGCCACTGCCGGGGAGAAAGGAGCACCGAAACCTCCGGCGGGATCCCCAACCGCCGGCGCCACTCTCCACCGCCGGCACCCGGGCGAAATCGCTCCACCTCCACCCCCCACCCCACCGTGGTGACCCGGTGTGCAGGCACCCCCCAGGCCACCACCTGTCGAGACAGATCCTCCGAATCGCAGGTCACGTGGTCGGCTTGGCGCACGCACCACGGGTTCAGCACCCTGGCCATCCTGGATGCATGGGGGGCCTGGTAGACATCCGAACCCCACGCCGTCACCACCAGGGGCCGGAAACGCGAGGCGGCACCCAACCACCCGGACTCATTCAGATAGTGGGCATGGAGGAGGTCCGGGCTCCAGGCCCCCAGGAAGTCCCGGAGCCGGGAGGTCCAGCGAACGAGCCGGAAGCCTCGGGGTCCCGAAGGTCCGTCCGGTAGGGTCGGCCCCGGGATCTCGGGGAGTGCGGGGGAAGAGGCCGTGCGCACCAGGGCCACCGGGTGAGTCCGGGCGAACCATTCCACCCACCGCTGGGTGTGGACGCTCCGGGGGTCTCCCACGAAGCAGATCCTCACGGCTCCCCTCCCTCTCGGACTTCCACAGAGGGGGGGCTCATTCCAGCTCCGGTCGCCGGGCCACCATGAAGCAGATCTGTCCGGCCCCCAGTTTTCGCATGCCGGCCACCACGGCCCGGGAGAGGAGAAGTCGCTCCACAAAGGGAGGGAGGTGACGGCGCTTGGCAGACGGGTCCGCCGCCACCACCCCGTCTCCACCCACCCACTCCACCTGGAAGCCCACCCCCTCAAGCAGAGTCGACAGGGTCCGGCGGGAGAAGTAGAAGAGGTGCCAGGGCGGGGTGATAAGGCTCCAGTCCTTCCCGTGGATGCGTGAAGCGAAGCTATCCACGTCCCCTGTGGAAAGGGCCAGGATCCCCCCTGGGCGGAGGAGCTCCCTTGCGGCCTGGAGGGTGGTCCGGGGCTCGGGTAGGTGTTCGATGACGTCCCACAGGACCACGGCGTCGTACCCCACCGATGGTTTCCCCGCCGGGTCGTCCCCCCAACCCCGGGCAAAATCCTCCAACCGCTCTTCCGTCACGGGCAGACCCATCCGATCCCGGGCGAAGCGAGCGGCAGGGGGAGATGGCTCCAGTCCCTGCACCTCCCATCCCAACCGGCGGGCCTCGTCCAGGAAGTACCCGTACGCACACCCCACCTCCAGGAGGCGGCCCACCCGGGGGGCGTGGGTCTCCACCAACGCCAGAAGGCTGCGGGCATGAAGTCGCTTGGACGCCTCCCGGGCCTCGTAGCCTCCATACCCGGGCACGTCCGTCCCCTCCCAGTAGGCATCGTCGTAGAGATCTCCCGTGGCGTCGGGCGCCGGGGGATTCAGGACGTACACGAGACGGCACTGACTGCAACGAACGATGGAAAATCCCTCCACCTGGTAGACGGGCTCGCTCCGGGTGGATCCACACACCTCGCACTTCCGCGGCGCCGTCACCCCGGAGTTCCTTCTGAGGCCCCTTCGAAGGCCCCGTCGGCGGACATTTCCACCTGCCTCGGACCTCGTCGGAGCCGCCCCCGCACCCACTCCCGCAAGCCTGCCACGCGCGACAGCCCTCGGTTGAGGCGGGTTGTGATCTCCACCGACCGGACCTCCGCCGGCTCGGCGCCAAAACTCTCCTTGAACCGCCGTACCCCTGGGAGCCCCTCGCTGGCACCCATATCCAGGTAGCGCACCCCCGCTTCCGAGAAGTGGTGGATAGCCGCCTTCAACACGGCGTTGGAGGGAGCCGCCCCCTGATGCTCCCGGTCCATGGCTCCACTCCAGTAGAAGACATCCTCCGATCCTTGAAGGAACACGGCCCCGGCCACCACTTCCCCCCCCTGTTGGGCGAACCAGACCTCGGTGAATGGAGAAGGGGCCAGAGCCGAGAAGAGGGCATCGGGATATCCATCCCCCTCCTGCCGGGTGACCTGGGTATTCCGGTACAGGTGAACGTAGGCCTGAAACGCCTCGGGACCCACCCGGCGCTCCACCGTCACCCCGGACTTTTCGGCCTTCCGGCAGCTGTTCCGGTTCTTCCCGGAGAAGCGGGAAGCCCAGAGTTCCTGGAAGCCCGGGGTGAGATCCAGGATATGGGTGGTGTGGGTGCGCACGGTCCCCGTGGAAGGAGGAGAATTCCTCCCCCCGCCATGTACCCGAAGCCCTCCCCCTCCCAGGGCCTGGAGGAGTCCGTGGAGGTGTGCCGCCTGGAGCTCGCCGTCCAGTGGAATGGGCATCCCTTCCCAGTCCAGGGGAAGGGCCACATGGATGGAGAGGGCTTCCATAGCCCTGACCTGCTTCACCGTGGGAATGAGAAAGCGAGCCCCGTCCTGGAATCGGACCTCCAGGAGGTGGGGCGGGTGGGGGGAGAATGTGCTGGCCAGGGCCCCCACGCCTTCCGCCCGATGGGAGAACCGGAAGGGCCGTCCCGACTCCAGGAGCCTCTCATCCCACACCTTGGGCGTGAGGGAGACCAGCTCCGACACCGGCATCCCCACGGACTTCAGCTCGGCCCCAGGAAGGACCGGATCTCACTGGCGATCCCTCCCACCTGCTCGTCCGAAAGTCGCGGGTAGAGCGGGAGGGTCACCATGCGCCGAGCCACATCCTCCGTCACGGGAAGATCTCCCGGGCCGGTGCCCTGGCTCTCCCGGTAGTGCCGGAAGAGATGCGACGGGGGGTAGTGGATGCTCGTCTGGATCCCCGCATCGGCCAGCGCCGTCCTCAGGGGATCCCGGGCGCCGGGGTCCGTGAGAAGGATCACACAGAGATGAGCCGCTCCCCTTTCTCCCCAGGGATGGAGAACCAATCCTTCCCCCACCCCTCGGTGGTCACACCCCAACTCCCGGGCGTAGACGTCCAGGAGCTCTCTGCGTCGCGCCACGTTCCCCGGGAGACGTCCGAGCTGGATGCGCCCCATGGCTCCCGTAATCTCCGTGGGGCGGTAGTTGTAGCCGGGGGCGATGACATCGTATTCCCAGGCATGCCCGGCGAAGCGGTCCCAGCTGGCGGCCGTCATCCCATGCGACCGGGCCAGGCGGACCCCCTCCAGAACGCCAGGATCCTTCGCCACCACCATCCCCCCCTCTCCGGTGGTCATGTTCTTGTTTCCGAAGAAGGAGAAGCACCCCGCATCCCCCACGGTTCCCAGGGCTTCATCTCCCAGGTACCCACCCACCCCGTGGGCCGCATCCTCCAGCAGGAAGAGGTTGTGGGCACGGCAAATCTCCTGCAATTCCGCCATCCGTGCGGGACGTCCGCCGTAGTGCATGGCGGTGACGCCCACGGTACGAGGGGTGATGAGGGAACGCACATGCCCGGGATCCAGGGTGAGTTCCGTAGACGACAGGACATCGGCGAAGATCGGAGTTCCCCCGGCCAGCACCACCGAGTTGGCGGTGGCCACAAAGCTCAGGGAGGGGACGATGACTTCGGCCCCCGCCTGCACCCCCAGGGCGTGGAGGGCCAGATGGAGTGCCGCCGTGCCGTTGGAAACGGCCACCGCTCCTTCCACCCCCACGAACTCCGCGAACTCCTCTTCGAAGGCCCGCACCTCGGGACCCAGCGTGAGCCACCCGGAACGGACCACCTGGGCCACCGCGAGCGCCTCCTCCTCACCCAGCGTCACGTCCGAGAGGGGAATCCGGAAGGCGGTCATGAGATCTTCCTCCAGCGGTGAAGCCGTGCACTCACGGCGTGACGAAGCCGGGCCACGGGACTATGGAGATACCCTTCCCAGCGTTGGGCGGCATCCGTGAACCGGGCGTCGTGGGTGAGTTCTCCGAAGATCCGAAGGAGGGGCACATGGATGTTCCCGTGGTAGTGGCGGCTCACAGGTTCCCTCTGCCCCAGGTCGTAGACCGACCAGTACCCCACATCGAAAGCCTCCAGGTAGCAAGCCGCCGTCTCGCCGGCCCTCCCCCAACGGGCCCGGGCCTCCAGGTCGCCGGAGTGACGGGCCATGTCCAGTACCCCCAGGGCCGCATAGAGGTGTCCGTTCAGGACGTGCAGGGGTGGGTGGGCCGGGTATTCCTCGTACCAGAGATCCCCCTCCGCTTCCAGATGGAGGCCTTCCCAGTTGTGGAGAGCATGGTACCCGGCGGCAGCGGCCGCCCCGTAGCGAGGATCCCCGAACCATTCCTCCGCTCGGAGGAGGGCCGAAACGGCCATCCCCTGGACGATGGCGGAGGCCCATGGAGCCCGAAGCCACGGATATTTGGGGCTGTCAAAGCGGAGAAACCAGACCCCGGCCTCCGTGGGCCCGTCGCGGACTGGTTCCGCTTTGGGGCTTGGGCCTTCCTGACGCTCCACCAGGTGATCGGCCAGACGTTGGAGAAGGGGCTCGGCCTGGCCGCCCTGGGCCTCCCGACCCTCAAGTTGGAGTTGGCTGTGGAGGGCCAGTGCGTATTGGGCCACCGTCACCGGGTGCTCCACCACCTGCTCCGGCCCCAGCCGCACGTGGGGAATCCCATCCGAGTCCACAGGACCGTGGAATTCCGACTGCACGATCTGGATGGCAGGGCGTAGATCCTGGTAGTACGGTCCCAGCTCCCTTTCCTGCGAAAGGTGGAGGGGGGGAAAGGAAAGATGGGCCAGGCTGCGGTCAGACATGGGGTGGGGTGGTGGCGTCCCCGAATTCCTCGTTGGCCCGGAGGAGGTCGTCCGGCCTCCCCAGATCCAGCCAGGTACCGGTGTGCAAACGCGCCCGGAGGTGCTTTCCCTGATAGATGAGGCGATGCACCAGATCGGGAAGATCCAGGCGTTCCCCCGGCGACATGGCGGACACAGCCCCCGGACCGAAAACGTAGATGCCCGTGCTCACCAGATACTCGGTCTCGGGTTTCTCCCGGTAGCCGGTGATCTTCATCTCCGAATCGGCCTCAATAACCCCCAGGGACTCCTGTACCGTTCTCCGATACGCCGCGATGGTGAGATCGGCGTCCCACTCCCGATGATCCGCCAACAGATCCTGGAAGCGAAGATCGGTGAGGATATCCCCGTTCATCACCAGGAAGCCGTCTTCCGGCAGGTCTGAAAGAAGTGCCACCGCCCCTACGGTTCCCAGGGGCCGGTCTTCGTGGAAGTACTCCACCTCCACCCCCCACCGCTCTCCCGTTCCCACATAGATGCGGATGAGGTGATCCAGGTACCCCGTGCAGAGAATCACCCGTCGGCAACCGGCCTCCACCAGCCCGGTGATGACCAGGTCCAGAATCGACCGTCCCCCAACCGGGAGAAGGGGCTTGGGAAGGATATGGGTGTAGGGGGCCAGCCGGGTGCCTTCCCCACCTGCCATGATGACGGCGGTGAATCCTGAGATTCCCTTCGGGTTGGTGATCATGGGGTCACATCCTCCCATCCAGGCTCACGCCCGTTTCCACATGCTGAAGTTCGGGAACCACCGAGTGGATGGCCTCCACCATGGCCTCCTTGGAGAGGGGAGGCTCGGGACGGGCCAGCCATCCCTCCACCTGGGCCACGAAGCCCGCCAGACTCTCGCGGGAAATGGGGCGATGCACCACGGCGGCTATGGCTTTCATCCCGGTGTCCTCCACGGTCTCGCCTGAACCCACAAAAATCTCCGCCGGCTTCTCCCCCGACGTATCCCGGGGCGTGAGAAGGAGTGGGTAGCGACCCCTGGAAAGCTCGTCCGACACCGCCGCCTTCGCCTCCTCCTCGGTGACGTGGGGGACGGCCTCGAGTCCAAACCGATGGAGAAACCGTCGGGCTACCTCCTCCAGGGAGAGCTCCTCCCTGCCCGGCTCCATTCGGGGGATGGCCACCCGTTGGGTGGAGAGTCCGAACGCTCCCAGCAGGCAGAGACGGCCCCCTTCCTCCGGCGTGAGAAAGTACCGGCGGGTGTCTCGGGGGGCGGCCAGGGGCTGCCCTTTGGCCAGGCGGTTTACGAAGCCGTGGAGGAGGCTCCCGTTGGAGAAGGCCACGTTGGCGAATCTGGCGGAGGTGGCCACCTGGGTGACGCCTGGCGCCTGGAAAAGAACATGTTCCATGATCCGCTTGCTGGCTCCCATGAGGCTGGCCGGATCGGCGGCCTTGTCGGTGGAGACGGAAAAGGTCCTCTGCACCCCTCCCCGTTCTCCCAGCCAACCCAGGAGACGGGCAAGGGCCAGCACGTTCGTCTCCAACAGTTGGAGAAGGGAGTACGGATCCTTCTCCGATCGCACATGCTTCAGGGCGGCGAAGTTCAAGACGTGGTGGTAGGGCTCCGATTCCCGGATGAGCCGTTGGGCGCCACCTCCTCCCATGGCCAGGGGAAGGGCCCTGAGCCCGATCCCGTCCAGGACGCCGGTGCGGGAACGAAGGTCCCTCACCAACTCGGCCAGCCCGTTCTCGTCCAGGTCCACCACGTCCACCTGCGCAGGACGGAACGGCAGGAGGGCCCGGAGGGTGGCAGATCCCAGCGTACCCGCCCCGCCCACCAGGAGCACCCTGGAGCCCTCCAACAATTGCTGGATGGTCTCACGCTGGGTCTGAAGGTCTTCTTGGAAGCGACTACCGGCTCCCCTGGGGAGAACGCTGCGGGCCAGGGATTCCATATCCGCCAGGAGCGGCTCTGTCGTCAAGGATGGATGCACCGGCCCCCTCGGTGTGGTGGATCCCAAAACCCTGGAAGACCGCTGCATTCGAGGGTGGGAGCGTCAAGATGGCTGAAAGTCCAAAGCTACCGGGCACCTCCGGTAAACTCAAACCCCGCTCCTGCGGAAGGTACAGGCTGAAGCGTCGAAGCGTTGCGGACGGCTCAGATTTTCACCAGCTGGTCAGGGCGGGCCCTCATCACCCCTCCCACCGGGATTCCGTGATCGAAGGTCACGAAGACACCGTCGTGCTCCACGACAAGGGCCATGAGGTAGGCGTCTGTGAGTTGTCGGGAGTGGAGAAGCTTCTCCCAGTCGAACCTCTGCTCGTCCAGCAAAGACACGTCATCGGGCCAGAAGTGATGCAGAGGCGTTTGCGTCGCCTCCCGGAGCCGCTGGGCCACTTGGGCTGGTGAGCGCGGATTCGGGTAGCTCGGGTGCGACATGATGCGGATGCAGCCGTTCTGGGTGAGGGGACAGGACGCCCACCCTCCCTCCAGACGACCGCCCAACCAGCTCATGGCGGCTTGGTGATGCACATGGGCGCCGTCGAGCAGAGCGATGAGAACGTTCACGTCGAGAAGGGCCAGTCTCACGCGCCGAGCTCGTCCCGCAATCGATCCACGACTTCGTTGGTGACGGGAGACGTACCCCCCGGGAATGGGCGGAACCCATACCGAGATTCGGACTCCCGGACCTGCTGGGCGGTCCCACCGGGGGGATCCATCAACGCCCGCCGGGCGAGGTCGGAAATGACCTTGCCGGCGGTGGTCCCTTGGCGACGGGCCAACTCCTTCACGGCGCTGAGCACGGAGTCATCGATGTCCAGGGTTGTTCTCATGGTTTCAGCTCCAGTGACTGTTGGCAGTTGTGCCGATGCGCATCTGATGCTACAACATCTGATGCTCACGGACAATCCTGTCCCCTCCCTCCTGCATGGTCCACACTTCCACGCGTTCCACACCCAACCCGTCGGTTGCCTGCACCAGGAGCTGGTCGTCCAACGCATCCAGCAACGTCCTGCCGTCAGGGAAAATCAGGATCAACGGGAGTGCTCCGTCGGCACATAGGAACGCCCAGATCTCTTCTGCGCGCTCATGGCCGTCGGTTGCGAGGCGTGCGGCCACATGTTGGTGGCCGTACGGAAGCAGCTTGTCGAAGCCCCGGGCCGGTGCCCAGCCTTCGGTTCGGTATCGCGTGAGGATCCCTCGCAGGGCGGTGGGATCGACCACCATCTCCACTGGATCATTCGCGCCCACTTGGTACATCTCGACCCCATATCCCTCCACAGGAAGGTCCAGGCCGTGCCGGGTTCCCCAGGCGGCGGGCGTTCAAAGAGGCCCGATCCCAATACGGTGTAGCTCCTTCCCGGCTCCAACCCGACAACATCCGGGGCTACCCTGCCCAAAACCGATCCCGTAGGCCGCGGCACCGGGGGGGAATCTGGGGGTCACGATGTTGACGGCACTCCTATCCCCCCTCACAGCTGTCAAACGCCGCAACCCGGAGTCCCACACCCACACGCCGTGTTCGAACGTGGCCACGATGCGCGAGGGAACCCGGAACTCCCCTGGGCCCTCCCCTTCCCTTCCCAGGACGCTCCGCAGCTCACCATCGTTGGCAAGACTCAGAACCGTCCGCGCCCCCCCGTCAAGAACCCAGACCGAGCCGTCCGGCATGAGCCGCCCGTCTGCAATCCGGAAAAACCCTACGCCAGTGCTGGTCCAAGCCAACTGGCCGGTGGCCGTCAGTTCTTCCAGCCGGGGCGTCGAAACGACGTGGAAGACGGCCTCACCGCCTCCGCCTCGAACGGTCACCGTTACCCCTTCCGGCTCCGCCACATCGCAGGCAACGCCGGGAACTAGCAATGCCACGACGCAGGCGTAGCGACTAGCGGGACCCATCTGTGCCCATGGCATTCACCTCAACCCTGACCGTAGAAGACGAGAATCATCTTCGACGCCGCGCCCCAGGCGTTGACCCATATACCCATGGCCTGCCCCCAGAAAACCCCGCAAATTTGACCAAGCAGCAGGGTAGTTGTACAGTATGCTTGTACATTTATCCCGGAGCCTCCGCATGGCCACCAAGGTTTCATACAGCTACGCACGGCAGAACCTCGCATCACTACTCGATCAAACCGAGGATGATCAGGAACCGGTGTACATCTCCCGCCGCGACCACGAGGACATGGTACTTCTGCCTGCGGCGGAATACCGTTCCGTGAAGGAGACCGCGCAACTTCTCCGCTCGCCTGAGAACGCACGTCGCCTTCTCCGTGCCCTTCAGCGTGCCCTGGAGTCCGAAGTGGCCCCCAGGACCCTCAGCGAGCTCCGGAGCGAAGTTGGCCTCCAAGAAATCGAAGGCTGACCCGGGACCGAACGCTCCGCTGTCCGTCTTCCAGGACGAGTTCCGGGAAGATCTCCGCTTCTGGGTCGATACCGACCGAAAGATCGCGCTTCGAGTCCTCAAGCTCATCGAAGCCGTGATGCGAGACCCCTTTCAGGGCATGGGAAAGCCGGAACCTCTCCGCCATCTGGGTTCCAACGTATGGGCCCGAAGAATCACCCAGGAGCATCGCCTCGTCTACCTGGTTCGGAATGAGCGCATCGACTTCCTCATGTGCCGGTACCACTACTGACCTTCCCTCAAGCTCCCTCGTTCCGACTCGACCCATCGAAACGGATACCTTCTCACGTGCTGGGCACCAAGCGAGTCTGTCTGCACCCCAAGTAGGTAATCCGCACCCACTTCCGTGACTCGAAAGTCGGGCCCCACCTCGATGCGTCCCATGGGCAGTCGGGCTTCGTCCAAAATGATCCACTCTCGAGAAGACGCCTCCGGGAACGGGGGCGAGAGCCCCACCCAGACAGCCCCCTGGGAGTCCACAAGCAGATCGTGAAGCACGGGCATCGTCCTGGGGAGCACGGTTGGCTCGAAACTGCGATGGACCGCCCGGAGAAGCTCGGGCTGTCCGGCCGCTATGGCCAGATGAGCGTCGCGCATCTCGCTCACCTGAGTCGGGTCCAGGGGACGGGTGGATCGGGCCAGACGCGAGATCTGGGTGACGCCGCCACTATGATCCCGCCGAACGAGTTCGAAACGGTCGCTTCGGGCCGCCGTCACACCACCATCCGCCTCAGGGAGCCACAGAGTGACGGCACCAAAGGGCAGGAGGGTTCCGTACCCCTGGATCGACCCTTCGGCGTCACGCCACGCCTCGTGAACCTGCTGCTCTGCCACCGCCACCAGGATGGTGTCGACACGCTCGGAGTCCTGGAACCGGACAATCGCCAGGGAATCCGTCACCAAAGCAAGGGGGGTGGGCTCCGGCTCGAAGGAGCCCGACCCTGAATAGCGGATCCTGGCCAGTCCGCTCCCGTCGGGAAGCATCCGCACTTCGGTGATGGGCCCGATGCCCAGCTCCCGGAGCGCCCGCTCCTCCACCACCTCAAGGCCGAGGTCCAAGCGGGTCAGCCGTTGCAACCAAACGTCCCAGACCCAGATTCCGGACAGATCCACACCCGCGATGGCCACCGAATTGAACTCACCCGGGCCGGAGCCCGGTCTGCCAACGTCGGTTAGGAACCGACCCTCCGAGTCGAACACCCGCAAGCTGAGTGAAGTTCGGTCCGCCACCACGATGTCACCGCCGGCTAGCGTTCTCACATCCGCCAGGTCACCGAATGTGTATTCCTCGGGTCCTTCAATCACCCCGATGTGCAGGTCGTGGGACTCAACGACCGCTGGCTCCGGTAGACCCTCCAGCAAACCACCCATCTTTACGATCCGGACTCCTGCGCTGTCGAACGCGGTGATGGACCCCACCTGATGGGCATCGACCTGACATCCGGACACCGTGAGGGCACTCAAGAGTATGAAAGCAGCTGGGACCTGCGTTCCAAGCTTCGAACCGTGTGGTACAATCCACAATCCAGTTGGCTGCTTCGTCATGCGAGCCCCCTCGCCTGAACCCCTCCGCTACATCTGTCGCCCGCTGCGGATGACGCGGGTGCATCCCTCGACCCCGTCACCCTGATCCGGTGAACCACATGGACTCCGAGGTCGTCCTGCTCCACCACGTACATGTAGTCGCGCGAAAACACCGGTCGTACACGCGCCACCACAGGGGACGGGAAGAAAATGGTCCCCAGGTACCGACCGGCAGGGGTAAAGACATCCGCTTGGGTGCTGGTACTCTGGTGGGGGTGGTATCGATGTGCCCAGACACAACCCATCGAGTCTACCCATAGGCGCGCAAGCACCGGAGCCTGCCGGGGTATATCGCCCAGCCTCAAACGAGGCCCACCTCCTCCAACCATCCCCATCCGGACCTCCATCCCCCTCAGCGCCTCCCGCCGCTCCGCACGAGAGAGACGCTCACCCGAGACATCTCGCTCCACGCTCAAGACCAGACCTCCCCTCTGATCCTGCTTCGTGAGCCGGTACCGATCCGTCATGGCGTACCAAAACTCACCGTCTGGAGCGAGAGCCCAGATGAGTTCCGGAGCGAAGGGCACCGCGCCTTCAGTGTGGCGGGGCAGTGGAATGCTATCCAAGACCTGGAGCCCATGGTCCAATCGAACCAGCCACTCCCCCGTCGAAGGGCGTCCTCGAATATCCACAATCCCTTCAGCATCGATCCGGCCCGGCCAGGGCACCCAGAACGGCGATCCGATTCGCGGGGCGGAATGGCTGAACTCTCTCGTCGGTTCGAATACCGAGTAGGTTCCATTGGTGAAGTCCACCACCCACGTCCTGCCGCGCTCATCCACCCCCATCCCGGCAGGAAACATGTGCTCCCCTGGGCCACGCCCCGGGCCTCCGAGGGAGCCGAGGGAGACCCCCGTCGGGCTGAATACCCGCACGGAACTGGGTACCGACATAGCTACGTAGATCCGGCCGTCGCCGGCCTCGACAACTGCCCATACGATACCAAGACCGGCTCCCTCAGGGCCATCACCGAGCCCGATGGCAAGCTCGGATTCCATCTGTCCCAACGGATGGTCTTCCGAGGGAGCCTGAAGCTGAACCAAAGCCAGTTCGGAGGTGGAATCGGAGCGTTCCACGTCATCGCCACACCCTGCGAGGATCGCGAGGCACTGGGCGAGGATCACTCGCGTGCGATAGCGGCGTTTCAACATACCGGGATCCCCAGCGGCACGGGACTCAGAAGTGATACCGGGCTCCCCGAACGGTCTCGACCCCGAGTTCTCCTATCTCCAGCAGGAGCATGGACCCGTCCCCGATGCTCAGGATCCGCTCCTGGTTCGATACCGTGCTCTCCCCCGTGGGGGCGACGAACGGACCCACGTACATGACCGGTCCGGGGAACACGCCCACCACCGACGCCGCCGCCCCGTCCGCCCCCACGGTGAAAAGGATCCGCTCGATCTGGTCGGCGGTGTGGGGCGTGTTAAGCTGCCGGATCCGCTCTGGGGTCAGGCGGACCTGGCTCCATACCAGAACCCGCCCATCGGGAAGTACCCCCAAGGCCTCGGCGAGGCCCACGGGGGAAGCCTGTGAAGGAGGTTCGATGCGGCTCTGGCGTACGGCACCCCCGTCGGCGGTGAACCAGGAGAGCCGGTGGCCATCGGCATCGAAAGCGATGAGCGTGTCGCCATCGGTGCGGATCAGGGACACCAGACGCCGGAACTCGCCCGGGCCGCTCCCCGGACCACCGATGGTTCGAAGCCTCCGACCGCTGGAGTCCACGACGATGAGTTCGGAGGAACTTCGGTTCGCCACCACCACCGACCCATCGTCCAGGCGTGCGGCACCTTCCACCCGATACAAAGAGACCTCGTTCTCATTCCCATCAGCGCGACCTCCCACCACCACCATGGACCGTTCAACCACAACGTCCGGCGCGTCCTCCTCCCCCATGAGCAGATGGATGGGAGCGTCTGCGACTTCGCCATAGGCCCTTGGGTCAGGGGGATCAGCTGCCTCACATCCCCCCATCCAGAGTGTCACGAGTGGAATAATCGGAATTAGCTGAGCGGTCCGAACAGTCCGTGTCATACACCCTCCCATCGATGCAAGGAAGCCGAACCTCAGACCGAGACCCCCGCCGGCCACACCAACCTCTGCCGCCTCCTCTCCCATGCCCACCGCATCAGCTTCACGCGCCGGTTGGATGGCCTCGACTCCGATCGCCGGATACGGTAGGTTACATGTAACCACCCCAACCGGAGCGAGTGTGATGGGCGAATCCGGGAAGCGTAAGGCAACACGAGAGAAGGTGCGAGCGCATCGTGAGCGGTTGCGCCAACAAGGCCTGCGGCCCGTTCAGATCTGGGTGCCGGACGTGCGATCGGAGGCGTTTCGTGCCGAAGCTCACCGGCAAGCCGCCGCCGTCGCGCAGAGCCAATTCGAATCGGACGACCAGGCATTTATCGACGCAGTCTCGGCAGAGGATGATGCATGACTCGCGGGGAGATCTGGACCGTCTCTGGCGGCACGGACTACGCTGGCAAGCCTCGTCCCGCAGTCATCGTCCAGGACGATAACTTCGATGCCACAGCTTCGGTCACCATCTGCGCTTTCACAAGTGATCCCACCGATGCGCCGCTCATTCGGATTCAGGTTGAGCCTTCAGACGGAAACGGATTGCGGGAACGTTCAAAGCTGATGGTCGACAAGCTGACGACGGTTCCGAAACGAAAGTTGGGAAACCGCGTCGGTCGTCTCGGAGACGAGGACACCGTCAGGCTGAACCGAGCGATGATGGTCTTCGTGGGCCTTGCGGGTTCCTCGAAGTAGTCCGAGCGCCATAAGCTACGGCGCGCGAAGCGTGCTGTCAGCTTCACGCCCTTGCTAGCTGACCTGTTTCCTCAGTTCCTCTCTCACCACTCGGCGCAGGGTGTCCTCGAGCGGCTCCCACTTTTCGGCCATGTACTCGCGGAGGGCGTCGTTGATGAGAGTCTGATAGTTCCCCCCCTGCGGCGTGAACCCGACCGCGAAACCATTCAAGAACGTCATCGTCCAGCCGAATCGTGATCCTTGTCTTTCCGGGGGGAGGCTCCAAGACCGATCCACGCTTACCCCGCCTGAAATCGTATTCCCTCTTCATCGTTGCTCCTCGTACGGCCGACGCTCCCGCCGGACGGCTTTGCGCGCTGCGATGATGCGGATGTTCTCGAAGCCTGTCATGCACCTGAATGCATGCACACCCGTACACCGCCGTCAAGCTCTCGGAACGTGCTCTCCGTGCAGGATCGGACAGGAGGTCAGGCCGCTACAACAGCCCAGGTGCAGAGCAGCAATGCGTGGATATGCTGGGATGTCAGGAGCCTGATTCGCTGCGTCGTGTCAACGGTGGTGCCATCTGCCGCAGTTGGTTGCGAAAAGGAAGCATTTCGACCATCTCAACGCGGAGATCGCCGAATCGTCGACCGAGAACTCCGTCCTCGTAGACCGCGAAGAGGCTCATCGGGGCCGGTGTCTCGACGGTCGCCAGATGTTGGCCCCCTTGAGACACGATGTCCCACCGAGTTCCAGCTCCCAAAGGCGGCGAATACTCCTGGAGCCAAAGGTGTCCCCAGTCGTCGGCGATGATGCGGTGGTAGAACGGCAGGTAATCGGGCCTCGCCTCCTCGAAGAGCAACCGCTCAAGGATCGCCGGCTCCCCCCGGGGATAGACCTCCAGGTCATGCGCCAGCCGGATCCTGAGGTGCTCCTCCTCCACAACTCGAGGCTCTCCCGGCCCTCGAATACTTCCGACCAATTCACCGCTCGACGAATACACCCAGATCATATTTGTCTCCCCGGTTGACAAAAATACGCAGCTCCCCCAAGTGGTGTATATTGCCTCAGGTGAGAAGGCCGGCACCCTAAAGACAGGTCGACCGCCCAGCAACGTTGTCGAGGTCATGCGTGCCGGAAGCCTCTTGAGAACCTCCACCACGTTTAAGTCCGGGTCTAGCAGCGCCACGGCGACGGTGTCCCGAACCAGTTGAGCTGCCTGGCCACGTGCCATGCTCTGAGCGCTCAATCCGACCAACGCGCCGTCTCCGAGACGCGCAACCGCCTCCAAACCGTCGCCACCCATCCCCGCCTGCCCCGGCCGAAACGAAGCCGTGCGAACCCATCGACCATCCTGTAAGGCTACTGTCAAGCGCTGGGCGCTGGCGTCGTACAGGAGAATCGAGTCCTCGGGCGTCGCCTGGGCGCTCGTGATCCAGCGGAACTCGCCCGGCCCGTCACCCGCTCGGCCTATCGCCCGTAGGTGCCGAGCGTCGGCGGCGAAGACATTGATCCGGGAAGAGAGACCGCCGTCCACGACGACAAACTCACCGCTGGAGAGCCTCATGGCCATCCGAACGTTCTACAGCGGCAGGGATCCCTCCTCGCCGATGGACACCGACGCATCGCCAAGAGTAAGACGCGGGAGCGACTCGTCGACGCCCGCATCGCATGCTGCGAACGCTCCTGAGAAGAACAGTACAGAAAGATTGAAGAAGCGCTGCCGAGCCCGCCAAACTGACTGCGGCCCCATCGCCTCCGCTGATCGCGAGCCCGCGCTTGCGCGTCTTAGACATCTGCGTACACGGAGACTGATGAGTCCTTGACTACTCATGAGTATACCTAAGCAGTTCAAGCCTCCCGGTTCGGTGGTTCGTATCCAACTGCACCCGGAACAACCGGAGGCGCACGTCGCCTTCCTCGGTTTCCCGGGCTGTCCAGACAAGCTCCCCGTCCGGTGAGTAGAAGAGCCGTTCCGGATGCTGCAGGCACGCCAGCACCCGGGCCTCATCCGGATGGAAGACCTCCAGAACGCTGTGGACCCGGTGGTTCCACCAGTTGGCCGGGGGGGTGTGGCCCCAACGGGCCAGGATTTCCAAAACGGGCTCCAACTCCCCCGGGGTGGGGACCGAGGACCCCAGCCAGATGAGGCCCTGTTCATCCTGCCAGAGGCCTTCCACGGCCTCCGGCTGTGGCCGGAGCTGGGCTCGCTCCCGACCCCAAGGCTCATCGCTTCGCCAGGAACTCACGATCCGCCACTGTCGAGTGAGGGCGCCGTTCAGGTCGAAAAGGTCCACCCGGTACACGTGCGGAGGGGCGCTGAGAAAGCCGGGCGGGGAAAGTGAGGGTGCCAGAGTCCGCCAGGCGAGGAATTCTTCATCCAGGCGAAACCGTTCCAAAGGTGGGCCCACAGGTCCCAAATCGGTTCCGTCGAGATCCCACAGGTGAAGAGGGATGGGGGCGCCGGGCAGGTTGTAGACCGGCCGGTTGACCAGCAGGCGGCCCGAGGGGTGGTAGGCGGCATTGTTGAAGTTCGACGGAATGGAGAGGAGGGTGGTGCGGACAGGCGTTCCGTCCCACCGGATCTGGGTGAGCCGTGTCTGGGCACGGTCCAGGACCGTCACCAGGCTGTCCCTTCCGGAGAGTATGAGGTAATTCCGCCCGATGAGTTCCCCCGGCCCGCCTCCCGACCGGGTCAGGAAGCCCTGGAACGTCCCGTCCTCTCCATAGCGGGACATGGCCCCTTCAGCGAAGGTGGGGCCCGCCGTGTATCCTGCAGGGCGGAGGGAAACCACGCGAGCCCAGTGCTGAATGGACGCAGGATCCGCGTCGCCGCCCAGCTCTCCAAGGGGGTGCAACCGGATGTCCGACTCAGCCGCGGTGGGGCAGGTGCGGAAGCCCTGGATCAACTCCAGGGTCTGGGCCTCCGCTGCCGGGACAGCCACGAAGAGACTGACGAGCAGTACAATGCCCAGAGCTCGCGCGTCGTGTGCTCTCGAAAGGCCGAGTCCCAGAAGCGGGTCGGGAGGCCTTTTCATGATTCAGTCTCCTTGCGCTCGTGTCCCTCCTGCCAAACTACCCCCCCATCCCTTTCTGTCCAACTTTTCCTGAACCCACATCGCTCACCTCCTCCCTGACCCTCTCCGCAACCCTTCCCGCCCCACCCCCTCGCCTAGCCCCCGCCCCCTCTTTCGGTATATGTTCGGGTCATGTATATCGAACTCCACTGCCACTCCGGCTACTCCTTCCTGGACGGCGCCTCCCACCCCGAGGAGCTGGTCCACCAGGCCGTGAAGCTGGGGTATCCCGCCCTGGCCCTCACCGATCATGACGGTCTGTACGGCTCCATGGAGTTCGCCCAGCTGGCCCGGAGCCATGACCTGCAAGCCATCACCGGGGCCGAGGTCACGCTCCGGGAGTGCGGGATTCCGGGAGACGCTCCCGGTGATCCCAGTGGGACAACCGCCGCGCCCCCTCCCCTGCCCCATCACGCCCTCCCCCACATCACCCTCCTGGCCGAGACCCCTGCGGGTTACGCCAACCTCTGTCGGCTCCTCTCCCATGCCCATCGCACCAGCCCCCGGCGTGAGCCGGCCCTCCCCCTGGACCGGCTCCTGGAGCACGCGGAGGGGCTCATCCTCCTCACGGGCTGCCGCCAGAGCCCCCTGGCCCGTCATCTGGACAACGCCGTGGCCTCGGGCGAAGCCTTTCTCCGGCGCCTCCGAAGCGCCTTTGGGCCAGACCATCTCTTCGTGGAACTCCAGGAGAACCAGGTCCGGGGCGACGGTTCCCGGAACCGGGCCCTGGGGGCCCTGGCCGACCGGATGGGGGTGCCGGTGGTGGCCACCGGGAACGTCCACTACCACCGCCGAAAGCGGCACCGCCTCCAGGACGTCCTCACGGCCATCCGCCACCGCACCACCCTGGACGGCTCCCACCACCTCCGGCGGGGGAACGCCTGCTTCCATCTGGCCCGACGCGAAGAGATGGCGTGGCGCTTCGCCTCCCGCCCCGACGCCCTGGCCTCCACCCTCCGCATCGCTGAGCGGTGCGCCGCCTTCGACCTGACCCGGGACCTGGGCTACCACTTCCCCGATTTCCAGGGAAGCCAGCGGGCGCCGGCGCCTCGGGTGCTGGCGGAGGTGTGCCGGGCGGCGCTGGACGAGAAGTACCCGGCATCGGTGCCCGCCGCGAAACACCGGGACGCCGCCCTCTCCCGCCTGGAGGAAGAGCTGGACCTGGTGGAGCGCCACGGCCTCTCCGGCTTCTTCCTGGTCTATCGGGACATCCTGGAACTGGCCCGGGAGGTGGCGGTGCGGGTGCGAGGCGGCTCCCCCCGGGCCCACGCCGGGCTCCCCCCGGGGCGGGGGCGGGGTTCTTCCGTCTCGTCCATCATCTGCTACTTGATCGGCCTCTCCCACGTGGATCCCATCGCCAGCGATCTCTTCCTGGGTCGCTTCCTGAACGAGGCCATGGGGTCGGTGCCCGACATCGACCTGGATTTTCCCCGGGAGATCCGGGAGGAACTCATCCTGGAGGTCTACCGCCGCTACGGCTCGGAGCACGCCGGATTGGTATGCATCTTCCCCACCTATCGCCTCCGCTCCGCCGTGCGGGAGGTGGGGAAAGCCCTGGAACTGCCCCAGGGGGAACTGGACAAGCTGTCCAAGCTGGCGGAGCGGGGGTCGGCCCGGCACATGAAGGAAGAGCTGGCTCGCCTCCCGGAGTTCCGGGAGAAGGCGAACGCGAAGGGATGGCAGCAACTGGCCGAGGTCATGGAGGAGATCGCCGGCCTTCCGCGACACATCTCCCAGCATGTGGGGGGAATGATCATCTCGTCCCGGCCCCTCACGGAGTTGGTGCCCCTGGAGCCTGCCACCATGGAGGGGCGGGTGCTCTGCCAGTGGGACAAGGACTCCTGCGACGACGCCGGCTTCATCAAGATCGACTTCCTGGCCCTGGGGATGCTCTCCCTGGTGGAAGAGGCGGTGGATCTCATCGCCGTGCGCCACGGCGAGGCGCCCGACCTCTCCCGCATCGACCTGAAAGACGAGGCCGTCTACTCCCGCATCTGCGACGGCGACACCACGGGGATCTTCCAGGTGGAGAGCCGGGCCCAGATCCAGATGCTCCGGCGCACCCGCCCCACCACCCTGGAGGAGCTGGCCGTCCAGGTGGCCATCGTCCGGCCGGGCCCCATCGTGGGGGGCGCGGTGAACCCCTACGTCCGGAGGAAGGAGCGCCTGAGGGAGAACCCGGACTTCGTGGTGCCCTACGAGCACCCGGCCCTGGAGCGGGCCCTGGGGGAGACGCTGGGGGTCATCATCTACCAGGATCAGGTGCTGAAGGTGTGCCGGGAACTCGCGGGGTTCACCGACGGCCAGGCCGAGGGGCTCCGGCGAGCCATGAGCCGGAAGCGCTCGAAGGAGGTCATGAAGGGGTACTGGGAGGCGTTCCGGGAGGGAGCCACCGCCCGGGAGATCCCGGAGGAGACGGCCCGGACGGTGTTTCGTCAGGTGGTGGCGTTCTCCGAGTTCGGCTTCCCGAAGTCCCACGCCGTGGCCTTCGCCCTTCTGGCGTACCAGTCCGCCTGGCTCCGGCACTACTTCGCCACGGAGTACTACGTGGCGCTTTTCAACAACCAACCCATGGGGTTCTACTCCCTGGACGCCCTGGCCCGGGACGCCCGCCGCCAGGGGATCCACACCCTCCTGCCCGACGTGAACGCCAGCGGGGTGGAGTGCACCGGAGAGGGCTCCCATCTCCGGGTGGGGCTAGGGTTCGTACGGGGGTGGGGCACCGACATCGCCCGGGAGGTGGTGGCCGAGCGCGAGCAGCGGGGCCGTTTTCGCTCGCTTCCCGACTTCCTCCGGCGCACCCCCGGGCGCCTCAAGCGGCCTGCGGTGGAGAACCTCATCTGGGTGGGCGGCATGGATGCCATGGGCATGACCCGCCGGGAGCTCCTCTGGCAGACCGGGCTCTGGCTGGGCCCCGAGGAGGCGGGCGGCATCCGGGGAGGGAGGGATGACGACGCCCAGCTTCCCCTGGCGCTGGACGATTCCTTCGACGGGCTTCCCTTCCCCGACCTGGGACCGGAGGAGCGGATGGTGGCCGAGTACCGGCTGCTCCGGTTCTCCACGAAGCTCCATCCGTTGGCGCTGCTCCGGGATCAACTTCCCTCCGGCACCGTCTCGTCGGGTATTCTTCAGAAGCTGCCCCAGGGGAGCACGGTTCGGCTCGCCGGGGTGGTGGTGGCTCGCCAGCGCCCCCAGACCGCCAAAGGCTATCTCTTCATCCTCATGGAAGATGAAGACGGTCCGGTGAACGTGATTGTGAAGCCCGATGTGTATGAACGCCACCGCTCCTCCATCCGCATGGAGCCGTTCCTGGCGGTGGAGGGGAAGCTGCAGAAGGATGGGAAGACGCTGAACGTGGTGGCCACGGGGGTGCAGGCGCTGAGGGTGGGGGGGCCGAAAGGGGCGGTCGGCGGGCCTCGGGGTGACCCACCCCTCGAAGTCACCATCCCCACCCCGCTGGAGTATCTGCCGGACCGCCGAGACCGGAAGCCCGATCCGTTCGACTACCTCACGGCCTTACGCCAGGCGCCGCCGGAGGTGAAGAGTTGGGGGTGAAGGGGCCCGCATGCATCTACAGGTCACGGACGGTTTTCGTAGCCATGCATTCTACGTACACAGAGAATGCATGGACCACAACGCAGAATGCGTGGACCACAACGCTCCAAGCGCAGATCTGGAAATTTGGATTCAAATGTACCAAATTTGCTCTATGAGTCGAATCGTGCGCGAACCCATCCAGGTCTACCTGACGCCCGATGAACGAGCCGAGCTCGATCGCACGGCGCAGGCGCTGGGCATATCGCGCTCCGAAGCGCTCCGCCGAGGTATCCTGGCGATCCCCATCCCCGGCCGCTCGGTCTACGAGGGATCACTCGGCGACTTGGTCGAGGACCAGCTGGTCACCCCCCCGAAGGCCGGATCGGGCGGTCCCCCACCCTCCCGTCCGGTGGCTACCCTTTCCGAGATCATGGAAGAGTTGGCGCACGACCGAGCCGACCGATGATCTACCTCGATACGTCGGTTGCCCTTGCCCACCTGCTCGCCGAGGACCGCCGGCCGCCGCCGGAGCTGTGGGAGGAGGAGCTCGTATCCAGTCGCCTGCTCGAATACGAGCTTTGGCGGCGAGTCCACGCTCGCAACCTGGCGCGCTCCCACGGGGACGTCGCACGCATCCTCCTGGCTCGGGTGGCCTGGTTGGAGCTTCGTCGGCCGGTATTGGAACGAGCGCTCGATCCGTTCCCGGTAGCGGTGCGGACGTTGGATGCCCTCCACCTGGCATCCATCTCGTTTCTCCGGGAGCGAGGGCGGGCCGTCTCGCTCGCCACCTACGACAGGCGCATGGCGGCGGCCGCCGAGGCGATGGAGGTGCCGTTGGCTCAGCTTCCCTGAGCGCAGCCGAGGCTCCTACCGAAACAGCGAACCTATTTCCGTCCAGACTGAAGAAGAGACCAGCGATCCGGAGGTCGGGGCATCGCGGTGATTCACTCTTTCTGGAACCGGAAGGGAGCCCAGCGGCTCGCGTCCTCCACCCGCGGCATGGTGTCGGTCTGAATCACCCCATCCCGCCAAGAGGCCTGGAACGAGAAGGTCCGGTTCGAAAGGAAGAAGCGAAGCCGGTATCCACCGTTCTGGGGACCGGCCTCGAACTCCGGTCCCCAGTCGTCCAGGTGCCCCCGGAACACGAGCTTCGAGGTGTAACCGTCCTCGGTCAGCTCCATGGAGCCCATTTGGAGGCACGTGGTGGTCGTCGGACAGTATGGCACCGGCTCCCCAGCAGCGGACACCAGTGTGTACGACCCCAGTATCTCAGTAGGGATGGGCTCAGGCCCGGTGGAGTCGGAGCATCCGGCCGCCAGTATGAGGCAAGTGAAGGCGGCGCGCTGTGGAGCCGGTACCCATCGCGATCTGCTTCCGGGGAGAGCGGGACGGTTCGGCTTCCTATCCACCCGCCCTCAGTTCCGGACCGGAATGGCGTCGTAGAGGTCCGGATCGATGGAGCTCAGAGCGGCATCCGCCAGCGCATCGATGATCCCTCGGATGGCTCGCTGGTGCACCTCCACCAGAAAGTCCAAACGCCACGCGGGCGTCGAGTTCCGCTGTCGGCTGGCCTCCATGAGCACACCGGCGCTTCCCCGAAGCTGATATGCCGCCACGGCCGATCCGGCGAGATCGAGATTCTGGGGATACCGGGTGATGTTGGCGTACGGAGCGCCCAACTCCTGGAGGGCTTGCCAGGCGGCGACGTTGGCCCGCCGCGATGCGTCCCAGTCGAAGTTGGGATACTCCGTCCCGGCCCCACGGGCCACCGGGTCGCGGATCATCTGGGCGGAGATGGACATGGGGGTGTAGCGTGCCGGCGTGGCGGGGTCGCCGTCATGGTCGAAGGTGTTGCACGGCGCCTGGTTGTGCAGATCGATGAAGACGTCCACGAGGCCGAATTCGCTCTCCAGCGCTGCATAGAGGTCGCGAGACGCCCGGGCCTCGGCCGTCAGGTACAGGCCGGTGGCGCTGCTGGTCCCGGGGAGGTCTCCAGGCTGCGGCAGGTCGGTGAAGTCGGGGCTGAAGTCGCGGTTCACATCATAGCCGGCCACCCTGGGGTCGCCCCAGAACCTGGGTCCAGGAAGCGAATGATGGAACGCCTCGGCCGCAGCGCCGAGTTGGGGGAAGAGAGCAACGGTCTCCTCCCACGTTTGGTCGTTGGCCCGCTGGTAGTGAGCCGCTCCATCGGGGTTCAGCATGGGGATGGCCACCACGGTCAACGCCTCCCGGATCTGCCGGGAGCGATCCGAGCCATCGGACAGTTCGTTCAGAAGGTTGATCACCGCCGTGGTACCCGTGGCTTCGTTGCCGTGGATGCCCGCTTGCACGAACACCACGCGATCGCCGGTACCGACACGCACGGCATGGATGGGGCGACCCCGTAGAGTCGTTCCGATGATCTCGGTCCGAACCCCGTCCCGGGCACCCACCAACCGAACTTCAGAGTCCACTTCCCAGGGTTGATGGTACGCGCTGAAGTCCTGGTTCCCTTGGCTCTCCGGGAACTCCACACATGCCCAGGCGTTGCCGAATACGGCCCTGAGCCGCAAGTACTCGGCCATGGAGTCCAGGGCAATGCGGAGCGGCTGTTGCACGGACTCGGCCAGCCCGGCACCGATGGCATCGGCGTGCCGGGCGGCGTTCCGCAGGCCGGCCGGCGTACTGGCGCCGGCCACGGTGGCCAGCAGATCGTCGATGCGGAGGGCCATGTCGGCGGCGATGCCCTGAGCGGCCCGGAGCGTGGTGAGTTCGTGCCGCACCTGGGCGGGCGGATCGTCCATCTGTGGGCCCAACGCCTGCCGGGCCGCCGCAGGCATGGGCAGCGCGCCCAAGAGAGGCAGCACTCCTACAAGAAGGGTCAACAGGGTGAGCGTCATCACCCCGAATGAAGGTCGGCTCGAAGGGGGGGGCGCCGGGTCACATTGCATGATCTGTTCCTGCAGAACGTCGGGATGGGGCGACGGCGGCTTGCCTTACAGCACGCCGCTTGGACTGTGGCCGCAACCTACCGAGGGCATGTGAGGTGTCAAGGATGCGACGGGCATGGGGCGCACCCGGCGTAGCCCGGCATCCCCCCTTTCCCCCACCCTGCCGCGTTCCTTACTATGCCGTAGTGTGAGTATGCCGCAGTACAAAACCATCCCGTTGAGCGAATCCTGCTCGGTCCGCGCCCAGTTCCTCCTTTCCTGAGATCCCCATGAGCCAGCGCCATCCCGGACTTTCCATCGGTGCCCCGGACCCCTTCGGGATCAACTCCCCCACTTCAACGGAAGTGGCCCGGGGCCTCACCCGGATAGCGCTCGGCTGGTTCCTCCTGCACCAGGGATGGGGGAAGGTGGTCCAGGACACCACGGAAGGGCTGGGCACCTTCTATCGGGGCGACTTCTTCCAGGGGCGAAACCCCGCCTGGCTGCCCGACTTCATCGCCGCGCCCTATGGCTATGCCCTTCCCTGGGTGGAGCTCATATTCGGCGTTCTCCTCACCGTGGGTCTGTGGAACCGGGTCTCGGCCTGGGTCTCCACCCTCATCTTCCTGAGCATCGCCGTGGCCATGCTGGATTCCGGCGGCCTCCTGCCCCGACACATGCTCATGATCTATGTGCCGTTGGGGGCCTGGATTGCTCTGGCGGGACCCGGGCGATACAGCTTGGACGCTTGGCTGGACGGTCGGCGTGCGCCGTGAGAATGGGGTGCCGTCGGCGCCCCATCTTCGGTTTCAACGTAAGGTAGCCTCTCTTCCAGGGTGCCCCCGGGATCACGATCCCCGCGGGGCGCTCGGAACTTGTCGGCCCGTAGTGCTTGGAAAGTGTCGACCCGTAGCGCCTGGAAGTTGTCGGCCAGCAGAGTGACCACGGGTTCCCGCCCCAGTTTCGGCGGCGTCCAACGCCCGTCGAAGTGCGTCCCGCCCCGGGGGTCGTGAAACACCGGTCGCCCCGCGCCCCAAAGACCCACGGACCACCCCCCTTCGTGAACCAGCCGGTGATGATGCCGGCACAGTAGGATGCAGTTTCCAAGGCTGGTCTCCCCGCCCTGGGCCCAGTGCCGGATATGGTGGGCGTCGGTGAAGCGAGATCCGCATCCGGGAAAGCGGCAGCCCCGGTCCCGTACTTCCAGGGCGCGGCGTAGCGCAGGTGAGATGGTGCGGGTCCGTCGGCCCAGGTTCAGGGGGTGGAGATGTTCAGAGCCGCCGGACTGAACCTCGACCACCGCCGCATCGCAGGTGAGCCTTCTGGACGTTTCCGCAGAAACGCGTACATCCTCGATGTGGGACGTTTCACCCATCTCCGCGGCTCGGACCATCTCCTGCCCGGTGACCATCTCCTCCCCCCGAAGCGTTTCCAGGTCCACGTGCACCAGTACCTGATACCGCTCGGCCCGGGTGCCGGAGAGGGGGGCGGACGAGCCAGGGGCGGGGAAAGAGCCCACGGAGCCAGAGGCGGAGGATTCGGGGTCGTCGGCCCCAGGCGGTTCCTCACTCCCACCCCCGAACCCCACCCCCAACGCCCGTTCGGCCAACAGCGCCAGCGCATCCGCCCGCCTCCGGGCTGCCGCCGCTTCCGAGTCCTTCGCCTTCATCCCCTCTTCCCGCTCTGCCATCTCCTGGCGATAGAGCGCGTCGCCGGCTGCCTCGATGGCCCGCATCAGGAGCGCCCCCACCTCCGGCGTGAGCCTCCCCTTCACCACGTAGCTCCCATCCAGATCTGGAAAGACGGAGAAGCATCGGGAGGCGTGCCGGAGTTCATCCCGCTCCGCTTCCAGCCGGGAGCTTCCCATCTTCCACCCCCGCACGAACCGCTCCACCTGCGCCGCTGTGGAAGATCGGGTCACCTCCAGGAGATACGCCTCGTTGTCCGCCGTGGCCACCCGGGTGAGGGCCCGAATCTTGGAAACGGTGAGCTCTCCACGGGCCAGGGCCGCGCTGGTGAGGGGAAGCCCGGCCAGAGCACGGGCCGCCCGTACCCGCTCCCGGGCGGCTCCTCCATCGATCCCCGTCCGGTGGGCAAGCCAGTGCGCGCAGGAGCGATGTCCCGCCCGTTCCCATCCTCGCAGATCGTCGAACCGAGCAATCAGTACCAGGAGCCGCTGGGTGGCAGACTCGATATGGGCCGACAGGATAGCGATCTCATCGCCCAGGTCGTCTACGCCCTGACCGTCCGCCCTGGAATCGTCCGCCCCCTCGTCATCCCCCGGGCCGGCCCCGCTGAGGGGGTCCCGGTCCGGAGCGGGGCCATCTGCCCCCGGGATCTCATACCTCGCACCCGCTTCTCGCACCGCGAGCCGGCCCGTCCGGGCCGGAGCCCACCCCTTCGCGTCACCACACTTCGCCACCCCGTAGCCCATGCCACCCCCCCCCCCAAGTCATTGTCGTGAATAGACGTTACACGAAATATAAAGAGGGTCTGGACCGCGCCCGGAATGGCACCTGAGAGGCTCGAGGAAGGGGGTGAAGGTCACCAGGAGGGTGCCCACGCACGCGTCGGCAGCCGTAGGCCCAGCCAGCTGGTCAGGGGGCGGCGCGTGGCCGGCATCCGAGCCTCGCCTCACTGCGCTCCCCAAATCCCGTCAAGGGGCAGAGCATGTGAATCTGGGCCAGCTTTCGCCGCCGGCACACGTGGGTGGCGCTGGCACACACGGGTGATGACCAACTCCCATCTACCCTACGGCGCAGGATCGGTCTGAGCTGCCAGCCCGATGTCCGACCATTCCGTGGCGTCGCGCCAAAGCCCGAATGGTTTCCCTTCCGTCCAGAGGGGTCGAGCGCGGGAGCGGG
Source organism: Gemmatimonadota bacterium (assembly GCA_040905545.1). GTDB lineage: Bacteria > Gemmatimonadota > Gemmatimonadetes > Longimicrobiales > Gaopeijiaceae > JBBDRI01. The sequence goes on along the minus strand of JBBDRI010000024.1, from coordinate 77,490 downwards.
CGGAGGCCGGGAACCAGGCCAGTTCCCGACCAGAACGCACGGGCGAAGCCGCAGAGATGCACCACACGCCACGCGAGCCGACCTCATGGATTTCGGCTCCAATGGACTGGCAGAGGGCCCGCTCCACCATCTCTCCGCCTGCACTCAGTGGATAGCTCGGCGGAAGGCCCAGAGACTCGAGCCCGGCTCGACTGACCGCATCCGCACACGACTGGCTTCGAGGCCGGGTAGCTGCGACCAGGAGATATGCATCATCGTCGAGGTCATCGGCCGTGAATGGCTGATCCACTGCCATGCGGTCAATCTGCATACGCGCAGTACCCACATCGGCGTTCAGGTAGAGGACCGGAAAGGAATCCGGCGGATTCCATCGCCCTCCGGTTGCTGCTGCGAAGGACGGATCCAGCGGGTCGGTCCAGAGTGGATCGGCAACCCGTAGCCAGATCCTCCTTTCCGGGAGAATCACGGTGCGGGTCTGGCTCAGGGCTGAATCCGTCGGAGGTCGAACATCGTCGTCACCGCTTCTCTTACCTCGCGGTGCCGCCCCTCACAGGCCAGTTCGTAAAGCGACCTGCCCATGAGGGATGGGGCCGCCCGACGGACCACCGCAGGGATTCGCTCCCTCTTGAGCTTTCGGTCCAGGATATTGGTCGCCGCATCCAGATCGGCCACCGCCGCCGCCCGCTCTGAAGGGATGCCCTTCTCAAACCACTTTGAGTAGGCCTGTCGCGATACGCCGAACATCCGCGCGGCTTCCGAATTGGAGAGTCCCCATAGCCTGGTCAGACGCTCAAGGGGGTTCGTACGGACGGCGCGATCAAGCTCGTCCGCGACTTCCCGCAGCCACCCCAGGCTCGGGGCTTCAGCGATGAGCCTTTCTGCTTCTGCATGCGCGGTTGTCATGGGCCACCCCCCTCCATGCAACCTATTGTCAACCGCAACCTTTTGTCAACTTCCCAGAAGGGCCCATGGTGCCCCGCCGGTCACCGCTGCTTCACCCCTGGGCAGCAGCCCATGCGTCCAGAACCTCGCGCTCCCGCTCACGGCTGATTCCGAAGTTCCCTTCCTCCCGCTCCTCCTGACTCCTCGTCCGATCCCAGGCGACGGTGTCGGCGGCGGTGAGTCCGATGGAGCGATAGGTGAGGCCTGCAGCCACGGCCTGGCTCACATCCACGAACATGAGAGGATTTCCCGGCATCCATGCGGGAAGGTCGGTCCACGCAGAGACGCCCTGCTCTTCCAGGAAGGTCTCAGGCACCCAGATCATTTCGTGCTCGACTTCCGTGACTGCCGAGATCTGTTCCAGCATGGAGCCCATGGAGAGCCGTTCGCCCGGGCCCGTGGCATTGAAGTCTCCCATGGTGCCGTTTTCCGCCAGACGCACGACCCACTCCGTGAGATCGCGCTGGTCGATGACCTGCATAGCGTGCTCGGGGTTCCCGGGGGCCAGGATCTCGCCCCCTTGGTCGAAGCGAACCGGCCAGTAGGTCCATCGATTGGTGGGATCGCCTGGCCCCACGATGAGTCCAGGGCGTACCACCGTGCTCCGGCCCGGGAATACCTCGTGCACCAGGTTCTCGCAGAACGCCTTCATGGGGCCATACGGAAGATCTTCACCCATGGTCCATTCCTCGGGGGGATCTGCCAGCGGGTAGTCCTCGGAGACCAGGGGCTCACGCATGACGGTCTGAGCTTCGGACCACTGGAAAGGAGGGATATCGTAAGCCGAGATGGAGGATACGAAGATGTAGTGGTCCGTTGCGTCCCTCAGGAGCTCGGTGCTCCGTTGCACCCATCGATAGTCCCGCGAGGTGTTGTTGTCCATCACCACGTCCCAACTCCGACCTTCCAGCGCCGCGTGATCGTCGTTGCGGTCACCTACCAGACGCTCAACGCTCTCGGGGAGGGTATCCTCGGCGCGCCCCCGTGTGAAGATGCTGACCTGGTGCCCCCGCCCGACGGCGTACTCCACCATGTTGGGGCCGATGAGCCCGGTACCGCCGAAGATCAGGATCCGCTTCGAAGTCGAAGGCGCCGGCGAATCGCCTTGCGAACAGGCTCCCAGCCCCCCCACGGCCAGGCCGGCTCCGATCATGCCAGTGGTCCAGATGAATTCTCTGCGGGTGGGCGACATGGATCACTTTCCTGGTTCGGGGAATCTGGTGGGAATCCGCGCAACGTGCCGGAGAATGGCGGGACGTGCAAGAGCAGCGGGAGCAGAGCGCGCTTGCCGCCCCAGCGGCCGTCGCGCACCTTGATGCTCAGAACCTGAAGACGTTTGGAGTCCCCATCCCCCTGCCTGAATGGCTGCCATGATCCCTGCACCCACGCCCCCGACAACAGGCCACCGCTGGGCAAAAGCCCGCCGCTGGGCGCGCCAATATCTCCTCCTCATGGCACCCCTGTTTGTGGGCGTGGCCATCCCCGCCGCTCTGGGGGCCCAGGCAGAAACCCCCGCGCCGGAACCCCGGGTGATAGAGATCGATGACGCCTTCCGCCTCCACTCCCTGGGCAACGCCCGCATCAGTCCCGACGGGGAGTGGGTGGCGTATACGGTGGCCACCACCGACCTGGAAGACGACAAGCGCATCACCCGCCTCTGGATGGTTCCGGCCGCCGGGGGCACCCCCATCCCCATGACCCGAGCCGGGGAATCCGTGGGCGCGCCGCAGTGGAGCCCCGACGGCCGTTGGCTGAGCTTCACGGCCTCCTTCGGTGAGGACGCCAAGAGCCAGGTCTGGGGATTGGACCGGCGAGGAGGCGAGGCAGTGGCCATCACCGAGGTGGAGCAGGGGGTGTCCGGGTACGAGTGGTCTCCCGACGGCTCCCGTCTCATCCTGGCCATCCGGGACGAGGAGGTGAAGGACTCCACCTGGACCTCCGAAGAACCGAAGCCATGGGTCATCCAACGCCTCCAGATCAAGCGCGACCGGGTGGGCTACCTCTCCGAGGAGCGTCCCACCCACCTCTACGTCATGGACTTGGAAACGAAGGCCCTCCGGCAGATCACCGCCGGTGACTATTCCGAGTCGGCCCCCGCCTGGTCGCCCGACGGCCGCTGGATCGCCTTCTCCAGCAATCGCACCGAAGATCCCGACGCCAACTCCGACACGAACCTCTGGATCGTTGCCGCCGACGCCCCCGAGCCCGTGACGGAGCCCCGCCAACTCACCATCTACGAAGATGGCGACGGCTCCCCCGCCTTCTCGCCGGATGGCCGCTGGATTGCCTACACCACCGGGATCCATGAGCCCCGCTTCAGCGCCTTCGCCACCCGTCACCTGGCAGTGATTCCCGTGGAGGGCGGCGAAGAGGCCGGCCGCAACGTTCTCACCGTGGAGTTGGACCGGAGCGTCTCCAACCCCGTCTGGACCACCGACGGTCGGAATATCGTGTTTGGGGTGCAGGATGAAGGGGAGTCCCATGTAGCCATGGTGGAGGTGGAGTCGGGGAACATCACCCGGCTGGTGGGAGGTGAACTCCAGGCTTCGGACATCCACTTGGGCCCCGACGGGCGGGTGGCTGCCATCGTGAGCCGTCACGAGCTGCCCGGCGAACTCTTCCTCACCGAACCCCCCGTGGCTTCCTCCGCATCCGACCGCATGGCTCTCAGGGAAGGAGCCCGCACCGGAGGCGCCGACCTCTACCGCCTTCGGAAGCTCACTTCCGTGAACGACTCCCTGGTGGCCGGCCTGAGATTGGCCGAGGTGCGGAACATCCACGTTCCCTCCTCAGGCGGAGCGGAGATCGAGGGGTGGATCTACACCCCGGCGGAGTGGAACGGCACCTCGCCTCTTCCCACCCTCCTGCAGATCCATGGAGGGCCCAACGGGATGTACGGAGTGGGCTTCCACTTCGACGCCCAGCTCTACGCGGCCCAGGGGTACGCGGTGGTGAAGATGAACCCCCGGGGATCCAGCGGCTACGGCAACGCCTTCGGCATGGAGCTCTGGCAGCAGTGGGGCATCCCCGACGTGGACGACGTCATGGCCGGGGTGGATCACGCCGTGGAACTGGGCATCGCGGACCCGAATCAACTGGGAGTGGGAGGGTGGTCGTACGGGGGAATCCTCACGAACTACCTCATCACCAAGCGTCCCCATGTGTTCAAGGGAGCCATCACCGGAGCCAGCATGGGGCTACTGGTGGCCAACTTCGGCCATGACCACTATCAGCTGGGGAATGAGCGGGAGTGGGGGCTCCCCTGGGAGAACCGGGAGCTCTGGGAGACCCTCTCGCCCTTCAATGAAATCGAGGAGGTGGAGACCCCTACGCTGGTGATGGGAGGCGAGCAGGACTGGAACGTACCCATCCAGAACTCGGAGCAGATCTACCAGGCCCTGCGGCGCAGGGGCATCCCCACGGAACTGGTGGTCTACCCCGGACAGCCCCATGGCATCCAGGTTCCCTCATACCAGAAGGACCGATGGGAGCGCTGGCTGGAGTGGTACGATCGGCACGTGAAGGAAGGGGAGCGGCCCCGGACGTAGGGCGAGGGAGCTCCTGCCCCCCCAACTACGCCGCCTCCGCCCACGCCCGGGCCGCCAGCAAGTCCGGCCGATCCTCATCGGCTCCCTCCAGGAGCTCCAGAAGGGCTCCGTAGTGCCGGCCAGCGGCCTCTCGGTTCCCCGCCGCTTCAGCGGCACGGGCCGCCCCATGGAGGGCTCGGGCCCGGTTCCGTTCCTGGGCCAGGGTGGCCTCGTACGCTTCCAGGGCTTCAACGGGCCGATCCAGTTCCATGAGGAGATCGCCGAGCAGCTCCCGGGCTGGAAGCAGGGGTCCAGGCGTCACGGGATGCTTTTCCACCGTAGCCTCCAGCTCCGCCCCCTCCCGGGCCAGGCGCAGGGCCCCTTCTGAATCACCCGCCGCATATACCGCCCAGGCCTCAGCCGCCAGGCGCTGGGCCTCCACCACGGTGGCCCAGTAGTCGTCGCCCACCTCCCGAAGCTGGTCCCGCAGCCCCGCCATGGCTTCCAGCTCCGCCTGGGCGGCGGCGACATCCCCCGAACGAGCCGCCCCCAACCCCCGGGCGAACCGGGTCACAGCCTCCACGTAGGGTTCGCCCTCGCCCGGAGCCTCCAGCTCGGCCGCCTGGCTCCAGAGACTCTTCTCCAGGGGATACCGAGCCTGCATGGCCGCCAGGTTGTACCCGATGAGTCCTCCATAGAAGGCATCCGACGCACCTCGGACCCTGTCCAGCACCTCGGCAGCATCTCCGTCCCGTCCCAGCTGGAGGTAGGCGTAGACCATATAGTCCAGGGGGTGCACTGCGGCATCCGGGATGGGCTCGGCCTGGGCCGAGCGGGCATTCAGCTCGATGGACTCCTCCCAGTACCCCATGCGGGTGAAGATATGGGTGGGCATGTGGAGGGCATGGGGAGCGTCCGGAGCGATGTCGGCGTAGCGCATGGCGGCATCCAGCCCCTGCTGGGCGATGGCCGGCGCGTCGTAGGCGTGGATGAGGTAGTGGGCCAGCCCCGGGTGCTCCGGCATCTCTTCAAAGAGTGGCTCCATGATGGCCGCGGCATGGAGCTGTCGGGAGAAGGTGAGATCGTCAGGGGGAGCGTTCCCCACCACCATCCGTCCGTAGAAGATGGCCGCCTCGGCGTCGCCGGGGTTGGCCTCCACCACCTGGAGCATGGCCGCCTCGTGGGCACGCATCCGCTGGATGTGCCCCACCTCCGGGTGACCTTCGTAGAGGGCGGCTACCGCTTCGATGTAGAGGCGCTCCCGCTGGGTGATGTCTCCCGAAAGAGCCCGGGCCCGCTCCACCGCCTCCAGAGCCGACTGGATCCGGGCCTCCGGGGGCGCCGCCCGGGTCATGGGGTTCCCCCACAGCGTCATGGCCACCCCCCAATGGGCCATGGCGCACTCCGGGTCCATGGCCGCCACCGCCTCGAAGCCGTCCAATGCCTCCTGGAACCAGAAGGAGTGGAGGGCCGCAACGGACTGCTGAAACAGCGGCTGCGCGTCCTGGGAGCAGGAGGTGGCGAATGAAACGCTGCCCATCCCAGGGATCTCGCCCTCGCCGCTGTGGTCGTGATCGAAGGCCTCGTCCGGGCCACCGCAAGCACCAAGGGCCAGGATCAGGACGGCAGCGAAGAAGGACCGGTGTGAGGTGGAAGTCAAGCCGTTGCGCATGGGACCCCCTGTTGAGCTCATGGAGGAACTGGAACCTCTATGGTAGATGCCCATGGAAGCTTCTTGCAAGAGAAACCTCCGGATGAGGAACGCGCCGGGTCACTCCCTCGGTGGCCCGTCCATGGCGTTCCTCACTCCTGCCACCAGCTCCTGCACGGTCCACGGCTTCGGAATCATGGGAATTGCCCGCTCGTCAGGGCTCTCCGCCACCTCTGCCAGATCGGCCTCCCCGGAGGTGATGGCGAAGGGAACGGCAAACCCTTCCGCCCTCATGGTCCGATAGAGGTCCATCCCTCCCATGCCAGGCATGGCCAGGTCGCTGAGGACGAGATCGAGCTCATGGGCTTCCCCTCGAATGAGCTCCAGGGCCGCATTCCCCTCGCCGGCTTCCAGCACCTGAAAGCCGCTGTGCCTCAGGGCCCGAAGCACCGTTCTCCGGAGATCTGCCTGATCTTCCACCACCAGGACGGTGAGGGCCATTGCATCGGATGTCGATGGGTGGGACTGGGCATCCCTCCCGTCGCTCCCGTCGGTTCCCGAACGGCGGGGCCCCGCCGCCGAGGCCTCGCCCACCACCGAATCGGGGACTGGCTCCACAACCCTCCCGCCCTCCATCGTCTCCTCCCTCTCCTCCGTCTCCGCCAGCCCCTCCTCCAGAGGCGGAAAGAGAAGCCGCACGGTGGTGCCCTTCCCCACCTCTGATTTCACCTGCACCACCCCCCCATGCTGCTCCATGAGCCCCATCACCATAGGGAGCCCCAGCCCGGTACCCCCCGCTCCGGACTTGGTGGTATAGAACGCCTCAAAGATCCGGGGGAGCAGATCCAGGGCGATCCCCATGCCCGAATCCGCAACGGAAAGGGCCACCCATTGGCCGGTCACCGGTCCCGCCTCCGCCTGGGTAGACCACCATGAGGAAGATGTTTCCGGGTCCAGCACCACTTCCTCCAGCCGCACGACAATCTCTCCCGTCCGCTCCGGCATGGCATCCCGGGCGTTGCTCACCAGATTCAGCAGCATGTGTTCCACGGCATTGACATCACACAACACCCTGGGCAACGCCTCCGGCAGTTCCACCCGGAATCCATGGGTCTGTCGCAGAAGCCGGGACAGCATGGCGGCCATGCCTTCCAGGACCCAGCGAACATCCGTGGGCTTCTTTACCAGATCGGCTTTCCCGGTGAAGCCCAGGAGCTTCCGCACCACGTCATAGGCAGAGTCGGCAGCCCGACGGATGTCCTGGAAGGCCTCCTCCACTTCCGACCTGGAAAGCCGTCCCCCCTCCACCAGATCGGCATTGGCCAGAATCACCGCCAGGACGTTCTTGAAGTCGTGCACAATCCCGCTGGTGAGCCTACCTACCTCCTGAACCTTCTGCCCCTGACGCAACTCCAACTCCGCCAGCACCCCATGGGTGACGTCGTCGTAGCAGAAGAGGAGCCCCTCCACTTCTCCCGCCGCACCCTGAACCGGGACTCGGTAGGCATCATACCAGGCCAACTCCCCGCCTTCGTGCATCACCGGAATCCGGTTGTGACGCAGCGGTTCGCCGGTTTCCACAACCCGACGATCCGCAAGCCGCGCCCCATCCACCTGATCAGCTGGAAGGAGATCGGCATCCATGAGGCCCGCTACGGCTTCGGGACCGGGCAAGCCCATATCCTCCGCGAAGGCTGCGTTGCAACCCAGATAGCGCCCATCCGTATCCTTCCAGGAGACCCGGGTAGGGATGGCGTCGAGAACGGTTCTGAGACGGCGATCCACCTCGGCCTCCCGAGCCTGCCCCCGCAGGCTTGCCAGGGAGAGCGCGAACACCAACAGGCCGCTGAGGCCTACGTACGCCCACCCCTTCAGGGTCTGAAGGGAGCTCAGATAAGCAGGGTCTTCCACCAGCGTCAGGAGCGCTGCATCGCTCCAGGCAATCCAGACAGCCCCCACCACGAGATAGATGGCCGTGATCCAGAAAGCACGTCCGGCAGGGGTGATACGCAGGCGCATCCGGTGGCTCCTCCATCGAGCCGAGTGGGCAACCCCAACGGGAGTTGGGCACAGAAATGGCATGAATCTTGGCAGGAGAAGCCGGGCCACCCGCAACGCGGCCTGTCCGGCCTGATCCCGATGCTACCCCTCAACCTATCCTTTTCCACCGGAATTTGACCAGTGCCTACCGACGCCCTCCGAAGTTGTAGACCACGTTGGCCGTTGGAAACCAATCTCCCTCATGGGTGCTGGCGATCCCCACGTCCGCCGATAACCTCGCTCCGAAGAAGCGCACCCCCCCGGAGAAGATCCCTGCGCGCTCTCCCACCACCAGGAAGTTCTCCGTGAGCAGCTTCACGGAGGGAGAGACCCGAAGCTCCCCACCGAAGAGGAGCACGGGTTCATTGGACACCCAGGCATCCTCCCGCGTCCCGATGGCGAATCCCCATCCCGCCCCCAGGGTCACCGCCCGATCCTGGGAACCCAGCGTCCCTGCTCCGTAGGCAATCCCCACCGAGCCTTCATCCACTTCCTGGGTGGCCAGAAACGCCAGGGCTCCGGCAGCCAGGTCTACACCTTCTCCCTGGTACACTCCCACCTTGGGAGCCAGATAGATCACCCTTCCTACCACACTGGGAATCAGGGGCGTGCCGCCCGCCAGGGTGATGCGGTCCGTGATTCCGTAAGCGGCGAAGGGGAGCACCAGCATGAACGACGAAACGTACCCCTGGCCCTTCTTGAGCATGCGGGCGGTGGGGGAGAAGAGGAGCAGCCGGGTGCGGTTGGGGTCGGGTCGCCAGTACGCGCCATCCACCACTTCTCCCGGAGCCGCCCGGATAGAGCGGATGTTTGCCCGGCTGAACTCCGAGCGCACCCCGTCCACCGTCAGCACCACCACCCGATCGCCGTCCACCTCCACCACCCGGCCAACGAGTACCGATCCGCCGGTGAGTTCAATCTCCTGAAGCGCGTCGCTCACCTGGATGGCGGAAACCACCTGGGCGTGGAGCGGATCCGGTCCCACCGGCAGGGCCAGGAACAGGGTGACCACCACGGCCAGGATCATGCGTGCGCCCGGGCTCACGTCCGGGCCCGTCCGATGTCCACCTGGATGCTTCGCCAATGCTCCTGCCGGAACCGCCCCACGCTCAACAACGCTCGTGTGATGTGCCCAAGTACGATAGCGAGCCATATGTCCCGTGCCTCCAGCGTGCCGAAGAGTTGAATGAGACTGCACATGCCCAACGGGATGATCACCTGCGATACGATGGAGATGTAGAGGGGGCTCTTGGTATCCCCCGTTCCCTGCAACCCTCCTGTGTAGGTCAGGGCCACGGCGATGAAGAAACCCGACACGCTGAGATACCTCAAGAGATCGACCCCCAGCGCCACCGCCACGGGGTCATCCATTCCAAAAATCCCCAGCAATTGCTCCGGAAGGAGCACGAAGAGGGTGCCTGCACCCAGCGCCACCCCCAGCCCCACCCTGGCCGCAACATGCACGGCCTGCGCCGACCGGTCCGGATTGCCCGCCCCCAGATTCTGCCCCGCCACTGCCGCTGCCGCCCCCATGAGGCCCACGGAGGTCCAGGTGATGAGAGAAAAGAGTTGGGTATAGGTCACCGTGTAGGCCGCCTGGGCCTGGGCGCTTTGGGCCAACGACCCGATGAATGCCAGGAGGAGCACCCCTCCCACGTTCATGGCCACCCCCTGGAGCCCCGTGGGGATTCCGAAACGGAACAGCGCCCGGATGATATCCCAGTCCGGACCCCATCCGGCGCCCCGGGGGAACCCTACCACCCAACCTCCTCCCCAAAGTCTCCAGAGGGCGTAGATACTTACCCCACCGGAGGAGATGACGGTCCCCATGGCCGCGCCCGTGGTGCCGAAGGCGGGGATGGGTCCCAGCCCCCGGATGAGGATGACGTTCAGCACCAGGTTCAGAACCGTCACCACCACCCCGATGCGGAGCGGCGTACGGGCATCACCCGCCGAGCGAAGGGCTCCACCAAGCATGAAATACACCAGCAATCCGGAGCTGAACACAAACATGATCCGGAGATACGGAAGCGCTTCAGCCTGCACCGCCGGCGTGGCGTTCACCATTTCCAGCAGCCACGGCGAGAGGAAGTATCCCACGGGGGCCAGGATCCCCAGGGAGATCCCGATAGCGGTGAGGAAGCCCTGGTAGACCGTGCGATCCACGCGATCGGAGTCGTCGGCTCCGGCGAAGCGGGCCACCAGCACGCTCATCCCCGTGAAGAGTGACGAGATGAAAACCACCACCACCAGGAAGATTTGCCAGCTCACTCCGATGGCGGCGTTTCCTTCGAATCCCACATACCTCCCCACCATGACGTGGTCCACGATGCCCTGCAGCCCGCCGATCATGTTCTGGAGCATGGTGGGCCATGCGATGGCCCACACGGCCGGGAGGATGGGACCTTCCACGATGGATCGGTCGTAGCGGGAACGCTTGGGTCCGGGCGCGCTGACATCCTTCGGGGTGGCGGGCACGGCAACTCAGCAGGATGGAAGGATGGCTGGAAACAGACAGGACGGCAGGCACCGCAGAAACTGCCGGGAAGCTACACGTCTGACAACGAGAGCGCGGGCCTGAAGGTTTCTTCCGTGACGGACCGAGTTCAATTCACAATTTCGTATCCCCGTGCCCGAAGCATGGCCCGGGCCGTCATGGCCGAAAGGGCCATCCGGATCTCGGGGAGGAGGTCGGCGGCCGGTAAGTTTCGGCTCATGGCGGTCTGCCCGCACATATAGAACTCCACCCCAGTGGCAGCCAAGGCCCTGATCATGTCGGCATTGGGGTTCTGTGCGTCGAAGCGATCTTCGTACGGGCCTTCCTGGAGGGCGTCCTTCCCTGCCGACCCGTGGAGGACCACGGCCACCCTCATGCGCTCCAGAGGAACGCCTGCCCGGGCATGCATGTTCAGGAACCGCGCCGCCGTTTCCAGATAGGGATTCACCCCGTCCAGCCCCGTGGGCGACTGGGACACGTCAAAGACCACATAGTAGTCCCTGTCCAGATCCACAGGTACATCCATTCCTTCCACCTGGAAAACGGGACCCCATGGCGCAATGACCGGCCCCGGCTGGGCAGCTGTGATGGTCTGGGCTTCCAGGGCGGGGGCTCCCAGGAGGAAACCGCCCATGAGCCAGATCGGGACTATCGCCTTGGAATGACGAAGGGTTGGTGAGTGCGCGCGACGGCGCGGAGCGGGATCGTGAGAGAGTGTGAGCACCGATGAACCTCCTGAAGTTGAGAATGCGGGGTAGGTGGGCCCGGTGACCCACGTGCGCAGACAGCTATCGTCGCCCTTCCTGGACCTTCCGGACAATCGCCGGCAACCACCCTCGAGGAACGAACCTTCCTCCCAACGCCCCCATCCGATTGAGCAGGCCTGGGATGGCTACCCCCTTCCCCGCCAGCATGGCATCGACCCCCAGCTCCGCCACGGGCCGGGACTCCCCCATGGGTAGCGTTTTCAGGAGAAAGGAGTCTGCCACTCCTGCCGCCTCATGGAAGTTGGAACGGGTGGGGCCCGGACAGAGGGTGGTGACGGTGATGTTGTGCTCCGCCAGCTCGTTCCGAAGGCCTTCGGAGTAGGAGAGGACGTAGGCCTTGGTGGCGTAGTACACCGTCATGAGGGGCCCGGGCTGGAACGCAGCGGTAGAGGCCACATTCAGAATCCGACCGCCCCCCCTGTCCGCCATCACCCCGGCGAACCGACGGGTGAGATCCGTGAGGGTGGTGATATTCAGCTGGATCATTTCCAGCTCCCGGGTGGCGTCCAACTCCAGATACGAGCCGAAGTCGCCGAATCCGGCATTGTTCACCAGGATCTCTACGGAGTGTCCCAGACCCTGGACCTCACGGTACAGCTGCGCCGGTCCCTCCGGGCGGGCCAGGTCCCGAGGCAGGACGGCCACCTCCACCCCGTGACTGTCATGGAACTCCTGGGCCAGCAGCTCCATGGGTTCCCGGCTCCGGGCCGAGAGGATGAGGTTCCACCCCCTCCGGGCCAGCGCCCGGGCAATCTCTTCCCCGATTCCGCCAGATGCTCCCGTGACCACTGCCCAGCCCTGCTTCATGTCACCTCCTCCCAACTCGCCGCCCGCCGCCGCCACGCCGCCCGGGTGAGGACCCCGCTCCACCCCGCCACCATGAGAAGTCCTCCAAATTCCCGTGCTTCCTCCACACCCGGGGAATACATCCCCCACCCCTCCAGGAGATGGGGAAGGGCGTCCAGTCGCACCATGGGGAGGAGGAGCACAGCCCAGCCCAGTGCCACCATGGTGACGGCGGCCGGGAGGTGCCATGTGCCCCGACGGGCAGCCTCCAGCCCCGACGCCAGCGCGGCAAAGAGGTAAAGAATGATCCATCCCGCCGGGTCCGGGTCATTCCACTGCACCGCAGCCGAGAGAATGAAGACACCGGCACCCAATGCCGTCATCCAGCTCCAGCCCCGGCCCTTCTTTCGCCTGTCTTCCACTCTGCCTCCCTCCCTCCGGCTGCTCGCAAAGGCTCCGGGCGACTGGTGCGGACGCCACGGGAAGAGAAGATTGTACCTTCCAGGTCCGTATAGCCAGTTAGCGAACCGAACGTAACGGGGGCAGATTCGGTTTTGCCCTTCATTTTCACCCACTCCACCAGGAGGTGCCCGTGGGCCCGTTTCTGATCCTTATCATCGTTGCCGTGGCCATATTCGGATTCGGCATTGTCCTCTACAACCGGCTGGTGACACTGCGGGAGCGCTACAAGAACGCTTTCGCCCAGATCGATGTGCAGCTCAAGCGCCGCTACGACCTCATTCCCAATTTGGTGGAGGTGGCCAAGGGCTATATGAGCCACGAGCGGGAGACGCTGGAAGCGGTGATCCAGGCCCGGAACCAGGCGCAACAGGCCGGACAGGCCGCGGCAGCCAACCCCGGCGATCCCGCAGCCATGCAGGGCCTCATGGGGGCGGAACAGGCCCTTACCGGGGCCATGGGCAAGTTCTTCGCCCTTTCCGAGGCGTATCCTGACCTGAAGGCCAATCAGAACATGGCGCAGCTTCAGGAAGAGTTGTCCACCACGGAGAACCGCATCGCCTTCTCCCGGCAGGCCTACAACGATGCCGTCATGACCTATAACACGGCCCGGGCCACCGTCCCCACCAACATCGTGGCCAACAGCTTCCGCTTCGGCCCCGCTGAGTTCTTCGAGATCGACGCCGAAGAGGAGCGGCAGGCTCCCAAGATCTCGTTCTGAGGTAGGCGCTCACCGTGGATTTCTTCGAGGCGCAGGATCAGGCCCGCCGCCTTTCCCGGAAGCTGGTACTTCTGTTCGGGTTGGCTGTGGCCACCATGGTGGTGGGCGTCTATCTGGTGGCAGCCGTGGCCCTGGGGGTCGCAGACCCCGGGGGCGTGGCCACCGCCATGGACATGAACGGTGGAACGATCTCCCTCTTCCATCCCGAACTCTTCCTGGTGGTGACGGTGGGGATGCTCCTCGTCATCGGAGGGGGGTCCCTGGCGCGGACCGCACAACTCCGGAAAGGTGGCTCGGCGGTGGCGGAACTCCTCGGGGGGCGAAAGGTGACCCCGGGCACCACGGACCCGGGGGAACGGCGCCTCATGAACGTGGTGGAGGAGATGTCCATCGCTTCGGGCATTCCCGTTCCATCCGTATACATCCTGGATGGGGAACCGGGCATCAACGCCTTCGCCGCCGGCCACAGCATCCACGATGCGGCCGTGGCCGTGACCCGGGGAGGGATCGACACCCTCACCCGGGCTGAACTCCAGGGTGTCATGGCCCATGAATTCAGCCATATCCTGAACGGCGACATGCGGTTGAACCTGCGCCTCATGGGCCTTCTCTTCGGGATCCTGCTGCTTACGGTGGTGGGTCGTGGAATCCTGCGGGGAGGATATTTCCGGGGGGGGCGCAGCCGAGGCGGCGGCAAGGGAAACAGCGGCGCGCAGATCGCCTTGATCGGTTTGGCCCTCATCCTTCTGGGCTACCTGGGTGTCTTCTTCGGCCGGCTCATCCAGGCTGCCGTATCCCGTCAACGGGAATTCCTGGCGGATGCGGCGGCGGTGCAGTTCACTCGCAACCCCGATGGCATAGCTGGAGCCCTCATGAAAATCGGGGGCGCCAACGCCGGCTCCCGCTTGAACAACCATCATGCCCAGGAAGCCGGGCATCTCTTCTTCTCCGAAGGTGTCAAAGGAGCTTTCTCCCGAAGCCTCGCAACCCACCCACCTCTACCCATGCGGATACGCAGGGTGGCTCCCCATTGGGATGGAGAGTTTGTGGTACCTACCCCGGTGCAGGAGGGGGTAGAACGAGCTCCGGATTCCAAACGGGCAAAAGACGCCCGGGCCCAGCCCTTCCCTTTCCCCTTCCCGGGCGCGGGAGATCAGGCTGGATCCACGGTCCTGGCGGGGGCGTTGCTCACGGCCGGCACTCTGGAAGCCGCTACCGTGCAGCGTGCCCAGGCCCTCCTGGATCGGATCCCGGAATCCCTGAGGGATGCCACCCGGAGCGTCGACGAGGCGCCGGCGGTGATACTGGCACTGCTCCTGTCACCCGACCCGGAGGTCAGTGCCCGGCAGGAAGGTGCAGCCAGGAACATCGTGGGTCCCCAACTCGTAGCCAGGGCATCGGAGCTCCTTCCGGCCGTGACCGCACTGGGACCCCCGGGCCGACTCCCCATTCTGGAGCTATGTCTGCCTGCCCTGCGCGAACTTCCCGCCCAGGACGCCGATGCACTGAAACGTGTGGTGGCCCCCCTCACCCGGGAGGATGGCGAGATCCATCCCTTCGATTTCGCCCTCTACCACCTCCTCCGGCGCGCCCTGCCCGGGGCTCCTGAGCCCGGCAAGACGGCCCGGAGTGGTCCGCCCCTGAACCGCCTGAAGGGAGAAGTGGCCACGCTTCTTTCGGCAGTGGCTTGGGCTGGGGCAGCGCAGGAAGCGGATGCTCAGCGCGCCTTCCTGGCCGGGGCTTCCGGCCTCCCCGACGGTGTTGGGGCAAGCCTGGCTCTGTACCCCAGCACCGGACTGGATCTGGAGCGGGTGGATGCGGCGTTGGGCCGGCTGGAATCGGCTCCGTCACTGGAGCGGAAGAAACTCCTGGAGGCACTCTCCCGTTCCGTCCAGGCCGATGACGAGATCACGGTGGAGGAGTTGGAGTTGCTTCGGGCCGTGGCGGAGGCTCTGGAGATCCCCATGCCGCCCCTGGCCGTTGCGGCGCTTACATGATCTTCGGTTGGACCAAGCTCATGGTCTGCGCGGCGCTCCTCTGACCCCTGTGGGGGATCCGCCTCCAGAGCGTCGAGGAGATTTCCCTACATCTCCATGACCAAATCCGAATTACCTTCCAGGAGATCCTGAAGGCTGGTCCCGGTGAAGAAATCCCGGAGCTGCTCCACCACCGGGGCGAAGCGGTGATGAACGGCGCAGGGATTGTCCTCTCCGCACTTCGGCCGGCCCAGGGGGCAACGGGTCTCCGCCCGAAAGAGGTCCGGATCAAACACCTTCACCACCCGAGCCAAACTCACCTGTCCAGGGGGCACTCGCAGTCGGAACCCGCCCCGTGGACCCCTCCGGGAACTGAGCAGGCCGGATCGGACCAGGGCATTCAACAACTTGGAGAGGTAGTTCTGGGGCATTCCCAACTCGGTGGCGATCCGTTCCACGCTCACCACGGACTCACCATCGGCTTCCTCCGCCAGGAGAAGCAACGCCCGGAGGGCGTACTGGGAAGACTGGGAAATGACCACGGGACTCCGGAGTGGAAACGATTGTCAATAACATTAGACACTGACAACATTCTAAAGAGGAACGTTAACCATGCAGCTACCGATGGTTCCACCCCCCTCACCAGCTCCCAGGCCTGACCTGTCCAGGCTGGACTTCCATCGATCCCCCTTCCTGGTCATTTGGGAAACTACCCGGGCCTGCGATCTGGCATGCGTTCATTGTCGGGCGGAAGCCCAGTCCCACCGCGACTGCGGAGAGCTTTCCACATCGGAGGCCGAGGCCCTCATGCGCGAGATCCAGGCCATGGGGCGGCCCCTCCTGGTGCTCACCGGAGGGGACCCTTTCAAGCGCCCCGACCTCATCCATCTGGTGGGATACGCCTCGCGCCTGGGCCTGCGGGTGGGACTCACCCCGTCCGCAACCCCGTTGGTGACCCGAGATGCCCTGGCCGAGCTGGCCCGTGAGGGGCTGGGTCAGCTCGCCCTGAGTCTGGATGGGGCCACTCCGGAGACCCACGATGACTTCCGGGGAACTCCGGGCTCCTTCCAGTTGACCCTTCGACTCCTGGATGAGGCAAGGGAGTTGGGCCTCCGAACCCAGGTTAACAGCACCATGACCCGGCGGAATCTCCATGAATTCGACGACCTGGTGCCCCTCCTCACCCGAGCGGGAATATCCCTCTGGTCCGTCTTCTTTCTGGTGCCCACCGGGCGGGCCCAGACCACGGACCTCCCTTCCCCCGAGGAGTTCGAGGAGCTGTTCCGGAAAATGAACCGAGTCGCCACCTCCGGTGCCTTCGATGTGAAGAGCACGGCAGCGCCACACTACCGTCGCCTGCTCCTCCAAGAGGAGAAGCGAACCCGGCGGGAACATCGCAGAGCCGGCCTTCCCCTCCCATCCCGGCACCGCCCCGTGGGGTTCGTCCGGGGAGGACCCACCGGTCGGGCCCAGGGGGTGAACGAAGGGCGGGGGATGGCCTTCGTGGATCACCGGGGGGATGTCTACCCCTCCGGATTCCTTCCCCTGGTCGCCGGCAACGTCCGGGAGACCCGCCTGAGCACCATATACAGGGAGAGCCCCCTCTTTTCGGAGCTCCGGGATCCCCGGAAACTGAAGGGAAAATGCGGCGTGTGTGAGTTCCGGACCGTGTGCGGAGGATCCCGGGCACGGGCCTACGCCCTCACCGGGGACATCCTGGCTTCGGACCCCTCCTGCGCCTATGTGCCGGCCCGGTGGGACCCGGAAGCGGAGGCGCCTGCCGCCGGCTGAGGCCCATCCAACTCTTGGGCCGCTGCCCGTTCGCGGGGTATTGAAGCCAGCCGTTGAGCCAGCGACTCCGCCTCGTCCAGCCGCCCAGGGATGCCTGGACGTCCGTGGTAGGCGGTGCAGAGATGAACGCCGGTGGGCAGCCTCAGGCCCTCCACTGCGGCCCAGGTGGCGTCCCAGGCGGGAACAGAGGTTCGGTGGAGGTGGAGGGCTCGGGCCTTCCAACCCACCAGTCGGAAAAACTCCCCTTCGGCCGTGGCCATGAGTTCCGCATCGCCAGCGTCGAGGACCTCTTCCCGCCCCATCCCACCCATGAAGGCCGTGTATAGCCCGGTCCGCCCCAGAAGCGACCCGTTCGCCGTGATCCCCCTTACAGGTCCTGGCTCATCCAGGGCCAGCTTGACCCCAGAAGCGCGCAGATCCCTCCCTGATTCCAGATGGATCACCGCCAGGGGGTTGGCCCGAAGCCGGGCCAGGGCGGCGGCCGCTGCCACATCCAGATCCTCCAGTAGTCGAGAGGCCTCCGGGGCCGGATTCGCCAGCACTACCTGTTCCACCCTCAGAGTACCCCAGGGGCCCTCCAAGCGGTACCCCCCTTGGACGGAAGGCTGAAGGGTCTCCACCCGACACCCCACCCGAACCCTCGAATCGTGAGCGGTTTTCAGGGCGTTGGCCAGACTCCCCATCCCCCGTTCCAGGCCATACGCCCCCGCCTGGCCCCCACCACTCACCCTCAGAAGCGTCTGAACCAGGCTACGGGCCATGCGCCCGTTCTCCCCGCCCTGCCGGAGGATCGGGGCCAGGGAGTGGCGCGCCAGCATCCGTTCAGGCTGGGATGCATATAGTCCGCCCAGGAGCGGTCCCGCCAGGGCCAGATACGCCTCTTCGCCCAGACGCCTCCGAAGGAAGTCGGCCACCGTTTCCTCGTCTCCGGGTGGCCCGCCCAGCAACTCCAGCGGAACCCTGAGCTTGCCCCTCCAGGACAGGAGGTCGGTAGTGAGTCCCGTCAACCATGAATGGGGCGCCGCACGGAGCCGACCCTTCCGCCAGATGAGGAGGGGAAGGTCCGCTGCGGTGGGCACCAACTCCGATGACAGCCCCACCTCTCCGAGAACGCGGAGCAGCTCGGGGCTGGCCCGGAACCGCTGGGGCCCCAAATCCAGCATCCTCTCACCGGAGGCCACGCTGCGCGCCACTCCGCCCACCTCATGGTCCGCCTCCAACAGGACGGCGTCCATGTCCCTCCGCCGGAGGGCATGGAGGAGGAAGAGGCCCGAGAGGCCCCCTCCCACAATCCCGATCACAGCCTGCGGCCCAGCTCCACCATGATGCCGTACCCGCTGAGAGTGGCGAAGACGATTTTCCCCGAAGCCCCCAGAAGATAGGTGAGAGGCGGGTGTGCCACATCCCCCGTGTTGGGATCCCGGTACCGGGCCACATTCCATCCGTCCAGCACGCGTTCCACCTCCTGCACAGTCCCGCCCAGCAGATGGTCTCTGGGCCCCTCCAAAGACCAACGCGCCGCGAGATCGGGGAGGCGTGCCGGCGTATCCCGCCAGGGATCCAGGGTCACCACCACCAACCCCGCCCCCTCGGGGCCCCACACGGCGTCCCGGGCTCGTCGGGCCTGATCCACCACCGCCGGGCAGATATCGTGGCAATTCCCGAAGGCGAAGGTCACCAGGGTGGGGCGCCCCCGGAGGTCATCCAAGTTCAGGAGGCGGTCCCGCTGGTCCAGCAGGTTCAGGGGCCCTGCAGCCTGGTCCAACCGGGGATGCTCCGCTGCGGTCATGACGGATGGGAGGAGCACCGGCGCTGCCTGGGCGTCCATGGCTCGAGCCACCCTAACTCCCGTGCCCAGGAGCCCGCCCACGCCGACCAGAAAAATGCCCAGCAAGCCCAGGCGACCCAACGGACGGTGCAGGGCGCTGCCCAGACCCCGCGCCACCGCCTGGGGCCACACCACCACCAGGAAGCCGAACATTCCCAGAGGCTGGCCAACGAGAAGAATCCAGCCCGATACCCCTGGAAGCCCATCGGGACCCGCGTTGAAGCATACGGAGCGAGCCACCTCCAGCCACTCCGGGGTCTGACCGGGAGCCGGCCAGAGGGCCAGAGCCCACCATACCACGGTGATCCCGAAGACCAGGCCCAACCCCCAGAGGGCCAGCCTTGCCTCGCGGTCCTCCCCGTTCCCGCGCCGGGGCACGGTCACCCCACCTTCCAACCGAAGGAAAGCAGAGCCCAGTTGGCGAAGTAGTACACGATGAAGGCAACGAAGAAGATGGCCACCAACACCACGGTACCGGGCACCGGACCGAACTTGCCAGGGGCCTCCGGATCCTCATCCGTGACGGGAACCTCCGTCCACGGCTTCCGGATCACTCCCTGGGGAATGCTGCCGGCGAACTCCGCCTCCCGTCCTTCGGGCAAGTCTTTGCCGAAAAAGACGGATGACACGGTCACAAGGATGTACATGGCTCCGCCCGTGATTCCGATGAGGCCCCCGATGGCCATGACTGCGATGATGATGTCCATGGCGGGGGAGTATTGCACATCGAAGGGGGCACCGGAGTAGGTCATATCCCAGAGGCGCCGGGGTGCCCCAAAAGTTCCCGCGAAGGTCATGGCCAGACTGAAGAGCAGCATTCCCGAGGCGAAGACATAGGGCTGCCACTGGGCCATCCGGTAGAATCGGATCTGTTTCCGGAAGATGAGGGGAATGACGTAGTAGGTGACCCCCATGAAGGCCATGGCCGTGCCGCTCACCACCGTGGAGTGGAAGTGCCCGGGAATCCGCAGCGTGTTGTGGGCAATGATGTTGATCTGCTCGGTGCCGAAGGTGACCCCGGTAATGCCGCCCACGAAGCCGAAGACCACCACCGAAAAGACCATGGAGCTGAAGCCGGGGTCACCCCAGGGCGACTTCCGGAGCCAGCCGAAGATGCCCTGGGTGAATCCCCTTAGCCGCATGCCCAACTCCACTCCGGCCGGTACCGTGAAGCCGTGAATCATGCTGGCCAGTACCGCCATATACATGAAGTAGCTGGTGTTCCAGACCTTCCACGCCGCACCGAATCCCGGATCCACCAGGAGGTGATGGGCAGAGGCCATGGAGATGAAGAGGATGTAGAGAACGAAGGCAACCCTACTCACCTTTTGGTTTAGAACAACACCACCAACCGTAAATGTGGCAAGGAGATACCATATCGACACCATGGCCGCCACATTGATCTGCTGGGACGAATGACCCAGTCCCCACCACACCAGACGGTAGACCTGCGGGTCTACCTCCATGATCCCCATGGACCAGAGCCAGGTGGGGATGTAGATGGCGGCTCCATGGAGCAGGGTGATGACGGCAATGATGGCCGCCGTGAGAGCACCGAAAGTCACTAGTGGAATGGACCCCTCGTAGGTCTTCTCTCGCTTGGCCACCACCAGGGTGCCGAAGAAGATGGCCGTGGTGATGAGGGTCCCAACGGCGAAGAGAATCACCCCCAGGTAGAAGTGGGAATGGGCCTGAAGGGGCACATAGCTGGTGAAGAGCACATCCGCCCGCCCCGTCCACATGGTCCACTGCACCAGAAGCATCCCCACCACCATGGTGGCAAAGCCTGCCCACGCCGTTTTCACCGCCGGCATTCGGCAGTTCAACAGCACGGGTCCGGCGAAGAGGAGCACCGCCATCTCGAAGAAGATGATGAAGAAGATGAGCATGTTCATCCCGTGGACCGTCAGGATCCGATAGAACCAGACGGCGTCCAGGAGATGAACGACCTGCCAACGGGTGAGGAGCACCAGGAGCGCCGCAATTCCCCCCACCAGCAACATGACCGTGGCAGCCACGGCGTGGGCCTTGATGAGGAGTTCGGCCCGGCGGTGGACCTGGAGCCCCGTGCTGGGGCAGGTCCGGAAGGCTTCCCCGTTCATTCGGCACCTCCCCAGCGGCTCTCGGCCGCTGTGACCACCTGGATTCGTCCCACCATGAGGTGGTGCCCCACCCCGCAGAATTCATTGCACACGATGCGAAATTCACCGGCCTCGGTGGGCGTCACCCGGAGCCCGTAGTCGTATCCGGGGATGACCTGAAAGTTGACGTTGAAAGGGTGGAGGTTGAAGCCGTGGTTCACATCCATACTGGAGAGATGGAGGGTGTATTCAGCCCCCTCCTGCAAGCGAAGGATGGGTCGCCACTGCCACATCATCCCCATGAGATAGACGTCACTCCCTGGGGGCGGTTCCACTACGGGGATCCCGGCGTCCACATCCACCTGATACGTGGCGATGAACTCGTTGGCTCGCTCCCGGAAGGCATCGGGGGTGACCTTATGCCGGATTCCTGTGGTGTTCTGCCCCCCCCGGATATGCCACAGGGGCATCATGGCAAAAAGGATCAGACACCACACGAAGGCGATGGCGATCCAGATCTTTTCGGCCCGATGGGCAGGTTTCCACCAGATCCCTGCAGGGGCCTGGATTCCGGTCTCATACATGATGACGCTCCCGAGGAGGAAGATGGGTCGGAGTCATGGCAGGGGAGCCGGGGTGAGGGAGCTGATTTCCAGGAGCCCCCAACCCGTGTAGAAGACAGCCATGATGACGATTCCCAGGATCAGAAGGAGAAAGGGGCGGTCAAAGAAACGCTGTCCCCAGGGGATCTCTTCAGGGTCATGTTCGTCAGGGGTTTCCGGCTGGTTCATGCTGGATGCTCCCGTGCAGGGGTGAGGATGTTCACGGGCACCGTCAGGCCCATGTGGCGCTCATGCTGAAGACCTAATATCATTTTCGCATGATGACATCTGAATTATCGAATGCGCAAGGGGTTCTTCACCCAGTCCGGCGCCTCCTCTCCCGCTTGGATGCGGTGGTAGACGGCATCTACGGGTGGCGGTACAACCCCCTGTACCAGAGCGGAACCATCGCGGTGGCGCTATTCCTGGTCCTCCTGGCCACAGGACTCTACCTGTTGCTCTTCTATCGGATCGGGTCACCCTATGCCTCGGTGGAGCGCATTGCTGATCAGACCTGGACGGGTGCATGGATCCGATCCATGCATCGATACGCCTCGGATGCGGCCATGGTGGCGATCGGAATCCACGCTCTCAGAATGTTCCTACGGGGGAGGAGTTGGGGCCCCCGGGCCATGGCGTGGCTCTCGGGTCTGGTGCTGGTGTCGCTCTTCCTCCTTATCGGGTGGACGGGATTCGTCATGGTTTGGGACGTTCATGGACTGGTGCTGGCTGCCGAAGGAGCCCGTATCCTGGACGCGCTGCCCATCTTCACCGAACCCGTGGCGAGGGCGTTCATCGGGGAAGGGCCCATGCCCGGAGCCTTCTTCTTCCTGAATTACTTCCTTCACATCGCGGTCCCCCTGGGTGTGGCCCTCTTCCTCTACATCCATGTGGCTCGACTTTCGCGTCCCACCTTGTTGCCACCCAAGGCCCTGGGGTGGGGTCTGGTAGCCGCACTCTTCGTCCTGGCCGTGGCCTGGCCTGCCCCCATGCACCCTGCAGCGGATCCCGGCGTGGTGCCCTCCGAGGTGCCGCTGAATCTCTTCTACGGGTTCTGGCTGCCCCTCACCCGACTCCTGCCTCCAGGGTGGGTCTGGCTGCTGGGCCTGGGTGCGGTGGCCCTGGTGGCCTCGGTGCCCCTGTGGAGCCGCCCCCGGAAGGCCGCGCTGCCGGAGCCCTCCTCTGTGGATCCCCGGAGTTGTACCGGGTGCGAGCAGTGCTTTCATGACTGTCCCTACGAGGCCATCTCCATGGTGCCGCGGCACGACGGCCGGGAGACCCTACTGGCCCTGGTGGATCGCGACCTGTGTGTGAGCTGCGGCATCTGCGCCGGTTCATGCGCCCCCATGGGGGTGGGTCCTCCGAAACGAACGGGGAAGGACCAGATTCAGCGCGTTCGGGCCTACCTGGAAGAGGTCCGGCCCGACCCCACGGATGTCATCCTCATCTCCTGCTCCCTGGGGGCCGGAGAGGTGGGAGACCTCGAGGAGTTCAGTGGAGCCCGGGTCTATCCGGTGGAGTGCGCCGGCAACCTCCACACCTCGGTGGTGGAGTTCCTCATCCGGGCCGGAGCCGGAGGGGTCATGGTGGCGGCCTGTCCGGGCCGGGATTGCTGGAACCGGGAAGGACCGCAGTGGACCAGGGAGCGCCTGTTCCATGACCGGGAGGCGGAGCTGAAGCCCCGGGTGGATCGCGCTCGCGTGGCCTTCATCCAGGCCGGAGCCGGGGATCGCCGACTCATGGCCCGGGAGGTGCGCGCCTTTCGGGAGCATGTCGTGAGCCTGATCCCTCCGGAGCCGGAGGCCGATGTTCAGATTGGCGTAGAGTGCGAGGTACCCGAACACACGGAAGAGGAAATGGCTGAGGGGTTGCTACCATGATGAACGTCTCGCAGGGGGGTGCGTCCTGGCTGCGGTGGCTTCCGGCCCTCTTGCTGGCAGCGGTGTCAGGGGGCGGTCTGGCTCTCTGCTCTTCCCTGCCCCTGGCCTGGAGCCAAGGAGAAACCGCCTTTCTCCAACTCAGTTGGAGGGTCCGGGGGGAGGAGACCGGAGAATGCCCTCGGCCCACTCCGGAGCAACTGGCAGAGCTCCCCCCCCACATGCAGAACCCCGACGCCTGCGTGGGCGGACTTCCGCCGTACGACCTCCGACTGCGGGTAGACGGAGAGGAAGTTCTCCAGAAGCGTGTGGTGGGAGGCGGAGCCCGGGGCGATCGTCCGTTGACGGTCTATGAACGGGTTTCCATCTCCCCGGGGATGCGTGAGATCCAGGTGGAATTCCAACGGGGATCAGACGCGCAGGAAGGTACCCCCTCGGCGGTGAGCCTTACGCTTGAGGCTCAAGCTCACCTGGATGGCGGAGAGGTGGGTCTTGTCAGCCGACATCCCGCCACAGGTCGGTTGGAACTGAGGCGGCCCCAGAGGTGACGTAGGCGGCCCTTCCGTTGGGCGGGAGCGGCTCCTGATCCGGAGCTGCCGCATGGGGATCGGGGGGCCGGGGGCCTCTCGCTCCGGGGGGGCGGCGCCACCGTCCCGAATTCCCCAAAGTTCAAGGTGGGTCCCGACCCTCCTTTGTGGACCGCCCTATGGTCTGGCCGTCACTACCCGGACGGTCATCTCCTGGGTACGGCTGCAGTGACGATAGAACTCCTCCATGTGGGCCTCGCCATCGCCTCCGATATGTGCCAGGACCTGCCTCAGGGCGGCTCGGTACTGCTCCTCGGATTCCACCAAGTAGAAGGTGTGGTAGTTGTACTCGTCCCGAATATTGCCGTTCAACTGACCCCATCCCACCACCTGACCCTGATCCACCAGTCGTGAAAGAGGGTCTTCCACCAGGGCGAGTCCAAGGGCGTTCACCCGATCCAATTGCAGGAACGAGCAGGCCCAGGATGCGATGACCAGAACCTGGCCGGGCTGCAGGGTGGGCCCCTGGGTGGGGAAAGTGGCAGGGATTTCGATTTCCGCAGAGAGGGGCGTGGCTTGGCTAAAAGCGGTCCGGCTCTCCACGTGACTCTGCGCGGCCGCGTGGCTCTGCGTACCGAACATCAAGGGAAAGATCAGGAGGGCGATTCCCCCCAGGATAGAAGCACGTGACGGGTGCGGAATGGCGTCCATAGGGTACCTCCGGTCAGCAGGGCACATACGCCTCTTTCCCTACCGGCCGGAATCCGGCCGGGGGGACGAGAGTGTGGACGGTGGCGCGCCGACCCATGATGAAAGATACCAACCAAGCACGCTGAACGCCATGAAATTCTCCCTGCCTCAACCTCCCTGTTTCTGCCTCACATGCTCCATGTACTTCCGGAAGAACTGCTTGTGGGCATCGTCCAGGTCCAGCTCCCTACCCTGGATATAGGCCGCCTCGATGGAGGTGCTGTACTCCAGGGGATTCCCGGTGGTGACGATGAGGGTCGCATCCTTCCCCACCTCCAGAGAGCCCAGGCGATCTCCCAGCCCAAGGATCCGTGCCGGCGCCAGGGTCACCGCCCGAATGGCATCGGCCTCCGAAAGCCCGAAGGCCATGGCGCTTCCCGCTTCCCAGGGAAGGCGATTGGCGTAAGGTGCCGAGGAACCCCCCACGATGGCGTAGTCCACCCCCAGCTCCTGAAGCCGGGCAGGGAGGCTGTAGGCTCCATCATACGGCTCCCAGTCTCGCCCCGGCGCACTCTGCACCGAGGTGAGGAGCACCGGGATCTCCTTTTCAACCAGGTGATGAGCCACGTAGGCAGCATCTCTCCCACCCAGCAGCACCAGCCTCACCCCTTCTTCCTCGCTCCAGGTGATGGCATCCTGGAGTTGGCGCACGTCGTTGGCCTGCACCACCACGGGCACATCCCCATCCAGCACCGGGATCATGGCCTCCCAGCGGGAATCGGTGCGCTGGAGGGCGCGTCCATCCGCCTGGGCGGCGGTGTGCGCAACGTGGTAGGCCCGAGCTTCCCGAAATACGGCCTTCAATTCGCCGATGCTCCGGGCATACTGTGCTTCGTCCGAACCGGGGTTCGGCCAGTTGACCAACAGGCCTACAGGGGCCTGAAGGGTCATGTCCTGCCAGGTCCAACCGTCCAACATCATGGCGGCCGAGAGTCCGGAAATAAGCCCGCCAGATGGGCTGCTCACGGCGACGAGCACGCCGTTGGACCGGGTGGTGCCGATATGCCGGCTCTCGGGGTTCACCGCCACTTCCGCCCGGACATTGGGGTTGATGGGACCCAGCTCGTTCACGTCCACCGTGACGTCCACCGCGCCGATCTCGTACAGACCCATCTGGCTCCATCCATCCATGAGACCTGGGTAGACGTGCTGCCCCGACACATCCACCCGGCGGGCCCCTGCCGGAATCTCCACATTGGCCCCCACCACCGTGATTCGTCCGTCGACGAACACCACCGTGGCATTCTGGAGAACGGCACCGCTCACGGTATGGACGGTGCCCCCGGTGAGGGCAATGGCGCCGGACTGGGGGGCCGCCGGAATCTGGGCGGCCGCTTCCACGGGTCCAGCCTGGCCGAAAGCCACGAGCCCAAGGGCCAGGAGGGAAAGCGTGCACTTCATAGCGAGCGTGGGAAGGTCGTGGTAGCGCTTCATGGTCTCTCTCCTCATCGCCCGTTCAGGATGGCTTGGATGATCTGGGCTCTCTCGGATTCCGTCTCTCGCCGCAGCGCCTGATCTTCCTGGATGTCGAAGTAGCGTGTGCCGTCCACCCAGGTCTGTTCCGCCCGGGTGGCTGCCGAAAGGGGATGGCCGCTCCAAACCACGAAATCGGCGTCTTTTCCGGCCTCCAGCGAGCCCACCCGCTCTTCCAGGCCCAGCACGGTAGCGGCGTTGATGGTGACCAGGGCCAGGGCGTCTTCTTCCTCCATCCCGGTGCGCAGCATCTTCGCCGCTTCCCAGTTCATCCGGCTGGCAATCTGGCTGTTGTCGGAGTGGAGGGAGGTGAGAACTCCCGCCTCATGGAGGATCCGGGCATTGTAGGTTGTGGCATCGTAGGCTTCCACCTTGAAGCCGCCCCAATCGGACCAGACCACGGCGGCGACCCCGGAAGCCGCCAGCTCCGGGGCAATCTTGTACGCCTCCACCCCGTGGTGGATGGCCTTGATGGAGAAGTCGAACTCCTCGGCCAGGCGCACCAGCATGAGGAACTCGTCCTGCCGGTAGCCATGGGACTGGACCAGGATCTCGCCCTCCAGGATCTCGGCGATGGCCTCCAGGCGAAGGTCCCGGCGTGGCGGGATTTTCTGAGGGTCGTTGTCCCAGCGTCGCCAGGCCTCTCGATACTCCCGGGCGGCCTTGAAGTGGTCTCGGATGATCTGATGTGTCCCCATGCGGGTGTCGGGGTAGCGATCTTCCCGCCGTACCGGATTCTCCCCAAGCGCGAATTTCACCGTTCGGGGAGCTCCTTCGAACTTGAGGGACTCGGCAGGGTGGCCCCAGCGCATCTTCACGGCCTGGTTCTGCCCGCCAATGGGGTTGGCGGAGCCGTGCATCACATGGGCAGTGGTGAGCCCTCCGGCCAACTGGCGATAGGCCCAGATGTTCTCCGTGACGAGCACATCCCCAAGGCGGACCTCAGGTACAATGGCCGCACCGGTCTCGTTGATGCCCCCGGCGGCACCCGAGTGGATGTGGGGGTCGATGAGACCGGGAGTGACATGCTTTCCCGTGCCGTCCACCACCACGGCCCCAGCCGGCGCAGAGAGCCCCTGGCCCACCTGCACCACCCGCCCCTGGCGCACCAGCAGATCGGCTCCTTCCAGCTTTCCATCCGGACCCATGGTCCAGATGGTGGCGTTTTGCACCAGTACGACGTCCGCCTGCGCCGGCACCTGTATGCGGCCGTACTCGCTGGAGGGAAAGCGAAGAGGTAGTTCCAACCCCGAGGAAGCACCATTCGCACCGGAGGAAAGCCCTCCGTCTCCGGCATCACCCACCGGGGCGGGGGCACCTCCCACGCCCTGGCTCCCGGAGGTTGCAGCCCGATTCCCCGAGAGGGTCATACGGCTTCCATCGGGAAGGTCAACCCACCCCGTGAGGCTCTGGCCCGAGACCGACGCCGTGAAGCGGATCTCCCCCTGGGGAGCATCCGGCCCGAATGAGGAACCCGAGAAGGTGCCCCTGAGACGCCGAACACCATCGTGGTACGAGATGCTGCTCAGGGCCGCACTGGTACCTTCCACCTCCAGTCGTCCCGAAGGACTGGCGGCGCTTCCTTCCAGGACGATGGTCCCCTGCACCACTCCCATGCTGCCCCCCCGGACCGTGACCGTCCACCGGCCCCGGGGATCCGTTTCCGGCGCCGGATCCACCGGGAAGTGGTGACCATCCACCCACACCTCCCGGACCTCTGCACCCTGTTCCGTGAACAGGTCTCCCGACGCCACCACCACGTTGGCGCTTTTACCCACCTCCAGACTCCCATGACTCCGAGCCAGTCCCAGGAGGGCGGCCGGACGGACCGTCAAGGCGGCCAGAGCCGTCTCAGGGGGGAGTCCGCGGGAAACCGCCTTCCGGAGGTGAGTCAGGAATTCCCCAGGGCTCTCCAGTCCATCGGCGGTGAGAGAGAAGGGAACGCCCGCCTGAGCCACCCGACCGGGGTTCTCCGGTGCCAGATGCCAGTGCCTCAGGCTTTCCAATGTGGCGTTGAGGGCATCCTCCGGCGTCGCTACCCCGGGGGCCTCCGGGAACGCCAGCGGCAGGACAAGAGGGGCTTCCAAGGCGTTCAGGGCCTCTCCCAACCTGTACTCGTGTCCGCTGCCCCGGATCCAGGGCGAGAACCCGAACTCATCCTGAAGGCGCAGGATCCGGAGCACTTCTTCATGACTCCCCGCCTCGAAAAGAAGGGGGGTCCTGCCCGAGACCACGCCCTGAAGGGCCGCCAGAGCCGCATTGGACTCCGGGCGGGAGAGCCCTGACGGATTGTCGTTCCAGGCGGCGTGGGCCTGACCATACCACTGGGCGTCCAGGAGGGTCTGGCGGATGAAGGCCACGCCTCCCATGGCCGACGTGGGATAGGTGCTCCCCACCCGCACGTCCCGCTCCATCTGGGCGGCCTGGGCCACCTGGGCCCGCAGGAGTTGATCTCGGTTGGCACCGTCCCGCAGCGACACCACCGCCGAGCTTCCCCGGAAGAGGCCCAGCCGGGGCACCGCGTGGACCACGGTGAAGCCCTGAGATCTCAGAGCCGTGGCATCGGAGTCCGATAGCCGGAGGTCCTGAGCGGCATCCCGTTGGGCCCGGAGCTGGGGGTTCCAGGGGGAAGGGCCGCGATCCGCCTCGTTCTGGGCTTCCATCTCGCGCCGTGTGCCGGCGTCGGAGTAGGCGTCCAGGAAGCCGGCGTAGAGAGTGAGTCCTGCGGCGTCATGGACCACGGCGTCGGGGGGCACCGCGAGCTGAGTACCCACAGCTTCGATGAGCCCGTCCCGGATCACCAGGGTGCCCGACGGAATCACCTGCCCCGGTGCCGTAAAGATCCGAGCCCCCACCAAGGCATGGACCCCCGGCGTGTTCTGACGCATGCCATCCACAGGGGCGGTGGTAGTGGCTTGCCCCAGCGCACCCACGGGAACGGCGAGGAGGAGGATCAGAAGCGCGAACGCCCGATGAATCATGATGGATTCCCGAATGGGGGAAATAGATGTGTCCCGGGAACCCGTGCGTTCAGATTGCCGCTTCGAGCCACCGATCCCCGGGCAGATTGCCGCTTCCAGCCCCTTACGTCAATCAGCTTCCCTGATGCATGGTCACATCCCGCTGCACCAGAACCTCCCCGAAGGGGGCATCCTCGGCCGCCAGGACCAGAATCACGGTGGGAAGGGGCTCCATCCACTCATGCAGCCGGGCGTAATAGGCCGTGAACTCTTCCAGGTCCGTGGGTTCCGCCATGCCCAAGAACACCAGATCGGCATCGGAAGACGACTCCTGGAGGATCTCCCGGAAGGGCCGACCATCCGCCACCAGAACTTCCGGGATGGCGTTGGTACGGATCTTCTGAATGATGGATTGGAGATTTCGTCTCGCGGGCACGGCGGCGTCCTCATGGGGAACCACCATCTTCAGTCGCACCTCAGATTGACCCCAGGGAAGGCTGGTGTGGAGCAGGTAGGCCAGGATCATCATGAGCCCCCCGTTCCCCTTGAGCCCACCCCACCAGACGTCGATGCGCTTCCGGTCTCCGAAGGGGGTGCCTTTGCCCTCTTTCACAATGAGCACGTTGCGCTCCGCGTGGTAGAACGACTGCACCATGCCACAGTACTCGGAGTACGTCTGGGGCTCAGCGCTGTCTCCCAGAATCACCGTGTTGGGTACCAGCGACCCCATCCCGTACATGGAGACCAGCTGACGAGCGCCAGTGAAGGGATCGTCCGCGCCCACCACCCGTACGAATGACTGCACTCCCTGCTCAGCCAGATACACGCGGATCCGCTCTTCCAGTGCCATGCGTCGCTGCGTGGTTACCTGCTCCCGGGGGAGGACAGTGGCCACCGTCATGATACTTCCGTGATGCCCCAGCTCCGCCGCAAACTCCACCAGATGCCAGCGGCGCATGGGTGCCCCGGAAAGGACCAGAACATGGGGCCGCCAGCTTTTGGCGTCGGCCTGGCCCCGCAGGCGAAGGAGACCAAACCGGGTGATGGCCATCCAGATTCCCCGGCGCACATCACCCCACGTACCCTCCAAACTCCGTCGCTCCAGCCAAACGAAGATCCCCAACACCACCAGGGCGGCCACCAGAGTAGCAGTGGCGTTGATGAGGAACATGACGGAGATACAGCCCACCGCTCCCAGAAGGGAAAAGCTCCAATGGGTCTTGAACTGGGGCCGAAAGGACGGCGTCTTCAGGAAGCCTTCCACCCCCGCTGCGATATTCAACACGGCGTAGGTAGTGAGGAAGAACATGGTGAGGACCGGAGCGATCATATTGAGATCCCCAACCCAAACAGCCACCAGGGCAAACCCCAGAGTGAGGAGGGTACCCGCCCTCGGAAGGTCTTCCGCCCCGCTCCCCCGACCCAGCCAGCGGAGAGACTTGGGGAGGACTCCATCCCGGGCCAGGGCCTGAAGAACCCTGGGTGCCCCCAGGATGCTTCCCATGGCACTGGACAGAGTGGCGCCCCAAACGCCCAGGAGGATGGCGTCTCCCCAGAACGCGATGCGCCGCATGATGAGAGGATCTTCGATGAGGGTCAGGGCGTCGGCCCGAAGGGCCAGAATCACCGGAAGCGTCATGTAGATGACGTACCCCACCCCCACCGCCCAGAACGTCCCCTTGGGGATGGATTTCGCCGGGTTTGCCAGGTCTCCTGACATATTCACGCCGGCCATGATCCCGGTCACCGCCGGGAAGAAGACGGCAAACACCACCCAGAACCCTTCCGAGTTCGCCGGGGCGGCCCCCCACAACTCCACTTCCGTGGCCTCCACGGGCCGCCCGAACAGGAGGGACACCAGCGAGATGACGATGATCCCCAGGATCACATACTGGGATCGGATGGCCGCCTTGGCGGAGATGAGGGCGAGCCCGGCGATGAGGAGCGTGGCCGCGATTCCCACGGTGCGTTGATCCAGCGCCGGGAAGGTGCGTGACACACTTTCCGCAAAGCCCACCGTATAGAGGGCCACGGAGAGGCCCTGGGCCAGGAAGAGGGGAACGCCCACGGCCCCCCCGGTCTCGATGCCCAGTGACCGGCTGATCATGTAGTAGGCCCCACCGACGCGCACCCGCTGGTCGGTGGCGATGGCTGCGATGGAGAGCGCGGTGAGGAAGGTGATACTGGTGGCCAGGGTCACCACCACCAGGGTCCCGATGAGACCCAGGTTCCCCACCACCCATCCGAACCTGAGGTACATGATGACACCCAGAATCGTCAGGATGGACGGGGTGAATACCCCCCCGAACGTACCCATCCCCCCCTGCTTTCCAGGGCTTACTTCTATAGCTGCGATCGTGCCACCTCCTGGCAGGGAACAGACCCATGGGTCGGCATGCTAACACTTTTTCCCAATCCGGCCCAGCCTCCGGCCGGTGTAGGCACGACACGGTCATTCCTGGGATTGTGGCGTCGTCTCCCAGACGCCACGTTGGCTGCGTCGAAAGGGCAGGACCGGGTCCACGGGTTAGACGTGAAGCAGTCCTTCGGGTCAGGCCCACGACCCCACAGAAATCCGATCACCCTCGGAGCGCCGGTGCGCCGATCTCAACCCAGGAATGCCTTGGACCTTCCCACTCCTGTGCCCTTCTTCCGCCCCCTGGCCGGGTCGACAGCACTGCTGGTGGCCATGCACGTGGCGTGCGGAGGGAGTCCGGCCCCGGTCCAAGGGGAAGCGGATGGAGATACCCTGGCTGCCGCCACGGTCCCTCCGGCCGGCAGCTACGACTGGCTCATCCACGGGGGCATGGTTGTGGATGGCACCGGGGCTCCAGGCCGCATCCTGGACCTCCTCCTGAAGGACGGGGAGATTGCTTGGATGGGTGTGGTGGGCCAGGAGACCGTGGACGTGGCCCATGTGCTGGACGCTACGGGCCTGGTGGTGGCCCCGGGTTTCATCGACGCCCATGCCCACGGCGATCCGGTGGGATCACCGGCGTTTCGCAACTTCCTGGCCATGGGAGTCACCACCATCGTCCTGGGTCAGGACGGAAGCTCCCCCCCCGCCCGGGGGTTGGCCCAACATCTGGAGGCGGCGGATCGGGCCGGACCGTCGGTGAATGTGGCCTACCTCGCCGGGCACAACACCCTTCGATTGGAATCCGGCGTGGGCTTTGGAACGCCCGACCCGGCGGGGCTTCAGGCACTGGCAGGTCTGGTGGCCACCGCCATGGACGCCGGGGCCTTCGGCCTCTCCACCGGTCTGGAATACGATCCGGGTGTGCGGGCCGGGATGGACGAGCTGGTGGCGGCGGCCCGGCCTGTGGCGGAACGGGGCGGGGTGGTCATGAGCCACATGCGAAATGAAGATGCGGATGCGGTGGAAGCTTCCCTGGCCGAACTCCTGGAGCAGGGACGCCGCTCCGGTGCCCGGGTTCATGCGTCCCACCTGAAGGTGGTGCTGGGCCACGACCCCGCCCAGGCCCAGCGCATGCTCTCGGCCATGACCGACGCCCGCGCCCAGGGTTACCTCGTTACCGGAGACGTCTACCCCTATACCGCTTCGTTCACCGGTCTGGCCATTCTCTTCCCCGACTGGACGCGCCCTCCCCACGACTACGCCGCGGTGGCGCGGGCCCGACGAGCCGAACTCCTGGAGCACCTGCGAACCCGGGTGGAGGGCCGAAACGGCCCGGAGGCCACCCTCTTCGGATCTGGGCCCTACGCAGGCCAGACCCTGGCCGACGTGGCTCGGGCCCGGAACCGGCCCTTTGAGGAGATCCTGGTGGAACTGGGGCCCGGCGGGGCCCGGGCTGCCTACTTCGTCATGGATGAAGGGGTCATGTCCACCTTCCTGGCTGACCCCTTCGTGGCGGTGGCCTCCGACGGGAGTCCGGGAATGGCCCACCCCCGGGGGTACGGCACCTTTCCACTGATCCTCCAGCGATGGGTCCAGGAGGAACGCCTGCTCACTCTGGAGGAGGCCGTCCGTAAGATGACCTCTCTTCCGGCATCCATCGTGGGCTTGGATATACCTGGAACAAGGCCGGGACCGCCGTCGGGGGCGAGGCGGGCCCGGGGCCGCATTTCAGAGGGCTGGGCCGCCGACCTGGCGATCTTTCGCCTCGACGCAGTGGAGGCGACGGCCGATTTCCAGGAACCTCATCGCCTGGCCCGGGGGATCCGCCACGTCTTCGTGAACGGAGAGCCGGTCTGGACGGACGGGGAGCCGGTCATGGGCCCGGGTCGAGGGAAAGCTCTTCGCTTCGCCCCGAACGGCATGCCACCCTCCACCAACTGACGGCCTGCCCGGTCTCGTGCTTCGCCCTCATGTACGCCACGTGAGGGGACAAGAACGAAGCTCAATCTCCTGGAAATCCCCCCTCCATCAGCACCAGGAGCAGGGCATTCTGGGCCGCCAGATGGGCGTCCACATCCAGCCACCACTCGTCCAGGGCGTGGGCATTTCCGCCGTCTCCCCCCCGACCGATGGTCACTGAAGGAATCCCCATGGAGATGGGCGTGTTGGCGTTTGTGGAACCGCTTCCCAGGGCTGGCTCACCGCCCTGATGCCTCACAACCGCCAGGGCTCGCTGCACCAGGGGTGTGTAGGGGTCCAGCGTGCCCGCCGGCCGATCCCCCACCCGTGCCACGTCCACCGTGAGGGGAGGCCCCTGGCGAACGATGGCATTTTGTTCGTCCAGGCCCGCCTGCATGGACTCGTGAAAAATCCCGTCCAACCGGCCCAGAGACTCCGGATCCAACGACCGCATGTCCACCTCCATCCAGGACTCGAAGGGGATGGAGTTCACTGACGTACCGCCTCCAATCCGCCCCACACTGTAGCTCGTGCGCGGGCCGGAACTGGTGTGGGCGTCGGCGGCGGGAACGAAGTGGCGGATGGCCGCTCCCAGGGCATGATGAGGGTTCCCCAGACCGAACGCGCCCCACGAGTGACCGCCGGGACCCTGGAAGGTCACCCGATACCGGAGGGAGCCCACCCCCTGGTTCACCACCCGGGTCTCATCCCCTCCATCCACCGCGATGAAGGCATCGATGCCCGGACCCTCCGGCCCGAAAAGGTGCTTCACTCCGCTCAGATCGCCCAACCCCTCCTCCCCCACCGTGCCCACGAACAGCAGATCGGCCTCCGTACGGAGGTCATGGGTCACCATGGCTTCCAGCACGTTTCTCACCACGATGAGTCCCCGCGTATCATCTCCCACACCTGGGGCGTAGAGGGTGTCACCCCGGATCTGGACGGTGACGTCGGTCTCCGGGGGGAAGACGGTGTCCAGGTGACCGTCCAACGCCACGGTGCGGCTCCCGTCCGTGCCCCGTCGGAGCCCGATGACATTCCCTTCCCCATCCGTCCAGACGGAATCGGCTCCGGCTTCCCGAAGCATCTGGGCGAAGGCGCGGCCTCGCTCGTCTTCCATGAAAGGGGGCGCGGGGATCTCGGTGAGACGGATGAGGTCATCCCGGGATCGCTCTTCCAGGGCCTGGATGAAGTCCAGCGCTGCCTGTACCTGGGGATGGGTACTCACCGCCTCGACCTCCTCCCGGAATTCCGGGAGTGCGGGTGCGGGCTCCGGGGCCGAGTCGGGCAGTTCGACTGCCACAACTCCCTCCCCCTCCCCGGTCTCCGGAGGCCCATCCGTGCCGGTGTCGGGTACGCACCCGCCGAGAAGTCCCAGGAGGGCCCACAGCGCCATGCGGGGAGCCCACCCATGGGGTTCGAAGGGTCGCGGAGCATCCCTCACGACTGCATCCATATCAGAATCATCCCCATTGAGGTCCGGTTTGGAGCGCCCTGCATGATACCGCACCTCCATGCCATCAGCCAGCGAGGTGGATACCCACACAGCCTCTCCAGCAACCACGGGATTCTTGTAAGCCGGAGCCAGCGCTAGACCCGGCCACGTTCCCAGGGTTGCTGCCAAACCCCATGGGCGGGAGATTCAGCCGCCATGTCTGACCGAATTCCCCCCACCCCATGGCCCGTGCCCGGTATCGCCCTGGCAGCGGGTATCCTTCTGTTTGGATATGTCTGGGCCTTCCTCCCCCATGGAGTCCCCGCCGGGGTGGCCTGGCTCTTCATGGCAGCCGCCATAGGGATGATGATAGCCCTCATGGCCCTGGGAGCTCGGAGTGCCACGGTCCACCGCACGGCCCTGGGCTGGATCCTCCTGGGAACCTTTTTCCTCCTCTGCGGCGCCTTCGCCCTGGCATTCATGTTGCCCCCTGG
This sequence comes from Gemmatimonadota bacterium, assembly GCA_040905545.1. GTDB lineage: Bacteria > Gemmatimonadota > Gemmatimonadetes > Longimicrobiales > Gaopeijiaceae > JBBDRI01. The sequence goes on along the minus strand of JBBDRI010000024.1, from coordinate 41,988 downwards.
GGTGGATCCGGTCACCGGTGAGGTAGCGGCTCTCTGGTGGGGACTGCCGCCCCGGGCAGCCGTGGTGGTATACGGAGCCGGAGTGCTCCCCCTCTTCATCATCCCCATAGCCTACGCCTGGACCTTCCGCCGGTGATCCAGGGCGCCGCTGCAACTCCGGGTGGAGGAGTGATTCTCTGGATCGGACTGGCATATCTGGTAGTGGTGAGCGTCATCGGAGCGGTGGCCACCCGCCGCACCCGCAACGCGGCCGACTTCTTCCTGGCTGGGCGAGCAGTGGGTCTGGTGGCCCTCTCGCTTTCCATCATGGCCGGTACCCTCTCGGGGTTCGCGTTCATCGGCGGGCCTGGGCTCCTCTACTCCGTGGGACTGGGAGCCCTTTTCATCATCCTCCCGGCCGCTTTGACCCATGCCATGAGCGCCTGGGCCGTGGGCCGCCGCCTCAGGCTCTTGGGAGAGATCCGGAATGTGGTGACCCTCCCGGGAGCCATTGGGGCACGGTATCGGTCACCTGGTGCCCAGAGTCTGGCCGGCGCCGCCATCCTCGTGGCGGTTCTGGGCTACATGGCCACGAATTTCCTGGCCCTGGGCATCATCCTGGATGCCGTTCTGGGCATGGGCGTGACCCCAGGCATCTGGCTGGGGATGGGGGTAACCCTGGCCTACGCTGCGGGAGGAGGGATCCTGGCGGGCATCTGGACAGACATCTTCCAGGGACTCCTCATGGCGGTGGGATCCGTGCTCATCTTCGGGTTCGCCCTGGAAGCCGGAGGAGGTCTGGGAAATATTTCCACCACCATCCTGGCCGCCGACCCCCAGTTCCTGGAACCCTGGGGGCACCTCTCACCCCTGGGAGCGTTCTCCTTCTACTTCGTTTTCGCCCTGGGCGCCCTGGGTCAACCCCATGTGGTCCACAAGTTCTTCATGCTCCGGGACCCAGCGGTGCTCCGGTGGTACCCCCTCCTCACCACGGTTGCCCTCATGGCCACACTTCTCCTCTTCGTGGGGGTGGGGTTGGCCGTGAAGGCGCTGGTCATCCAGGGGGCGATTCCGCCACTGGCGGAAGCCGATCAGGCCACGCCCATCTTCCTCCTGAACTTCACCCCACCCCTTCTGGCCGCCCTGGTCCTGGCCGGTGCGGTGGCGGCCGTCATGAGCACGGTGAATTCGTTCATGAATGTGGGAGCGGCGGCACTTCTCTACGACCTGCCGGCTGCCTGGAAGCGAAGGAGTGCGACGGAGGAAGGTAGGGCTCACTCACCTTCCAACGCTTCCCGGGGGTTGGGCACGCAGGCTTCCCACGACCTGGGCCTGGGGCGGCTCTACACGGTCTTGCTCTCTCTGGCCGCCGCCCTCATCGCTCAGCTTTCGGGAACCCTTGTGGCGTTCCTGGCCATCTTCGGGTGGGGACTCTTCGCTTCCACCCTGGTGCCGGCCCTGGCGGTTGGCCTCAACTGGGAGGGTGCCACCCGAGTGGGGGCGCTGGCATCCATCGGGACAGGGTTGGTTGTGACCCTGACAGGGGAGAGTCTGGGGTATCTGGGGGTCTACGCGTTACCTGCAGGTGTCACCGTCTCCGGGCTCTCGTTGGTACTTTCCTTCTTGGCCTTCTTCGCGGTCTCTTACCTCACGCGGGCTTCCGCAGCGAGCGGCCTGGACCCGGACATCCGAGCCATGATGGAGTCGTAGTGTCCTGAGTCAGAGATTCGTCGGCATCCGTTCGCCGCTGCATCAACCCTGGGGATTCCGCTCCACCCAGAACTTCACGCCGGCTAGATCGTTGGCGGCCGGGAAGGTGTCGAAGTAGGCGTCCACCCGCTCCCGGGGGAGGGCTGTGGCCAACGAAGACCGGACCTCCTCCTCGTAGCGGGCGGCCTCCTCGGCGAACCGCTCCGCAGCGGCTTCGTCGCCCTTCGGAGCATGGCCCAGCACTGCCACCACCCGCGCCTTCACCTCCCGGAGCTTTTCCCGCAACTCTTCGGCCCTTCCCCGCAGGTTGGAGTGGAGCCCGAAGTGGGTGGCGCCAAAGCCCTCGGCATCGAAGGCCGACAGGAAGGCCAGGGTCTGATCCCACGCCGGAAGGTCCAGCGAAGGCGGGGGGGTGGGCGGTGCCACGGGGGCTCCCGATCCCAGGACGATCCCCATGCAATCGCCGGAAAAGAGGATGCCGGTCTCCTCCGACAGGTAGGCCAGGTGGTGCGAGATATGGCCCGGTGTATGGAAGGGCCGAATACCCGGAGCTACCTCCCCATCCCCTTGCCGCCACCCCCGAATCCGATGGGCTGGAATGGGGAGGGTTTCACCCCAGTAGCGATCATGCTCCTGGCCGAACGTTCGACGAGTGGATGAGACGAGTTTCGTGGGATCCACCAGATGGGGAGCGCCCTCTTCGTGGACGTGCACCACGAGTTTCGGGTTCTCCCGGACCAGTTGCCCCGACGCCCCGGCATGATCCAGATGGATGTGCGTGAGGAAGAGATGCCGAAGCTCTGAAAGGCGTAACCCTCGTTCTGCCAGGGACTCCCGTAGATGCTCCAAAGTGGTGGCAGGCCCCGGATCCACTAGGGCCGGCTCGGGACGTTCCAGGAGGTACGTACAGATGGAGCCCTCCAAGCCCAGATGCCGCACATCCACCGGACGGATGATGGCTATCTCCGCTCCCCCACGGGGATATAGTCTCGCTGCCCCTCGCCCACATAGACCTGCCGGGGTCGGGCAATCCGCTGCTCATCGTCTTCCAGCATCTCCTGCCACTGAGAGAGCCAACCCACGGTGCGGGGAATGGCGAAGAGCACCGGGAACATCTCCACAGGGAACCCGAGGGCCTCGTAGATGAGACCCGAGTAGAAGTCCACGTTCGGATACAGGTTTCGCTCCACGAAATAGTCTTCACCCAGGGCGATCTGCTCCAACTCCAGTGCGATGTCCAGCAACCGGTTCCGCCCCGTCACCTCGAAGACCTCGTATGCGGTGTTCTTGATGATGTTGGCTCTCGGGTCGTACGCCTTGTAGACCCGGTGACCGAAACCCATGAGCCGTCGATCACCCTTCCGGACGCTGTCCATGAAGTCGGGGATGTTCTTCACATCGCCGATCTCGTTCAGCATCCGGAGCACCGCCTCGTTGGCCCCCCCGTGAAGGGGACCGTAGAGGGCAGCCATGGCACCTGCCAGGGAGGAATACGGATCGGCCTGAGACGAGCCGATGACCCGCATGGCGGTGGTGGAGCAGTTCTGCTCATGATCGGCATGGAGGATGAAGAGCACATCCAGTGCCCGCTCCAGTACCGGATCCGATTTGAACTCGCTCACGCCGATACGGAAGAGCATGTTCAGGAAGCTGGCGGTATAGGAGAACTGGTTCTCCGGATAGACGTAGGGAAGTCCCCGGTGATGCCGGTAGGCGAACGCTGCCAAGGTGGGCATCTTTGCCACGCAACGAGTGATCTGGATCCACCGGTTCGCCGGATCGTGGACGTCCTTCGCTTCCGGATAGAAGGTGGACATGGCCCCCACCGACGAGATCAGGATTCCCATGGCGTGGGCATCGTAGCGAAAGCCATCCAGAAGCTTCGTAATGTTCTGGTGGATGTAGGTGTGGTAGGTCACGTCATGGACGAACTCATCCAACTCGTCCTGGGAGGGGAGTTGCCCCTTCAGCAGCAGGTAGGCCACTTCCAGAAAGGAGCTGTGCTCCGCCAATTGCTCGATGGGGTATCCCCGATAGCGAAGGATCCCCTTGCCCCCATCGATCTCCGTGATGGTACTGCGCGTGGAGGCGGTGTTGGAGAAGGCCGGATCGTAGGCCATCATCCCGAAATCGCCCTCGTTGATCCGGATCTGCCGCAGATCCATGGAGCGGATCACCTCACCGTCGTGGATATCCACCTCGTAGCGGCGGCCCGTACGGTTGTCAGTGATGCTCAGGGTGTTCCGGGGATGCTCACCGCTCTCAGCCATCGACTCCTCCGTTGGATAATGGAGTGGCGGCCAGGCTTCCATGGCTCGATCCAGCCCGGAAGGCCCCGGTTCCGCCGGGGGGACAAGTCTTGAAAGGTATGAAAAACAATGGCTTGAGACCAGACGGTGGTGTTCCCAAGCCGGGCCCCCACCGGCCCTATCGGACAATGGCGTGTCCGGGGGTCCGAAGCGCACCTGGATGGAGCCACCTTGACCGGAAGACCTTCCCCGCCCTATACGTGACAACTATGTATGAGCCCTGACGTTTCTGTCCGGCCAACCCCTTTGCGCTTTTCCGCCCCGGGAGGTACAGATGCGCCTTGCCGTTACAGTCCTGGTGTTGGCCATGGGTGCACCCACCCTGGTCCCGGCCCAGGACGCCAATGTCCTCCACTCGGTGGAGTACATCGAAGCCCGTCTCCGAGCCCCGGAGCTCCACATCCTCGCCTCAGAGTACGCGCGACAGCTGGAGGGAGACCGGAGTCGCAAGGTGACCCTGGCGGGGGTGGATGGAGAACCGGACATGGATGTTCACTGGAAGCCCGTGGCCCGGGGCGCCACAGGCTTCAACAACGAGCCGCGATATGAGCTCGCCGCCTATCGCCTCCAACAGTTCTTCCTGGACGAGGCCGAGTACGTGGTTCCTACCACGGTGCTGCGGGCCATGGCGTTGGAGGAGTACTCCCAGATCCGTACCGTGGAGGGCCCCACTCTCCAGAACACGAACTCGGTGTTGTTCCTGCTTTCCTACTGGCTCGAGAACCTGGCCGTGGATACGGTGGACCCGTTCAGCCAGACCATGTTTGACATGAACCCCCGCTACGCCTGGGCATGGGGGAACGTGAACCTCCTCACCCACCTCATCAACCACCGAGACGCGAACCACGGCAACATCCTGGTGTCCCTGGTCGACGGAAACTCTCGCATCTTCGCGGTGGACAACGATGTGGCCTTCCGGAGTCGCGTCAGCGATCAAGGGGATCGATGGAGGCGCTTGGTGGTAGACCGACTTCCCGACGAGACGGTGGCCCGCCTTCGAGCGGTCACCGAGGACGAACTCCATGAGGCCCTGGGGGTCCTGGCCGAGTTCACGGTGGAAGATGGATTGTTGCAGCCTGCGGAGAGAGGACCGAACCTGCGACCCGATAGAGGAGTGCGGGTAACCCAGGAACGGGTACAGTTTGGACTCACCGAACGCGAGATCCGGGATGTCCATGAGCGGATCCGAGACCTGCTGAGGGATGTGGATCGGGGAAGGATCACCACCTTCCCCCGGCCGGTGGTCACCCCCGACGGGGACAACCTATTCGAATCCTTCTGAGGGCCTGAGCCCGTGGATTCTACGCGCCCTGCCGTCGGGGGCAGCGCTTCTCATCGTGCCGGGACGGCCACGGCCGTCATGATGGGGCTGTACTTCCTGGTCCTTCTCAGCGTGGGGATCCTCAGACCCATCCGGAACACGTTGGCCCTGGATGGGCTGGGGCAGACCGACTTCTACAAGGTCTATATCGTCTCCGCCGTGGTCATCGGCTTCGTGCCACTCCTCAACACCCTTTCGGACCGCGTCCCCTGGAGACGCCTGATTCCGGCCGTCTCGTTCTTCTTCGCGCTGAACTTGCTGGTGCTGCGGGCCTTCTATGTGGATGGCAGCACGGCGTTTGGGCTGATCTTCTACGGGTGGTACGACCTCTTCGCCGCCGTTCTGGTGACCCAACTCTTCATGGTGACCCAGTTTTTCTTCCACGCCCGCCTGGCCCGGAACGCCTATCCGTTCGTCATCGCCGGAGGATCCCTGGGTGCCAGCGTAGGGGGAGCCATCACCGGATTCCTGGCCGGGACCGTGGGCACCCCCAACCTCATGCTCCTGGCGGCAGGGCTCATCGGCACATTCAGCGTCATGGTGACAGTGGTCTGGTCCATGGAGGGCATGGTGCCGGAGGGGGGCCCGGAACGGAAAAAGCGACCAAAGCGCGATTCGGAGGGAGGCGATGGACTGAGCCTGAAGACCATCTTCACCAACCGCCAGGTGCTTCTCATTGCGTCGCTGGTTCTCATCACCATCGTGGTGAAGCAGCTGGTAGACTACCAGTTCAACACCATCACCAAGGAAGTCTTCGTGGAACGAGATGCCATTGCCTCGTTCCAGGGGAAATTCGGTGCCGCCACCCAGTGGCTACCCATCCTGGTCCTCATGGCCATCCGGATCCCCCTCAAGCACTGGGGGGTGGGATTCGCGGTGCTGGTCCTTCCCGTGGCCATGCTCCTGAGCAATGTGGGTCTCCTTCTCTTCTGGGGCCTGTGGGCAGCGGTGGCGGCCAAGGGGGCGGAGACGAGTTTCCGGTATTCGGCCGAGCGCGCCGCCCGGGAGATCCTCTACGTACCCGTCCCTGATGAGTTCAAGCTGAAGGCCAAGGCCTACATCGATGTGGCGGTGGAGAAGGGCCTGGGCAAGCTCATCTCCGCTGGGCTCATATTCATTCTCCTGAACTGGATGGAGTACCGACACGTGGCGTGGGCGGGCGCTGCGCTGGCCCTGATGTGGATTGTTCTGGCCCTGGCTGTGCGCCGGGAGTACATCCATTCCATGGCTCGGGCGGTGGAAAACCGGTTCGCCAGCCTTCGGGGAATACATGCTTCCCTGAGCGACGACCGCACTGTGAAGATCCTCCAGAACGCCCTGGCGGGCGACGATCGGCAGGTGGCCTTCGCCCTGGACCTGATGAGCCAGGCACCTCCGGAGGACACGCGCACGTTCGCTCCGGCGTTGGGGACCCTGGCGAATCATACCAACCCCGAAATCAGGACGCGGGCGGTACAACTCCTGGTCCGAGCGCCTGAATCGGTGGACCAGGGGATTCTGCGATCTGCCGTCAGAGACGTGGAGCCAGAGGTGCGGGAGGCTGCGGTCCGAGCCCTTCATGCCTCCGCTGCGGCCCAGGGGCCGGCCCACGCCCAGGCCACCATCCAGCAGCTCCTGGACTCTTCCTCTTCGGTGGAGCGCACTGCCACGCTCTCTTGTCTGGCCCGGGGGGACATCCAGGTAGACGGGCTGGTGCTCCCTGCGGGACTTCGCAACGGCAATCTGGAAGACCCCGAGGGGAGAGCGGAGGAGGCTCTCATGGCCGCAGCCCTCCGACCCTCCGACGCTTCCGACACAGTGGCACGCCTCATGGCTGATTCCCACCTCGGGGTGGCCCGGGCGGCAGTCCGGAGCGCGGGGCTGCTGGGGTACCCTTCCCTCTATCCGCTCCTCAGCGCCGCCTTGGGCCACTCGTCCACCCGGGAGCCCGCCCGTAATGCGCTGGTTCGGCAGGGTACCGAGGTCCTTCCGCTCCTCTCCCGGCAACTCCTGGACGAATCATTCGACCCCAAGGTCCGGAGTCACATCCCGTCGGTCATGGCTCGAATCCCCAGCCCGGATACCGTTGAGGCCCTGGTTCGTTGCGTGGCGGCTCCCGAAACGGACCAGATCCTGGATTTCCGCGCCATCAAGGCGTTGAGCAAACTCAGGGCGGAGCACCCGGAACTCCACTTCGAAACGAAGGCCATCGAAGGGCTCCTGGATCGTTCCCTGGCCACCGCCGTCCGGATGGCCCAGGTCCGGGTTTTCCTGGAGGAGATGGAGTCCCTGACCTCTGCCGGAGTTCTACTCCACCGCGCTGCCCTGGAGGCATGGAACGAACGAAGGGAGGAGATCCTCCGGCTCCTGGGCCTGCTCTACCCGCCCAACGACGTACACCGATGCCATATGGCATTGGTGCGGGGAGAGACCGTGCCACGAGCCAACGCATTGGAATGGTTGGAGAACACCGTGGGATACGGCACATTCCAGAAGCTCCTGCCGGTGCTGGGAGAGGCGCCTCAGGGCGACCAACATCCCTCGCCCGACACCCTCTTCAAGGAATTGGCTACCGACCAGGATCGATGGATCGCACATCTTGCTGTACGGGTAGCCCGGGAGTCGGGGGCCTCCCTCAAGGAACCCCCATCGCCCAGAGGAAAGGGGACCATGGACCAGATCGAAACGGTATTCCTCCTGCAGCAGGTGGACGTACTGCGAGATGCCCGCTCGGCTCATCTGGCACTTCTGGCATCCATCGCCGAAGAGGTGGACGCGGACACGGGTACCGTGTTGCTGAATGAGGGAGATCCCACAGAAGCGCTCCACGTTGTGGTCCGGGGTGAGATTTCCATCCAGGGACGCGGCGGGAACCTCACCCTCACCGACGGTATGGCCTTCGGTACCTGGGCCCTCATCGACGCCGTCCCCAGCATGGCGAAGGTCACGGTGACCGCCCCCACCCGAATGATTCGCATAACCCAGGCCGATTTCCACGATCTCCTGGCGGACCACCCGGAGTTGGCCATCGGAATGCTTCAGGGGCTGGCCCGAAAGGTCCGCACCCTGGCAACCTGACGAGGCTCGCCCCATTACTCGGACACGCTCCTAAAGGAGAACCCATGCCCCAGCGGCCCAACGGCTCCATTTTCCTGGTAGACGACGAAGAAATGGTGCTCACTGCGCTGAGCACCTTCCTGGAACTGGAGACCCCTTACGCAGTGCAGACCTTCACGTCTCCCGCTGAAGCCCTGGAGGCCGTGGAGGAGACCGCAGTGGATGTGGTGGTGGCCGACTTCATGATGCCGGAGATGGACGGGGTGAGCTTCCTGAAGGAGGTGCGCTCTCGCCGGCCCCACACCTCACGGATTCTCCTCACAGGCTACGCGGATGTGGAGAACGCCATCCGGGCCATCAATGAAGCCGGTCTCTATCAGTATGTCCAGAAACCTTGGGACAACGACCACCTCCACATGGTCATCCGCAATGGAATGGAGCGTTCCACCCTGGTGAATGAATTGGATTCTCGAATCTCGGCGCTGGAGGACGTGAATCAGGAGTTGTCCCAGGTCCGACAGCGGCTCATCCAGCTCTTTCTGTGAGCAAAACCATGGACGAACCGCTGGAGGGCAGCCCGGGGGGGAATGGGGCGGAATTGGCCGATGCGGTGAATGAGGCTCGGCTGGCCACCTTGGGCCTGCTGTTGGCTGGGGTGGCCCACGAGGTGAACACCCCCTTGGGAGCACTGGCCAGCAACCACGATGTGCTGAAACGGGCCGTGGGCCGGCTCCAGGACATCCTGGCGGACGAGGTGGTGGATGAATCCGAATTGGTGGAGGTACGCCGCATCGTGAAGGCCCTACACGGCGTCATGAGGGTGAGCGACCTGGCCATTGAGCGGGTGCTTGCCCTCGTGTCCAGCCTTCGAACCTTCGGTCGGCTGGATCGGGCCGAGGTGGACCGCGTGGATCTTCACGAGGGTATCGAGACCACCCTGATCCTGCTTCAACATCGACTGAGCAAGAAGATTCGGGTCCATCGGGAATTCGGAGAACTGCCGGCGGTGGAGTGCTACCCGCAGCAGATCAACCAGGTCTTCATGAATCTTCTCATGAACGCCATCCAATCCATGGACGAGGGTGGGGACCTCACCATCCGCACCGAGCCACAGGACCAGGAGGTGCTGGTGCAGATTTCCGACACGGGCTCCGGCATGGATGCCCAGACCCTGGAACGCATCTTCCAGCCCGGATTCACAACAAAGGACCGGAGGGTGGGGATGGGAATGGGACTCCTCATCACGCAGCAGGTGGTGGACCGGCACGGGGGTGCCATCCAGGCGGAAAGCCGCCTGGGCGAGGGTACCACCTTCACCCTCCGGCTCCCGGTTCACCTGACATGAGGCTTCCGTTCTCCCTCTCCGGTCCATACCCGGCGTTGCTCCTGGCGTTGGCCTGCGCCTCATCCTCCCCTCCCGACGTGGCGTCGGAGCCGACGGCTCCTCCACCGGATTCCTTACCGCTGGAGGCACCCGCGGATTCCCTTCGCCTCCATGGTGAGTTCGGCTTGGCGGTGCACATGACCGCCGATTCCACCGTGGAAGTCCGATGGCTCACCCGCCGGCGGGGGGCGGGGCGACTGGAAATCAGGGTGGACGGCGAACTCCTCGCCTCGGAAACCACCCCCTCAGGCACCGCCCATGTCCACACCTTCCCCCACCCCCAGCGCCACGACCCGGCGGCCGGCAGCTTCCAGGTGGACTACGGCAGCGCCCACGACCCTGAGGATCGCCACACCACCCGGATCCACCTTGACCTGGATGACAGGATCCCTCCGGTACGCATCAGGGGAGTGGACACCCTCTTCGTGGTAGCCGATATCCACGGCGAATACGACCGCATGGTGGCCCTCTTCCAGAACGCCGGGATCATCGATGCGAACCTCCGTTGGGTCGGAGGGAGGAGCCACCTGGCGGTCCTGGGCGACATGGTATCCCGAGGGCCCGACGCAACGGCGATTCTCTGGTTTCTCTATCGACTGGAGCGGGAAGCGGAGGCCGCCGGTGGGGCCGTCCATATCACGCTGGGAAACCACGAGATCATGGTCATGCTGGCTGACCTGCGCTACGTGCACGGCAAGGAGTTGTGGATCGCCCAGTCCCACGGCCTTCCATACGATCGGATGTTGGATCCTCGATACTCCGTTTTGGGCCGATGGCTGGCTTCGAAGCCCGCCGTGATCCAGGTGGATGATGCCCTCATGACCCACGGAGGAGCCTCACCCTGGTTCCTCCCCTACTCCACGGAATCCCATCGGGATTCCCTCTCCAGCTTCGTGGACGAGGATCTCTTCTACCGGTGGGCGGACACGACCTGGGTGGTAGACCTGGACTCCGTTTCCTTCGAGCGACGGGTGGAGTTCTTCTGGGCTCCCGAAAGCACCTTCTGGTTCCGAGGGTACGCTGAGTCGGACTCCCTGGACGCTGAGTTGGCCGCGATACTCCAGCACACGGGCGCCCGGGTGCACATCGTGGGCCATACCCCGGTGCCCAACATCGTGGAGGCATACGATGGACGCCTCATCATGGTGAATACCATCCCGTTCGCCACCGAACTCCTCCGGCGGGTCTCAACCCCAACGGGATTCTCCTACCAGCGGGTCCTGATGGAAGGAGAACCGATTCCCCTTCTGACCCGCCCGAGCCTCACCCCACCCCCGCCACCACCGTAACCCAGGGACCCGTCAGCCTCTGTCAGCCTCCCCCAGGCGTCTGGATGTGCTGCCCCAGATAAAGGGCGTTCAGGAGGAGCCGGTTCGTCCCCACCCAGAACCCCCGGAAATTCGGCTGATCCACCAGCATCACAACGGCTCCGCTCCCGAACCGATCCACCAGGAGGGACGACGCTCCCCGGAGGCGCTCCAGGTTCTCAGGGGTGTGATAGCCACTCACGTGGGGATCATCGGTGAGCTGTGCCACGGTGCTGAACGCATTCTCGCTGGGCGGAAGGATGAGGTTGTGGTCCCGCCAAACCGCCAGGGCGCGACGTTGATAGCCAAAACCCAGGGGATGGGTGATGTCCAGATCCGCCTGCCAGATGGAGCCGCCGATGGACTGGGAACGGAGGGCCGAGGCGTCGGCATAGTCCCGCCGACCTGAGGCCTCCGTCTCGGGGTCGGAAGCGAGCTCCAGATTCGGAGTGAACCCGTTCCGCACCGCCCAGGCCGCCCCGGTACGCAGCGTAATCAGGGTACCCCCCGCCCGAACCCACCTCTTCAGTTCCTCCAACCGTTCGCCTGTGAAGGCCCCGCCGCCATTGGACGGCAGGATGATGATGTCATAGCGAGAAAGGTCGGCTCGATCCACCGTGCTCATGTCCACTTTGGTGGCCGGGATCCCCATTTTCGTATCGAAGAGATGCCAGATGGTGTTCGTCTCGCTGCCCAGCAGGAGAAGGATGGAGGGCGCCCGCACCTGACGCACGTTCCCGCTTCCCAGATCCACCCCGCCCTGGGAATACCCGGTCTGGGTGCTCCAGAAGCGCACCCCGGCCTCTCCCGCTGCCTCCTGGATCCATCGGTGAAGCTGCGTCGCGTCCACCTCCTGGGTCTGCACAGGAATCACCATGGTGCCGCGCCCGAACTCCACCGGGCCGGCGTGGGTCACAGAAGTGAAAGGCTGAAATGCCGAAGAGACCCTCACACCCCGGTCCAACAGGTACTGAAGAGCCCGGGGCGCGTAGTAGTCCGTCCAGTCCAACAGGTATGCGTAGCCGGAGACGGGGACGTCCACGGCAGGCGGGGCCGGCGGACTCGTCACCCGGATCCCCTGGGGCAGATCGGCGGTTCGCAGTTCCCCATCGGGCATGTCATACGCCACGCTCATGGTCCAGGTGGACTGATCGTAGAAGGTGCTGTCCAAGTACTCCGACGTACGCTCGAAGATGGTCCGCACCAGGCGGTAGTGCGGCTGCCGCGTGGGAACCACCCAGGAAACGTCTGGCTGGAAGGTGTGGCCTCCCGCCTCCACCTCCGCGTCCACCTGGTACACCTCCAACCGATGACGGAGGAGGTACTCCAGGAAGAGGCGGTTCTTGGATTCATCCCGGGGATCGCCAAACACATACCCTTTCACGGGAAAGACGTCGGCCTCCGTGAGGGCCGTGGAGTAGAATTCCTGCTGGTAGTCCAGCAGCTTTTCGCGATGAGCCATCGCCCCCCGGATCGTCCCAAGACTGGTCCGCACCTGGTTCCGGATGGAAAAGGCGTAGGTCAGGATTCCATGGTGGTCGCTCTCCTGGATGGCTCCCCGGGAGCTGGCCTGCTCAAAGGTCAACGCATATCCCCCCAGGAACTTGGGGTAGGTGGAGCCATAGCCCGGGTAGGCGTTGTCATACTGTTCCTTCGTGAAGTAGAACGAGCCGATGCGATCCAGGTGGTCGGCGTAGAACTCCGCAAAGTCCAGGGTGATATCGGTGTACATCCGCTCAGGAATCAGTGGATTCCACGATCCCAACGGCTTGCTGGGCTCGAAGTAGTAGGTGGAGTTCGTGCCCATCTCGTGGAAATCGGTGACCACGTTGGCCAACCAGCCATGGTGGAAATCCACCTTCCCTTTGCTTTCCGGATTCGCCAGGGGTAGCCAGTCGCGATTCAGATCGTACAGATAGTGGTTTGTGCGACCACCGGGAAAACCCTCCGTGTGCTCCCGATCCACCGGATCGGCAGAGAGCACCAATGAGCGGTTCCCGTTGAGCCAGGTGGCATGCCGATCCCGACCGTCGGGGTTCTGTACCGGATCGATGTGCCAGATACCCTGGTCCAGGGCCTGCAACACTTCGGCCGACGTGCCCGCCACCAGCCAGTAGGCGGTAAGGAGCATGGCCTCGGGGCCCGACGCCTCCCCGCCGTGGACGCCAGCTGCCAGCACCGCCACCAGAGGCCGATCACCGGCCGGAACCGACGGATCGAAGGCCGCTTCCACGTGCCGCCGGCGGAGTTCCTCCAGGCGAGCGTGGTTCTCCGGGGAAGTTACGGTGAGCACCCCCAGGCGCCGGCGCTCGTAGGTCTCACCGTACTCCTGGTAGGTGGCCCTGGGAGACACCCGGGCCAACTCCTTCAGGTACCCCAGAAACACGTCGTGGCGGGTGTGGTGGGCCCCCATCTCATACCCAAGAAAGGCTTCGGGGCTGGGAACAGACGGGTCGAACTGCATCTCCGACGCCTCGAAGTAGTAGCTCAGGGGCTGGGAAGCCGCGTTGGCCGGACCCGGTACCTGTTGGGCGAAGGCATCCAGGGGAAACGTGACCCCCAGAAGAATGGCGAGGGCCGCAGAAATGAATGACCGTGTCATGGAGTTGTTCCCCTATGAGGAAAGTTCATGGGATCCAACGGATCCGCCTGGAGCTTCGAAATCGTGTTCGATTCGGACGAGGGGAGGTAAAGCCAGCGAGCCATCCGCAGTCAACCTCCAACCGCTCCCAAAGTACTCACCGTCCTTGCACCATGCCGACACCAGCCCCCACATTCTCCTTCAGGGAAAGTACCATGCGGATCGATGCCAACAAGGACGCTCCATGAGCAGAAATCACGGCTCCACCCCCATCTGGATACCTCTCACCATTCTCATCGTATTGGGTCTGATTGGGATCCTGGTGTATCTGAGCCAACGCTTTCCGGCAAATGAGCCCATCGTGTACGAGGATGACCGGCAGCACTTCCTCTACGGATCCATCGCCGCCGACCTGGACAACGGGCTCCCCCTGAGAATCATGGAAGTCCTTCCGGAACTCTTCCCTGAGCACCTCCCTGAAGGAGCCCCCCGGGATTGGACCGCTTTCGGCTTCATCATGGAGCCCGGGCACTCCATGCCCATAGGCTTCTCCACCCGGGTCGATCGGGTGCCCCTGGTGGGCTTCAACTGCGCTACATGCCATACCGGAGAGTATCGGGCCGACGTGGAATCCGACCCCACCGTGGTGTTGGGCATGGGTTCCACCACCCTGGATCTGGCCGGCTTCTTCCAGTTCCTCTTCGCGGTGGTAGACGACGCCCGGTACACGCCCGAATACGTCCTGGCCGGCATGGATGAGCGGGAGCCCCTGGATGCTCTGGATCGGCTCGTCTACACCCAGGTGATCCATCGCTTCGAGGAGGGTCTGAACGAGCGACGTGCCCTTTTGGGTGAGCTGTTCGTCCCTGCCCGCCCTCCTTTTGGCCCCGGGCGGGTGGACACGTTCAACCCCTATAAACTGGTTCAGTTGGCCAATGAGTACCCCGATGGGCTCTCCGACGAAGAAGCCATCGGCACGGCACGGTATGCCTCCATCTGGAACCAGGCTCCCAAGCGGGACATCCCACTGAACTGGGACGGCAACGCCCCTCGGATCCACGACCGCAACATGGGCGCGGCTCTGGGAGCAGGAGCCACTCCCCGACTCATCGACCTGGAGGCCGTGGACCGGATCCAGAGCTGGCTGGAGACCCTCCCGCCGCCGGATTGGCCCTTCGAAGCGCCCGATCCCGCCCAGGTGGAGGAAGGCGCTGGCATCTACGCCAGCTACTGCGCCGACTGCCACGATCCCGGGGGCAGCCAGTACGCCCAGGTGGTCCCTGTGGAGGACATCGGCACGAGCCCGGACCGGGTGAATTCGTACACGGATAAGCTGAACACCCTCTTCCTGGAGATGGGGAGAGGAGAGCCGTGGGAGCTCACCCAGATGCGGAAGACGAATGGGTATCTGAACCGCTCCCTGGACGGGCTCTGGGCTCGGGCGCCGTATCTCCACAACGGCTCGGTCCCCACTCTCATGGACCTCCTCGCGCCGGAAGCCCAGCGAAATGGCGGGGAGCCGGAGTTCTGGGTAGGGCACGGCGTGTATGACCCGGAGAATGTCGGCCTGCGCACCGATGTGCAGGACGTGGACGGGCAACCCGCCCACGTGTTCGATGTGCGCCTCCGGGGAAACAGCAACCAAGGTCATAGTGGGCCGGAGTATGGCACCGAGCTCACCCCGGATCAGAAAAGGGCCCTCCTGGCGTACCTCACCACACTCTGAGTCGGAACCAGCTTATGAGCGGAGCAACCAGGCGCGCTGAAGATCCCAATCCCCCCCGTGCCCACCCGGGGCCCACGCCGGCCGGCGGGCCCACTCCCGTTACCAGCCACTCCGAATGGTTCGGGGTGCGTCGGAAACTTCGGGTGCCGTCGTTGGAGCGGTACCCGCTCACGGCGGGAGACGGAGCCGCCCTTCAGCTCCACCGGGCCCATGACCCCGCCGGCGATACTTCCCGGGGGCCCGTTCTCCTGGCACCCGGAACGGCCATGGCGGGGCTCTCGTTCTGCCTGGATACGGTCTCATCGAACCTGGTGGAATACCTGGTGGAGCGGGGGTTCGACGTCTGGATCATGGATTGGCGCACGAGTCCGGATCTGGACGTACACCGCACCACCTATACCATGGACGACGTGGCCCGCTACGATTGGCCGGCGGCCGTGGAAGCGGTGCGGACGCACACGGGTGCGGAACAGGTGGCCATCATGGCCCACTGCCTGAGTTCGGCCTGTCTGTTCCTCTCGCTGGTCCGGGGCTATCTGCCAAAGGCCCATGTGTCCGCCGTGGCGGCCAGTCAGGTGGCGCTACATCTGGTGTTCTCACCGCTGGGGCAACTGAAGCGGTGGTTCTACCTGGACAAGCTCATTCCCCAGACCGACATGATCCACTTTCAGGAGGGATCTCCCGCCCGGGGGCTGGGAGATCGCATTGTGCGACTGCTGGCTCCCCTCATCCCCAAGAGCTATCGGGGAGGCACCAAGGTCCAGCACCGCCACAGCGCCGCCTTCGGCGACCTCCTGTACATGCCTCGGGTGAGCGCTCCCACGGTAGATGCCATGGGGTCTCTCATTCCTCAGGTTTCCATGGGCTTCCTGGCCGACGTCGCCCGGCTGGCCCGGCAGAGCAAGTCATGCATTCTCACTGCGGAAGACCGGGAGAATCTGGCTCGACTGGCCCTCCCCATCACCTTCCTCGTGGGAGAGCACAACCAGATGTTCGTTCCCAAGGCCACGCGGCGGAGCTACGAACTCCTGGTGAAAGCCAACGGGCCCGAGCACTACGTGCGGGAAGTCATCCCCGACTACGGCCACCTGGACTGCATGGTGGGGGATGATGCGTCCCACCAGATCTTTCCCCACCTTGAGAGGGGGCTGACCCGCTAACGCCCTGGCGGAGCCTGCGGGCGGGTCAGGGCAGGTTCAGCCTGGCCTGCTCCACGTGGCGTTGCTCGTGGGCCACCAGGATTTCCAGCCCCTTGGGAAGGGTGTAGACCACCATGGGACTCACCGGAGAGTGGATAACGGCCTCCGACTGGATCCAGGGCTCGAGGCGTCGGATCCATTCCGTGAATTCAGCCTGGTGCTTGAGGAAGTCGGAGACCACCTCCGACTCTCCCTCCCCACCCCTGGGTTCCCAGATGGCGAACGTCTTCACCTTCTTCTTCCGGCCGTCCGCCACCGACTTGAAGATGAGATTTCCAAAGAAGCTCCGGATGAGCCCGATCCTTCCCACCAGGGGGGTCTTGAATTCCCCCTCGGTGAGTTGTTGGAAGATGGGGAAGTAGCTGGTGTTGGAGACCACGAGGTGCTCCAGGCATTCCGCGATGCTCCAGCCCCCATCCTCCGGCTTACGATGCAGGGTCTCGCCATCCAGGGGACCGAAGGTGCGTTCCACATCCCGGCTCACGTTCTCGAGCTCCTGGATCCAATGCGCTGCAGTCGACATGGGTTAACGAGCCTCCGATGTGTGGGAGCGCGATTGGCGGATGGAATCCCGGCTTCCTTCTTCGGTCGAAGTCGAAGTGGATAGAGGGGGAGGCGAGACGAATCACAAGGACTCCCGACTGCAGCTTCAACGCACCCTCGCCGAATGCGGCTCGGTGTCGTAGAGTGAAGGGTTCGTTTACACATTCCGTCCGGGAGTTGTCATGAGAAACCGCTTTGCCATCATCGCCGCGCTGGGGCTTCTGGCGTGCATGTCCGGTCCACTACAGGGGCAGGACCTCGCACAGGAGTACGCCGCCGAGCGTCCCATCTCAGGCATCAACTCGGTCTGGCTCGAGGAACTGACATGGATGGAGGTCCGGGATGCCATCCGGGACGGTACCACCACGGTCATCATCTCCACGGGCGGCATCGAGCAGAACGGACCGTATCTGGCCACCGGCAAGCACAACTACATCCTGGAGCAGGCCTGCGAGGGTATCGCCCGGAAGCTGGGCAACGCCCTCTGCGCCCCCATCGTGAAGTTCGTGCCTGAGGGCGATATCGACGTTCCCAGCGGTATGATGCGGTATTCCGGATCCATCAGCCTCCGCGACGAAACCTACGCCGCGCTCCTCACGGATATCGCCACGAGCCTGGCGACCCACGGGTTCACCGACGTGGTCTTCATCGGCGACAGCGGAGGGAACGTCAGCGGGATGGAAGCCGTGGCCACCGCGCTTGACGCCGGCTCTACCGGTACCCGATTCCACCACATCTCGGAGTACTACCGGTCGTACAGTGAGTCGTTCGACTTCATCGAAGGCGAGTTCGGAGTGACCGAGCCCACGAGCGACGGCTTCCACGACGACATCGTCATCACGAGCCAGATGATGACCGGTGACCTGGAGACCGTCCGATACCGGCAACGCCTGGAAGCGGGCAACGCCTCCATCAACGGCATCTCCATCGTGGACATCCACGAGTTGAGGATGCTCGGGAGCGCAATCCTACAGTTCCGGGTGAACGAAACCGTCCGGGCCATCAACGCGGCCACCGGGGGATGAGCGGCCTCCCTTCCGGCAATGCTCGCCCCTCGCCCCAGGAGTCCAGGTGGAGCCACGCGGCGGGGAGCCGGTAGACCAGCCGAGCCTCCGGCGAGGAAAGCGCCCCGGTGCCAGCGGGCGCGCGCAGCCGTTCCAGGGCTTCCGCATCTCGGGCCTCGAGCCCTGTGGCCTCATGGAACCGGACCCCGTGCTCGAGGTCGCTGCCGTCTCAATCGGCCTGCTCTAGGATCCGGGCTGCTTCGTCCGGGCGCATCCCGTGCGTGATCTTCAGACCGAGTTGCGTCTCGAGGAACTCCTCGAACGTCATCCACGCCCCGTCGACCAGAATGCTGCTGGTCCACGAGCAGATGGTCGTCAGACCCTTCGTGTCGATTTCTCCCCCCTCGTCTTGCTCCCGCGCATGCCGAATCAGGCTCGAGAGGCTCTGGACGGCCTTCCGTGAAGAGATGCGAAGCTCCATCTGGTCCATGACGGCTCCGGCGAGTTCGGCGAGGATGCGCTCATCATCCTCCGTGAAGTCCCTGGGCTCGAAGTCCATGACATTGAGCGTACCCAGCCGGTGCCCATCGTGGGTGACGAGCGGCGCGGCCGCATAGAACCGTAGCCCAAACGCTCCGGCGACGAGAGGGTTGGCGAGGGCCCTCGGATCGCTCAGCGCGTCGCGAACCACGTAGGTGTCGGGGCTGAAGATCACAGAGGCACACAGCCCCGGGTCTCTCGGGATTTCATCCGTATCGAGCCCGTACCGGGACTTGAACCAGATGCGGTCTTCGTCCACGAGCGAGACGAGTGCGATGGGTGTGTTGAAGATTCTGGCCGCCAGCGCGGTCACCCGGTCGAAGGCCCCGTCGGGCGGGGTGTCGAGGATATCGTACGACCTGAGCGCGGCAAGGCGGGCGGATTCATGCGCCGCATCGGATTCTGACATTCGAGTTCACTCGATGAAGTGGGCATATAGCACACCCACGAATGGACTTGGGACCGGAACAATACACTAAAGCCCGAGACCGGATCCCGCGAGGTTTTTGACCCTGGCCGTCCGGGACGGCAGCGCCGCAGCCACGATCGAGAAGGCTTTCTAAGACTGGCTGATCCCGACCCGCACTCCTCATAGGCTCGACCTTTCCGATCGAGACGGCGAAGGCCGCCGCCCGCAGATCGCACGCTTTCTCCCGGGGCAGATCCCTCATCCGGTGGTACGCGGTGATCATGGGTTCCTCGAGTCCCGAATTCACCAGGTCCTCCTCGCCGGCTCCCACGCCGAATTCCGCGAGGCGCATCGGATCGATCGTTTTCCCCGAGAGTTCCTCCATCGCGCGCATCAGCCCCGCGTAAGGAACCTGGAACGGGCCAGCGTCTCGCGATCCGTCGCCATGAAGTTGACGGGCCACAAGACTGAATCGGTATATCGCCGCTACGCCATCGCTGACCCCGTGGCGCCTGCCGAGGGTGTGGAGAAGCTGGCTCGCCTCCATAATGACCACCATCAACGGCAGCGAAAGATGGTCTCCATCCAGGAGGCGCGGGAGGCGTGACCGCCTTTTCTTGTGCCCAATCACGGCACAGTTTCGGCTTTACTTCGGGCACCCCCTTCCCTACCCTGTGAGGCCATCAGCCCTTGCCCCACAACAAATGCCGGGAGCGAGACTCGAACTCGCAAGGGATTGCTCCCAGAGGTTTTTGAGACCTCCGCGTCTACCACTTCCGCCATCCCGGCTGAATCATAAGCATCGCCCCTGCGAGCACGGGTTTCAAGGGCCCCTGATGCCCGTTCCGCCCACACCCCTTTCGCAATCTGTCCCGAAGGCAGGGAACGGCGCTCCGCAACCGCCGTCTGGCTTCGTCACCCTGGCATGGGGGCAGCCCGTGGCAGTAGTCTTACCCGGTATGGGGGCTCGCCGGCCCCGTCCTCAACGCATCGTCCTCTTCGTGGAGCCTTCGTCATGAACCCGGAACCCCCCTCCATCCATGCCCGCCGGGACCGCGGCCATCCCGGACGCATCCGCCTCTACGCCATGGGTTGCGCCCTGCTCATGCTTCCAGGCGCACTGGTGGCTCAGGCCGCCGGAACCGAAGCCGCAAACCCCTTCCCCCTCCATCCCGCCGACGCCCAGATCCGCATGGCGGTGCAATCCCTGCCGGAAAACCTCCGGGAGGGCGTCAGGGTGCTTGGATACCAGGAGGTGGGAGGCGCCCCGGTGACCCTTCAGGCCGGTGATGGCAGCTTCGTGTGTCTCCTGTCGCCACCCGGGGTCTGGGTGGTGGAGTCGGCCTGCTACCATGAGTCGCTGGAGCCGTTCATGGCCCGGGGACGGGAACTGGCGAGACAGGGCATCAGCGGGAATGAACGGGTGGCCATCCGGAACCAGGAGGCGGAAGACGGCACCCTCCCCATCCCCACCGAGCCGGCTGCGCTCTATGTGACGCTGGCGCCGGCGGAAGGAGTTGATCCTGGCAGCGGATCTTTCAACGACTCCTTCAGCCGGTCGGTCATCTACGTGCCCTTCGCCACCGGCACCACGACGGGGTTGTCGGAACGGCCCCTTCCGGGAAGCCCCTGGCTCATGGATCCAGGAACCCCCCGGGCTCACATCATGTTCTCCCCCAGCATGGAGCTACCGCCTGCGCTCCAGCGAGCTCAGCAGCGAGCGCGGCAGAACTGAGGAGCACAGGCGTTCAGGATCAGGCCGGCTCTGACGAAAGAGGGTAAACCGCCGTGGGTGGGGAGGCGCGATGACGGAAGGACCTGAAGCACACGAGCCTGGATCGTCCACTCAGGAACTGAGTCGAGATCTGGGTTTCTACGCCGTGTTCACCACGGCCACCGGTACCATGATCGGGGCCGGGATCTTCATCCTGCCGGGAGTGGCTGCCCAGGGTGCGGGTCCTGGGGCGGCCCTCTCATTTCTCTTCGCGGGAATCATCGCGGGACTGGCGGCCCTGAGCGTGTGCGAGTTGGCCACGGCCATGCCCAAAGCCGGCGGGCCGTATTACTTCGTGAGCCGCGCCATGGGCCCTCTCATGGGCACCATCGTGGGGCTGGGTGCCTGGCTGGCGTTGATCCTGAAGGGGTCGTTCGCCCTGGTGGGGTTGGGACAGTACGTCTTCCACTTTTCATCCATCTCCATCCTGGCCACAGCTGCAGTGGGAGGGCTGCTTCTGGTAGGCGTGAATCTGGTGGGGGCCAAGGCCACCGGACTCCTTCAGAACGTGACGGTGCTGGTGCTTCTGGGGATCCTGGGCGTCTTCGTGGCGAAGGGGCTCATGGCGGCGGATATGGCCACCCTCAGGCCCCTACTGCCCTTCGGTTGGAGCGGCGTGGTCACCACCACCGGCGTGGTGTTCATTTCCTACCTGGGCATCGTGAAGGCAGCTGCGGTGGCAGAGGAGGTGGAGAACCCGGAGCGGAACCTCCCCCTGGGAATTCTGAGCTCCGTGGTTCTGGTAACCTTCCTCTACGTCTGCACCATGGTCATCGTCACCGGGGTGCTACCCATGGAGAGCATCGCCGGCGCCACCGCTCCCCTGGCCGACGCAGGACAAGTCTTCCTGGGAGTGACGGGCGGGATCCTGGTGGGAGTGGCGGGAATCCTGGCCACCATATCCACCGGTAATGCCGCCATTCTCTCGTCGTCTCGCTACCCGTTCGCCATGGCCCGGGACGCCCTCATGACGCCATGGATCCGCCGCATCCACCCCCGGTTCCAGACCCCTGCACGCTCCATTCTGGTGACGGGCGGAGTCATGGTTGCCCTGGCACTGCTGCTGGATGTGGAACGGCTGGCCAAACTGGGTGGGGTCTTTGGAATGCTGGTGTTCTCCCTGGTGAACATCTCGGTGCTGGTCCTGAGAAAAACCGCTCCTGACTGGTACCGTCCCAGCTTTCGCGTGCCGCTCTACCCCATCGTTCCCGCGCTGGGGGCAGTTGCCGCGCTGGCCCCCATCCCCCAGTTGGGCCTCTTCTCCCACGTGGCGGCCGTAGGGTTCGTGGCCCTGGGGGTGGGGTGGTATTACTGGCAGCGGAAGGTCGTGGCCGGGACGGACGTCACCATCCAGCCCGAGTACGGACTGCGAGATCAGTGGGAGGAGATCCGCCAGATCCAGGCCCTGGAAGTGAAGCGGAAGGTCCTGCGCCCCGTGACCGTGCAGGAGGAGACGGAGGTTTCCGTGGTGGCAGAAATCGCAGAGGGAATGCCCAACAAGCATCTTCTGGCCCTGGCCGCCGCCCTGGCCCGGAAACATGCGTCTGCCGTCGACGCCATCATGGTCACGGAGCTCCCCTACCAGAGTCCCCTGGAGAGCCCGGTGGTCACTCCTTCTCCCGACTGGGTGAACAAGATCAGAGCGCGCATGGAGGCCTACGGGGTTCCCCTGCGGTTCCACCACCTTCTGGCCCGAAACAAGGCCCACGCCATTCTCGCTTTCGCGCGACCGGAGACCAGGGTCATCCTCCTGGATTGGCACGACGAGTTCCGGCCGGTGCGGATCCGTGGCAGCTATGTGGACCGTGTACTACAGGCGAGTCCCACCCGAGTGGCAGTCTTGAAATATCGGGGTCACAAGAGCTACAACCGGATCCTGGTGGCCACCGCCGGGAGCCCCTATGCGCCGTCTGAGGTGGAGATGGGAGACTCTCTGGCGCGCCTCACCAATGCCCGCCTCACCCTCCTCATGGTGCTCCCCACCGACGCGTCAGCCACGCGGGAGGAACGAGCCCGGGCCTACCTTGAAAGGCTAAGTGAACTGACGGAGTCAAACCCGGAGCTCCATGTGGTGCGGGGGGACAACGTCACCCAGGCGATTCTCAGCGCAGGCCAGGGCCATGATCTCATCATCCTGGGAGCCACCCGGGAGTTCCTCTTCCGCCATCTCTTCGACAGTCATCTGGTGGGGAAGATCGCCGACAAGATCGCCGAGGAGTCCACCGGATCGGTGCTGGTGGTGAAGAATCCCGGGGGTACGGAGCGGATGGCCGGCGGGATGATGCGGTGGCTGGCTGGACGATGGAACCGACTCCGGGGTCGACCGCCTGAATCCCGTATCCGGCTTCCGGCAGCCCCCGAAGACACCCCGGTGGAGCCGTTCTCCCGGAACCTGGAATAGGATCCGGGCAATGTGTTGAGACGGGCTCCACTATGTTGGGACAGGCAACACTATGCTGGGACTGGCAACACAGTGCTGAGATGGGCTACGGGTGCGCTCCGGCCGTCCCTTCCAGCTGGGCGACCACGTGCTCCACCGAGGGCCAGTGCCCCCGGCTCAGGATCCTACCGTTCACCACCGTGGTGGTAACCGATATCTGGAACAGGGTCCGCAGGGTATCCAGCAGCCCCACATGATGGCGCCTGGCATCCCTCCAGAGGATGGGGAGAAGACTCACCAGGTTACGGGGATCCACCACCCGGAGTTCCACGGAGTGTCCGTACCGCTGACGCAGAGCCCGGTACAACGGCCCCATGGACTCCATGATGGCCCGCCGTTCAGGGAAGCACCGCTCTCCTCCCTGAACCATTAGGTCTCCTGCCAGACGTCCGCAACACCCGGACGACGACATTTGTCCCTCCCACTCCCGGATGAGCACCACACTCCCCACAGGGTGTGCGAAGCTGGTACCATGATCATTCAATCCTATCGGAGCGCTCATGCACCTCCATCATCTTTCCGTAACGCGAACGGCTCGGGTGGCCATGAGTGGAGGAGACGGGATGTCCTCCCACAACGCCCCCGGCGAGATCTGGACCGTCCTGCACGGATACCGGCAAACGGCTCCCCGGTTCCTTCGCCGCTTTGCCTCCATCGCCGGGCCGGAACGCCGAATCGTGGCCCCCGAAGGCCTGTCACGCTTCTATTTGGAGACGAAAGATCGTGCCAACGGGAGTGGGGACGCCGTGGGTGCCAGCTGGATGACCCGGGAAGACCGGGAGCTGGAAATCGAAGACTACGTGCGCTACCTCGATGAAGTGGCCCGCGGGTTGGGACGAGTCCCGCCGCCGCCGCCATCCCAGGGCCCTGCTGCCTCTGCTTCCAAGCCTCCTGCCTCTCCTACACACACCGTTCTGGGCTTCTCTCAGGGCGCCCACACGGCCGCCCGGTGGGCGGTGTTGGGGAGCACCCCGATGCATCGCCTGGTGCTCTGGGGCGCCGGATTCCCCGGAGATCTGCCGGAGAGTTCGCCCTCCCGGCTGGCCGGCGTGGAGATCGTCCTGGTTCGAGGGGAGGCGGACACACTCCGGAACCACCGGGAGGAGGAGCGGGAAGAAGGGTGGCTTGCCGAAGCCGGGCTATCTGCCAGGATCCTCAGCCACCCAGGCGGTCACCGAGTGGAAGAGAGACCCCTGCAGGAACTTGCCGGGGGTGTCCGTTAGAAGGCCATTGAAGGAGCACCGGGACCGCCGAACGGCACGGACTTCGGCGCCGAGTTCGTGCACCAGAGTCTTCTCTTCGGGGTGTCGATTTACGTGACTTTTGGATATCGTAAGATGTTGCCCTGCAACCGTCAGCCCCACATTCTGACCTGAAATTCCGAGGAAACTGCCGTGGCCCACTCCCTACCTGATCCATTCGGCGCCCTGACCCAGATCTCCCTTCCCGAGGGAGACACCCACTACTACAGCCTGGAACGCCTGGAGCAGGAAGGGATTGTCTCACTGGACCGCCTGCCCTACTCCATCCGGATCCTCCTGGAGAACGCCCTTCGGAATGCAGGGGGGAGCTACGTCTCTGCCGATCATGTCCGCGCCGTGGCGGCGTGGAGCCCCACGAATGCAGGCGCCGATGTGCCCTTCATGCCCAGCCGGGTGGTGCTGCAGGACTTCACGGGAGTCCCGGCGGTGGTGGATCTGGCGGCCATGCGGGATACCCTGGCCCACCTGGGGGGAGATGCCGCCCGCATCAACCCGTTGGTGCCGGTGGATCTCGTAATTGACCACTCCGTGCAGGTGGACTTCTTCGGAACCGGCGACGCCTACCGGCAGAATGTGGAGCGGGAGTTCGAGCGAAACCGGGAGCGCTATGCCCTGCTGCGCTGGGCTCAGCATTCCTTCGAGGGTTTCCGGGTGGTGCCACCAGGCACCGGGATTGTACATCAGGTGAATCTGGAGTACCTGGCTTCGGTGATGCACCGCCGGGAACATGGGGGCCTCCAGGTGGCCTTCCCCGACACGCTGGTGGGCACGGATTCGCACACCACCATGATCAACGGCCTGGGAGTGGTGGGGTGGGGCGTGGGCGGCATCGAGGCCGAGGCCGTGCTCCTGGGGCAGCCGTACTACATGCTCCTTCCGGAGGTGGTGGGGGTTCGGGTCACGGGTTCCCTCCCGGAAGGTGCCACCGCCACCGACCTGGTTCTGGCCGCCACCCAGATGATCCGGAAGCACGGTGCGGTGGGTCGGTTCGTGGAGTTCTTCGGACGGGGGCTATCGGCACTGTCGCTGGCAGACCGGGCCACCATCGCCAACATGTCGCCGGAATACGGTGCCACCATCGGCTTTTTTCCCGTGGACACGGAGACACTGCGCTACCTTCGGGGCACCGGACGAAGCGAGGAACTGGTGTCCCGGGTGGAAGCCGTCTCCAAGGGCATGGGCCTCTTCCGCACAGATGACAGCCCGGATCCGGAGTATACCTCCGTCCTGGAACTGGACCTCACCACCATCGAGCCCTCGTTGGCAGGACCCAAACGGCCCCAGGACCGGGTGCCCCTCACGGGCATCCGAAAGAACTTCGAATCGGAACTTCCCAATCTCCTGCCCCAGGGCTTTTCCCTCCCGGAGAAGCCGGCCGAGACCGGGGGAGGCAGCTCAGACTCCTGGAGTGGCGAAGGAGGAAGAGAGTCCAATGGCGCGGCTCAGTCCCCGACAGGCAGTTCCGCCACGACCGAAGCACCGGTCGTTGGCACAGCGGTGGACGCCGAACGACATTCCTCCGTGGCAGCTGGGGGCGCCCGATTCGCCCCCTCCGGGGCGATCCGAAGCGATGCTCGCCGCTCGGTGACCGTGGAGTTGGACGGGGAGGAAGTGGTCATCGGTGACGGCACCATCGTCATTGGAGCCATCACCTCTTGCACGAACACCTCCAACCCTTCGGTGATGGTGGGTGCCGCCCTCCTGGCCAAGAAAGCCGTGGATCTGGGCCTCATGACGAAGCCCTGGGTGAAAACCTCCATGGCTCCCGGTTCCAAGGTGGTCACCGATTACCTGGAAACCTCCGGCCTCCTCCCCTATCTGGAGCAACTCAACTTCCAGGTGGTGGGCTACGGCTGTACCACATGCATCGGGAACTCCGGCCCCCTGGCCGAGCCTATCGCGCAAGCGGTGAAGGATCACGGCCTGGTGGTGTCGGCGGTGCTTTCGGGGAATCGGAATTTCGAAGCCCGGATCCACCCGCTGGTGCGAGCCAACTATCTGGCCTCGCCCATGCTGGTGGTGGCGTTCTCCCTGGCCGGCCGCATCGATGTGGACCTGTACAACGAGCCGCTGGGCCACGGCGAGGACGGAAAGCCCGTCTTCCTGGCAGACATCTGGCCCACTGCCGAAGAGATCCGCGATACGGTGGGTGCTTCGCTGAAGCCCGAGATGTTCCACCACCGCTACGGCGAAGTGTTCGAGGGGGATGACCTCTGGAAAGCCCTTCCCCTTCCGGAGGAGGGGAACACGTACGAGTGGGATGCCAATTCCACCTACGTGCAGAACCCCCCCTTCTTCGAAGGAATGGGCCTGGACATCCCGGCACCCCAAGACATCCAGGGGGCCCGGGTTCTGGCGCTACTGGGCGACATGGTCACCACCGACCACATCTCGCCTGCGGGAGCCATCCCCAAGGATGAGCCCGCCGGCCGCTACCTCCAGGAGCATGGCGTGAAGCCATGGGAGTTCAACACCTTCGGGGCCCGGCGGGGGAATCACGAGGTGATGATGCGGGGCACCTTCGGAAATGTCCGAATTCGGAACCTCATGCTGGACGAGAAGGAGGGCGGGTACACCCGCCACTTACCCTCCGGCGAGGAGATGCCCATCTACGACGCGGCCATGCGCTATCAGGAGGAGGGCACGCCACTGGTGGTTCTGGCAGGCGTGGAGTACGGGGCCGGCAGCTCCCGGGATTGGGCGGCCAAGGGTACCGGCCTGCTGGGAGTGAAGGCGGTCATCGCCACTTCCTACGAGCGGATCCATCGCTCCAACCTGGTGGGGATGGGTGTGCTGCCCCTGCAGTTCCGGGAGGGCGAGTCGGCCAGTGCCTTGGGGCTGGATGGTTCGGAAACCTTCGCCCTCACGGGAATTGCAAGCGGTCTGGGGCCCCACTCCACCGTGAAGGTGACGGCCACCCGAGACGACGGTTCCACCGCGGAATTCGAGACCGTGGCCCGTCTGGACTCAGATGTGGATGTGGAGTACTACCTGAACGGAGGGATTCTCCACACGGTGCTGAGGAAGCTGGCCAAGGGAGAGATGTAGCGCAGGAGAGATGTAGCGCAGGCTATTTCAGACCGGGAATATCCGAACCGTCTCGCCAGCCTACGGGCTCGCCCAGCACCTCCCGGAGCACGATGGCCTCCCGCAGGGCTTCCTCCCGCCCCTGGGTGAGGAGGCGAGTGTATGGAGATGCCCCCTTCCGGCCTCGAACCTGGACTCTCGCTGGACCGCCCGGAGTGGCGGCGGGCCCGCTGTCACCCAAGCCAGTGCCCAGACCCCCGACACCCTCGCCGATCTCGCCGGCGGTGATGTCTTCCATGTATGCCCAGGGCTCTTCCAGGGAGAGTTCCACCACCTCGGGCCGACCGGCGACGCCCCCTGACCAACGCTCCGACGAAGTGGCCCGTTCCGAACCCGCCGACCACCCTTCCGATCCGGCAGGATCTCGGGTCTCCCGCTCTTCCAGGCCCGACATCCAGCGGCTGGAACGTCGGGTGTCATCCGAGGCGCCCGACTGGACTTCCTCAGCCCCGTGTTCCGGGTCGTCTGGACTCCCGGTTTGCCGCTGCGGTGTCAGCCCCTCTCCTCCAGGAGGACCGTACTTGCTTATGCGGTCGGAGGGCACCGGCATGGGAATGTGGGGCCGCTCCAGGGGATCAGGGTCGCTCCGACTCCACCCAGGCACCGGAGAATCGGGAGCTCCCTCCCGGCCCGGGCCACCGGCTTCCTGCCCGGACGCCCCCCGGGACGCCCCTCCCTCTCCGGACGAGGTTGATCTCCGCCGGGTGGAGGGGTCCTGGCCCGTGAGGATGGACCAAAGGTCGTCGGGAAGCATGGAATCGGCCGTATCCTCTCCCGAGGCCTCGGCTCCCTGGGGCCTGCGATCTGGGGTGCGGCGGGGAGGAGCGGCCACGCCCCCCTCCCCGCCCGCTTCCGAGGCTTCTTCCCGCTCCATCTGCTCCATCCGTTCCTTCTTCTTCTTGTTGCGCGTGGCCGCATCCACCATGGATGCCACGATGATGAAGGCGAAGAAGAGAAGCTGAAGCAGGCCGTCTTCCATGGATTACTGTCCCGCCTTGCCACCGGGGGTGGGATCGTCGCCAGTGCCGGCGATGGAGTCCCTCATGGAGGTGTCCGACTGGATGTTTCGGTACTTCATGTAATCCATGACCCCCAGGTTCCCACTCTTGAAGGCATCGGCGATGGCCAGAGGCACTTGAGCCTCGGCATCCACCAGGCGAGCCCGCATTTCCTGGACCTTGGCCCGGTTCTCCTGCTCCAGGGCCACGGCCATAGCCCGGCGCTCCTCGGCCCGAGCCTGGGCCACCCGCTTGTCGGCCTCGGCCTGATCCGTCTGGAGTTCGGCACCGATGTTCTTCCCCACATCCACATCGGCGATATCGATGGAGAGGATTTCGAACGCAGTGCCGGAGTCCAGCCCCCGGGCCAGCACCGTCTTGGAGATGGAGTCGGGGTTCTCCAGCACCGCCTTGTGGGAGTCGGACGAACCGATGGACGACACGATTCCCTCTCCCACCCGGGCCAGGATGGTCTCCTCACCGGCACCACCCACCAGCCTGTTGATGTTGGCCCGCACCGTCACCCGGGCGATGGCGATGAGCTGGATCCCGTCGCGGGCCATGGCGGCCACCCGAGGGGTGGCGATGACCTTGGGATTCACAGACACCTGCACCGCCTCGAAGACGTCACGGCCCGCCAGATCGATGGCCGCCGCCTGTTGGAACGACAGATCGATGTTCGCCTTGTCGGCGGAAATGAGGGCCCGGACCACCCGATCCACGGCGCCACCGGCCAGGTAGTGGGCTTCCAGGTCGCCCACATTCAGATCCAACCCGGCCTTGGTGGCCCAGATGAGGGGCCGGACCACGGCGGGCGGGTTCACCTTCCGGAGGCGCATTCCGATGAGGTAGCCGATCCCCACCCGGGCGCCGGCAGAGATGGCCTCCACCCACAGGCGAAGCGGGATGGCCCACATGAGAATGAAGACCAGAAGTACGGTGATGATCAGCGCTACGCCGCTGGCGCTGAAGACGAATTCATCAGGCGTCATGAAGATGTCGCTCCGTGAGAGGGGTGCGGAATGAAGTTATGGACTCAAAAACCCTTCTGCTTCGGTAGATGATCAAACAGTAGGGACCGAGATCCGGCAAGGAGTGCATCACTCGGTAATGGCTCGGACCACGTGTCGATACCCTTCCGACGAGATGATCCGGATGGGGGTACCCGCAGAGACCCATTCCGAATCGGATACCACATCGATCCGCTCGTCGCCAAAGACGCCGGTACCCGCCGGTCGGAGGTCGGTGGCCGCCACGCCTTCCTTGTCCAAGAGGTCGGCACGTCGAACAGCGGAAACGTAACCGGTGTCGCTCCCTGTTGCCTCCCCCAGGAAGATCCCCGCCCGCACGAGGCGCCGATTCGTGGGCAAACTCCGAATGAGGAACCAGGTGCTCACCATGACCAGGAGCAGACTCGTGGTGAGGACGCTCCCGGCCCGGGTGTAGTCGGTGGCGGTGGGCAGTCCTCCCAGCATACTCAGGAAGAGTCCCGAAAGGAGCGCCAGGCCGCCCAGGGCGCCGAAGATCCCGAATCCCGGGAAGAGGAAAAGCTCCAGACCCAGCAGCACGACTCCCGCGCCGAAGATGAGGAGGGCCTCCATGCCGGCCAGTCCCACGATAAGGTGGGAGCCGAAGAAGAGCGCCAGCGAGAGCAGCCCGGCTCCGCCGGCCAACCCGAAGCCCGCGGTCTTGATCTCCACGATGAGGCCCAGGAAACCAAGGGAAAGGAGGAAGGGGGCCACCACGGGATGGGAGAAGAAGCGCACCACGCGCTCGGCCCAATTCACCTCCATATCCATGACCGAGGCACCGGAGAGACCTACCTCGGTGAGGAGGGCTTCCCACCCCTCCACCGACTGGGCGAACCCCAGCCCAGCGGCCTCCTCGGTGGTGAGGGTGAGTAGCTTACCTGCCTCCACCACCCCTTCGATCTCCAGATCTTCGTCTACCATGGCCTCCGCCACCGCCGGATCCAGGCCCCGGGCCTCGGCCAGCGACCGCATGGCGCTTCGCATGGCCGACACGATCTTTTCAGGGGCCTTCTCCCCGGTACCCCCAACGGGCGTGGCCGCACCCATGACGGAGCCCGGACGCATGAAGATGTCATCGGCCGACAGCGCGATCATGGCGCCGGCGGAATACGCCCTGCGATTCACGTAGGCGTATACGGGAATGGTGGCCTCGTTCACCGCGTCGGTGATGCGCTCAGCGGCATCCACCCGACCCCCGGGGGTGTCGATGTCCAGGATGAGGGCGGCTCCTCCCTGGGCCTGGGCTTCGCGGATGCTGCGCTCGATGAAGGGAGCCAGCCCCAATTCGATAACGCCTTCCACAGGCACCCGGTAGACCACCTCCCCGCTCCGCGCCGTCTGGGCTCGGATGTCACCCACCGTCATCCCAGCGGGCACAAGCAAGAGGAGGAGGAGACCGATGGCCCCGGGTGTGGTGAAGATCCTACGCATGGGAAGCTCTCCGATACAGGTGGCTTCAAGCACTACCCCGGGTTATCTCCCGGGTTCAACACGTGCCAAGCCCTTCGTGGTTGGCTTCGTGGGTCTCCATGAGAATACGGACTCGCCGAGGTTTTCCTTCATCCGGCCCACGCTGAAACCACCTCCACTCCCCGCTCCTCCAGAGCCTCTCTCACAGCGTCGTCGCTGCCAGGGTCCACCGCCCGGGTGAGATCCCAGAGAAGGATCGTGCGAAAGCCGGCCTCCGCCGCATCCTGCGCCGTCCACTGTACGCAGTAATCCCGCGCCAGGCCACA
This sequence comes from Gemmatimonadota bacterium, assembly GCA_040905545.1. GTDB lineage: Bacteria > Gemmatimonadota > Gemmatimonadetes > Longimicrobiales > Gaopeijiaceae > JBBDRI01. The sequence continues at coordinate 10,612 of JBBDRI010000024.1, read as the reverse complement.
CACCACCACCGTATCCACACCCCGCTCCTTCAGGAAACCCGCCAGGCCGGTAGTGGGCCGCCGGCCCTGGGCGTCCCAGTTGTTCCGAAACCCCGAGTAGGAATCCACCTGGGGGTCCATCCCCTTCCGGATCACGGCGGAAACCCGCTGCCAGGGGAGGCGAGGATCCAGCTCCGCCCCGGGGGTGCCCTGAACGCAGTGGTCCGGCCAGAGCACCTGCTCATGGCCATGGAGCTCCATGGTAGCGAAGGGATCCTTGCCCGAATGGACCGAGGAAAAGGAGACATGTCCTGCCGGATGCCAGTCTTGCGTGGCTACCTGCAAGGGAAAACGGCCGCTTTCCATGAGCCGGGTCACAGGCTGGAGGATGGCATCGCCGTCTCCCACCTCCAGGGCTCCGCCCGGGAGGAAATCGGGCTGAATGTCCACCAGGAGAAGGGCCGTGTTGCCGGGGTGGAGAGTGTCCATATCCCGGTCTGCGCGGTACTGGTCTGCGCGGTACTCGTCTGTGCGGTTCGCGTCTGTCATGACTTCACCTGCCGTGTGACAGTCTTCTGGTACGCTTCGAGTTCATGGCTGATTTCCACCACATATGGCGGATCAGCCGCCTCCAACTCCAGGAGTCGGGGAGGGAGGAGCGCCATCTCCCGGGCAGCCATCGCCCGGGCGGCCTCCAGGGCGGGAGCCACCTGGCTGGAGGGGTCGCTTTCGTCCCCTGCGTTCCCGGTGTCCGCCGACAATCGCACGCCATTCTCCATCACCACCTTCATGAGGGGTCGGCCCGGCAGACGTTCATGTTCCCGCCCGATGATATCCCGGACCGCCTGGCCCCCCTCCACCTGCCGGAAGATCTGCTTGGCGCCCGGGAGAATGGGCTTGCCGGGTGAAAGCTTGAGTCGCCCTTCGCCGGCGTACTCCACCAGCTTGTAGGCCAGATCCAGTGAAGGAGCATCTCTGGAAACCCCCATGCCCGTGCCCACTCCAAACCCTTGAATGGGCGCATCGTTTCGCCCCAGCTCTCGCACGGACCACTCATCCAGCCCACCGGAGGCAAAGATCTTCACGCTCTGGAGCCCTCCTTCATCAAGGATCCGCCGGCTGCCCCGGGCCAACTCCCCCAGATCCCCGGAATCCAGGCGGATGGCTCTGACGCGGAAATCCGATCCCAATTCTCCGGCCAGGCGGACCACGTTCCGAACCCCTTCCAGGGTATCATAGCTATCCACCAGAAGTGTGGTCTCGGGGAAGCTTCGTGCGAACTCCCGGAAGGCCTCCAGTTCATCGTCATGGGCCTGGATATACGAATGGGCCATGGTGCCCGTTACCCGCACCCCGTAGACCTGCCCCGCCAGCACGTTGCTGGTGGCATCCAGGCCTCCAATGTGATAGGCCCGGGCAGATTTCAGGGCCGCATCGGCCCCATGCATCCGGCGAATCCCAAAATCCACTACCGCCCGATCTCCCGCAGCCAGCTTCACCCGGACTGCCTTGCTGGCCAGAACGGTCTGGAGGTGGATCTGGTTCATGACGAAGGTCTCCACCACCTGGGCCTCCGGCAGAGGAGCCTCGATCTCCAGGATGGGCTCGTCGCGGAATACCGGCGTCCCCTCGGGCACCGCTCGCACGCGGCCCGAGAACCGGAAAGCCGACAACCACTCCAGGAACTCCGACGTGAAACCGCCCAATCCCTCCAGGTAGGTCACAGCCTCCAGGGGGAAGTGGAGCCCTTCCAGATAGCTCAGGACATCGTCCAGGCCGCAGGCCAGAAGAAAGTTGCGGCTCTCAGGCAGCCGGCGGCAGAACAGGGTGAAGGTGGCGGGTTGGAACATGCCCTGGGTGTGATACGCCTGGAGCATGGTAAGCTGGTATAGATCAACCAGAAGGCCCATGTTGTCGCGATGCACCCATGGGAGGGCTCCGGGCGTGGACCTCGTTCCGGGTTGTTCCAGATGGGAAGGGGCAAGTGGTCGTAGACTCATACCTTCAAGGAGAACGAAAATGCCGGAGAAACGCCAGTTCCCACGGAGGGTCAATGTTGCCTTCGCTTTCCTGGTCGTGCTCCCTTTCGGGCTCCTGGGCTGTGGAGGCTCGGACGTCCCCGCACCGGAGGCCGGCGGGGATGGATCGCTGGAGCTGGTGTCTCCCCTGGGACGGGAACTCCATTCCCAGACCGAGACCCAGGGCCGGATCCTGGCCGCCGACGCCGCCCTGGCGGAAGATCCCGACAACGTGGACCTCCTCATCGCCGCCGGCATCGCTCGAGCCGGTGTGTGGCAGTACAACGATGCCATCGCCATGTATGACCGCGCCGCCCAACTGGCACCCGAGAATCCCTGGGTGTTTCGCCATCGGGGACACCGCTACATCTCCACTCGACGGTTCGTGGACGCCGTGGCAGACCTGGAGCGGGCGGCGGCGCTGGACTCCCTGAGTTTCGACATCCTCTACCATCTGGGACTGGCCCGATACCTGGCGGGTGACTTCGATGGGGCGGCCCGGGAGTATCGCCGGTGCTTCCGGCATGCCACGACGCCTGCGCTTCTGGAACTGGAGGCGTCGGGCGAGCTGGGGGAGGGGTACCGCAGCTGCATGAGCCTGGCCGTGGACGACGACACGCGGGTGGCCATCACGGACTGGCTCTATCGGGCCCAGAGGCGATCAGGGCACCACGAAGAGGCCGCACAGCTGCTGGAAAGCGTCACCGAAGGTATGGATGTGAGCGACAACCTTTCGTACTACCAGGCCCTCCTCTTCTACAAGGGCCTGCGAACCGAAGAAGAGATCCTGGATCGCTCCCTACTCAGCGGGAACCAGCTTCAGACCATGGGATACGGAGTCGGGAACTGGCACCTGGTGGAAGGTGACACGGCCCGGGCTCATGCCCTCTTCCGAGAGATCGTGGAGGGAGAGGAGTGGCCCGCCTTCGGGTTCATCGCAGCCGAGACCGAGCTGGCCCGGGCGCGGTGATGGTGCGCTCGCGGTGACGGAGATCCGGCGCCTCGTCATCAATGGGGTGGAGTATGACTCCGTGGCTTCCGTGCCCACGGAGTTGAGGCTTGCCCTGACCCACGCACTGGCGGAGGCGAAGCGGCAGGAGGCCGCCCGGGAGTTGGCCAGGCGCAGAGAAGCAGCCCAGCAGGAGGCCAGCGGCTTCGATGCGGACGACCTTCAGGCCGGCCACCGTCGGGTCTCCGGGCAAGCACCTTCCGAAGTCTCCCCGGCCACCCACCCGGATCTTCCGCCGGAGTTCTTCCTCCGGGCTGGGTCATCCGACCCGAAGGACCACCCTGTCTACCGACAGGTTCAGAGGTGGGGGTATGCCTTCGCCATAGCGCTGGCGCTGTTCATCTTCCTCTTCATCTTCCTGTTTCGGTGAGCCGGTGATCCAAGAGTCTCGTCCGTGATGGAAAGCCGTGCTGATTCCAGGACTCAGGTCCAGAACCATCCATGGTGGGGCCTCCAACCGGAGGCTGTGGCTGAACTCCTGGACTCGGTCCCCACCGGGCTCTCGGAGGAGGAAGCGTCACGACGCCTGGACCACTACGGCCCCAACATCGTAAGGACGCACGAGGGGGAGCGGTGGTGGCAACTCGTGCTTCACCAGTTCAAAGACCCCCTCATCTATATCCTCCTGGTAGCGGTGGTGGTGACGCTGGCCATCCAGGACTACCTGGATGCAGGGGTGATCCTGGCTGTGGTGATCCTGAACGCCGTTATCGGATTCGTTCAGGAGTTTCGGGCGCAACAGGCCATGCTGGCCCTGGCCCAGCTGGGCGCTCCTCGGGCCGAGGTGTTACGAGACGGAAGGCCGCGCCAGCTTCCCACCGCCGAGTTGGTTCCCGGAGATGTGGTGCTCCTCACCTCCGGTGCTCGGATCCCGGCTGACCTCCGCCTCATAAAGTCGGTGGGGCTGGAAGTGGACGAATCGGCTCTCACGGGTGAGTCCGTCCCTGTGCGGAAGGCACCTGACGAGGTCGTGGAGGGAACCCCGGTTGCCGGGGATCAGGTGAACCTGGCATTCGCCGGCACCGTGGTCTCCCGGGGCAGAGGCCGGGGCATGGTGGTGCGGACCGGATCCCACACCGAAGTGGGCCGCATTGCCGAGGCCGTCCACGAGGCCGCCTTCACCCAGACGCCCCTACAGGAGAATGTGCGCGACTTCGGGGGGAAGGTGGGGCTGGCCTTGGTGGGGTTGGCCGGGATGGCCGCCATCCTGGGGTACATTCAGGGTCTCACCACCACAGAGATCTTCATGACCGCTGTGGCCATGGCCGTGTCCGCGGTGCCCGAAGGTCTTCCGGTGGTGCTCACGGTGACGCTGGCCGTGGGCGTTCGGCGGATGGCCGGCCGGAAAGCCATCATCCGGAAGCTACCGGCGGTGGAGACGTTGGGGAGTACCACGGTCATCGCCTCGGACAAGACGGGAACCCTGACCCGAAACGAGATGACGGTGAGGTCCGTCTGGACGGCAGGCCAGAGATACAGGGTTACAGGTGGTGGCTACGGGACGGAAGGGGAATTCATCCCGGCGGCTCCTGCGGGGGAAGTGGAGCCGGGCACCTCTCCCATTCCATCGGAATCCAACGGGGACCCTCGTCATGCGCCGCTTTGGGAGACCCTCAGGGCTGGAGTTCTGGCCAGCGAGGCCGACCCCCGTATGGTGGGAGCTGAAGGGGAGCCCCTGGGAGACCCCACGGAGGTGGCGCTGCTGGTGGCCTCAGCAAAGGCTGGCATGGCGCCGCACGAAGTCCGCGGGGAAGCCCCTGAAGTGGCGCTCCTCCCCTTCGAGCCAGAACTCCAGTTCATGGCCACTCTGGTGAAGCGTCCTGGCTCGCAGGAAAGCCCCCGGCATGGCTCCCCCCAAGCCGTCAATCGCATCTACATGAAGGGAGCGCCCGAGGCTGTTCTGGCCCGCTGCACCCACATCCTCACTCCAGAGGGTCCACGCCCGCTGGCGGACAGCCCACAAGGCGTCGACGAGATCCGCACCGCGAGTGAGGTCCTGGCGGGAGAGGGGCTCCGGGTGCTGGCCATGGCCTACTGCGACACCGACAAGGAGAGCTTCGACCACCCCAACGAGGTCCTCCAGGGAATGGTGCTCTGTGGGCTGCAGGGGATGGAAGACCCTGTGCGTCCCGAAGCCGTAGACGCAGTGGCCCATCTAACGAGAGCCGGCATCCGGATCATCATGATTACCGGAGACCATCTGCACACCGCACGGGCCATCGGTGCCCAACTGGGCCTTGGAGGGCCGGACCAGCCGGCGGTGGAGGGGAAAGAGATGGATGGCCTGTCAGATGCCCAACTGGACGCCATGCTGAAGCAGGGCGTCCAGGTGTTCGCCCGGGTGGCCCCGGAACACAAACTCCGCATCGTTCAACGCCTGCGAGCGGTGGGCGAGGTGGTGGCCGTCACGGGCGACGGTGTGAACGACGCCCCGGCCCTGCGGGCCGCGCACCTGGGGATCGCCATGGGCATCACGGGCACGGACGTGGCGCGAGAAGCCTCCGACATGGTGCTTCAGGACGACAACTTCGCCACCATCCGTGGAGCCGTGGAAGAAGGTCGTGTGGTCTTCGCCAACGTGCGGAAGGTCACCTTCTTCCTCCTGTCCACGGCGGTGGGGGAGGTCATAACCATTTTGGTGGCCCTGGCCGCCGGATGGCCCTTACCCTTCGTGGCGGCGCAGATCCTCTGGATCAACCTGGTGACCAACGGCCTCCAGGATGTGGCACTGGCCGTGGAGCCCGGAGAACCCGGGTTACTGGATCGGAAACCGCGCCCAAGACGGGAAGGTATCCTTCCCTGGCGCCTGATGGAGCGCCTGGGAGGAGTGGGCCTGGTGCTGGCCGCAGGCACCCTTGCCACCTTCTGGTGGACCTTGAACGGGATGAGCAACGTGGATGAGGCCCGAACCGTGGCCATGACCCAGATGGTGGTGTTCCAGTTCTTCCACGTATTCAACTGCCGCTCGCTGGATCGATCCATCTTCCGAATAAACCCCTTCTCCAACCGATTCCTGTTCGTGAGTCTTGCGGGCGCCCTTGCGGCCCAGTTGGCCGTGCTCTACTGGGCCCCCCTGCAGACCGTGTTCCGCACGGTGCCCCTTGGGTGGGAGCAGTGGAGCGTCATTGTAGCCGTGGGCTCCACGGTGATTCTGGGCGGTGAGTTGGACAAGCTCTGGAATCGCGGAAGGGTCCAGCCCCTGGGATGACCCCCGGGGACCGGACCCTTCCGCGTGCCTCAGGATCGGTTCAGCCTCCCAGAAGAATCTTCCGGGACTGCTCGCCGATGTAGGGAATCTCCCACTCGTTCCCGTTGAACGCCTGGTACATGAGGTAGAGCCAGAGCACCAGCCCACCCAACCCCAGGATGAGGGAAACGAAGAGCATGAGGATGGAAACCAGGAAGCCCACCACCGGCACCACCGAGAGGGCCGCCGACAGCACCGAGGTGATGATCCAGAACACAATCCAGGCCACGCTCAGGCCCGTGGACTGGGCCGCGTGGAAGCGCACGAACCGGTTCTCTTTCTCCAGAACCAGGAACAGGATCCCGGTGACGGGGCCAAGGAGATAGGCCAGCGCCCCAGCCACGTTGGGAGCGAGGCCACCCACACCATTACCTCCGCCGGCGCTCCCACCGCTGGGTGGAGGAGGCGGTGGGGGGGGCGGAGTGGAGGGGTTTCCCGGCGGGGTTTGACCTGGCTGCTGTTCCATGGTTCTGCTCCCTGAAAAAATTTGGGGGCGAATCCGAATGAACGACCTTAGCCTACGAGGTTACGTCTTCCCGGTCCGGATCTCAAGTCAGGCACCGCCAGGCTCCGGTAACGCTGACCCCGTGGAATCCTGCCGGGCACTGTCCGTCGGAGGCGGCGTGGGGGGCGCGGTAGTGGCTGCCAGGGATAGGAGGTAGCGGGTGGCGAAGGTGCCAATCCAGTGGGTGCCCAGGTAATCCGCCTCGAATAGCGACTCCATTCCCCAAGCCGCGTTGGCCCGGGACAACTGCCGGTACCGAGGTCTCCTGGGATCGTCGGACGGGAGCAGCGCCGCGATGCGATCCAGAGCCTCGGCTCGGGCGAAGGCCAGCCCGATGAGGTGGGACTTGGCTCCCCGGAGACCATCGTCCAACTCCTCTCCCTCGGGTTCATCCGCGATCCGGATGGGCTGGGCCAGTGGCCCCATGCTGTCCGTGGCGGCCGGGAGAAACTCGTTCAACCAGTTCAGGAACGCCTCCCGGGGCAAGACCACACCCATGAGCTTGGCCGTTTCCAGGCAGGGGGACAAGAAATCCGAGGCGGACGGCTCGTAGGCCAAGGGGCAGGCTCGATCGGCGCCATAGAGCATCCGGGCCTGGGAAGTGATGGCGTTGTCCAGCGCCGTGTCGGCGACGGTCCGGGCGTAGTCCAGGGCCAGATCCATGGAGTATGCCGTGTTGGCATGCGTGCCTACACGGTTGGGATAGTCCAGCCGGAGAAAGTACCCCTCCAGCCCCCGGGCAAAGCGGTCTGCCAGGGAGTCGCTACGCTCCACCCACTCCACTGCCTGGGGGACGGTGGGCGACAGGCGGGTGAGTTCGGCGTGGAGAGCCAGGAACCACGCCCATCCGTAGGGGCGCTCGAAGGTGGGATTCTCTTCGAAGTACTCCCCCTCCCCCTGCAGTTGCGACTCCTGCAGGTGCTCGCCCAACTTCTCCAACGCCAGGCGGGACACGGGTCCTTCGGGGAATCGCCGCACCAGGGCCGCCAGGGTCCAGGCGGAGTTCACCGCAGAATGCCAATCGTAACAGCCGTAGAATGCCCGGGTTTCGTGGTAATCCACTCGCATGGCGGGGGTGGCGTCCCAGATGTATCCCGTGCGGCTGGGACGATCGTGGGGTCGGCTGAGACAGGCCAACGGCATGGCCATGAGGGCAAGTGCGGTGGGGTGATCCAGAACCGGGCCCGGGCCCAGCGCCGCCAGGTCGGTGGCCGGATCCGCGTCGGTGTCGCCACCGCCCAGCCAGGGGAGATCGGGAACGCTGCAAGCGGTCAAGGCCAGGATGCTGAGGATAGCGGGCATCCGCGTCACGGTTCTCGTCATGTTCCTTCATTCTCCAACAGGGCTTGAAAACGGGGGTGGTCCTGTAGGGGGTCCCACCGGGGATCCAGTTCGACGGCATGGGCCGCAGTGGGATGGGTGCGAAGGAACATGGGCCACAGTTGGATGGGGGCGAAGTGAGGTGAGGAGGGAGAATGCGACTCGCCCTGTCGGGAAGCAACATTCGGCTGCCGTGTCCAGGGGAGGCCCAATCGTCCATGGCAAGGCCCCGGCTGGCGTGCCACGCATGAGAGATGCCTCGCGATTCCACCCATCCTGCCCAGCCCAGGCCCCCGGCCCCTCCCCTGCCCCACGTCCCGGGGCTGGCCATCGGCCGTTCCAAGGGGCGCCTCTCCGTGATGGCGGTGCCCTTCAAGGCAGAGTTGGTGGGTCAGCTGAAGCGGATCCCGGGGGCTCGGTGGGACCCGGGAAAACGGTTATGGCGGATCCCGGATACGGAAGCCAGCCGACAGGCGCTATCCCGGATAGGGCCTGCAGCAGACCAAGCTCGGGTTCAAGGGGCAGAGATCATCGAGCCCCTCCCTGCCCCACCTCAGGCCGTGGAAGGCGTCCGAAGGTTCCTGGTGCTCCATGGCTACAGTCCCAAGACCCGGAAGGTATATGTGGGACACGCGCGCCGTTTCCTGCAGGCCATGCAGGCCATGGGCAAGCCACCGCAAGCCATTACCCCCCAGGATGTTCGGGACTACCTCTTACAACGGTTGGAGGTGGATGAGATCTCCGGATCCACGCAGAATCAGACGGTGAGTGCCATCCAGATTCTGTTCCGGGAGGTGCTGGGCCGCCCCCGGGTGGTGATGGATCTCCCCCGCCCTCACAAGGGACGGTCGCTGCCCCATGTGCTGAGCCGTGAAGAGGTGGGACGCCTATTGCGAGCCATGAGAAATCGGAAGCATCGAGCCCTGGTGATGCTTCTCTATGCAGGGGGGCTGCGGGTGGGAGAGGTCGTGCGGCTCCGACCTGAGGATCTGGATCACGACCGGGGGCTCATGCGGGTTCGAGGTGGAAAGGGTAGGAAAGATCGGTACACCCTCCTTTCCAGCCGGGCTCAGGAAGCGGTAGCCGCCCTGGGATACCATCCGGAAGACGGACCATGGCTCTTTGCCGGCAAGCGACCCGGCCGGCACATCACCACCCGGACGGTGCAGCACATCGTGGCCCACGCCGGGCAAAAGGCGAAGATCACCAAGAAGGTGACTCCCCATGTGCTGCGCCATTCCTTCGCCACGCACCTGCTGGAAGGGGGCACGGATCTCCGCTTCATCCAGGAGCTGCTGGGCCACGCCAGTCCTCGCACCACTCAGATCTACACCCACGTGAGTACGAGGGAGTTGGGCAAGATCAGGAGTCCGCTGGACGAGTTGTAGCGGGGTGGGCGGGAATGGGGGCTGGAGCCTGGAGGGTGGGGCTGGGAGAGTGGGGCCGAGCGAGGGGGTTGACGCCGGGTGGGCGGGTCGGGGCGGGTCCAGGTCCTTCAGGCCAACGGACAAAGGACTGGCGAGAACGGATGGCGAGACGCACACTGGCTGGGGGATGGGCGGGGCGAAAGTTGGACGGGAGGAGACGGAGTGTATGGGTTGCTTGACTGGAGTTCGTTAAGAACAAACGAGTAGGCTCAACCGAAATCGCCTCGCATTTCACTCCCTGCTGCCCCCTCAACCGAAATGACTTCGGGAAGTGCGAGTTAACCGGAACTGCGGCTTGGAATGAGGATGTGATCGTGACGTGACGTGGGCGATTCGATCCGCCCTCTGGCTCCTTCCAGGACGCTGAGCTGAACCACCCCCGCCCCCCCCGGAGGTGACCATTTGTTACCACCCTTCCCTTCCCCCGTGTTTGCTTCATCTGGGGGAGGAGATCCCTCTCTGGTTCCGGGGTGAGCTGCGGGACGCGGGCGGTGGGTTCGCACTCCTCTCGGGTGCGGGCGCGGTTCGCCTCGCCGTGGGCCTCGGTCACGAAAGCGCCGCCGCAGACTCGGTTAACAAGAGGGCTTCCGACTTCGCGGCGCCCGAGGCGCCGCTCCGCTCCAACTTGCCGCAACTCGATTGCGCTGGCGTAAATGGCGTCAGTGGCGGCAAGTTCGGAAGCCCCGATACGTTAACCGGAACTGCGGCTTGGAATGAGAATGTGATCGTGACGTGACGTGGGCGATTCGATCCGCCCTCTGGCTCCTTCCAGGACGCTGAGCTGAACCACCCCCGCCCCCCCCGGAGGTGACCATTTGTTACCACCCTTCCCTTCCCCCGTGTTTGCTTCATCTGGGGGAGGAGATCCCTCTCTGGTTCCGGGGTGAGCTGCGGGACGCGGGCGGTGGGTTCGCACTCCTCTCGGGTGCGGGCGCGGTTCGCCTCGCCGTGGGCCTCGGTCACGAAAGCGCCGCCGCAGACTCGGTTAACAAGAGGGCTTCCGACTTCGCGGCGCCCGAGGCGCCGCTCCGCTCCAACTTGCCGCAACTCGATTGCGCTGGCGTAAATGGCGTCAGTGGCGGCAAGTTCGAAAGCCCCGATACGTTA
>JBBDRI010000023.1:0-39767 GCA_040905545.1 Gemmatimonadota bacterium | reverse complement strand
GAAGCAGGATCGCGAAGGCCTTCAGACATGCGATCAAGTCTATGGCGTAGCAGCAGGTTGGCCGTGTCGTAGACGCAGATGGGCGTTCTCCTCGGTTGGCCGGTCAAGCACTTCCATCACCGCCGCGTGTCGCTGGTTTACCGCGCTGAGATCCTCCTCTTCGGTCAACCCTCTCTCGGCTACCCGGGCCATTGTCTTGGCGTGGCGACGAAGTGCCTCTCGGTCCTCCGCCCGCTCCACGAATGTCGCCACCACCGCGAGGGTCTCCAGGAGCCGGATCAGGACCGCCGCGTTCGATGCCGCATTCTGGCGTATCTGATTGAACGCGGTGTCGAGGACGGCTGGGAACGTCTCGGGGGGGTGGATCACCCGGAGTCGGTGATGTGCGTCGTAGTGGTGGGGCGAGGGGATCTCACGTTGCGCCAGGCGGCACAAGGCCGACCCCAGGCGATCCACGCACCTCACCGCCGTGAACGGGTCATTCACACCGGGGGAGAGAGCGCGCACCGCAATCTCGACGAGCTGATCCACCGAGAACTGGAGGTCCTGTCCAGGCGTCCGTGAACTCCCCAGGACGAAAGTGGAGTTCACCCGACGGGCGAGCTCTTCGGTCACCCTGACTGCGGGCCACACATAGGTAAGGGGGCGATGCTCGACGACATAGGTGCCGGGCGCGCGCTCCACGCGGAAGACGACATCCTTCTCGGTCGCCAGTTTCCGGAGCGCCTCGATGTCGACGGATTGCACGTAGCCGTCCCGGGAGGCGAGGACCGGCCGTGCTTCCGAGTCGAAGTCCGGAGGGATGTCCGAGTTGTCCCCCCCCGACCTCGATGGGCGGGTCGACGGATCCAGGTGATCCGGGAAGAGATCGTCGATCCCGTCGGTCAGCTCCCGTCCAACCCGGGCGACGATCTGGTCGGCCTGGATCGCCAGCGAAATGTGGTGGATGAAGTAGATCAATACGCCCACGCTCACCACTGCCAGGACAACACCCAGCGTGACCGCCAGATGGGGAACGAAGACATCTCCCTCTTCCCGACGGATGGTGCGCAGAACGAGCAAGCAGTAGATGAACGTCGCCACGAACGTGCCGAGGACGACCTGGTTGATCTGGTCCCGCATGAAGTTTCGCAGCAGTCGTGGACCCAACTGGGACGATGCCAGCGAGAGCGCAACGAGCGTCATGGAAAAGACGACGCCGGCGATGGTGATCATGGATCCCGCGATGGTCCCGAGGACGGTGGTCGCCCCCTCCGCACCGCCCGTGTACGCGAACCCCACGCTTTCAAGCCACTCTTCGGACTTCGCTTGGTCGAGGGCGACCATTCCCAACGCCAGCATGGCCGCGCCACTGGTCATGAGCCCCGGTATGAACCAGAAGCTGGAGCGTATGAGCTGCCAATACTTGAGCATCTGGGTCAAGAGGTAGGTTCTCCGGGCTGAGGATCAATCATCGCTGGCGGGACGGAACTACCATCGGTCAGTAAGCAAGATCCAGGCCGAAGTGGCAGCTACCTCGCTCGGGGGCAGCCGGTGGCACGGCACGAAACGTGCATGTGCTACCATCGTGCCGACTGCGGCAGCCACGATCACACGCGACTGGAGGGTATCAGAATGGCCGACAAGCACACCAAGATGAAACGGAAGGGTGCCGAACACGAAGTGAAGGGCGCCGTGAAGGAAGTCAAGGGCAAGGTCCAGAAGACGGCGGGAAAGCTCACCGGTGATCGCTCGCAGCAGGCCAAGGGCACCGTGAAGGAAGCTGCGGGAAAGGTGCAGAAGAAGGCCGGAAGAGCCGCTCGGAAGTCGGCGGACTGACCCGGATCCCGTCAGGCCCCCCCCCGCGACGACGTCGCCGGGGGGGGCTTTTCCATTTGCGCTGACCTGGCCAGGTGGCGCGTTGTAGGTGGAGTTTATCGGCTCCGGGGTCCCTCCCCAACGCCGCCGGTCTACCTCCCACGAATCCGGAGGCTGACCAGATACTGGACCTCCAGCTCGTCCAGGGTGATCCCCACCAGGCGATCTCCCTGGATCACCGGGCTGGGATAGAGGGCCAGGGGCACCGGGGTGGCCACGGTCCCCAGGAAAGCCCCCTCGGGATCGAAGACGTCCAGGGTGTCGAAGGTCCGCCCTCCCAGAGCCCCGGGGGGCACCACCCAGAGATGATCTCCGTCGTCGGGCACAAGCTGGATGAAGTGGGGCATGGTGCTGGGGATCCGGCTCAGGTCCACCTGCCCCCCTTGCTCCGTAAAGAAGGCCAGGTTCTCCAGGGCCGCTTCCTGGGCCTCGGGCGTCACCGCCAGGGGCTGGGAATGGCGCTCCATCGCCGCCACAGTGTCCCAACCGGGAAGGGCCACGCGATGGATGCGGTACCGATCGTTGTCCCCTATCCAGACGTCTCCCCCGGGATCGAGGAGCCAGACCGTGGTGGGAGTGAAGGGCACCGTCACCGTCATGAGGCCTTCCAGGACGAAGAGTTCTGGCTCCCGGATGGGCACCGGAAAGGTGTCCACCGGCTGGGCCGAGCTGTCCAGCCGCAGGAGGGCATGTCGGCCCTGGGGGGCGCCCTCACCCGGGACCATTCCCTGGTCCCAGAGCACTCCGTCCCGGGTCATTCCCCCCATCCACGGGATGCTGAAGAAGCCCAGGGTTCGGGGGTGGGTCCCCAGCAATTCTCCTTCGGCGGAAAAGCGAGCGTACCGCCCGTTGCCGGGGTCCGAGACCCAGAGGGTACCATCCGGGCCGAAGGTCAGGCCGTTCACGTTCCGAAACTCCCCTGGACCCGCACCCTCTCCTCCCATGGTGCGGATCCACACCCCCTGGGGATCGAAAACCCGGATTTCCCGGGTGCTCCCATCCACCAGGTAGGCGGTCCCCTGGGCGTCCAGCGCCAGGTCGTTGAGCCAGGTGAAGACGGCGGGCCCCTCCCCCTCCACCGAACCCACCCGCCACTCCTCCTCCAGGGTCCAACGCTCCTCCGGACCCCAGATTCCCCCGCCCTGGTTCACCACAAGGGGCGTGCCCCCGGGAAGGGTGTCCCGGGCGACACCCATATCTCCCGCCGGCTCCCCGGAGTCACACGCCGAGAGTGCTAGAGCCACGAGGATGAGGCCTGGCCGGAATCCTCTCCTCCTCATCCGGCGGCGTCCACCGACCCCTCTCCTCATGATCCCTCCTCGCTCATGTGTCGCTCATACCACTCCAGGATCCGGTTCAGGTAGTCTTCCGCCTCCCCCTGGTGGGTTCGGGGCATCCCATGTCCCCCATCGATGTAGCTCACCCACTCCACCGTGCGCCCCAGCCGCCGCAGCGCGTAGTACATCTCCGAAGTGGTGCGCTCCGTGACATTGTGGTCCTGCTGCCCGGTGAGGAGGAGGAGGGGGGTTTGGATGCGGTCCGCCATCATCACCGCCGAGTGGTCCAGGTACTTCTGGGGTTGCTCCCAGAGGGTGGCGCCGATGCGGTCCTGGCTTCGTTCCGGCGCATGGATGTTCCGGGTGGCCAGGCGGGGGGAGTCGAAGTAGAAGCTCACCATGTTGGCCTTTCCGGAGATGTTGATGGCCGCGGCGAACCGGGGGGTCTGGGCCACCAGGAGGTTCACCGCGTAGCCGCCGTAGCTCCCCCCCTGAACCCCCAGCCGTTTCGGATCGGCGATCCCCCTGCGGATGACCTCATTGGCCGCCGCCGTGACCCCCTTGATCCAGGCTTCCCCCGGATACCCCTCCACCAGGTTCACCGAGGGTTGCACCACCACGTAGCCGTGGGCGCTGAGAAGGGCTGCCGTGGTGTTGAAGTTGGGGTCGAAGAAGGTCTCGTAGAGGATGAAGACGGTGGGGTAGGGCCGCCCCGCTTCGTAGCCCGGGGGGTAGTGGAGGAGGCCGAAGAGGCGCTCGCCGTCCACATCCAGGTACTCCAGAAGCTCCATCTCCCCCAGGGCACGATCCGCAAGCCAGGGGTTGGAGTGGGAGAGCCGTCGGAGATTGGTCGCCTCGGGGTCTGCGGCAAACAACGCCGGGGGGCGACCGGCCTCGGTTACGGTGAGGATGAGCGTGCTGCCGTCTCGGGAGAGCTCCAGCCCCGAGTACCGCCGGCCATCCCGGATCCGCTCGGTGAGCTCCCCGGAGGCCACGTCGTAGGTGGAGATCCCCCATTCCCACTGGCTCCGGGCGGCTCGGGTGAGGTAGATGCGCCCTCCGGACCGGTCCCATTCCGCCACGCTCCACCGGGGCGCCTCGTCGTCGTCCGGATCTTCCTCCAGGAAGTGGGTGCGCCGGCCCGATGCCGTATCGAAGAGCCAGAAGCCCCGGGACGAGGATGCCACCAGATGGCCCCCGTCGTGGCTGAGGCGCACGGGAGAAAAGGTCTCCCTCGTGGCGTTCCCGTCCTCATCGTCGTCCCTGCTCGCTTTCGCCCCGCCCTCATCGGCTTCTCCGGTCCCTTCGTCCGGCTCCTCCGCGGGTGGCGCCGCCAGCACCCGGAGTTCCTCCATCCCCATCTGCCCGAAGTAGAGCGTGTCCTGGCGAGCGAAGCTCCACGCCGTGCCGTCGCCGGACCAACGCACGGTGAGCCCGCCATCATTCGCGATGAGCTCCACCTCGTCATCCCGCCCCCCGGCGAGGGGCCGGGCCATCACCCGATCATCCCGCCCGAAGATCCGTTGGTAGTCCGTCTTCGGGGTGATGTCCCGGTGCAGGCGCAGCCAGTCGCCCTTCCCCATGGGCGCCCACCCTCCCAGCTCTCCCTCTTCCACCACCACGGTACTCCGGTTGGCTGCGGGATCGAACCGCGCCACGGACTGTCGCAGCCCCATGCGCCGGATGGCCTCCCAGGAAAGGAAGTCATTCTCGCTGGAGCGCACCACCACTGGACCGTGGATCTCATGCCGGACCCTGGCCTCTACCTCGGAGGGCCAACCCTCATCCCGCACGCCGTATAGGACCCCGCTGCCATCGGGAAGCCAGCGAAGTTCGGTTCCCGGATCCAGAACGATGCCTGCGGGAAGGGGGGCGGTGCGCATCTCGCCCGATGCGGCATCCCGCAGGAGAAGTTGGAAGGGGGTCTCCACCCCCGCACCGGCGGCCTCCACCCCCACATTGGCGGCCTCCACCCCCACATCGGCGGCCTCCACCCCCACATCGGCGGCCTCCCGGACCACCAGGGCCAGGGTGCGGCCGTCGGGCGACCAGGCCGCTCGCTGGAGCTGGCGCTTCCCGGGAAAGAGATCCGTGGCCTCGCCGGTGCGGGTGTCGACGATCTGAAGTTCGGACAGCTGCGGGGCCACGTAGCTGGGATCCCCGGTACGGTAGCTGTCCACCCCCATGCGGTCGGCCATGGCGGTGTAGCTCACCACCGCCTGCGTGCCATCAGGGCTCAGCGCCTCGAGATTCACGCCCCGGTACTGGAAGAAGTCCTCCATGGAGAAGGAAGATCCTGCGGCTTGGGCCTGGAGGCTCGGGGGGTTCGCAGACGGAGCCACCAGGGCCACCAGGGCGGCCAGAAGGACGGCCGTCGGGGAGGTTCCAGGGCGGGACGGGAGCGAAGGAAACGTCATGGGGCCGACTCCGTTTCGGGAAAGGGAAGGGAACTGGCTCATGGAGGCTCGGGAACCCGGTTACAGCCCGTCCACTAGGCCGCTTCCACCCGGTCCACATCGGGAAGCGAATAGAGCTGGATGCCCCTGTGCGCCTGCCCCCCCCCGGTCTGTTGGTCGGGGGCGAAGGTAGGAGCGAGGTTTCCGGCGGACAAGCACGGGGTAGGAGGGCCTGGAAGCAGGGTTTCCGGCGGACAAGAAGGGATGACGTTGCCCCGGACCTCCGATTGTAGATCCATGGATCGATAAGGTTCTCACCGATAGGCTTTCTGCGGAGGAACCTTCGATCTCCCCCCAGGAGACTACCATGCCGTATCGCACCAGACGGCTTCCCATACGGTCGCTTGCCATTTCCGTCTTGCTGGGGGTGGCGTCCCATCCCGCCGAGGTTGGGAAGGGAATCATCGATGGGTAGGGGAGGGAGGCGGAGGGCGAGGTGAGGAGGCAGATCGCGATAAGCGCGTGGGAAATCTGCGGTCAACTGCACACGGATAGTTCCATCCGGAGCTCTGTGTGCAGTTTGCTGCGCATAGAGCGAACAACTGGACAATTAGAATCTGACTGAAGATTATATGTGCAGTTGACCTCTCCTACAGCGAATAAGTGCACAAGGAGTCTCGTCACCCTTGAATCGTGTGCAGTTGACCGCACCCGCCTTGGAGCTGGCCACCGCCCAACACGGAGTGGTGGCCCGCCGGCAGCTTCGAGCGGCCAACGTGCCCAGGCATCTCGTCGACCGGGGAGTGGCGTCGGGCTGGCTCCAGCGGATCCACCGAGGGGTCTATGGCGTGGGGCCGCCTGTGGCGCCGTACCGAAGAGAAATGGCTGCGGCGCTGGCCTGCGGCGACGGCTCGGCCGTGAGTCATATGAGCGCCGCAGTCCTATGGGGGTTCATGCCGAAGTCGGGTGGAAAGGCTAACCCCCCGGTCCATGTGACCATCGGTCGTGGACACGCGCGTCCGCCCGGGATCGAGATCCATCGTGGCCGCATGTCCCCCGGAGAGGCCACCACGTTCCAGGGCATCCCCATCACCACCCCCGAGCGTACTCTGCTCGATCTGGCCTCCGCAGTGCCGGTGCGAGACCTGGAACGGGCCCTGGGGGAGGCACTGGCGCTGCGCTTGGCCGACCCACCGAAGATCCGTGCACTCGTGGGGAGATATAGGAAGCGCGCGGGCGCGCGCCACCTTGCTGGGTTGGTGCAGGACAGCTCCACGGCGTTGACTCGCTCCGAAGCGGAGCGACGCTTCCTCAAGTTGATCCGGCAGGCGAACCTTCCGATACCCGAGACGAATGTCGTGGTGCGGGGGTTCGAGGTGGACTTCTTCTGGCGTGACGCCGGCTTGGTGGCGGAGGTGGACGGATATGCGTTCCACCGCTCCGCACAGGCCTTCGAAGTGGATCGCCGACGGGACTCTCGATTGACGGCGGCACGCTTCCGGGTGATCCGGGTGACTTGGAAGCGGTTGGAGGGCGAACCCCTGGCGGTGGTGACTGAGGTCGCCCAGGCACTGGGCTCGTAGCAGGCCAGATCACTTGCCTGCGAAGCTCCGGCCGAACGCCCCGATCATCCAGCGCCTCCGCGAGGGCTCCGGCCGAACGCCCTCATTATCCCACGACTTGACGATGGCTCTGCCAGAATGTGTGAATCAGCACCGCCCCCGCCAGCGCCGATCCCAGGAGTTGGCTTCCGGTTAGGATGGCGGGCTCCCCGCCCTGCAGGATGGGCGTGGGGTCCCAGATGGGCAGGAGGATGGCCAGAAGCACCAGGAAGAGATTCACCACGCTCTCCCCCATGGCCAGGAAGGGGGCAGTTGACGGGCGCTTCACCGCCACGCCGGCCACGGCCCCCAGCAGGAAGTAGTACCCCCACCGGAGCCCCGACCCCTCCAGCCCCGGAACCCGGAGGGCCATACCCGTGACCAGGTCCACCCCCAGGAGGATGGGGGTGCCCACCACGAAGTAGTTCTTGAGGTTCACCTGGGATGCGACCGCACGATCCCATGCGGTAGCCACGCCCCCACCACCCAGTTGGGCACGTCCACCACTTCATGGATCCGCAGGTCCACAGCCACACAGCAAAGGGCGTAGGCCTCGTTGGCATCCAGCCGGGCGGTAGACATGAGATGGTCCACCATCCCGGAAACGGCATCCCGGGCGGCCGCCATGAGGTCGGGCCCCACTCCCGTGGTGACGAACGACCCCTGGGTGGCCTGGTCGGCCGGGGCAGCTCCAAACGTCTCGAACGCTGGGAAGCGCAGCTTCAGATCCTTCCGCACCCGGAAGCGCAGGGCGATCCCCATTCGCGACTCGATGGCGGTTCCACACACCTCGCCGTCCCCCTGGGCCGCGTGGGTGTCTCCCACGGAGAAAAGCGCGCCCTCCACTCCTACGGGCAGGTAGAGCTTCGTCCCGGCGGTGAGGTGCTTCGTGTCCATGTTTCCTCCCCACTCCCGGGGAGGGACGGTGGAGTGGGGACCGGGCGTGGGCGGCGCCACGCCGATGGTTCCGGGGAAGGGTGCCAGGGGAATCTCCACCCCGTCGGCGAAGGGAGCCCGCTTGGCCCCGGGGGTCAGCTCCCAGTGCTTCA
This sequence comes from Gemmatimonadota bacterium, assembly GCA_040905545.1. Classification (GTDB taxonomy): domain Bacteria; phylum Gemmatimonadota; class Gemmatimonadetes; order Longimicrobiales; family Gaopeijiaceae; genus JBBDRI01. The sequence goes on along the minus strand of JBBDRI010000023.1, from coordinate 31,587 downwards.
GCCAGGGATCCGGGTAATCATCCGCCAACAACCCGAAGCCTGGGATGAGGGCCGTCCATCCCCACCCGCTCATGGCCAGTTCCAGGATCTCCACCTGCAAGACATCGCCGGGCTCTGCCCCCTTCACGAACACGGGGCCGCTCACGGGGTTCACCCGGGCGAAGTCCAGGTTGGCCAGGTCCGACGCGGTGGACGAGGCGTTCAACTGCCCTCCGGAAGCGTCGGTGGTCTCGAATTCCACGCTCTCGCCGGAGTCCACCTCCAGAACCGGTGGAAGCTCCCGATCCCAGATGTGGTGATGCTGATGCTGGTGGATGGTGTGCTGGCAAGCGCCGATGGTCATGACCTGCCTCCTGGGAGTGTGGATCGCCGGGCTCGAAGCCGGGCCAGACCCAAAGCTGGACCGGACTTGAAGCTGGACTGGATTCGAAGCTGGACTGGGCTCAAAGTCGGGCCGGGTCGGAAGCTGGATGGTTACTCCCTTCTCTCCGCCATCGCCACCCCGTCCTTCGCCACCCCGGCCTTCGCACCTCCGGTCTTCGCCAGCCCGGCCTTCGCAACCTCCGCCTTCGCCACCGCCGCTCGGGCCCGGTAGAAGGTATCGGGCGTCACCGAGATGGAAGTAATGCCGCACTCCACCAGGAATGGGGGAATCTCCTCGGGGAAGTCGGATGGGGCCTGCCCGCAGATCCCCATTTCCACCCCTGCGCCGGTGAAAATGTCGATGGCGCTGCGGATCATGGTCTGCACCCCGGGGGAACGGGCGTCCACCGGGTAGGCGTAGTCTTCCAGATCGTCCCGGGAGACGGCGTACACCGTTTGCACCAGATCGTTGGAGCCGATGGAGGCCCCCGCCAGGGCCATGTCCCGGATGAAGGCCTCTCCCTCCAGCACGTTGGAGGGAATCTCCACCATGAGGAAGAGGGGCACGCCATCGTCACCATGGGGACCGGGTCCCTGGGGGCCCAGCGCCTCCTCCGCCAGAAGGCGCACCACCTCCTTCCCCTCCTGGGGAGTGCGGCAGAAAGGCACCATGATCTGGAGGTTGTCCAGTCCCAGATCCCGCCGCACCTGCCGGAGGGCCTCGCATTCCATCTGGAAGGCCGGAAGGAACCGTGGGTGGGTGTATCGGGAGGCTCCCCGCCAGGCGATCATGGGGTTCTCCTCTTCCGGCTCGAAGATCTTCCCCCCCAGGAGGTCGCGGTACTCGTTGGATTTCAGATCCGAAAGACGCACCAGCACCGGGCGGGGGTGAAAGGCTGCGCAAATGAGCGCTACCCCGTCTCGCAGCTGATCCACGAAGAAGCGCCGTCGATCGGTGTGGGCCGGAGTGCGGCGTTCCACGGCTCCCACCAGGCTCCGGATTTCCTCCGGGCCTTCCCGTTCCAAACGGTCTCTGTAGGGCTCCAGTATGGACGCCAAGGCCCCTGTCCTGGCGAACTCCTGGAGTTCATCGAAGTACAGAAGAGCCAGGGGATGGATGCCCACCTGGGCTGTGAGGATGAACTCCAGCCGGGCCAGTCCCACCCCGTCGCAAGGTAGCAGCGCATCCTGGAGGGCCCGGTCGGGGAAGCCCACGTTGAGCTTCATGAGAGTCTCGATGGGGGGGAGTTCTCCCGGCGCCACCTTTTCCACCTGAAACGGGTGGATGCCTTCGAACACCTGGGCCACGTCCCCCTGGGCGCACGACCCCGTCACCTTCTGGAGGGGCTGGAGAACCCGGGTGGCGTCATGGCACCCTACGATGGCGGGAATTCCGAATTCCCGAGCCACAATGGCGGCGTGGGACGTCCGCCCCCCCTTCTCGGTGATGATGAGGGATGCATCCTTCATCATGGGTTCCCAATCCGGGGTGGTGAGCTCGGTAACCAGGACATCCCCCGGGTCGAACACCCGCTCCTCCGGTGGGATTCTGTCCAGCGGTTCCCCAGCTTTCAATCGGTTTCGGAGGGCCCGCTTCTTGAGGATCACTTCCTCGTAGTCCTCGTAGAGACGGACCCGACCCGACGCGATGCGGGTGCCCACGGCGTGCCCCGTGAGGAGTACTTTTCCCTCTGCTTCCAGGCGCGCCGCCAGCGCCGGGTCCATGCGGTACGTCACCATCACCGGCATATCCCCGTTGGGCCCATGGACGGTTTCCGGCCGGGCCTGAACGATGAAGAGCTTCTCGGTGACGCCATCCTTCGCCCACTCGATGTCCATGGGGCGGCCGTAATGCTCTTCGATGGCCATTCCCATGCGAGCCAGTTCCACCGCTTCCTCTTCCGAAAGGGACCACTCCCGCCGCCAGGCCGCCTGCACGTCCACGCTTTCCGTGGCGGTGCCCCCCTGCATGGAGTAGACCAGCTTCTGGTCCTTGGCGCCCAGGGTGCGGTGCACCACGGCCGGGAGACCCCGACGGAGCCCCTCCTTCCAGAGGAGATAGGTGTCCGGGGACACACTTCCCTGAACCACCAACTCCCCCAGTCCATAGGAAGAAGTGAGATGAACCACGTTCCGGTTTCCGGAGTCGGGGTCCAGGGTGAACAGGACGCCGGATGTGGCCAGATCCGACCGTACCATCTTCATGACGATGACAGCCAGGGGGCTATCCAACGGGTCTAGTCCCTTGGAGAGCTGGTAACTCACCGCTCGCTCGGTGAAGGCACTTGCGGCGCACATCTTCCAGGCCGTCTTCACGGCCTCAGCCCCCTGGATATTCAGGTATGACTCGTATTGCCCAGCGAAGGAGGCCATTTCCGAGTCCTCACGCACCGATGAGGAACGCACGGCCACGTCCACGTTCTCACCGTACTCCTCCTCCAGGGTGGCGTAGCCAGATTCCAGGGCCACAGCCACTTCCGGTGGAAGCGGGGTCCCCAGGAGGAGGGCTCTGGCCAGGGCCGTGCGGTGATACATCTCCAGTTGGTCTTCCGGGGGGGCGCCCCGGAAGAGGGCCTTCAGACCTGCCACCACGGTGGCGGTGGCGGCCACCCGATCCAGAAGCGCCTCATGGGCATCCAGGTCTGCCCAGAGTTCCGGGAGCTTCCGGGGCAGAGGAGCCTGGAGGAAGAGGCGGAAGGCGTCGGTGGGAGTGGCAAAGCCGTTGGGGATCCTGACTCCCTTGGGCACCAGGGCCCGAGCCATCTCCCCCAGGGATGCTGTCTTGCCACCCACCTCCTGTACATCGCCCGAGCCCACATCTCCGAACCAACGAACCAGGGGCGAACCGGGAGGGGCAGCAGCGGGCATCGTGGGACTCCAGAGGGATTTGGGTGAAAGCCTTGTAATGGGGAAATAACCAGATCGTCCCGGTGAGTCGTGGGCTCCGGCCATGCCCCAGGTATCAGCCGCCAACCCCACCTGTGGCCCTCAGGTTCCTCCGTCCCTTTCATCACCTGGCGGTTGCTATTTCCTTTCCAGGGCGGCGGTGGCGGCGGTTGGCTCCGCACGCGAACCAGACCGGTTCACGACACCTTTCGGCTATGGAGTGCCTCCATGCGTGACATCGTCGCCCTCCTGCTGAGTGTGGTTCTCTGCTTCGGGGTGGCGGGGCACTGGTGGCGCCGGCCCTGGGGCTCTTCGGCCTGCAACTTCTCCTCAATACCATCTGGTCGTGGCTCTTCTTCGGGCGGCAGTCGCCGGGGGCTGCCCTGGTGGAAGTGGTCTTCTTCCTGGCCGCCATCGTGGCCACCACCATGGTTTTCCTCCAGGTGAATCCGGTGGCGGGGTGGCTCATGGTGCCCTACATCGCCTGGGTGTCATTCGCCACCATTCTGAACCTGGAGATCTGGCGGCTGAATCGTGGGTAAGGAACCTTCAAGTTGTTGTTGTGTATAAAGCTAAGTATTCCTCCTCACAGGGCAGAGGGGCAGAGAAGGTGCCGGATTGGCTTCTGGCCAGGGGAGGGCGTTCATTTACTTTTTCGCAAAGGAGACCCCATGGCGTTGGGAACCATCGGCACCAAAGTGAAGGATGGGTTGGTTGGAACCATGAAGGGCGTGGGAGATGTGGCTGCAGCCACGGGATCCACCGTGAAGGGAGCGGTGGTGGGTGCCCTCAAGGGAACCGGGGATGTGGCCAAGGAAGTGACCACCCTGGCCTCCGATGTGGTGCAAGGCGCCCTGGAGGCTGGCCAGCAGGTGGGAGCCAAGGCCGGAAATGTGGTGAAAGGCGCAGTGTTGGGTCTGGTCACCGGTGTGGGTGAGGTCACCACCGTCACGGCAGGTGTGCTCAGCGACACCGTTCGGGCCGCCATCCGTGGAAGTCGCGAAGTGGGAACCGATGTGGGTACCACGGCTCGCGATGCAGTGGAAGGCGCGGTGATGGCCACCAAGAGCCTGAGCATCTCCATCACGGATGCTGCCGCCGGAGTCGCCGTTGGAGCTATCCGAGGCGGTCGCGAAGTGGGAACGGATCTCGCCTCCACCGCGAAACAGGCCATCCAGGGGGCTGTGAATGGCGCCCGGGAGATCAGCGGCGACACCATGGGTGCTATCGAAGGCACCGCTCGCGGTCTGGTGAAGGGTACCGCTGAGGTGGGGGGTGATGTGGCCGTCGTGGCCCGAAGTGCTGTGGAGGGAGCTATAGCCACGGCCAAGTCTTTGGGCCTTCAGGCCTCTGAGGCTGCTTCGGCTGCTGCCACCGGGGCGATGCATGCGGCCCGGGACGTGGGTGAATCAGCGGTGACTTCCGTGTCCGACGTTCTCGACACCACCATCGACGGCGTGAAGGTGGTGGTCCGGAGCCCGTTCAAGAAGGGTTCCGACGAAGAGGACTCTGCCAAGGGGTAACGTTCGGGCCCACAGGCAGTGATGTACCACAGGCAGTGACATGCAGCGCGAGGGGTGACCGCTTGAATCGGCGCCCCTCGTTGCGTTACGCCCGAAAATTGTGCACCCGCTCCACCACCTTCCGCACCACTTCAGGGTTTGTCTCGGGCAGCAGACCGTGCCCCACGTTGAAGATGTGTCCGGGGCGTCCCCCCACGGCGTCCAGGATCTCGTCGGTTCGGGCCAGGGCCACTTCCTCTCCCGCCAGAAGTGCCGTGGGATCCAGATTTCCCTGGACGGCCCGGTTCCTTCCCACGATGTCCCAGGCTTCAGAAATCTCCACCCGCCAATCCAGGCCGATGGCGTCCCCACCTGCCTCTGCCATTAGGGGGAGGAGGGCCGGATTCCCCGTGGCGAAGTTGATGGTGAGAATGCCAGCCTCCTTCAGCCCCTGGAGAATTCGCGTGGTGTAGGGGAGCACGGAGCGGCGGTAGTCATCGGGGTGGAGCGCGCCGGCCCAGGAGTCGAAGAGCTGGATGCAGGCTGCCCCCGCCTCCGCCTGGGCCCGTCCGAAGTCGATGAGCTGCTCGGACCAGTACGACATGAGTTCGTCCCAGAGCCCAGGTTCTCTCCACATGAAGCCCTTCGTTCCATGCCGCTCCCGACTCCGGGGGGATTCCACCATGTACGTCATGAGGGTGAACGGAGCCCCGATGAACCCCAGCACCGGCACGTCCAGCTCTGCCTTGAGGATCTGTAGCGTCTGCAGCACGAAATCCAGGGTGTCTCGGGAGTCGAAGGGCTTGAGGCTCCGGATGGTCTCCGGCGTGTTGTATGGGTAGGGCAGGACGGGCCCCAGCCCCTTCTCGATGGTCACCGGGATCCCCGCGCCCAGGAAGATCGTGGAGATGTCGGCGTAGAGAACGGCGCCGTCCACAGGAAAGTACTCCAGGGGAAGGGCCGTGATGTCTGCGGCCAGCCGGGGGTTGCGGGTCACCCTGAGGAGGTCCTGCTCCCCTTTCAGATCGTGGTACCGGGGGAGGGAGCGCCCTGCCTGGCGCATAAACCAGACGGGCGTGCAGTCCACAGGCTGGCGGCGAAGAGCGCGAACCAGGCGATTGTTCATTATAGAAGGCTGTTGAAGAAGTACAGGGACCGCCGGGACGGGGTCTTGCGGTGGCGGGCGAGGCGGCGCGCTGAAAGCCCCATACCATAGCATCGGTGAAGCGTGGCAACGAAGATCCGGTGCCGCAACCCCACCGCGTCTCCTGCTCAGAACTCGGGATGGTATCCTGGCCACCCGCAGGCCGTCAACGCCACCCGCGGGCCGTCAACGCCTTGGGATCGCTCCGAACCCGGTCACCGCTCCCCGCGGGAAATGAGCCGGGAGAGGAGGAGCACGGGGCCGAGTCCGGAGAGGACGATGAGGAGCGCAGGGAGGGCGGCCTGAGCCAGCATCTCGTCGCTTGCCAACTGGAATGCTCGGGTGGCCAGGGTATCGAAGTTGAAGGGCCGTAGGATGAGGGTGAGGGGGAGTTCCTTCAGCACATCCACGAAGACCAGGAGTCCGGCTGAGAGCAGGGTCCCCCGGAGAAGGGGAAGATTCACCTCCCAGAGGGTTCGCAGAGGGGGGTGTCCCAGCGACCGGGACGTTTCATCCAGCCGGCCACAGATCCGGGTGAAACCAGATTCCACCGGAGTGTGGGCCACGGCCAGGAAGCGAACCAGATATGCGAAGGTCAGCCCCGCCACCGTTCCCGTGATGAGGAGGCCGGAGGAAATTCCAGCGGTGCTCCTCAGGAAGGCGTCGATACGGGTGTCCATCCAGACAAAGGGAAGCAGGACCCCCAGGGCAATCACGGCCCCCGGAATGGAATAGCCCAAAACCGAGACCCGGGAGGTCATGGCTATCACGGGAGACGGATCCAGTCGAGCCGCGTACACGATGAGCAGGGCCACGCTGACGCACAGAAGGGCTGAGACCAGAGCCAGTCCGAAACTGTTCGCGGCCAGGGAGAGGAATGCCCCCCAGGCGGCGTTGGGCACCGCTTCAATTCCCCAACCGAGGAGTTGAAGCGCAGGAAGGAGGAACCCCAGGGTCACGGGAATGGCGCAGGCTCCGAACGCTCCCGCTGCCCTCCACCCCCGCAGGTGGAACCGGGGAGGATTGGCGTAGCCCCGTGAACCTTCATCGAACCGGGCGCGTCCTCTTTCCACCCGTTCCAGGATCATGAGAGCGAAGACAAAGACCAGCAGGACCCCGGCCAGGCGAAGGGCGGCTGCAGCGTCACCCAGGGAGAACCAGGCCCGGAAGATCCCGGTGGTGAAGGTGGGCACCCCATAGTAGCGCACCGCCCCGTACTCGTTCAGGACCTCCATGAGCACAAGGGTGACTCCCGCCACCCAGGCGGGCCGGGCCAGGGGAAGAGCTACGCGGAAGAAGGTGTCCCAAGCTGTACGCCCCAGGACCCGGGAGCTTTCCAGAAGGCCTCCGGCCTGCTTGAGGAATGACGCCCGGGTGATGAGGTACACGTATGGGTAGAGGACAAGTGCCAGAATCGCGGAAACCCCCCAGATGGAGAGTAGCCGACTCCGGAAGAGCGCCGCCCCCGGGGGGCCCATGCCCCAGGCCAACGTTTCCAGGAGAGGGGCTCCGTGTCCAAAGAGCCCCGCGTAGGCGAACGCCACGATGTAGGTGGGCATGGAAAGGGGGAGCACCAGGCTCCAGCGGAACAGCCGACGCCCAGGGAAGTCACAGGCTGTCACCAGCCAGGCTGTGGAGATTCCCAGGAGAAGGGAGAGTCCGCCCACCACCACCATGAGGATGGCGGAGTTCACCATGTACTCCCGGAGTACCGTGGAAGCCAGGTGGTCCCATGTTTCGCTTCCGCCGCCCAGAATTCCCAGGAAGACGGTAGCCAGGGGGAGGAGCACAAGGCCCACTGCTCCCATGGCCGCCAGAGACCATGGGGATGCAGTGGGTCTCAACGACTTGAGGGCGGGCCTGGCGTGGTGCAGTAAGGCACCCAGCCGGGCCCGCCCACTGGAAAGGGTCAGCGCCACCCCACCCGATCGAAGATCTGTACGGCGTCGTTGTTCAATTCTCCCAGCCGCGCAAGCGGTAGGGTATCCGACCGGAACTCGCCCCATTCCCTCAGGGTGGGAGCCCATTCGATGCCCGGGCGCACCGGGTACTCGAAGTTGGCGCTGGCGAAGAGGGCCTGTGCCTCTGGACCCGTGAGGAATTCCATGAGGCGGACGGCATTCTCCGGATTCGGGGCGTGGGCCGTGACTCCTATCCCGCTCACATTCACGTGCGCTCCCCTCTCCCCGTCTCCCTGATTCGGGAAGAACACCGCCACGCGTTCCCCCAGAGCCCGTGCTTCAGGATCCTCGTCGTTCAGGAGACGGCCCACATAGTAGGTGTTCACGAGGGCGACATCTCCAACCCCGGCGGCCACATCCAGAATCTGGTCCGTATCGCCACCCTGCGGGGGGCGAGCGAGGTTCTGGCGGACCCCGTCGGCCCATTGGGCGGCGGCGTCAGGTCCCAGAGCGGCGATGATGGACGCCAGATGGGAGACGTTGTAGATGTTCTCCGAGCTCCGAACCAGGATGCGTCCCTGCCAACGAGGGTCGGTGAGGTCTTCGTAGGTGGAAAGCTCGTTGGGATCCACCCGCTCCCGGGCGTAGGCGATGACGCGGGCTCGCTGGGTGAGTCCGTACCAATACCCTTCCGGGTCCCGAAGATGAGATGGTACCGCTTCTTCCAGGGCCGGGCTTGAAACCGGCTGCAGCAGATCCCGTTCCCGGGCCCGATGGAGGCGTCCGGCGTCCACGGTGATGAGGACATCGGCAGGGGAATTGATTCCCTCCGTCTCGAGGCGGGTGATGAGCTCGTCGGCCGAAGCACTCACCACATTCACCTGGATACCGGTCTCCTCAGTGAAGCGCTGGAAGAGCTGCTGGTCGGCGTCGTAATGCCGGTGGCTGTAGACGTTCACCACGGGGGCATCTCCCGCACCGCAGGCCACCAGGAACAAGGCAAGAAGGCTCAGGAGTAGCGGGCGTCCCGCAGCGGGACGAACTCCGGATGAAAGGGGAGAACGAGCGGAACCTTGATGTGGAGACATGGGCATGGGCGTTTGGAATGAGGGAACGATTTCGGTTGAGAATCATTCTCAACCTCCCCAATGTCTCATGCCGGTCGGCTCCTGTCCACCCCCTCGGCATGATCCATTCCGACAGCGACTTCCACCACTTCCGGATCTGACGGCTTGAGGTCCTCTCCGCCTTGCCCCACGCCCTCGCCGGGGTCTAACTTCCGGCTCTCCAAATTGAGGGGGCACCCCCTCAATTTCCAGCCATGATCTCGCTCCATTCCGGGGGCAGCCAGGGAGTTCCCATGTCTTCATCGTACCGATTCGCCAGCATCCCTGAACGGGGGGAAGCCATCCAACTCCGCAGCGGCACGCTTCAAGTGCCGGATCACCCAATCATCCCCTTCATCGAGGGCGACGGCATCGGGCCCGACATCTGGCGGGCTACCCGTGCCGTGGTGGAAGCCGCCGTGAAGGAGTCGTACGGGGCAGATCGCTCCATCGCCTGGATGGAGATCTTCGCCGGAGAGAAAGCCCAGGAGAAGAGTGGAGAGTGGTTGCCTGAAGAGACCTTCCAGGCCCTCAGGGAGTTCAAAGTGGGCATCAAGGGTCCGCTCACAACCCCCGTGGGTGGGGGGATCCGGTCCCTGAACGTCACCCTCAGGCAGGTGCTGGATCTCTACTCCTGCATCCGTCCGGTGCGGTGGATCAAGGGAGTTCCATCGCCCATGAAGGAACCTGAACGTCTGGATGTGGTCATCTTCCGGGAGAATACGGAAGATGTCTACGCCGGGATCGAGTGGGCCTCCGGCACCCCCGAGGCGGAGCGGGTGCGTCGCTTCCTCATTGATGAGATGGGCGCCAACATCCGGGAAGCCAGCGGGATCGGAATCAAGCCCATCTCCCCCTTCGGCACCAAACGGCATGTGGCCGCCGCCATCCAGTATGCCCTGGATCGGAATCGGACTTCCGTGACCCTGGTGCACAAGGGGAACATCATGAAGTACACAGAGGGAGCTTTCTCCGACTGGGGCTATGAGGTGGCACACGAGCGCTTCCCGGACACGACCATCCCCGAATCCCGGGTCTGGGACGGCGAGGACCCGGCCGGTCGGGTGGTCATCGGCGATCGGATTGCCGATGCCATGTTCCAGCAGGTCCTCCTGCGTCCGGACGAGTACGAAGTGCTGGCCACCCCCAATCTGAACGGAGACTACCTCTCCGATGCCTGCGCCGCTCAAGTGGGTGGGTTGGGGATGGCTCCGGGGGCCAACGTTGGAGACGAAGTGGCGGTATTTGAGGCCACCCATGGTACCGCGCCCAAGTATGCCGGACAGGACAAGGTGAACCCGGGCTCTCTCATCCTCTCCGCCGTGATGATGCTGGAGTATCTGGGCTGGGACGAGGCGGCGCGGAAGGTGGAACGGGGCCTGGAGGGGGCCGTCGGGGCCCGGACGGTGACCTATGATCTGGAACGTCAGATGGAAGGAGCCAAACTATTGTCCACCAGTGATTTTGCCAAAGCTATCATCCATCATATGTGAGTGAACTGATGAATTTGCATTTTGATTCCCGGAAGCCTCTGGATTGCCCTCACGCTCTCTTGGCGGTGCCGGTGTTCTCCGGAGCCAAGCCGGGACACGCCTGGAAGGCAGTGGACGCGCGGCTGAATGGGATCCCGGGTCAGGCCCGGGACGCGGGGGATTTGACCGGGAAGGATGAACAGCAGCTTCTGGTGTGGCGTCCATCGGGAGACGCCGACTCCCCGGAGGGCCCTCAGCGCGTTCTCCTGCTGGGCGCTGGAGACCCGAAGGAATGGGACATGGAAGCGGCCCGGGGTTGGGCCGGCAGGGCCGTCAGGGTGGCGGAGGGGCTTTCCCTGGGAAAAATGGCCCTGGTGGCCGAGTCCCCAGGAAAGACCTCCCTCTCCGAGATCGGTCAGGCATTGGCGGAAGGTGCCGCACTGGCAGCCTGGGAGTTCCGGGAGCTGCGCACGCCCGAGGGATATCGCCAGCCTCCGGCCCGGCTGGTAGAAGAGGTCTCGATTCACGCCACGGTGGGGAAGGGGAAGGGCGAAAGGCTGGAGGAAGGGGTGCGGGTGGGGTCGATCCTGGCCGAGGGGGAAAACCTGGCTCGGACCCTCCAGGCCCGCCCAGGCAACGTGGCCACCCCCACACATCTGGCCCAGGTGGCGTCGGATCTCGCCGACGAAGTGGGGCTGGAAGTGGAGATCTGGGGTCCTCGGGAGTTGAAACGGGAGAAGATGCACGCCCTCCTCGCCGTGGCTCAGGGCTCGGTGCAGGAACCTCGGTTCATCATCCTCCGGCATCGTGGGGGGAAGAAGAAGGACGCGCCCCTGGTGCTGGTGGGTAAGGGATTGACCTTCGACAACGGGGGAATCTCCCTGAAGCCGCCGGCTGGCATGGAGGATATGAAGTACGACATGTCGGGGGGGGCTGCGGTTCTGGGAGCCATGCGCATCGCTGCCCGACTCAAACTGCCTACCAACGTGGTGGGGCTCATCCCCTCTTCGGAGAATCTGGTTTCCGGTGCCGCCATGAAGCCGGGAGATGTCATCGGAACCCGGGCGGGACTCACCGTGGAGGTCATCAACACCGACGCCGAGGGGAGACTTATTCTGGCCGACGCGTTGAGCTACGGGCGAAGCCTGACACCCGCAGCCATGGTGGACTGCGCTACCCTCACCGGAGCCTGTGTGGTGGCGTTGGGCAATGAGACCGCCGCCGTGTTGGGCACCTCTCCGGCCCTGGTGAAGGAGTTGCGTGCAGCGGGTGACCGGTCCGGAGAGCGCTGTTGGGAGCTCCCTCTCTGGGAGGTGTATCGAAAACAGTTGGACAGTGAGTGTGCCGACCTGAAGAACGTGGGAGGGCGTCCGGCGGGGACCATCACCGCAGCCCATTTTCTCCGAGCCTTCGTGGGGGACGTGGACTGGGCTCACCTGGACATCGCCGGAGTGGCCTATGGGGATTCTCCCAGGCCCTACCTTCGCAAGGGTGCGTATGGATTGCCCACCCGTCTGCTGGCGGAGTGGCTGCTGGCCCGGGCCGGATGAAATCGACCGTTGTCCTGATGTGGGCCCTGGGCATGTTCGTCATCTGGAGTCCTGGGATCGGGGCTCAGGAGCGCAGGGTCCAGGAGGCGGACACCATGACCTCCGATACCCTGGATCTTATCCGGGGAGATTCAGTTTCCATTGCAGGGGCAGACACCCTTGAGGTTCGGGAACCGCCCCCTGCCTTTCCTGTCTGGAACACCTCGCAGGGTGCAAGCGCCGGCGGTACGTATCGGGTCTGGAATCATGACGACCTTCTTCGGAGTCGAGCCCTTACCCTGGAGCAGTTGTTGAGGGAGATGCCCGGCACCCTCTGGTTGCGTACCGGAGACCTGGGGGCGCCGGTGGGGGTCACTTCGGTGGGAGGGGGAGGAGAGGGCGTTCGGATCTATCTGGACGGAATTCCACTGGAGGGATTCCCGGGCCAGGCGCCTGATCTGGCCCTCATCGGATTGGGGGGAGTGGAGGAGGTGAGGGTCCGCCGCAGTCCCAGCGAGCTCCAGGTGGAACTCCGGTCCGTGGAGCCCCGGGGCGACGCGCCGGAATCCCTCATCGAGGCAGGCACGGGCGATCTGGACACCAATCTGCTGCGAGGCTCCTTCCAGCATCCCTTCCTCATGGGACGCGGAGTGGCTCTGGGGCTGGAGCGTCTGGATTCCCAGGGACGGGCCCGGGAGGAACCGGGAAGCCTCGTTGGAGCGTGGGGACGAGTGGGTCTCATCCGCAGGGAACGGACTGGCGTTGCCTTCGAGGCGCGGCGAATGGGTGGGGAGGTGGCGGCTCAGGGACTTCCGGCCCTGGAGCGGAGTCGCACGGATCTGGTGTTGCGCGGGCGCCAGGAGGTGGGGGATTGGGGGCGATTGGAAGTGGCGGCGTCTCGCACCGCCCTGGCTGTGGGCACCGAAGACGACTCCCTGGCGGTGGACCACACCGCAGATCGTCTGCTGGCGCGATTCGCCATGGATCGGGGTCCCGCATGGGGTGAGCTGGGTGCGCGCATCCAGAGTGGGGAAGGTCTCCCGGGCACCGTCATGGGACTCCGGACCGGTCTCACCGTGCCAGAATTGGGCTCCGCGGAGGCCGGAGGGGAGCGGGAGGGGTGGGACGAGGGATCCGACTCCCGAGGCTGGGTCCGGGCTTGGACGGCGCCTCGATTCGGGGTGTCGCTGTTCGGAGAGGTGGAGGATGGTGCCCGTGGGGTGGCACGCTATCTGACCACCTCGTGGGTGGAGCGAAGGGCAGTCCGCACAGGGGCGGAGTGGGGCTGGCGGGGAATGGAAGCTGGAGTGGCGTGGCTCCGGGTGGAGGCCGACTCCATAGCTCCTTTCGGACTCCCCACTGAGCGTGCCGGCGTGCACTTGCCCCTGGCGACGGGAGGCGAGTGGGATGCCATGGAAGTCAGTGCCCGACTTCCCCTCCCGGTGCGGGGGTTCGCTTTGCAGGGCCATATGGTGCGTTCCACCCCTCCGGTTGAGGTTCCTGTGATCTACCTGCCGAAGCGGACCTGGGATGCATCCCTGGCGTATCATCGCAGCCCGTTGCCGTCGGGGAACCTGGAGATCCGAGGGTCCCTGGGGGTGGAAGGGCGGGATCCCATGTGGGTTCCGGCCCCGGACGTGGAGGGCGGGACCGAGGCCGGAGATGCCGTCCCCACCCAGGCCGGTGAGGAAGCCTCCACCCGAGCCCTATCCAGGGTGCCCTGGGGTCAGAGCTGGTACTTTCGCCTTCAGATCCGCGTGCTCACAATGCGGATCTTCGTGAACTGGGAGAACATCACGGTGGAACGCGAGCTCCAGGATTACCCGGACCGATTTCTCCCGGCCATGCGTGCCCTGTATGGCATCCGCTGGACGTTGAGGAATTGATGGCTGAATGGAAGCCCCCGGCGCCTATTCGTCTCCTGGTGGGAGCGTTGGAATGATCCGGAGCATGACGGGTTTCGGGGAGGGTGAGCTTGCGGGCTCCGGGCTCCGGTTGCGGGCTGAGGTCCGATCGGTGAACCATCGCCATCTCAACACCCAGGTACGCCTTCCCCGGGGGTCGGAAGCCATGGAGGGAGAGGTGGTGCGTTGGATCCGGGGCCGGGTCCTTCGGGGTCATGTCTCCGTGACCATCACCCGGGAAGAGGTGGAGGAGGCACTGGATCCCACGCTTCCCGTTCTGGACGTGCACCGTGCCCGCCGGTACAAGGAGCTCCTTCATGAACTGAAAGATTCCCTGGGCCTGGAAGGAAAGGTGGATCTGGAGCTCATGAGTCGCTTCCGGGACATCTTCACCGAACCGCCGAGGAACCATAGGGAGTCTCCGGAAGCCGTTCCACTGGATCTACTTCAGGAGGTCGTGGACATGGCCTTGTCGGGCCTGGTAGCCTACAGGGAGCGGGAGGGAAGGGCTCTTCACGCTGATCTCGCCCAGCGGATTCAGCGGATGGAGAGTGCTCTGAAGCAGATCGAGGCGGCCGCACCAGACCGTCTCATTCGGGAGCGGGATCGGCTTCGGGAGGCATTGGGCGCACTTCTGGAGGGTGGGGAAGTGGACGATGAGCGACTGGCCAGGGAGGTTGCGCATCTGGCCGAGCGGTGGGATATCCACGAGGAGGTTGTGCGGCTGGGAAGCCATCTCGTCCACTTCCAGGAGACCCTGGCGGGGGATGGCGAGGAGGCTGTTGGGAAGCGGTTGGGGTTTCTGGTGCAGGAGATGCACCGGGAAATCAACACCCTGGGAGCCAAGGCCAACGACGCCGGGATCGCCCGGGAGGTCGTGGGGTTGAAGGAGGAAGTGGAAAAGTTGAGGGAACAGTTGGAGAATGTGGAGTGAGCCGTCTACCGTATCGGTCGTTTCCCCTGGTCCTGGCGGCTCCCAGCGGCACGGGAAAGACCACCATCGCCCATGCCCTGGTGGAGCGGCTTCCCCACTTCGTCTTTTCCGTCTCGGCCACCACCCGGTCGGCGCGAGCCGGGGAGATTGACGGGGAGGATTACGAATTTCTCACTGAATCCACCTTTCGGGAGTGGATCGACAGGGATGAACTGGTGGAGTGGGCCGAGGTGCACGGCAACCTCTACGGAACCCCCCGAAAGAACCTGATGAAGGCTTCTGAACGGGGGGAGCATGTGGTGCTGGACATCGATGTTCAGGGTGCGCGGCAGATCCGGAAACGCGTGCCTGATGCAGTCCTCATCTTCGTCTTTCCCCCGTCGGCCCGGGCTCTCATGGCCCGGTTGGTGGGCCGGGGAACTGAAGCGTCACCGGAGGTTGTGCGGCGGATGCAGGCGGGCCGCCAGGAGCTGGAGGAGGCCCGCCACTTCGACTATGTAGTGGTGAACGATGACCTGGACGGGGCCGTACGCCGGATTCAGGAAATCGTGGATGGGGAAAGCCATCGTCCCCTGCGGGCTCGGCATCTGGAGCGGGACATTGCCCGACTTCAGGCGGATTTAGATGGGATACTGGAAGAATTGGGGGCCTCGGAGCCACCCACGACGAGGGAAAGCTGATATCTTATAGGGCTACAGGTGGGAACCATTCCTCCCTGGCGCACTCCTGAACCGGCACGAGGAGGCCGAAGCATGCGAGTCTTTACCCCTGGCGAGATGGCGGAGCACACCTTCAGCAAGTATCTGGGTGTTTTGGTTGCCGCCAAGTACACGAGGGAGCTCAACTCCCTTCCCCGGGAGACCCTTCCCCTGGGACATGAGAAGAAGCTCACCACCCGGGCTCTGGAGGCCCTGACCTCAGGACAGATCGAGTTTCGCCTGGTGAAGCGCCGGCGGCGCGAGGAGTAGCCATGGCTGCTCGTCCCCACGGCCCCCGACGTCCGTGGGAGGGGCGCCGGGTCGTGCTGGGGGTAACGGGCGGTATCGCCGCATACAAGTCCATCCAGCTGGCACGGGATCTCACCCTCCTGGGATCTGAGGTGGATGTGGTTCTCACCCCCGGTGCGCGGGAGTTCGTCACCCCCCTCTCCTTCCAGGCGGTCACCGGGCGCCCGGTTCTGGAGGAGATGTTTTCCGTGGATGGCGCGGCCCGCCACATTCGCCTGGCCCGGGACGCGCATGCGGTTCTCGTGGCTCCGGCCACAGCCGATTTCCTGGCTCGAGGGGCTCACGGGCGGGGCGATGGACTCCTGGCCACTGTTCTTCTTGCCACCAGGGCCCCCGTCCTTCTGGCGCCGGCCATGAACCCTGCCATGTGGGATCATCCTCTCACACGGGAGAACGCCCAGCGCTGCCGGGACGTAGCAGGATACACTCTGGTGGGCCCTGCATCGGGAAGGATGGCTGCTGGAGAGGAAAGCGGGGAGGGTCGGATGGTGGAGCCGGAGGAGCTGGTGGAGTGGGTGGGCCGAGCCCTTTCCGCACCCGGGCAGCTCCAGGGCCGGGAGGTTCTCATCACGGCTGGACCCACCCACGAGCCCTTGGATCCCGTGAGGTACCTGGGAAACCGCTCATCGGGAAAGATGGGGTACGCCCTGGCCTGGGCGGCCTGGCGTCGGGGAGCCCGAGTCACCCTGATCTCCGGACCCACCCAACTGACTCCTCCTCCGGAGAGTCAGCTGGTTTCGGTTGAGACTGCCCTGGAGATGAAGGATGCCGCCGAGTCCGCAGCCCCGGCTGCGGATCTCCTCATCTTCGCCGCCGCCGTGGCCGACTTCCGACCCATTCAGTCGACTTCCGAGAAGTGGAAGCGAGCCGGGGAGGAGGCGAAGTTGGAGCTGTCTCTCACGGCGAATCCCGACGTGTCCCAGGCCGCCATGGCCAGGGCTCGGCCCCAGGCGGTGTCGGTGGGGTTCGCATTGGAGACCCACGACCTCCTGGCTCGGGCTGAAGAAAAGCGGGAAAGGAAGGGCTTTCACCTCCTGGTGGCGAACCCGGCTCTGGAGGAAGGGGCCGGGTTCCAGTCCGACACGAATCGGGTGACCCTGTTGGGCCCTGAGGGCCGCACGGAGGCCCTGGAGCTTCTGTCCAAGCACGAAGTGGCGGAGCTCATCCTGGACCGCGTGATGGAGTTGGGGCTTCCCGGATGACGGATTCCACTCCCCCTGGGCGGGAACTCCTGGCCCGCCGTTTCCGACAACTGGGGGAGATGGGTTCAGGACCCGTGCTGCTATCAGGGATGACCCGGCAGGAGGTGTTGACTTGGTTTCGGGAACTGGAGACGGCGGAGGCCGTGCCGGCGCCCTCTCATGTCCGGCCGCAGCTTCAGCAGGCGGTACCTCTGCCACCTCTGCCGTCTACCCATGAGGCCCTGCGGGATCTCTGCCTTTCATGCACCCGCTGCCCGCTTCACGAGGGGCGTACCCAGGTGGTATTCTCGGATGGGGTTCCCACCGCCAATCTCATGGTGGTGGGGGAGGCTCCCGGGGCCAACGAAGATCGTACCGGCCGGCCTTTCGTGGGCGCGGCGGGAAAGCTGCTGGATCTCCTGCTGGCCTCAGTGGGACTGTCACGAGAGGAGTCCGTGTACATCTGCAACGTTTTGAAGTGTCGGCCCCCTGGAAACAGGGATCCTCAGCCGGCTGAGATCCGGGAGTGTTCGCCCTACCTCCTGAAGCAGGTGGAAGTGGTGGCACCCAGGGCGATCCTGGCAGTGGGGAGCTTTTCGGGACGCCTGCTCACGGGCCAGGAGAGTGCCCCTTTGAGCCGCCTCAGGGGCGAGGTCCATCGGTATGAGGGAGTGCCTCTGGTGGTGACGTATCACCCCGCCGCCCTTCTCCGGAATCGTTCGTGGACCCGGGAGACCTGGGATGACCTGCAACTCTTGAGAGGGGTACTGGATGCCGCCTGAAGCAGAGGCGCCTGACCTGGCTCCCCCTACCGAGGTCGGGGGCGGAGGAGGGCCCGGACCGACTTCGGAGGGAAGCCTGGGGTACGACAGAACTCCCCCGGTCTCCCTGGAGGCGGAGGTGTCGGTGCTGGGGGGCATGCTCATCGACCCCGATGCGGTGACCCGGATCATGGAGGTGGTGAACGACTCCATGTTCTTCCGGGAACGACATCGGCGGTTGTTCAGCGCCATGGTGCGCCTGTTCGAACGGGGGGAGGCCATCGACATGGTCACTCTCGGGGAGGCCCTGAAGCAGTCCGGCGATCTGGAGGGAGTGGGGGGGATGCCCTACCTCTCCGAACTCCTGGACGCGGTGCCCACGGCGGCGAACATCGAATACCATGCCCGGATCGTCCGGGAGAAAGCCCTTCTCCGACGCCTCGTGGATGCGGCGTCCCACATCATCCGGGACGTGTACGAGCAGGGGGAACGGCCCGTGGCCGCAGTGGTGGACCAGGCCGAGTCCCGGATCTTCCAGGTAGCCCAGAGTCACGACCGAGAGGGCTTCGTCTGGATCAAGGATATTCTCTGGCCCACCTTCGAGCACATCGAGAAGCTTCAAGCCGCCGCCGGCGGAATCACCGGAGTGCCGTCGGGCTTCCCCCGTCTGGATCAGATGACCACCGGCCTTCAGAGTGGAGATCTGGTCATCGTGGCGGCCCGCCCATCCATGGGGAAGACCTCGTGGGTCATGAACGTGGCTCAGAACGCCGCCATCGATCACAAGGTACCGGTGGCCATCTTCTCGCTGGAGATGTCCAAGGAGCAGCTTGTGCAGCGGCTCCTCTGCTCCGAGGGTCGGGTGGATGCGCAAAAGCTTCGCACCGGACGGCTGTCTCCCCAGGAGCATCAGCGCCTGGCCTCCGCAGCGGGAAAGCTGAACACGGCACCCATCTGGATTGACGATTCTCCGGGTGCCACGGTTCTGGAAATGCGAGCCAAGGCCCGACGACTGAAGACCAGCACCGACCTGGGGCTCCTGGTCATCGACTACATGCAGCTCATGGCGTCTGGCGGGCGTATCGAGAACCGTCAGCAGGAGGTGAGCGAAATCTCCCGGGGCCTGAAGGCGCTGGCCCGGGAACTGGAGGTTCCGGTGGTGGCATTGAGTCAGCTTTCCCGGGGCCCCGAACAGCGCACGGACCACCGGCCCCAGCTCTCCGACCTTCGGGATTCCGGATCCATCGAGCAGGACGCGGATCTGGTGATGTTCCTGTACCGACCCGAGTACTATCACGGGCCCACGGACAAGGATGGAAACTCCCTGGAGGGGCGAGCCGAGCTCATCATATCCAAACAGCGAAATGGGCCTACCGGAACCGTTCCCCTTTATTTCCACAAGCAGTATACCCGCTTCGACGAGATGGCTGAGGAGCCGGGAGAAGCCATGGTGGGAGGTGGGGGCGGAGGGTACGGGGGGCCGTGAGCCTTCGCTTTGGCGTGGTGGTGCCTGCCGCCGGCTCCGGGGCCCGCATGGGTGGTACCCGGAAGACGTATCTGGACCTCTCCGGACGGCCCGTGCTCCTCAGGGCTCTGGATCCTTTCCTGCGGGAGCACCGTGTCGAAGCCGTGGTGGTTTCCCTCCCCCCCGACGACGCGGAGGATCCCCCCGCCTGGCTGCTGGAGGCGGATCCTCGGATCCAGGTGACCCCGGGAGGGTCCAGTCGGGCCCATTCCGTCTACAATGCACTGTTGGCCTTGCCTTCGGGCTTGGACCTGGTGGCCGTTCATGATGGGGCACGACCTCTGGTGAGCCAGGAGGTGGTGGACGCATGTTTCCGGTGGGCGGCCACCGGGGTGGGATCCATCGCCGGGTATCCCGCATCCGATACCCTGAAGGAGGTGGGGGAAGATCTGGAAGTGCTGGCTTCCCCCCCGCGCTCCGGATTCTGGCATGCCCAGACGCCGCAGGTCTTCCCGGCCGATCCCCTCATGCAGGCGTACGGGAAAGCTCGGGCCGAGGAGTGGGATGAGACCGATGATGCGGCGGTGTTTGCCCGGTGGGGGGGAAGGGTGCGCATGGTCCGGGCGTCTCCGGCGAACCTGAAGGTGACCCATCCACCGGATCTCATCCTGGCCAGGGCCCTCCTGCAGGAGGGAGGGCAGAGATGAACGGGGCTACTCATCCCATCCTTCCCATGGCTTCCGGGGAAGATCGGGCTCGCTCACTGGGGCAGGTGGTTGTCCACCTCCGGGAGGGTGGGCTCGTGGTCTATCCGACGGAGACGGTCTACGGGGTAGGCGGGCTCCTCCTCCCGGCGGCGCTGGAGGCCTTGGCCGTGGTGAAGGACCGAAGCGACGATTCTCCTTTCCTGCTCCTGATTCCCTCTACGGATGTGGTGGAAGGGCTGATCTGGTCTCCTGCAGCCATGGCGTTGGCGGACCATTTCTGGCCGGGCCCCATGACGTTGATCCTTCCCGATCCGGTGGGGACTTTCCCCGGCGGAGTGAGGAGCCTCGACGGTGGGGTCGCCGTGCGGATCTCCCCCAACCCCATCGTCCGTGACCTCCTGACGGAGTTGGACATGCCCTTGACCTCCACGTCGGCGAACCGGAGGGGCCGTCCCCCGGTCCGCTCCCCCCGGGAGGTGGATCTGCCACTTCCACCCTTCGGACTCGAGGAGAGGCTCCAGGGAGCATCGGGGTTGATTCCCATCCTGGATGGAGGCGACCTTCCCCCCTCACCTCCCTCCACTCTGGTGGACTGCACCGGTGAGTACCCGGTGGTTCTCCGGGAGGGTGGCGTCTCCACCCACGAATTGCGTCAGGTGATTCCCGAAACCAGTCGTCATGTCTGAACCGTCCCGGGAGGGTGACTCCCGCCGAGAAGAGCCGTCGTCGGAGTCCCTCCTTGAGCCCTCGTCCGCCGAGCAGTCCGGAGAGGCCTTCCAGATCCTCTTCGTCTGCACCGGGAACACCTGCCGGAGCCCCATGGCGGAGGTGCTCCTTCGCCGGGGACTTCAGGTGAAAGGGTGGCGAGCCGTGACGGTGCGGTCTGCCGGGGTGGCCACCGGTGGTGGAGACCCGGCCAGTCCGGGGGCTTTGGAGGCGGCCCAGGCAGCAGATCTGGACCTATCTGAGCATGTGAGCGCACCGCTGACGCTGGAATTATTGGAGTGGGCCGATCTGATTCTTACCATGTCGCCGTCGCATCTGGAACGGGTGAGGGCGTTGGGTGGTGGGGAAAAGGCCATGGTGCTCACGGCGTTCGCCGGTTCCGGTCTCTCCAGTGTTTCCGATCCATTCGGCGGACCTCCGGCACTGTACCGAGAGACCTTCCAACTGCTGGAGGAACTGGTGGAGGAAACGCTCATCCGCCTTGAACCTATCCTGAACCCATAGGGACACGCTCCTAAGCATGCCTTCCGTCTCTTCCGGTCAATCCACCACTGCCATCACGGCTGCCACCCGGGTATTTGCCGTCCTGGGTGACCCGGTGGCTCACTCCCTGTCGCCCGTCATCCAGAACGCCGCCATTCAGGGAACCGGCGTGGACGGGGTCTACGTGGCCCTCCGCTGCGGTGAAGGGGAGTTGCACGGGGTGATGACGGGCCTGGCCCAGGCAGGGGGTGGAGGCAACGTTACCCTTCCCCATAAGGAGCGGGCTGCGGCCCTGGTGGAGGTGCCGTCGGATGCGGTTCGTCGAACAGGTGCCTGCAACACCTTCTGGATGAAGGATGGTCGACTCCACGGCGACAACACCGATGTGGATGGTCTCCGCCGGGGTCTTCGGGAAGATCCGGATGTGGATGTGGGAGATCGCCGCGTGCTGCTCCTGGGTGCGGGAGGCGCGGGACGAGCGGCACTCATGGCCCTTCTGGAGGAAGGTGCCCAGGAAGTGGTGCTCCTCAATCGGAGTGTGGAACGGGCTCGGATTGTGGCTCGGCGGATTGGCGGAGTTCGCACGCGGGTGGCCATGCGTTGGGATGAGGTGAAGGGGCAGGATTTTCATCTGGTGGTACACGCCACACGCCTGGGGTTGGATCCGTCGGACCCCTTGCCCGTGCAACTTGAGGAGTTGGGAACCGTAGACGCCTTGGTGGATGTGGTCTATGGCCGTGACCCGACCCGGTTGGTGCTCCGGGCCCGGGAGCTGGGGCTTCCGGCTCGGGACGGGAGGGAGATGCTCCTCCAGCAGGGGGCGGTGGCGTTCGAGCGATGGTGGGGCCGGAAGGCACCCCTCCATCTCATGCGGGAGGCACTCACCGCTGACGGCAGGCGGGGTTGACGCCCCTCCGGTTGGACACGGGCGTGAGGCGTATGCCCCATTGGTTGGTCCAGCGCACTCCCTCGCGCCTGGGTAGAGCGTTGGGTAATGTGGCTTCCTTTCTCCTCCCTGCGGCCTGCGCAGGCTGTTCGGGGAGTCTATCTCCGGGTCAAATGGACCCGGTGCTCTGTCCGGGCTGTCGAAGTCGCCTTTCCTGGCTTCCGTGGCCCCGCTGTCCCCGCTGTAGTCTCCCCAGGGGGACTGGTCGGAATTCAGACGAGACGTGCCTGGATTGCGCACCGTGGCCTCTGTGCTTGGAGGCCGCGCACGCTCCCCTGGCACTCACGCACCCCGCGTCGGAGGTGGTTCACGCCCTGAAGTACGGGGGGAGACGGGGCGGAGCCCACTTCATGGCGGAGATGATGATCCGAGGTGCCAGGGGGGCCTGGCTTCCCCCTTCGGGCGCCGTCTTGGTTCCCATTCCCACGACTCCCAGAAGGGAGCGTAGGAGGGGGTACAACCAGGCCCGGGAGCTGGCTCGGGAGCTGGGCAGCCTCCTGATGCTCCCCTGTTTGGACCTGTTGGAGAGGGTGGGCTCGCAGGAGAGTCAGATCGCCTTGCACCCGGACGAACGCCGGGCTAACGTCTCGGGGGTGTTTCACCTCGGTTCCGGAGCCGCTTTGCCACCGGTCGCCACCCCCCTGGTCCTGGTAGACGATGTCCTGACCACGGGGGCCACGGCTGGAGCTGCGGCGGAGGCCCTGCGGGCCGGGGGTCTAGGTCCCGTAAAGCTTTGGGCGTTTGCCCGTACGCTCCCGGAGCCCCACGCCCGGGGAGCCTGAGGGATCAGTGAATCCCCATGAGTGACCACATCGGCAGCATCACATTGAAGCCCTGCATGGGCCCCATACCATACTCCGGGAGTCTTTCTCTATGTCCACTCGCGTAGCCATCAACGGGTTCGGTCGCATCGGTCGCATCGTAGTCCGAGCGGCGTTGGAGTCCCAGACCGAAGATCTGGAGTTCGTCGCCGCAAACGACCTGACTGACGCCCAGACGCTGGCGCATCTCTTCAAGTACGACTCGGTACACGGGATTTTCCCCGGCGATGTGGACGTGGTGGACGGTGGATTGGAGATCAACGGCCGGCTCCTGAAGGTGTTCAGTCAGCGCGACCCGGCCGCCCTTCCCTGGGGTGAAATGCAAGTGGACGTGGTGGTTGAGGCCTCCGGCCATTTCACGGAACGGAGCCAGGCCGCCAAGCATCTGGAAGCGGGCGCCAGGAAGGTGCTCATCTCGGCTCCGGCCAAGGGGGAGGATATCACGGTGGTCATGGGGGTGAACCATCATCTGTATGACTCCGGGAAGCACGATGTGGTATCCAACGCATCCTGCACCACCAATTGCCTGGCGCCTGTGGTGAAGGTTCTCCGGGACAGTTTCGGCTTTCGCCGGGGATTCATGACCACGGTGCATTCATACACCAACGACCAAGCCCTTTTGGATCAGCCCCACAAAGACCTGAGGCGTGCCCGGGCAGGGGCGCTCTCCATGATCCCCACCACCACGGGTGCCGCCCGAGCCACGAGTCTGGTGATCCCGGAAGTGAAGGGTCTCTTGGATGGGATGGCCATACGGGTGCCCACCCCTGATGTCTCCTTGGTGGACCTTGTGGCAGAGGTGGAGCGCCCCGTGACGGTGGACGAGGTGCATGCAGCCATGGACGAGGCTGCTGCTTCCTCCCTGGAGGGAATTCTGGGGGTGAGCCGGGTACCGCTGGTCTCGGTGGATTTCACGGGGAATCCCCTGAGCTCCATCGTGGATGCAGCCAGCACGAATGTGGTGGACGGCAACCTGGTGAAGGTCCTGTCCTGGTACGACAACGAGTGGGGGTATTCGGCTCGGGTCGTGGACGTGGTGCGCTACATGGGCGAGAGGCTGGACTGAGATGGGCAGAGTAGCCTCCGTTGGCACCTCCCTGAGAACTCTTCGGGAGGTGGACCCTTCCACCCTCCGGGGCCGCCGGGTCATGGTCCGGGCAGACTTCAATGTGCCACTCACTGCGGATGGCTCCGTCACCGATGATACACGGGTGCGAGAGACCCTGCCCACCCTTCGTCTCCTCATGGACGCGGGAGCGAGGATCATCATCCTCTCCCATCTGGGGCGCCCCAAAGGGGTTCCAGATCCGCAGTCCAGCCTCGAGCCCGTCGGCGCCCTCCTTTCCGAGCTCTTGGAGGCCACCGTGGAGTTCATCCCGGCATGTTCCGGGCCAGAGGTGAAGGCCTCTGTGGCATCTCTGGCAAATGGGGAGATCCTCTTGCTGGAGAACACCCGTTTCCTGCCCGGGGAGACCGGCAACAGCCCCGAGTTGGCGGGGGAGTGGGCGACACTGGCCCAGGACTATGTAGGTGACGCCTTCGGCTCGGCCCACCGGGCCCACGCCTCCACCGAGGGAGTGGCACGAGCCATACTGGCCCAGGGCGGCCGGGCCATGGCTGGACTCCTTCTGGAGCGGGAGGTGCATTTCCTGAGAGATGCCATGTCCCGTCCGGAACGCCCCTTCGTGGCGGTCATGGGGGGAGCGAAGATCTCGGGGAAGATCGATGTGATCCGGGCCATCCTCCCGCGAGTGGATCGCCTGCTGCTGGGAGGGGCTATGGCGAACACCTTCTTCCGGGCCCTGGGCCTGGAGGTGGGCGCTTCGCTGATGGAGGAGGACTCCGTCCATCTGGCATCTGAACTGATGGAAGAGGCAGGCGATCGTCTGGTGCTTCCGGTGGATGTGCGAGTGGCCGACACCCTGTCCCGGGATGCAGAGGTCCAGGATCGGCCGCGGGATGAGGTTCGACCCGGCGAGATCATCGGAGATGTGGGGCCGGATACCCAGCGAATCTTCCACTCCATCCTCTCGGAGGCCCGGACCGTAATCTGGAACGGGCCCGTGGGCGTTTTTGAACTGCCTCCCTTCGCACAGGGGTCGCTGGCTTTGGCCCGGAGTGTAGCGCAGGCCGGGGGGGGCGAGGCGCTCACGGTGGTGGGGGGGGGCGACTCGGTGGCTGCCGCCGCCGCTGCCGGCGTGACCGAGGCGTTCTCCCATGTGTCCACCGGAGGGGGAGCCTCCCTGGAACTCCTGGCTGGGAAGAGTCTTCCCGGGGTTGCCGTGCTGGAGAAGGAAGAGTGAAACGGCAGGTTGTAGTGGCCGGGAACTGGAAGATGAATCTCGGCCCCGGCGCCGCAGCGGAGTATGCCTCGGCGTTCGAGCCTCCCCGGACCGAGGCATCGGTCAAAGTGGTGCTTTTTCCACCCACGTTGGCCTTCTCGGCCCTGAGAGAGGCCCTGCGGGAGCGAGGTAGGACCGAGGTGGAGTTGGGGGTCCAGAACATCTACTGGGAACGGGCGGGAGCGTACACCGGTGAGACATCCCCGGTGGTGGCCCGGGAGGTGGGAGCCGCGTGGGCCCTTGTGGGGCATTCGGAACGGCGTCACCTCTTCGGCGAGAAGAATTCGGATGTGGCACGGAAGACTCGAGCTGCATTGGAGTCCGGGCTCCTTCCCCTGGTCTGCGTGGGCGAGACCTGGGAGGAACGCCAGGCGGGTCGCCTGACAGAGGTCCTGGAGAGTCAGCTGACTCCGGTACTCGAGGTGATCCAGGAGGTAGGCGGCAGCGGTCCCTCGGGCGCGCCAGCCTTCCACCTGGCCTACGAGCCGGTGTGGGCCATCGGCACCGGACAGACCGCCACCCCGGACGACGCCACCCAGGCACACGGCTTCCTTCGTGGGAGACTGGTCTCCGCCCTGCCTGGGGCGGAGAGCCAGCGGATCTCCATCCTGTATGGGGGGAGCGTGAGCCCTTCGAACGTGCGGGAACTGCTGGCGGCGCCCGAGGTGGACGGGGTGCTGGTGGGTGGAGCCAGTCTGGACCCCCTGAGCTTCGCCGAACTCTGTCTCGCAGGGAGCGAAGCCGGGGGCGCTTGACGCCCCGTTGCCCATGGGTGACGTTTATCTGCTGAGTTTCCGCTTCTCCCACGGCTTTCCGGCGGTGTGTTTTCCATGTACGGTTTTCTACTCACGGTTCTGATTCTGGACGGCATCTTCCTGAGTGTCGTCATCCTCCTCCAGGCGGGTAAGGGGGGTGGGCTGGCGGCCATGGGCGGTGGGGCCGCTGCCACCGAGGTCCTGGGGGGCCGACAGGCTACCAGCTTCCTCACGCGATCCTCGTGGATTTCAGGGGCCATTTTCATGGTATTGGCCCTGGTTCTTTCCATCATGTCCAGTCGGGCCCAGCAGCCGGATTCTATTCTCCTCGATGACCTTCCCACCGCGCCCCAGCAGGCTCCCACGCCCATCCTCCCGGGGACCGGAGCTCCCACGGGTGATGCCGGCGCGGTGCCTCCCCCCGTGGATGGTGCCGGACAGGGCGGATCCCTCTGACCCACCCCCGGCCGTGACCCCTGCATCCCCGGGAAGAGCTGCGTGAACCGTCCTTTGCCGGAGCAGGTGGGGAAGTCCAGGGTCGGGGAGCCGGTAACCTTTCTGGAGGCCGTGGCCGAAGCTCTCTTCGAGGAGATGGAAGCCGATCCCGATGTCTTTCTCATGGGTGAAGACATCGGAGTGTACGGTGGGGCGTTCAAGGTGACTCGGGGCTTTCTGGAGCATTTCGGGAGCGATCGGGTCATAGACACCCCCATCGCAGAAGCGGGCTTCACCGCAGCGGCTGCCGGGGCCGCCCATATGGGGCTTCGGCCCGTGGTGGAAATGCAGTTCATGGACTTCATTGCCCCTGCCTACGACGTCATTACCAACTACATCGCCACTTCCCGGTACCGTGGGAGCGGTCCCCAGCCCCTGGTGATCCGGGGACCTTGCGGAGGCGGGAATCGGGCCGGGCCCTTCCACTCGCAGAATGTGGAAATGGCCTTCTTCCACACCCCCGGTTTGACGTTGGTGTATCCCAGCACGCCTCACGACGCCAAGGGCCTCCTCAAGGCAGCCATCCGCCATGATGACCCGGTGATCTTCCAGGAGCACAAGGGGCTCTATCGAAATCCGGCCCTGAGGGAACTGCTGCCCAACCACGACTACGTGGTGCCCCTGGGAAAGGCCCGGGTGGCGCGGGAGGGAGAGCAGGTCACCGTGGTGACGTACGGTCTCATGGTACACCGGTCCCTGGAGGCGGCCGCCATCCTGGCGAAGGAGGGTATCTCCCTGGAGGTCCTGGACCTGCGAACCCTTCTCCCACTGGACGAGGAAACCATCGTGGCCAGCGTCCGAAAGACCGGGCGGCTGCTGGTGGTCCATGAGGATACGGCCACCGGCGGTCTGGCAGGCGAAGTTGTCATGCGGGTGAACGAACAGGCCTTTGAATGGCTGGATGCCCCGCCCCTTCGGGTGGCTGCGGTGGATGCTCCCATCCCCTTCGCGGGGAGCCTGGAGGAGACGGTCCTGCCCGCCACGGACGACGTGGTGAAAGTGGCCCGATACCTTGCCAACTACTGACCCTGTGGTAAACTAATTGGCTGGGTGAAGCCCCTCCCGCCCTATTGGATCGCCCACAATTCCATCCCCATATCCGGACTCAACCGGCAGCTGGAGAAGACAACGTGAGTCGAGTCGAAGTGCCCATGCCCCAGATGGGAGAATCCATCGCCGAAGGCACCGTATCCAAGTGGCTCAAGCAGGTGGGAGACACTGTAGAGCGGGATGAGCCCATCCTGGAGATCTCCACCGACAAGGTGGACGCGGAGATCCCGTCGCCATCCGCTGGTACCCTGGTGGAAGTGGCGGTGCAGGAGGGAGAGACCGTAGAGGTGGGTACCATCGTGGCCTATATCGACACCGAGGGTGGTGCCGCCGCAGCCCAGTCCACGGCTCCCGAAGAGACGGCTCCCAAGCAGCAGGAAGCCAGCGCCGAAACACCGGAGGAAACTCCGAAAGCCGAGCCGGCGGAAGCCCCGGCTGCTGCCGAGCAGAAAGGGGCCTCCCCGGACGCTGAAAGCGCGGAAGATCGCCTCCGACAGCGCTCCACCCCGGTGGTACGCAAGATCGCCCAGGAGCATGGGGTGGACCTGACGGCGGTGGAAGGTACCGGACATGCAGGTAGGGTGACCAAACAGGACATCCTTGGCTACATCGATGGTGGTGGAACCCCGGAGGCCAAGTCGGCGCCCCCGTCTCCGGCTCCAGCTCCCAAGACTCCCAGCGCCCCGTCCGCCTCCCCAGCCAAGGCGCCGTCAGCGCCGCCGGCGGACTTCTGGAAGACCTTCTACGGGGGGGTGGAGCATCCCGAGTTCCCCGTTCGGGAGGGCGATTCGGTAGAGCCCATGGACAAGATCCGTCGTCTCACCGCCGAACATATGGTGGTGGCGAAACGGGTGGCGTCCCATGTCCACTCCTTCATTGAAATCGACTTCACCGGCGTCGATCGGATTCGGGCGGCGAACAAGCAGCGCTGGGCTGAGCAGGGCGCCAAGGTCAGCTACACCACCTTCGTGGTGTGGGCCTGCTCCCGTCTCCTCAGGGAGCACCCCACTCTGAACAGCACGGTGTCGGGGAACAACATCATTACCCGGGGCAGTGTGAACGTGGGGATGGCGGTGGATCTGGATCCGGGTCTCATCGTTCCCGTGATCCACCAGACGGACGAGCTCTCGTTGGTGGGAATCGGGAAGCGGATGGTGGATCTGGCAGAGCGGGCCCGGTCTCGCAAGCTGGGGCCGGCTGAGATCCAGGGTGCCACCTTCTCCATCACGAACCCGGGAGTCCTGGGCACCCTGGTGGGTATGCCCATCATTCCCAAGGGGACGTCGGCCATCCTGGGAACCGGGGCCATCGAGAAGAAGGTGGTGGTGGTATCGGATCCAGAGACTGGCGGAGACTCCATGGCCATCCGGAAACGGTCGCTCTTCTCCCTGGGATATGACCACAGATTGGTGGATGGTGCAGATGCCGCGCGCTTCCTGGCCGACCTGAAGGCCCTTCTGCAGGATTTCCCGGAAGACGCCTGAGGCGTCCGGTGGCCTGATGCAGGCGAGAGTATGATGCGGGTGGTGGAGGTTCAGTCCCTGGGCGAAGTGGAGTACTCCCGGGGACTGGACCTCCAGTCACATCTGGTGGTGTGTCGCCGCAACGCCGAGGTCCCGGATCAGCTTCTGCTTCTGGAACACCCCCACGTCATCACCCAGGGTACGGGCAGCCACCCCGAACACCTGCTGCTTTCCGCTGAAGAACTGGAAGGGCGAGGCATCCAGCTTCATCCTGCCGGACGGGGCGGAGATGTGACCTACCACGGTCCGGGACAACTGGTGGGCTACCCCATCCTCGACCTGAAACCCCACCGGAAGGATCTCCACCGGTATCTCCGGGACCTGGAGGAAGTGATCATCCTCACCTTGGCGCATTTCGGTTTGGAGGGAGTGCGGGAAGAGGGCCGCACGGGGGTCTGGTGCCAGGGAGGGAAGGTGGCTGCCATGGGTGTGCGGGTTTCATCCGGATGGATCACGTCCCACGGATTCGCCCTGAACGTGGCCCCTGACCTGACGTACTTCGAAACCATTGTGCCGTGCGGAATCCGGGATCGGAAGGTGACCTCCATGGCGGCCCTTTTGGCGGGCGCGCCAGTCTGGGAGGAGGTTACCGATGCGGTGGTGTCAGCGTTCGGTACGGTTTTCGAAGCCCGGATGGAGCGGACCGAGGGGAGTGTTACGCGGCCGAAGACGAGGGGGGAGTGTCTTCCTGGAAATCCAGGTAACGGCCCTTCTTCTCCCGCTGGATCCTGAGCCACTCCGAAAAGCCGGATTCCACCAGGCCCTGGGATACGTCCAGGCGGGTGGCGGCACCCACCGCCAGATCGTTGGCATATTCATTCCTGGGGTGGCCGGCATGACCCCGGACCCACTCCCAGTCCATCTCATGCCGACGGGCCGTCGCATCCAACTCCTGCCAGAGCTCCCGATTCTCTACTTCACCGGTCTTCCTCTTCCAGCCTCTCCGTTTCCAACCGTGGATCCACTCCCGCATTCCCTTCACCAGGTACTGGGAGTCGGAGACGAACCGCACCCGGCACGGGCGAGAGAGCAGGGTGAGGCCCTGGATGGCGCTTTGAATGGCCATGCGGTTGTTGGTGGTGTCCGCTTCGGAAATCCAGTAGTCCCGGCGAACCCAGCTTTCCTGGTTCCAGCTTTCCAGGAGCCCGGCGGCCCCTCCGGGATTGGCGCGGCCACGGAACTGGTTTCCAAGGCAAGACTCATCGGCATGGATCTGGACAAACGGTAGGGATGTCATGGGGGAAGAAGTTAGATGGAAGCGGGGTAGGGGGGAAGCGGATAGTCGGGTTGACCCGGAGCCCGCCTCCGGTAGATTCGAGAGGCTTCGGTAACGTTCTGCTTCGTCCCTTCTCATCTCTGCATATGCGGGCCTACTGTGGCCCGGCTGGAGGATCTCCTGTCTCTGCCCCCGCTTCGAAAGGGAGCCTACCTGCTACTGGAAGACGGCCGTCGATTCAACGGACACGTTCTGGGTGCCGAGGTGACGGCGTTGGGTGAGGTGGTCTTCAACACGTCCATGACCGGCTACCAGGAGATCCTCACAGACCCCTCCTATACGGGCCAGTTGGTGGTGATGACCTCTCCCCAGCAGGGGAATTACGGTCTGAACTCGCAAGACGGGGAGTCGGATGGTCCCTGCGCCGCCGGGTTCGTGGTCCGGGAGGCAGCTCGCCGGTACAGCTCCTGGCGGGGCGAAGAGGGACTTTCCGACTATCTGGAACGCCATGGTATCCCTGGTATCCAGGGGGTGGACACTCGCGCGCTCACGCGGCACATCCGCGCCCACGGCGCCATGCGGGGCGGGTTGGCCATGGAAGGGGAGGATCCGGAATCCCTTATGGTGAGGATCCTGGCACATCCTCGCATGGAGGGGCTGGATCTGGCTTGTGGAGTCTCCACCGAGGCGACTTACAGCTACCCGGCGGAGGGCCAGGAGCGCTTCCATGTGGTGGCCCACGACTTCGGGGTGAAGACCCATTCCCCGCTTCTCCTCTCCCGCATGGGTTGTCGGGTAAGCGTCATCCCTGCCACCAGCACGGCTCAGGAAATCATGGCGTTGGATCCCGACGGCTACTTCCTCTCCAACGGTCCCGGGGATCCGGCAGCGGTGGATCGGGTCAGCGAGACCCTGCTCACCGTGGCCCGTTCCGGTATCCCGGTGTTCGGCATCTGTCTGGGCCATCAGCTCATCTCCCGGGCGTTCGGTGCCCGGACATACAAGCTCCCTTTCGGGCACCATGGCGGGAATCACCCTGTGCAGAACCTGGACCGGGGCACGGTGGAGATCACCGCCCAGAACCATGGTTTTGCGGTGGAGGGGACCCCTGAGGGCGACATCCCTGGTGCTCCCGAACTGCGTGTGACCCACGTGAACCTCTACGATCATACGGTGGAGGGGGTGGCCCATCGGACGCTCCCCATCCGAGCGGTGCAGTTCCACCCTGAGGCCGCTCCTGGCCCCCATGACAGCCGCTACCTTTTCCACGACTTCCTGGCACTCATGGAAGAGCAGGCCGCTGCTGGGAGCCGCTGCTAGGAGCGTGTCCGGGTAATGGGGCGAGCCGCGTTACGAGCACCACGGGTG
>JBBDRI010000022.1:0-40327 GCA_040905545.1 Gemmatimonadota bacterium | reverse complement strand
ACAGGTGCAAGACCCCCGCGCGCGGCCGCACCTCATTACCCGGACACGCTCCTAGCGGCCACCGGGGCCCGTGAACGCGGGACTGCCGCAGGAAGGTCTTCCACGACGGATGGTGGCCGGGTAGGTTCAGGAATCTAGTCAGCCCATCCACCTTCCCACCCAGATTCTGCATGCCTGAGACCCACGTTGTCACGTTGGAGCGTCATATCATCGAGGAGGAGCGAAAGAATCCCGCCGCTACCGGGGCGTTCTCCAATATCCTCTATGACATGGCCCTGGCCGCCAAGCTTATCTCCCGGGAGGTGAACAAGGCCGGATTGGTGGACATCCTCGGGGGGACGGGTGACGAAAACGTCCAAGGTGAGGCGGTGCAGAAGCTGGACGTCTTCGCCCAGGAGGTCATCTACCGGGCCATGGACCACACGGGTCACCTCTGCTGCATGGTCTCGGAGGAATACGAAGACCTCATCCCCATCCCCGACCGGTTTCCCGCCGGAGAATATGTGTTGGCTTTCGATCCCCTGGATGGATCATCCAATGTGGATGTCAATGTGTCCATCGGCACCATCTTCGCCATATACCGGAAGGTTTCGACCCATCCCCGGGGCGACGTCTCCGACTGCCTGCAGCCCGGCCGCAAGCAATTGGCCGCAGGGTACGTGCTCTACGGCTCCTCCACGATGCTCGTGTATACTACCGGAGACGCCGTCCATGGGTTTACGCTGGATCCGTCCATCGGCGAGTTCCTGCTGAGCCACCCCAACATCCGGATGCCGGAGCCTGCGGCCAGGGTCTATTCCGTGAACGAGGCTTACTACCGGCGATGGACGAAGGCAGATCGTCGCCTGGTGGATCGCTTCAAGAACGGGGAGGAAGACTTCGGCCTCCGGTACATCGGTTCCATGGTGGCCGATATCCACCGTACCCTGCTGCAGGGGGGGATCTACATGTATCCCGGAGATGATCGGCTCCCCCGGGGCAAACTACGGCACCTCTACGAGGCGGCACCCATGGCCATGATCATTGAAGCCGCAGGGGGGAAGGCGTCGGATGGCCGGGAGAATATCCTGGATGTGGTGCCGGACTCACTGCACCAACGAACTCCCTTGTACATCGGGAGCCGCGAGTGGGTGGAGTGGGCCGAGGCGGCGCATCAGGACCAGGTGCGGGACGGATAGTCAGAAGCGGCATGGCCTCCTGTGGTGGGCCAGCCGCCCCGCCGCTTTCCCCCGGACACGCTCCTAGCCGGCGGACCGTCAGGCGTCGCCGAACTCCAGTTCCAGCTCCACCATGTCGCGTTCCACTTCTTCCAACAGTTTCAGCTTCTCGTGATGGTGGAGGAACGCGCTCCGGAAACTCATCCGGGCCAGTTCCTTCAACTCCTCCCAGCTGAATCCCAGGTGGCGATGGGCTGCCAGATACTCCTGCGTGGGCGTGGTGCCCGACACCAGCAGGTTGTCGGTGTTCAGCGTCACCACGATACCCCTGTCGAAGTAGAGTCGCAGGGGGTGCTCCTCCAGGGAGGGCACGGCTCCAGTCTGCACGTTGGAGGTGAGACAGATTTCCAGGGGGATACGGAAGTCCGTCACGAACTGCATGAGCTCCGGATCTTGAAAAAGCCGGGTGCCGTGACCAATCCGGTTCGCCCGGCAATAGTGGAGCGCCTGGTGGATGGATTCCGCACCATAGGCTTCGCCCGCATGGATGGTGGCCGCCATGTTGGCGTTGATGACGGTGAAGAAGGCGTCCTTGTGTTTCTTGGCCGGGTAGTTGTACTCCGCGCCCGCCAGGTCGAAGGCCACCACGCCCCGATTCTTGAACGCCACGGTGAGATCGGCCAGGTCACGTGAGGTCTCCGGGTCCATGTTGCGGATGCCGCAGATGATGACCTGTGTGTGGATTCCCACTTCCTCTCTAGCCCTTTTGAGACCCCTCAGTGGGGCCTCCACCGTCTCGGTAAGGGGTAGTCCCTCCTTGATGTTAAGGACGGGCGAGTAGCGGATCTCCGCGTAGCGAACGCCATGGTGCGACAGATCCATGGCCAGCTCGTAGGCGATGCGTTCCAGGGCCTCGGAGGTCTGCATGAGGGAAAGGGTGATCTCGAAGCTCTTCAGGTACTCCACGAGGTTTGCAGAGTCCTCCGCCTTCATGGCCCGGGCCAGGGCCTCCGGCTCCCAGGCCGGCAGTTCCTTTCCGTACTCCCGGGCCAGTTCGATCATGGTCTCGGGGCGCAGGCTCCCGTCGAGGTGTACATGCAACTCCGCTTTGGGGAGTCGGCGAAGGAGTTCGGGGGTCACCGGGAAGGGAGGCGATCCCTCGCGTCTGGGATGGGAGTTCATGATCTCCTCGGAAAGCGGTGGAAGTCGGCTCATGACCGGGCGCGGTAGGCTGCCGGGATCAAAGCCCCGGGGGAGCTCCGGATCCCACCAGCTTTCGGTCCAGGTCTACCAGGGGAGCAGGATAGTTCCCCGAGAAACAGGCGTCACAGAAGCCTCCCTCCTCCTCTACAGCGGCCAACATCCCCTCCCGGGACAGGTATCCCAGAGAATCCACTCCCAGGATCGCCCGGATCTCCTCCACGGTATGGGACGCTCCGATGAGCTCTTCCCGACTGGGCATGTCGATGCCATAGAAGCAGGGTGAGATCACCGGTGGGCTGGCGATGCGGAAGTGGACCTCCTTGGCGCCCGCCTCCCTCATGAAGTGCACCAGGCTCCGGCTGGTGGTACCTCGCACCAGGGAATCATCCACCACGATGACCCGCTTGTTCTCGAGGATCTCCCTCACCGGATTGTACTTGATTCGAGCCCCGAAGTCCCGGTCGGCCTGGGAGGGTTTGATAAAGGTACGCCCCACGTAATGGTTTCGGATGAGCCCCAGCTCGAAGGGGATTCCGCTTTCCTCCGCATATCCCAGGGCGGCCGAGTTGGAACTGTCGGGAACGGAGATGACGCAGTCTGCATCCACTTCATGCTCCCGGGCCAGCTGCTGTCCAAAGAGCCGTCGAGCTCGATCCACGGAGCGTCCCCACAGTCGGGAATCGGGCCGGGCGAAGTAGACCAGCTCGAACACGCAGCGGGCCGTGACTCCCCGGGGAGGCAAGGGACGGAGCGTCTCCACTCGACTTCCCTTCACCTTGACGACCTCACCGGGCCGGATATCCCGGAGATAGGTGGCACCGATGATGTCCAGCGCACACGTTTCGCTGGCCACTACATGTCCGTCTCCTTTCCTTCCCAGGACCAGGGGACGAAATCCAAAGGCATCCACTGCGGCGTAGAGGGTCTCGCCCACCGTCAGCACCAGGGAAAAGGCCCCCTCCAGCTGGGTCAATGCGTCATCCACCTGGCCGTCTACCGTATCCCTCCGGGATCGGGCAATGAGATGCACGATCACCTCGGAATCAGACGAGGTCTGGAACAGGGCTCCCTCCTCCACCAAGCGGTTTCTCAGGTCCTGGGCGTTGGTGAGGTTTCCGTTGTGGCCCACGGCCAGGTCCCCATGGGCGTAGCGGACCACGATGGGCTGGGCATTCTGTATGGCGCTGCCGCCCGCCGTTGAGTACCGCACATGCCCCACGGCCGTGGAGCCTGGAAGGTCTGCCAGCTTACCGGCATCGAAAACCTCGGGAACCACTCCATTGCCTTTGTGGACTTTGGCCCGACCCTCGTGGATGGCGTAGATTCCCGCCGACTCCTGGCCTCGATGCTGCAGGGCATAGAGACCCAGGAAGACCACCTCTGCCGCCGCCTCCACGCCACTCACGGCGAACACCCCACATTCGTGTTGGGGTCGGTCGTCCAGGCTTGCGGCCGTGACATCCTGAGGCGCACCCCCGGAGACTTCCTGGAACCCCGTGGAAGAGCTGGGGGAAGGAGGAAGGATGGGAAGTGGGGTGGAGCGGGACTTGGACAAGGTCATTCCGAGGTTTCCGGGTTCACGGCCAGCGGCCGGTCCATGATTCGCCCCAGGGACTGGAAGTGGGTTTCTTCCAGGTCATCCAGCGACATGGAGATATGGGCGTCAGGGGTGGTGATATGAAATCCCGCCGCCCGGGGGGTCACGCTTCCCAATTCCTGGATGGGGACTCCATGACTTCGGGCCAACCGGTGGACTCGGTCCAGGTCATCGGTGGTACATGAGACCACGACCCTTCCCTGGGTCTCGCCGAAAAGGAGGGGCACGGCCGGGATGGGGTCCCTGAGGGTGATCTCCACCCCCAGCCCTTCTCCGGCTCCACGGGCCACTGCCGACTCCGCCAGGGTCGTGGCCAGGCCCCCTTCCGAGCAGTCGTGGGCCGAGGCCAGGAGCCTCCGCTGAACGAGGGCCAGGACCGCATGTTGGAGCCTTCTTTCAGCCAACAGGTCCACCTGAGGCGGTGCGCCGGCTACCACACCATGGAGGGCGTAAAGATACTCCGATCCCCCCAACTCATCGCCGTTGTCTCCCAGAAGTAGAATCTGGTGGCCCGGGGTCTGGAATCCGTGTCCCGTAATGTGATCCACATCGTCTACCACCCCCACCATTCCAATGACCGGGGTGGGGTATATGGCCTTCCCATCCCTCTCGTTGAAGAGAGACACATTTCCCCCGGTGACGGGGGTTTCGAAGAGTGCGCAGGCTTCCGCCATACCCAGTACGGCTTCCCGGAGCTGAAAGTAGATGGGAGGTTTGAGAGGGTTGCCGAAATTCAGGTTGTTTGTCACGGCCGTGGGCAGTGCGCCTGTACACACCAGATTCCTGGCCGCCTCGGCCACAGCGATCCGGGCCCCCATGCCTGGGTCCAGATAGCAGTACCGACCATTGCAGTCCGTGGTGGCTGCCACCGCTCTTCGCGTGCCCCTTATCCGAACCACGCCGGCGTCACCTCCCGGGGGGACCACCGTGCTCGTCCGAACCGTGGAGTCGTACTGCTGGTAGATCCACTGCTTCGACGCCAGATTCGGCGAGGCCAGCAGGGCCTGGAAGGTCTTGGAGAGATCGCCGGAGAGCTGTGCGTACGGCGTGAGATCGGTAGCCCTGAGAGCCTGGACATCCTCTGACTCCACTCCCTCCCTTTCGTACGTGGGGCAGCCGTCGGTGAGAGGGGTGGCCGGGATATCGGCTACCGTCTCGCCATGCCAGGTGACCCGGAAGCGGCCATCATCGGTGACTCTTCCCACCTCCTCCGCCTCCAGTTCCCAGCGGGCCAGGATCTTCCGGACCTCTTCCTCTTTTCCGGCCTCTGCCACCACCAGCATGCGTTCCTGGCTCTCTGAGAGAAGGATCTCGTAGGGCGTCATACCCTCTTCCCGCACGGGCACACGATCCGCCTCCAGCACAATCCCATTCCCGGAGCGGCCTGCCATCTCGGAGGCCGAAGATGTGAGCCCTGCGGCCCCCATGTCCTGGATCCCCACGATATGGCCGCTGCGAATGAGCTCCAGACTGGCTTCCAGAAGGAGCTTCTCGGTGAAGGGGTCGCCCACCTGCACCTGGGGTCGCTTGTCCTGGCTGGCTTCCGAGAGCTCCTCGGAGGCGAAGGTGGCCCCATGGATCCCGTCCCGCCCGGTTCGGGCGCCTACGGTCATGAGGGGGTTCCCCACGCCCTTCGCCTCGGCGGTCATGAGCTCATCGGTCTTCATGAGCCCTAGGCACATGGCGTTCACTATTGGATTCCCTTCGTAGCCCTCATCGAAGTGGACCTCTCCGCCAATGTTGGGGATCCCCACGCAGTTCCCATAGTCCCCGATGCCTCGCACCACGCCTGAGAAGAGGTAGCGCACCCGGGGGGAATCCAGCTTTCCGAAGCGCAGGGAGTTCAGCACTGCGATGGGACGAGCGCCCATGGTGAAGATATCCCGGAGGATGCCCCCCACGCCGGTAGCGGCACCCTGATAGGGTTCCACCGCCGAAGGATGGTTGTGGGATTCGATCTTGAAGGCCAGGGCATATCCCTCTCCCACATCGATGACGCCGGCGTTCTCACCCGGCCCCTGGATGACCCACGGCGCCCGGGTAGGGAGAAGTCGGAGGAGGCGCTTGGAGTTCTTGTAGCCACAGTGCTCGGACCACATGGCGGAGAAGATTCCCAGCTCCGTGAAGGAGGGTTCCCGACCGAGGATATTCAGGACCAGGTCGTATTCCTCGGGGGAAAGCCCATGGTCGGCCACCACCTGGGACGTGATGGCGGGTTCGCCAGGAAGAGAAACAGGGGAGAGGAGGGAGCTCATGCCGCGCCTGCAGTCGAGAGGTTCTCGGAAAGAGAGAGGAAGAGGGGAAGTCCGTGCTCCGACCCCAGAACAGGATCCACGGCTCGCTCAGGGTGGGGCATCATTCCCAGTACGTTCCCGGCCTCATTGACGATCCCGGCGATATTGTGAGCCGATCCGTTGGGGTTGGAACCCGGCCCCACCGTGCCGTCGCGGTTCACGTACCGGAACACGATGCGGTCGTCACCCTCCAGACGGGCCAATGTTTCGGGATCGGCGTGATATTTGCCGTCGCCGTGGGCCAAATGGATCCGCAGGAGGTCGGCCTTGTTGTACCGCGAGGTGTAGATAGTCCGGGCGTTTTCCACCCGCAGCCACACGTGGCGGCTCACGAAACGCAACGATTCGTTTCGAAGGAGTGCACCGGGCAGAAGCCCCACTTCGCAAAGGATCTGGAAGCCATTGCAGATTCCCAGAACCGCTCCGCCTCGCCGGGCGTGGGCGACAACCGACTCCATAATGGGGCTGAAGCGGGCGATGGCTCCGGGGCGGAGGTAGTCGCCGTACGAGAACCCTCCCGGCAGCACCACCAGGTCCACATCCCCCACCTCCTGCTCCCGGTGCCAGACATAGCCCACGTCCGCTCCCACCTGATCCCGAAGGGCGTGGAAGCAGTCGTAGTCGCAGTTGGATCCCGGGAAGGTGATGACTGCAGCCTTCATTTCCCGCCCCCTGCGGCGGTGGTGACGTCCGCGTCCTCCACGTGCACCTGGAAATCTTCGGTGACGGGGTTGGCCAGGAGCTTCTTGCTCATCTCCCGGACCCGAGCCTCCGCCTGGTCTGGGCTGGAGGCCTCCACGTCCAGATAGAGGGCCTTTCCGGCTCGCACGGTAGACACTTCCGGGAAGTCCAGCTGCTGGAGTGCATGGTGGATGGCGCTACCCTGGGGATCCAGCAGCCCAGGGCGGGGAGTGATGAGAACCTGCACAACAAAACGACTCACCGGGGATCCTCCGGGGACGGGGTGGTGGGTGGGGGTGGGGAAGGTGGTTCCGACGAGGGTGCGCCAGGATAACTGCGTTCTGGATGCAGTTCCCCGTAGTCCAACGAGCGGTGTTCCTGGTTTCCGTCATCCTGCTCTTCATCCATGAGGGGATCGTGCTCGGGCAGGCGCTCCAGAAGCCCAAGGATCACGGTGCGGACAAGCCCCCATGCCGTGTAGAGGAAGAGGAAGGAAAAAATGAACTGTCGCGGGAAGGTGACCGCCGCCCAGGTGCAGGCCGCGATGAACGCAGTAGCCGCAATCCCCCGAGCACTTCGGAGGCCGATGCGGGGAACCAGGGGGTACGGCACGTGACTCAGCATGAGCATGGCCAGCAGGATCATCAGGATCCCAGCCACCTGCGCCGCAGGCACCGCTCCCATGAACGCGGGATAGATGGATGTCTGGGAGAAAGGGTGTAGCGTGGCCACCAGCATCCCCGCCGTGGGGGAGGGGAGGCCGTGGAAGTAGCGCTTTGCCTCTCCGCCCTGCTCCACGTTGAACCGGGCCAGGCGGGTGACCACCGCCACCACGTAGATGAAGCAAACCAGCCAACTCCATGCAGCGTCGGCGAAGTAGAGATGGTAGACCAGGAGGGCCGGGGCCACCCCGAAGCTGATGGCGTCCACCAGGGAGTCCAGCTCGGCCCCGAAACGTGACCCGGTGCGGGTGAAGCGAGCGATCCGGCCGTCCAGCGTGTCCAGCACGGCTGCGATGACGATGAACCACGCCGCCGTCGTGTACTCTCCCCGAGCCGCCGACACCATGGCGAAGACGCCGAAGTAGAGATTGGCCAGGGTGAAGGCCGACGGGAGAATGATGATTCCCTTCTGAAGTCCTGGCCTCACGGAGCGCCTCCCATCTGAAAGCGGGGCAGCGGATAATCCTCCGGAGGGTAGCCGGAGAGGCGTTGGAAGAGCTCCCGATACCGGTGACGGGTGGCCTCGATCACCTGGGTGGGTAGGGAGGGTGGAGGCGGGTTCCGGTCCCAATCTGGCAGCGCAGCCAGGAAATCCCGGATCGGTTGCTTGTCCATGGACGGCTGCCCCCGCCCGGGCGCATACGCTTCCACCGGCCAGTAGCGGGATGAATCGGGGGTGAGAACCTCATCGATGAGGGTGAGCCGGCCCTGGGGGTCCAATCCGAACTCGAACTTCGTGTCTGCCAGGATCAGCCCAGCCTCCGCCACCGTCCGGGCGCCGTGCTCATAGAGGAGCCGGGAGCGTGCCTCCAGCTCTGCCGCCATCTCTTCACCCAGTTGTTTGGCGACCTCCCTGGGAGGGATGTTCTCGTCGTGGCCGGACGTGGCCTTGGTGGCCGGAGAGAAGATGGGTGGCTCCAACGGATCGGATTCCCGTAGTCCGGTGGGAAGCGGTTCCCCTGCCAGAGTGCCGTGGTTGCGGTACTCCTGCCAGGCCGAACCTGAAATATAACCCCGGATCACACACTCCACCGGGAGTGGCCGGGTCTGGCGGACCAGGGACGCCCTGCGAGCCCACTGCTCCTCTCTTCCGGACAGAGCCGGGACCTCCCTGGCAATCTCCTCGGGGTCCACGCTCAAAAGGTGATGATGGATCTGTCCTTCCAACCGGGAGAGCCACCAGGCGGTGAGAAGGGTGAGGATCTCTCCCTTTCCGGGGACGGCCTCCGACATGACCACATCGAAGGCGCTGATGCGGTCGGACGCCACCAGCAGGAGTCGGTCCTGGCCGGCCCGATAGACGTCCCGCACCTTGCCCTGGTGGAGCAGTTCCAGGGGAAGGGTGGCCTCAGACTCGTACATCCGGCTCTCCCAGTCTCTCGCGAGCTGCGGCACTTCGGTGTTCCAGCACGGGCCCCACCTCTTCATCCAGGAAGCGTTTCACCTGCTCCGGGGCACGACCCACGAACCGATGGGGGTCCAGGAGGGCCTGCATGGCCTCCCGGGTGAGACCGAAGGCCGGGTCCGAGGCGATGCGATCCACCAGGTCCGGCGCCTTTCCGTCTTCCTTCATACGCCGAGAGGCCGCCAGGGCATGCCGTCGAATGCGTTCGTGGAGTTCCTGTCGATCGCCACCCGCTGCCGTGGCCTGCATGAGGAGTACCTCCGACGCCATGAAGGGAAGGTGGGTTTCCAGATTCCGAGCCACCACCCGGGGGTTCACATGGAGTCCGGCGGCCACATTCTCCACTAGAACCATGGCTCCGTCCACGGACATGTAGCCATCGGGAATGGAGAGTCTCCGATTGGCTGAGTCGTCCAGGGTACGCTCCAGCCACTGCGAGGCTGCGGTTACAGCAGGGTCCTGATACAGGGTGATGGCGTGGCGGGTGAGGGCGCAGATGCGCTCAGCCCGCATGGGGTTTCGCTTGTATGGCATGGCCGAAGAGCCGATCTGCTCTTCCTCGAAGGGCTCCTCCACCTCTCCCAGGTGCGCCAGGAGGCGGAGGTCGTGTCCGAACTTGGATGCGGAGATGGCGATTCCCGCCACGGTGGCGTGGAGGGCTGCGTCCACCTTCCGGGTATAGGTCTGCCCGGAAACGGGGATGCTCTCCGGGAACCCCATGGCCCGCGCTACCCGAGCATCCAGTTCTTCCACCTTCCCATGATCTCCTTCGAACAGCTCCAGGAAGGAAGCCTGGGTCCCTGTGGTGCCCTTCACCCCTCGGAAGCGGAGGCTTTCGAGGCGGAAATCCACCTCCTCCAGATCCAGAAGAAAGTCCTGGATCCAGAGAGTCGCCCGCTTGCCCACCGTGGTGGGCTGGGCGGGTTGGAAATGGGTGAAGCCCAAGGTGGGGAGGCTGCGGTGGGTCTGGGCGAAGGCCGCCAGGGCCTCCACGGAGCGAACGATTCGCGCCTCCAGCAGTTCCAGCGCTTCCCGGTGAAGAATGAGGTCCGTGTTGTCGCCGATGAACGCGGAGGTAGCTCCCAGGTGGATGATCCCCTTGGCCGCCGGTGCTACTTCCCCGAAGAGGTGGACGTGGGCCATGACATCGTGACGGAAGCGCTTTTCCAACTCTGCCGCCCGGCCCAGATCCAGTTGGTCGAGCCCGGCCTCCATCTGCTCCAGGGCACCATCGGGGATGGCCACCCCGAGTTCCTTCTGGGCCCGAGCCAGAGCCAGCCAGAGCCGCCGCCACGTTCCGAAGCGATGGGCGGGAGAGAAGATCTGGCGCATCTCCCGGGAGGCGTACCGCTCCACCAGAGGGTGGGCGTACCCGTCCCGTTCAGCGTCGAATGAAGAAGTCACGGACTGCGATGCCCCCGTTGCGTTCGAAGTAGAGTCGGATGCTCCCGCCTGGAGGGACGCCATCCAGAACCTGTGCCACCTGGTTGGCCGCTCGAATGGGCACGTTGTTGATCTGCAGAATCACGTCGCCCTCCCGGAGACCAAGGGTACCCGCCATCTCCTGGGAGATCCGTATGACAAGCGCGCCCTGTTCGTTCACCAGTCCTCGCTCC
Source organism: Gemmatimonadota bacterium (assembly GCA_040905545.1). Lineage (GTDB taxonomy): Bacteria > Gemmatimonadota > Gemmatimonadetes > Longimicrobiales > Gaopeijiaceae > JBBDRI01. The sequence continues at coordinate 29,652 of JBBDRI010000022.1, read as the reverse complement.
GCGCGAATCTGGGGTGTGACGGTGACGAGGTCCATCTGTTGGAGCACGGTGATGCGTTCGGCCTGGAGGGTAGGGAGGGGGGCTGTCCGGATGGTCACCGGCGATCCTCGGCCTTCCACTTCCAGGGTGAGCATGTCGCCGGCATGGAGATCCAGAAGCACGGCCTCGAAGTCCAGGGGATTCATGAGCCGTACGCCATTCGCGAGTACCAGGCGCTCTCCCCCTCTCAGCCCGGCGTCGTGGGCAGGCGACCCTTCGGCCACACGGGCCACCTGGACTCCCCGGGTGCGGCCCCAGGGATCACCCTCCTCCGCCGCCGCATCCAGGCCGGTCCACGCCCTTCGCACCACTCCATGCTCCCGAAGGTCCCGGGCAATGCGCATGGCTCGGTCGATGGGGATGGCAAAGGACAGTCCTTCGCTGCCTCCGCCGCGAGTGAAGATGGACGCGTTCATTCCCACAACTTCCCCCAGTGCATTCACCAGGGGACCGCCGGAGTTTCCAGGGTTCACGGAGGCGTCGGTCTGGATCATTCCCAGGTAGAAGCCCCGGTCCTGGTCACTGGGGACGATGTGGCGGCCCACGGCGCTTATGACACCTGCGGTGACCGACGGTTCAGCGTTGGAGATGAGGTTTCCAAACGGATTCCCAATGGCAATGGCCCACTCGCCGATGTGGAGGTCGCGGGAGGTTCCCAACGACACTGCCGGCAGCTGCGCACCTTCCACCCTCAGGACTGCCACGTCGGTAACTTCATCGGCCCCCACCAGTTCCGCCTGAAAGTCCCGCCCATCAGGGAAGGTGACGCGGATCTGCTCGGCCCCTCGGACCACGTGTTCGTTGGTGAGAATGATGCCGCTGCCATCCACCACGAAACCCGACCCCAGGCCAGGGGTGCGGCGGGCAGCTCCCGGAGGTAGAAAGAAACTCTCCCAGGCCGTGCGGGGGGTGATCCGCTCGGTACGAAGCACATTCACCGTCACCACGGCAGGGGCCACGCTGCCGGCGGCCCTGACGATGGCCGTGACTCGGGTTTCCTCCAGTGCGGCCTGAGGCGCCCGGGCCTGGTCTTGGGCCCGGGATCGGTCCCTGTGGGGCCGGGTTGGCGCTTCCAGGATGGGTTCGTCCTGGGAGGTTTCCCGGTTTTCCCGGGCGTCCAGCAGGGTGCACCCTCCCGACACCGCAACGACGAGGGCAAGGGAGAGGGGTGCCAGGGTCTTCATTCCAACAGGCGCTCCGGTGGATACTCCACCCGGGTGAGGAAGAGGCCCTGGGGTGGCGCCGGTGGGGAGGTAACCAACCCCTCTTCCCCACCATTCAGGAGATGGGCGAAATCCGAAAGTGGCCGGCGTTCCAGGGCGACCTCCATCATTGTGCCCACCAGATACCTCACCATGTGGTGGAGGTAGCGATTGGCCGTGATTCTAAACGCAATGCCCTCCCCACCCCAGGAAGCTGTCCAGGGACTCCATGAAGTGGAGTGGACGGAACACCGGTCTCCCCTCTGAGGCTGTCCGGATCGAGCGAATGCCTTGAAGGAGTGGGTTCCTGGGAGATGGGCGGCCGACGCTTGGAGAAGGGGGATGGATGGGGACTTGCCAAGGGCCCAGCACCATGGCGACGCGAAGGGTGAGCGAGCCGATTCGTCCAAGCCCACCCGGTATTCGTAGCTCCTGGCCACGGCGTGGTGTCGGGGGTGGAAGTCGTGGTTCACTGCCTGTACCCGCGAGACCCAGATGTCGGATGGAAGGAGGGCATTCAGTGACTTCTGGAACTCCCGGGTAGACCAGCGGCGGGTGGGAAACGCCACCGAGGCGCGCTGACCTGTGGCATGCACCCCTCGATCTGTCCGCCCGGCGCCGGTGAGGGGCCCTGCGTCCGGGGCCAAACGCTGGATCACGGCCGTCAGTTCCCCTTGCACCGTCCGGACTTCCGGTTGCATCTGCCAACCGAAGAAGTGGGTGCCGTCGTACTGGATCTCAAGAAGAAGTCGGTACCACTCCGGAGGGGACACGCCGGAAAGGTAGACCCCCCCCAACTTGTGTCAACCGTCACCCCCTGGACCCCCTCCCCTGGAGCGCGGTACCATGGTGCCGGCTCCAGTGGGCTCGGGTCAGTTCGGGGAATGGTTCCCCTGCAACGGGGATGTCAAAGGGAGGTAGCAAGTGAGCCACCAGGTGGAGATGGATGCGGGCGATCCGGAAGCACAGCGAGCTACTCTGGCGGAGCTCATTCGCAAGATCACAGGAGGTGAAGATCTCTCGGCTGACGAGGCCGAGACAGCCTTTCGGGTGGTGATGAGCGGATCCGCCACGCCGGTGCAGATGGCGGCTTTGCTGGTGGGTCTCCGGGTGAAGGGCCACACTCCCGGGGAGGTAGCCGGGGGCGTTCGGGCCCTGCGCTCCGCCATGATCCCAGTGGAGGCACTGAGAATCCATGAACTGGTGGATACCTGTGGGACGGGAGGGGGTGGGGTCAGCACCTTCAACATCTCCACCGCGGCGGCGTTGGTGGCCGCCGGGGCCGGGGCTCGGGTGGCCAAGCACGGGAACCGTTCCTTCACTTCCCGAAGCGGAAGTGCCGATGTCCTTGAAGCGTTGGGGGTGACCATCGAGCTCACCCCGCAGGGGATGGCGGAGGTGCTGGAGGAGGCCGGAATCGTCTTCATGTTCGCCCCGCTGCTTCACCCTGCCATGCGCCATGTGGGACCGGTCCGGAGGGAGCTGGGAGTTCCCACGATCATGAATTTGCTGGGACCCCTGACGAACCCTGCAGGGGCTCGCCGCCAGATCGTGGGAGTGTCGGACCCTGCTCTGGTCCCCCTCTTGGTGGAAGCCCTGAAGGAGCTGGGTCACCTCCGGGCGATGGTGGTCCATGGCCAACCGGGAATGGACGAACTTTCACCCTCGGGGAAGACGAGGGTGGCGGAACTGAGGGAAGAGGGAGTCACGGAGTCAGTGGTGGACCCCGTGGAGCTGGGGCTGGACCCTGCCCCCCTGGCGTCGTTGGTCGGGGGTGAACCGGACGAGAACGCCCGGATCATACTGGATGTACTGGAGGGCCGGGAGCAGGGAGGGGCGCGCTCGGCGGTGGTGTTGAACGCCGCAGCTGCCCTCTATCTGGCGGAGCAGGCAGCGTCCATGGCCCAGGGCGTCAGCTTGGCGGGGGAGGTTCTGGACAGCGGTGCGGCCCGGGACGCCCTGGAGCGCCTCCGCGCTGCCTCAGCAAGGAGCGGGTCCGGGTAATGCGGCTCGCCCGATTACCCGAACCCGCTCCCAAGGCTCCCGGCGCCGGCAAGCTCGGTCAGTAGCGTCGGATCACTCCAACCACCACTCCCTGGACCGCCACGTCGGCTGCGTCGAAGAGCATGGGGGCCAGGGTTTCGTTGGCCGGCTGAAGGCGAACGCGCCCCCCGGGCTCCCGGTAGAGCTTCTTCACCGTTGCTGACTCGCCCTCCACCAGCGCCACCACCATCTGGCCCTGTGCGGCATCCGGCTGAGACTGAACCACGATGAAGTCGCCATCGCGGATCTGTTCATCGATCATGGAGTTCCCCTGGACCCGCAGCACGAAGCTCTTGCGCCCGGGGCGGAGCATGTCGGCGGGCACGGACAGGGTCTCGGAATCGGAGATGGCCTCGATGGGAGATCCCGCAGCCACCGTGCCAAGAAGCGGGAGGGAAACGGCCTGCCCCCCGTCGCGCTCCGGGACCACCTCGATGGACCGACTCTCGTTGTAAGCCTTCCGAATGTACCCTTTGCGTTCCAGATTGCTGAGGTGCTCGTGCACCGTGGCCAGGGAGGAATACCCGAACCGGTCCGCAATCTCCTCGAAGCTGGGTGCGTACCCATGCTCTCCGATGAAGGTATGGATATGGTCCAGGATTTCGCGCTGACGGCGGGTGAGAGGCATGGCCATCCTCCAGAGACGGGAATACCGAACAAGTCCCGAAAAAGGATACCCGAAGGTTGACCGAAGCGCAAGAGAAAGCCGCAAGTGCCGTCTCGCCGACACACATCCTGGACCGGATCGTGGATACCAAGCGGCGGGAGGTGACGGAGCTGGCGAATCGACGGGCCTCCGTGGTGGAACAGGCCCGGGCGGCACCTCGGCCCCGAAGGTGGATGAAAGCTCTCGGGGGTGGCTCCGAAGTGGCCGTCATCGCCGAAGTGAAGCGGAGGTCACCGGGTGCGGGGGCCATCCGGTTGGATCTGGACCCCGCGCATCTGGCTCGGAGCTACCAGTCCGGAGGTGCCCGGGCCCTCAGTGTCCTCACGGACCGAGAGTACTTCCATGGCTCCTCCCACGACCTTATCCGTGCTCGGGCCGCCGTGGACCTACCCGTGCTCAGGAAGGATTTCATCATCGATCCGTTGCAGATCTGGGAGGCCAGGGCCATGGGGGCTGACGCCATCCTCCTCATCGTTCGGATCCTGGACGACGCATCCCTCCGAGAGTTGCGGGAGTTGGCGGAAGAGTTGGGGATGGGGGTTCTCGTGGAGGTGCACGACGAGGATGAGATGGAACGAGCGCTGAGTTCCGGGGCATCCATGGTGGGCGTGAACAACCGCGATCTCCAGACATTCACCACCGACCTGGCCACCACGGAGCGACTTCTGTCCCTCGTGCCACCTGAACTTCCGGTGATCTCCGAGAGTGGGATCCGCTCCGGGGACGAGGTGAAGCGTCTGGGGAAGGCAGGGGTGGACGGGATCCTCATGGGCGAAACCCTCCTGCGGGCAGTGGAGCCCGGACAGTGCGTGAAAGAGTTCGTAGGCCATGCGCGCCGAGCCCGGACACGCTTTGGGAGTACCCCATGAAGGAGCGCCCCATGAAAGTGAAGATCTGTGGGCTCACCCGTCCGGAGGATGCGCGACTGGCGGCTCAACTGGGAGCGCACTATCTCGGGGTGGTTCTGGCGCCGGACTCTCCCCGACGGATGACTCCGGAGGAGGCCGCTGTTCTGGGACGCGCAGGTCGACGCCCATTGGTGCTGGTGGTGGTGGATCCGGACCCGGAGGAGGTGGTGGCCGCCGCCATCGAGTCAGGAGCCCGGGCCATTCAGTTCCATGGGTCCGAACCGCCCGAGCTCCTGTCCCAGGTGGCGGCAGGGGGAGACTGGAAGGTCTGGAAGGCATTTCGGGTGAAAGAGGCGGGGGAACTTCCCGGGGAGGTGGAGCGGTACGGGAAGGTGGCGGATGCCATGCTTCTGGACGGTTGGCACCCCAGGGCCCATGGTGGCACAGGGGAAGCCTTCGACTGGGAAGCGGTGGCGGCCCTTCGGAGGATGCTTCCATCCCAGCTCCCCCTGATCCTGGCCGGGGGGTTGGATGCCGGCAATGTTGCTCAGGCCATCCGCATCCTGAAGCCGGATGGGGTGGATGTGAGCTCCGGGGTGGAGGCTTCCCCAGGAGTAAAGGATCCAGAGAAAATGGCACAGTTCATCACAGCTTCGGGGGCTCCTGAGGTCCCCACGCTCATTCAAGGTGGATGATGGAAAGCTTAAAGCTACCCCAGCCCATTTCAACTCGCTTTGGGAGTTACGGTGGGCGGTATGTACCCGAGACTCTCATCGCCGCCCTGGACGAGTTGGAAGAGGCCTACCGGGTGGCTGGGGAGGATCCGGAATTCTGGCGTGAACTGGAAGCTCTGCATCGGACGTTCGTCGGGCGGCCGACTCCCCTCCATCGGGTCCGACGGCTGGAGGAACGAGTGGGCGCGGGTCCCATCTATTTCAAACGCGAGGACTTGAACCACACCGGGGCCCACAAGATCAACAACACCCTGGGGCAGGCCCTTCTGGCCCGGCGGATGGGGAAGCGGAGGATCATTGCTGAGACCGGCGCGGGGCAGCATGGGGTGGCTACGGCTACGGCATGTGCGTTGTTCGATCTGACGTGCGTGGTATACATGGGTGCCGAAGACGTAAAGCGGCAGGCGCTCAATGTCTACCGGATGAAACTCCTGGGGGCGGAAGTGCGCCCGGTGGAGTCAGGCACACAGACCCTCAAGGATGCCACCAACGAGGCCATCCGGGACTGGGTCACCAATGTGGAGGATACGCACTACATCATCGGATCGGTGGTGGGACCGGCACCCTTTCCCCGAATGGTGCGGGACTTCCAGTCCGTCATCGGAACGGAAGCTCGGGCCCAGATCCTGGAGGCCGAGGGCCGTCTTCCCGGTGCGGTAGTGGCCTGTGTGGGTGGCGGCTCCAACGCCATGGGCATCTTCCATCCGTTCGTAAACGATGCGGATGTGTCGCTGGTGGGCGTGGAGGCTGGTGGGGAGGGCCTGGATTCGGGTCGGCACTCGGCCCCTCTCACGGCAGGACGCCCGGGGGTGCTCCATGGTTCTCTGAGCTATCTGCTCCAGGATGCGGATGGGCAGGTGGCACCGGCCCATTCCATTTCTGCGGGATTGGATTACCCCGGAGTGGGGCCGGAACACTCCTGGTTGAAAGACACCCGGCGGGCCAGCTATGTCTGGGTGGATGATGCCGCCGCCCTGGCTGCCTTCCACACCCTGAGCCGTCTGGAAGGAATCATTCCTGCGTTGGAGACGGCCCACGCCGTTGCCTATCTCATGGAGCCGGAGGGTGCCATCCTGGCGCGAAACGGGCCCATCCTGCTTTGTTGCAGCGGGCGTGGCGACAAGGACGTGGCCCATGTTGCCGCTATGGCAGGGGATGACCCGGTGGGAGAGGAGGTGGTTTGACCCAAACCCAGTCGGAGGGCGCAACGCCCCCGGGAACTCCGGATTGGGCCGAGCCCGAGACCCTTCCCCTGCAGGAGGTGAGGGATCTGTTCGGCGTTCTGTCCAAGGCCCTGAGGGCTCGACAGCTATACGACGAGAACAATCCAGTTTACCAACGGTTCGTATCAGGGTTGCGGAACGCCTTTCGGGGACTCTGGGAGAGCATGGACCGGCTTCATGTGGGGGTGGAGGAAGACCGGTTTACCTGGATGGGTGAAGAGGTCTATCGGGAGACAAACCGAACGGATTCGCTGGCGTTTCTGGCGTATAAGGATGGCGTCCGGGATCTGAGCTTCCTTCCCGGGATGGAGGATGAAGAGCTGGATCGCTTCATGGACGTCCTCCAGAGGGCCCGCTACCTCCGATCCCAGGGGGAAGACCTCCTGACCTTGCTCTGGGACGAGGATCTGGAGCGGATCCGTTACTCATACGTGGATTTCCTGGCCGAGCCGATCCAGGGGGTCGCCATTCCGGAGCCAGACGAGGATTCCCTTCGACGGGCCCTGGAGGGGGAATTGAAGGGGCTGGGCTCCGGCGGTGACCCCGCAGCTGATCCGGAAGACAAGGAAGGAGACGAGACCACCACGGCGGCGGTAGGTGAAGCAGCGCCGGACAAGCCGGAAGGGGTGGTGAATCAGGAGGATTTCAATCCCACCCTGTACTCTCTGGATCCCAAGGAGATGACCACCATCCAGGAAGAACTGCGGATGGAGGAAGATAGGGATCTTCGAGGCGCCGTGTTGAACGCCCTCCTGGACCGGTTGGAGGAGCCGGGGTATCCGGATCGGCAGGAGGAGATCATTTCGGTGCTCCGGACCCTTCTCCCAAATCTCCTCAGTCGAGGAGCGGTGGTGGACGCAGCCCGCGTCCTGGATGAACTCGGGACAGTGCTGGCCAAGCGATCTCCCCAGTTCACCGACGCCACCCGTGAGCGGGGTGAACGGATCTTCAAGGAGATCTCCAGCCCCGAGGCTCTCCAGGAGTTGGTCCGATCCCTCCAGGACGGCACCCTCCGTCCACACCCCGAGGCGTTGGCCAATCTGCTGAAACACTTTCAGGCGGGCGCCATGGCTCCCCTCCTGAGTGCCATGGAGAACACCACCGACGCCGGGCTCCGGGAAGTGATCGGTGGGGCGGTGGGGGCGATTGCGAAGGCCCACCGGGGAGAGGTCACACAACTCCTGACCTCCGACGAGTTGGATGTGCGATTGGGGGCCCTGCGCCTGGTGGGAAGTCTGGGGCTTGCCGAAGCGGCCCCCGCCGTGGCAAAGATGTTCTCCGACCCTAATCCTGCTCTCCGTCGGGTGGCGGTGGAAACCGCCGGTGAGCTTCGGAGTGCCACCGTGATGGGTGCTCTTCAGCAGGTGCTTTCCGATCCGCAGCCGGAGATCCGTGTGGCTGCAGCCCGTGTCCTGGGTGAGGCGGGGTATCGACCGGCGGCAGCGGCCTTCCGGGAGATCGTTCAGGGAAAGGAGATCCGGGCTGCAGAGCTCTCCGAAAAGATCGCTGTCTTCGAAGCGTACGGGCGGCTGGGCGATCCACAGGCGGTGGGAGTTCTCGGCGGGATCCTGAACTCACGTGGCTTTCTGGGAAGGCGAGAGCCTTCGGAGGTGCGGGCCTGTGCTGCCCTGGGTCTCGGCAAGGTGGGAGACGACGCGGCCGTGCGGGAACTGGAGAAGGCCAGTCGGGACGATGATCCAGTGGTGCGAAACGCGGTGAGTCGGGCTCTGAGGGAGGGCGAATGACATGAATCGGCCAAGCCAACCCGCTTCGGGTGGATTTCAGGTCGGGCCCACGGTCCACGACCAGGGCCGCCGGATCCTCACCTCCTTCTACGCGGCCATGCGGGCCCTGAAGCTCTATCCGGTGGAGAACGAGACCGTGCAGACTGCCATCACCGAACTCCACGAGGCGGTGACGGCGGCCGTGGCCCGGGATGGCGAGATGGAACTCCGAGTGGTGGGGGATTTCTTCTTCCTGAACGAAACCCGCCTTCGCCTGGACCTCACCAATTTTTCCACATTCGGCTCCTTCGCCGGAAGCCTTTCCGGCCATGGTCTGGGGGGGGTGGAAGTGCAGAGAGGCATCCAGCGGGGCGAGTGGGTTCCGTTCCTGTCTCTCCTGGTCCGACCTGTCGAGGGCGACGATCCCTACCGGGGTCTTCTGGAGCGTTTGGGTCAGGTCCCGGTGACACACATCTTCGTCCAGGCCGAGCATGAGATCCAGCAACTGGACCTGGAGGCCGAGGAGGCCCAGGAGGCTGCGAAGCGCACCTATGTGCAGTCCGTCCGCACCGCCCACGAGGTTCTCACGGACGTCCGGTTGGGGAGGGCGGTGAATGTCCGGAAGGTGAAGCGGGTGGTGCAGACCATCGTGGATCAGATCCTGGCCAATGAGCCTTCGGTCCTGGCCATGACCACTCTTCGGGACTTCGATGAGTACACCTTCACCCATTCGGTGAACGTCTGCATCTTCAGCATCATCATCGGACAGCGCATCGGCTTGAACAAACCCCAACTCTACGAATTGGGACTTGGGGCGCTGTTTCATGACGTGGGGAAGATGCGCATCGACACGGAGGTGGTGAACAAGTCCGGGAGCCTCACCGACGAAGACTGGAAACAGATGGTCCAGCACCCTGCCGAGGGGCTTCTCGTGCTCTTCCAGATGCACGGCTTCGCCGAGATGCCCTACCGGCAGATGCTCATGGCTTACGAGCACCATATGAAAGTGGATCTTACGGGGTATCCGCCGAACCAGAGAGAGCGACGCCCTACGCTGTTCAGCCGGATCGTTGCCGTGGCCGACGCCTTCGATGCCGGGACCTCGGTGCGGAGCTATCAGTACAAGCCATGGACGCCCGACGCGGTGTTGCGCGAGATGCGGGACAATCCGGCCCGCGGTTTCGATCCGCTGTTGGTGAAGCTCCTCATCAACGCCACGGGGGTGTTCCCCGTGGGCACCCTGGTGATTCTGGACACCATGGAAATGGCTGTGGTGGCTCAGGCGAACCCGGATCCCGAGCATTTGCATCAGCCCAAGGTCAAGGTCATTTCCGACGCCCGCGGGAACCCTTTGGCGGAACCGGCCATGGTGGATCTCACCGAACTGGATTCCACCTCCGGCCGTCCGTTGCGCACCATTCTCAAGACCACCGAGGCCGAAAAGTACGGAATCCGGGTGGCTGACTACATCACCTGATCCACATCCCCAGGGCGCTTCTCTCAGGAAGTTCGTCCCACTCTCCCTCCCACTCCCCTTCAGGCGCAGGCACCGCTTTCATGTCGTCAGCTCTGGAACAAGCATTCGCCGGCAAGAGGTCGGGCGGTCGTGCCGCCCTTATCCCCTACATCACCGCCGGTTTCCCCGACCCCGAATCTACATTGGCTCTCATGAAGGGTGCTGCCCGGGTGGGAGCGGATATCCTGGAATTGGGGATCCCTTTTTCCGATCCCCTGGCAGACGGACCCACCATTCAGGGTACATCATTTCGGGCCTTGGAGGGGGGGATGACCACCCGGGGGGCCCTTCAGTTGCTCCGATCGTTCCGAGAGGAGTGGGACACACCTGTGATCCTCTTCACCTACCTGAATCCCATTCTCCGTTACGGTGTGGACGCTTTCGTGCGAGACGCGGCGGCTGCGGGTGCTCAGGGAACTCTTCTCACGGATCTTCCCGTGGGTAGTGATCCCGAGTTGGAAGCCTCCTTGCGCCAGGGGGGCATGGCTCTGGTTCGGCTCCTGGCACCCACCACTTCCCTGGAGCGGGTGGCTCGCGTGGCCTCAGAGGGCGATGGATTCCTTTATTACATCTCCCGCACGGGTGTCACGGGGAGTCGCTCGGATCTGCCGGAGGCGCTGGAGGAGGAGGTTCGGACCCTGCGGGACGTGGTGGGACTTCCGGTGGCCGTGGGTTTCGGGATCTCCACTCCCGAACAGGCCGCCCGGGTGGGTAGGGTGGCAGACGGGGTGGTGGTGGGAAGCGCCCTCATGGACATCCTGGACCGGGAGGGAGTGGATCCGGCTGTGGCCTTCCTCAGCTCCTTGGTGGAGGGGATGGCCAAGGGAGCGTGATCTCCCGGACACGCCCCTGGGTTACGGGCGCGCTCCTGGTGTGATTTCATCCGGGGTAAGGCGCTCCACCAGGGCGGGGTCGGGTTCCGCCAGGACCGTTTTCACCCGCTGTGGAGTGACCCTCCCCGGGGGCGACTTTCGGGGCTTTCTGACGTACTTCCTCCGGGTCCAATCCACCGGCACGCTGCCGGAACTTCGGGCCCGGGAGAAATGGGCTGCCAGGGAAGCCGCCTCCAGGAGGTCCCGGGCGGGAGGGTTGTCATCCCGGTTCCAACGGAGAATCACGTGGGCTCCCTGGGTATGCCGGGCATGGAGCCAGATGTCGTCGGGAGCCGAGTGCCGGAAGGTCAGGTCATCATTCTCCCGTCCTCCCCTGCCCACCCGGATCTCCAGTCCACCCGACGTGCGGAAGGTGCGGTAGGGAAGGGCGGGTCCCGCCTTGCCGCCGACACCTCCCTCTCGCCCCTGCCTACCGGTTCGGACCTCCCGCCAGCTGGATCCCATGGCCTTGTCCAGGGCCTCGGCCAGGCGGGCGGGGGGGCGTTCACCCGCCTCTACCGCCGCCAGGAGGTCCCTCCACCCCTTCCCCTGCAATTCCGCCGCCTGGATGGAATCGGGCAGAGCGGTCCGTGCCCGGGCGGCCCGGGCGGCTTCCTGGTAGTACTTCTCCGCATTCTCCTGGGGCGCCAGGGTGGGGTCCAGGGTCACCACTTGCTCTCCCCCCTGGAAGTTGGGAAGAGCCACTTCTCCCTTTCCCCGGGGAACGAGATGGAAGCGGGCCAGGATCAGATCGCCCACCGCCCGGAGGGTAGTGGGGTCGGGGGCCTCCTCCAGCTGCCTCCTCAGACCTGCGGCCCTCCGTTCCGCCCGTTCTGCCTGTTTCCGGGCCGCATCCATCATCCCCGATGAAAGGCCAAGGGCATCCCGTGCCGGGAAGTCCCCATCTGCCTCCTGCCGGGACCGTTGAAAGGCTTCCAGGAGGGTCTCGGTGGGCTGGAAACGGAAGCCCGGAAGCTGCACGGGGTAGGGCTGCCCACCCTTTCCGTCCCCCTTCTCCAGCACACCGGGGGTCCAGTGGTCCGGGTTGCGGTCGGAGGCCCAGCGGTGAGGCCCGTCGCCATCCCCCAGGTAGCGGTCCCGGTTCAGGGAAGAGGTGTAGGCCAGGGTCCGGACCAGGGCCCGGGAGTCGCTCTGCAGTTCGCTCCACTCCTGCCGCGATACCGACGCGGCGTCCATCCGCCGTCCGGTGGGAGGAAGGGGGGCGTACGGAAGTCCGGGCCTGAGCTTCCGGGTGTGCTCGTCTCGGGGTATCAGGACGTGCCGGATGGTGCGAGATCTACTCCCGACGAGGATGGCGTTCCACCGGTTGCCCCAGAGCTCCACCACCAGATCTGCGCCCTCTCCTCCTCCCCGAATGCGCTGCAGGTGGAAGACCACAGCACTTTCGTCGGTTGGAGCCACCACACTTCGCAGGCGGGCGGGGAGCCGTCTGGCTTCGGGCAGTGGCTCCTGAGCCGGGAGGAGGCTCACCCACCCATGGAGGGGATGGAGTTCCATGGCCAGGGTCCATTCCCGGCCATATAGAAGGAGTTTTCGGGCCTCCCGGTCCAGAAGGAGGGCTTGAACGCGGCCCCCTGCCAGGGCGTGATCCAACTCGTGGGCGGTGGCCAGGGCCAGAAGTGCATCCCATCGCATGGGAGGAAGGTAACGAAGCCGGAGGAGGCGGGTGGGGTGGCATGGGTTTGACAGGTTCTGAGGACGTCTCTATCGTCCGGCGGCCCCTGTTGTCTGCGGGCGGTCCATGCACTCCAGCCGGTTCCCCCATCCCCCGTTCCTGTGCCCTCACCTGCTGCGTTCCACCGGCCTGCTGATGATCCTCTGGCAGGGGCTGCCGAATCCCCGTCGGAGAGGGGCCTGCACCCCCTGGTGGAGGCGGCGGCCAAGGGGAAACTCCCTCCCTGGTACTCTGCCAGGAAAGCCCGACGAGCCCACATGGCCAGGGTGGCCGAGTTGCTCGGGGAATGGGCTACGGAGCTGTCGCTGTCACCCGTACAGGTGCACCGGTGGACGGCGGCGGGATATCTCCACGATGTTCTCCGGGATGCCTCCCGGGAGGAGTTGGAGCCCTGGTTGGAACCTCGCTTTCGGGCTCTGCCCCTTTCCCTTCTCCATGGTCCAGCCGCAGCAACTCGGTTGGCCGCCGAGGGTGTGGATGACGAGGGATTCCTTCGGGCGGTGGCGTTCCACACCCTGGGTCATCCGGATCTGGACAGACTGGGGCGCGCTCTGTATATGGCTGATTTTCTGGAGCCGGGCCGGCAATTCCGGCCCCGTTGGAGAGCCCGCCTTCGGGCCCGGATGCCCATGGAAGAGGGAGCGGTTCTGCGCGAGGTTCTCAAAGCCAGGTTGGTGCGGCTGGTTGAGAAGGGATCGCCCATGCGTCCTGAAACCGTCGGCTTCTGGAATCGTATCGTGGAGGAGAGGCGCTGATGTCCCGCCTCGCCCGGAAACGGATCCGGGATGCGAACCGTCGTCGCGGCCAGAGGTTGCTCCTGGCTGGGTTGGTGGTGGTGCTGGGGGTGGCGGGGTTCCTTGGCGTCATGGAACTCATGGATCAGGCCCAGGTCCGAGCTACAGCCCTGGGGTGGGATTCTCCGGCCCTGTCTCCCGCAGCCGAGTCCGGAAGGGACTCGGTGACGACCATGGAGCGGGTCCGGGTGGAGGTGCTGAACGCAGGCGGCATGGTGGGGGCGGCTCGAGCCGCCACCGATGAACTCAGAGATCAGGGGTTTGATGTGGTCTACTATGGGAACGCCCCCGCCTTCGGCCGGGATACCACGTTGATACTGGACCGGACGCACTGGCCGGAAGCGGCCCATCGGGTGGCAGATGCCCTGGAGCAAACCCTGGGGAGGCTGGAGGTGCGGACGGAACCCGATAGCACCCTCTACGTGGATGTGACCGTCCTGTTGGGCAAGGACTGGCCGGAGATCCCTCCCGTTGGACGCCGCCCATGAGGGGCGGGGGAAAGGGGAGGGGCCGGAGCAAGGGCAGCGCCGGCGGGGCACCCACAGGCCAGGAAAGGCGGGAGGAGCGCCGGGCCCAACGCCAGGGCGGGCCTCCGGAGGACAGGAAGGGCGGCGGTGCTGGAGAGGCGGCGCTGGAGTGGGTGAAGTCCATTGCCCTGATCCTGGTTCTCTACTTCTTCATCAAGAGCTTTCTGATCCAGACCTTCGTCATCACCTCCGGGTCCATGGAGGACACCCTCCTTGTGGGGGACTTCCTCATGGTCAACCGAGCGTCCATCGGCAGCCCCATTCCCGGAACGTCCCTGCGCATCCCAGGCTATTCCCAGGTGCGACAGGGGGACGTCCTGGTGTTTGACCCCACCCATGAGGATGACCTCATGCTGGTGAAGCGCCTCATCGGTATGCCGGGAGACACGCTGGAGATGCGGGACAAGGCCCTGTATCGGAATGGACAGCTCCAGGACGAACCGTACGTAAAACACCTGGACGACCAGGGGGATGACCACCATCCATGGATGGAGTGGCAGAGACCCCACGTGATCCCGGAGTCGGCGCGGAGCGACTATCGTCCCACTCGCGACAACTGGGGGCCCTTGGTCATCCCCGAGGGCTATTATTTCATGCTGGGTGACAACCGAGACTACTCCCTGGACTCCCGATATTGGGGCCTGTTGGAGCGCTGGCGCCTGGAGGGTCGGGCCCTGTTTCACTACTTTTCGTATGATCGGGATTCTCCTGCAGCATTTTCCTTCCTCAGGGAGGTTCGATGGGATCGCATTGGGCGAAGGATTCGATGAAGCAGGGCCTTGGCGGGAATGCCGGACGGCCCCACGGGGAGGTGGACGACACCCCGCCGGCCCGGGGCCTCAACCGAAGGCATTTTCTGGGAAGTCTCCCGGGGGCCGCCGCGCTTCTGGGGCTGGCGCCTGGAGCCCTCCGGGGGTGGGACCACCCCTCCCAGGTTCCACGGCCTGAGCCAGGAGGCCGGCTCTCCATTCCCCGGGAAGGGTCCCTGGATGATGACTTCTGGCGAGCTCTCCGGCGGGAGTTTCTCATCCCCATGGAGGAGGAGTTCTTCAACACGGGAACACTCGGTTCCCCGCCCCGCAGGGTTCTGGAGGCGGTGCAGGCCCACCTCCTTCACACCGCCCGGGACATCGCCCACTGGGACTACTCTTCCCCCGACGCCGAGTACATCACCGGGTACAATCCCGAATCGGTGCTGCGGGAAAAGCTGGCCGGAATCATGGGTGCCAGGGCGAAGGAAGTGGCCCTGACCCAGAACGCCACCGTGGCTATGAACCTCCTGTCCAACGGTCTGGAACTGGAGGCGGGAGATGAGGTGGTGGTGCTTGCGGGGTCCCATACCGGGGCGCGTGGCGGATGGGAGTTGCGCCAGCGACGCCAGGGAATTCGCGTCCGATGGGTTACGGCCCCCCGCCCCCCCTCAGATCCACAGGAACTCTTCGATCTGTACCGGGACGCTTCCGGCCCGCGGACCTGCGTCTGGGTTGTTCAGCACCTCACTTCCAGTCAGGGGGCCCTTCTCTTCCCCATCTCCGAGATGTGCGCCTGGGCTCGGGGTCAGGGCATCTTCACCGTGGTGGACGGGGCCCAGACCCTGGGCCATCTTCCGGTGGACATGGGTGCACTGGGGTGCGACGCCTTCCTCTCCTCTCCCCACAAGTGGCTTCTGGCTCCGGCGGGATGCGGCGTTCTGTTCATCCGGGAGGAACATCACCGGAGCGTCTGGGCCACTCTGGCCAGTTCCCAGTGGGACAACCATGAAGAGGGGCTCTACCGGCTGATGCAGTATGGCACCGGGAATCGGTCTCTCCTGGCCGGTCTGGAAGAAGCGGTGGACTTCCATGTGGAGTTGGGCGCAGAGAGGGTCTCCCAGAGGATCCTGGGCCTGTCCCGACGCCTTCGGGAGGGGCTGGCCCAAATCCCGGCCGTGGAACTCCAGTCACCCACCCATCCTGAGTTCCTCACGGCCACCACCATCTGGGGGCTGAAAGGGATGGAGGGAAGACAATTGCAGGACGAACTCTGGGAACGCGGTCGCATTCGGGTGCGGCAGAATTCTGGTGGAGTTCGTCAGTGCTGTCATATCTACAACAGCACGGATGGGGTGGATGAGACCCTCCAGGTAGCCAGGGCACTGGCAGGTTAGGACACGCTCCCAGGAGCGTGTCTGGTGTCACTCCGCGTCGGTGGCTTCTGCCGGACGGCCCCGCCCTGGCCCGGGAGCTTCCAGCTCCACCAGAGCATTGGCCCGGAGCTGCCCGCAGGCGGCGTCGATGTCTCGTCCCCGGGGCTCCCTGATGGCCACTGCGACCCCTGCGGCCTCCAGACCCTCCCGAAAGCGCCTGAGTCCAGCGGGTGGGGTGGCCGTCCAGTCCTGATAGGGAATGGGGTTGAAGGGAATGAGGTTCACGAAGGCATGGACTTCCCGGGCCAGTGCCGCCAGGGGCCCGATGAGGGAAGGGGAGTCATTCACACCGTCGATCATGGTGTATTCGAAGGTGATGCGTCGGCCTCCCGCATCGTTGAAGGTGCGAAGGGCGTCCATGAGTTCGGGGAGGGGATAGCGTTCCTCCAGGGGGATGAGTTCGGCGCGCAGCTCGGTCAACGGGGCATGGAGCGACACGGCCAGCCCGAACTGTTCCGGTCGCTGGGCCAACGCCAGGATCCCCGGCACTACTCCCACGGTCGACACCGTGATGCGGCGGGCACCCAACCCGTAGCCTCGATTCAGGATGGTGAGGGACGGGAGTACAGCCTTTCGGTTCGCCAGCGGCTCACCCATTCCCATGTAGACCACGTTGCTGATCTTGCCGTACCCTTCCGCTTCCGACCAGCGGAGCGAGGTCCGGTACTGAGCCACGATCTCCCCGGCCGTGAGTTGACGGCTGAAACCGCCCCACCCCGTGGCGCAGAAGGTGCACCCCATGGCGCACCCGGCCTGAGACGAGATGCACAGGGTAAGTCGATGTCCGGCGGGGATGAGCACCGACTCCACCAATTCCCCGTCAGACAGCCGCCAGAGATGCTTTGCGGTCCCGTCATTCGATCGGGAGAGACGTTCTACCGTGGGCTCCGCCAGGGAGAAGACTTCGCTGAGCCTCCCCCGGGCCTTGCGGGAGAGGTTCGTCATGTCTTCAATGGAAGTGGCTTGTGTTCGGTAGAGCCAATCCAGTACCTGACTTACACGGAAATCGGGCTCTCCCAGCTTCCGGAAGTGTTCCAGAAGCCGGGCTTCTGCCTCCATGGGCGTGAGGCCCAGGAGATCGGTGCGGGTGGTTGAGTCGCTGGATGTGGTAGCTTGCGGCATGGCGGTGGGCACGAAGGGGGTTCATTTTCTTGAAGAGGGTTCGCTGCTCCCTTAAGTTACACAGGGTGTGCCTTCCCCAAAAATCGTTTCCATTCGGGGAGCTCTCCGGGCTCCCCTTTTCTTTTTTTTTCCTGGTGGCGAAACATGACTGAAGGGGCAGGTGTGACACGAGCCATGGAGGGACAAGCAAAGCCGCAGCTCCGGAGCGCGTTCAGGGCCATGGGGTGTGGGGAGGTGCGGGGTATCCACCGGGGCCAGGAGCTTCGGCTGGCCGGCTGGGTCCATCGACGTCGGGACCTGGGGGGGGTCTACTTTCTGGACCTCAGGGATCGTACCGGCCTCCTCCAGCTCTCGGTGGGTCCTGACTGGACCGAGCCGCAATCTCTGGAGGTGGTGAAGGGTCTGGGGGCCGAAGACGTCATCCAGGTGAAGGGACAGGTGGTGGCGCGTCCACCCGACGCCCGGAATGCGGAGTTGGCCACCGGCGAAGTGGAGTTGCAGGTGGAATCCGTGCTCCTGTTGAACGAGGCGGATACGCCGGCCATTCCCGTGTATCGCTCCCCAGGGGAGCCGCTTCCGGCGGAAGAACTGCGACTGCGACACCGTCACCTGGATCTCCGGCGACCAGAACTCCTGGGAAATCTCCAGCTCCGCCATTCCCTGGTGCTGGCGGCCCGGAACGTGATGGACCGGTTGGGATTTCTGGAAGTGGAGACCCCCATCCTCACCAAGGCGACCCCGGAGGGGGCCAGGGACTATCTGGTGCCCAGTCGTGTCCATCCTGGGGAATTCTATGCCTTGCCCCAGAGCCCCCAGTTGTACAAGCAGTTGCTGGTCATTGCCGGGGTGGAACGCTACTTCCAGATCGCCCGGTGCTTCCGGGACGAAGATCTGCGGGCCGATCGCCAGCCCGAGTTCACCCAGATCGACGTGGAAGCCTCATTCATCGACTCGGATGACCTCTTCCTTTGGATGGAGGAACTCATGGCTTCCCTGGGTGAGGTGGCCGGCATTCCCACGCCCACACCTTTTCCCCGCCTCACCTATGCAGAGGCCATGGAGCGCTTCGGGGTGGATCGGCCCGATTCCCGCGTGGGCCTTGAGATTCAGGACTTCACCTCCCACTTCCGCAAGTCGGAATCCACCATCCTGCGGAAGGCGGTGGAGGAAGGGGGGCGGGCACGGGGCATCCGGGTTCCGGGGGGAGGGGTGCTTTCCCGCAAACAGATAGAGGCCCTGGAGGCGGAGGCCAAGGCGGCCGGGGCGCCAGGCCTGTTCTGGGCGAAGAGGGCGGAGGATGGGGCAGCTTCGGGCCCACTGTCCAAATTTCTGACACCGGGTGTCCAGGAGGCCATAGGGATGGGACCCGGAGACCTTCTGCTCCTGGCCGCGGGTCCGGATTCCGTCACCTCTCCGGCTCTGGCGGTGGTGAGAGTGGCTGCGGCCGCTACCGCTGAATTGCCGCCCACCGACGCTTCGGGCTGGCTCTGGGTGACCGATTTCCCTCTCTTCCTGGACGACGGCAACGGGTCACTGGTACCTGGCCATCATCCCTTCGTCCTTCCCCACCCGGAGGATGTGGGACGGCTGGACGGGGAGCCCCTGGCGGTGAGGAGTCTGGCGTACGATCTGGTGTACAATGGAGCAGAACTGGGTTCGGGGAGTATCCGGATACACGATGCGGAACTCCAAAGGAGGGTGCTTCGTCGCCTCGGGTTGGGCGACGAAGAGATCCAACAGAAATTCGGCTTTCTCCTGGAGGCACTCGCTTCCGGAGCCCCCCCCCACGGCGGGATTGCCTTGGGTGTGGATCGGATCGTGAAGATGTTCCTGGGTGCAGGAAGTCTCAGGGATGTCATCGCGTTCCCCAAGACCACGGCCGCCAGAGCCCTTTTTGAGGGCGCCCCATCACCCGTGGGCGAACACGAGTTGACGGAATTGGGAGTTCAGATCATGCCACCCGCGGAACGTTAGGAACGTCCGCCCACACCAGGAGGCGAATGGCCATCCAGGAGCAGGAGTCCCTGAAGCAGGAACACTTCATCGAACATCGCCTGGATGCGGAGGGTGTGGATCCCCTCATGCTTTCCGGAGTCAACGACCAGAATGTCCAGGAGCTGGCTCGGGTATTCCAGATCCGGGTCATCCTCAGGGGCGACAAGGTGATTCTGTCCGGCCCCCTGGAGCGTGTGGAGCGGGCCGTTCCGGTGGTGCATCACCTCATCGAGCTCTCCCGCCTCCGCCGAACGTTTGACGCCACGGATGTGGCTCGCTTCGCCGAGGAATTCGATTCCCTGGGAGAGATGGGCGTCACTCCCCCGGGAGAAGAGCTCCGAATCGCGCTGCCCGGATCCCGGAAGGTCATCGTCCCCAAGTCGGAGGGACAGCGCAGCTATCTGAAGGCCATCCGGAGCCATGACGTAGTCATCGCCATTGGCCCTGCGGGAACGGGGAAGACCTACCTCGCGGTGGCCCAGGCGGTAGATGCTCTGGCCAAGCGGCGGGTGAAGCGGATCATCCTGGCCCGGCCTGCCGTGGAGGCCGGGGAGAATCTCGGGTTTCTTCCGGGGGATCTCCAGGAGAAGGTGGATCCTTATCTCCGGCCGCTCTATGATGCTCTGGACGATATGATGCCTGCAGAGCGGGTGCGACGGGCACTGGAAGACCGGACCATCGAAATCGCTCCCTTGGCGTACATGCGCGGCCGCACCCTGGCGGACGCCTTCGTGATTCTGGATGAGGCCCAGAATGCCACCACAGCCCAGATGAAGATGTTCCTCACGCGGCTGGGCCTGAACTCCAGGGTGGTGGTGACGGGCGACAAGACCCAGATCGACCTCCCTCGACCGGAGCAGTCGGGATTGCTGGAAGTGGAGCGGATTCTGTCGGGAATCGAAGGGATCGCAGTGGTCTATCTGGATACCATGGACGTGATTCGCCACCGGCTGGTCAAGGACATCATTCGGGCCTATGCCGAACTGGGTGATCCCTCTGGAGAAGGGGATCCGGTGGCAGGGACCGCTCTGCCGCCTCGAGGTGCAGCGGTTTGAGCAGAGACGCGAAGGGCGGGGAGGGACGTTCCCCGTCGCTGCTGGAGAGCTTGTCCGGCCCCCCTGAGGACACGTTGGGGCGGAAGGTGCGGCACCATGGCTCCCGGGTAGCCCTCCTTCTTCTGGTCTCTGTGGCCCTCACTCTGTTCTTCCCACCCTCGCCTCGGATGCAGTTGGCCAGGTATGATGTGGGTATGGTGGCGGACACCGACATGATCGCCACAATTCCCTTTGCGGTACCCAAGGCCCGGGATCAGTTGGAGCGGGAGCGGGCCGAGGCGGCGGCGGCCGTGCCCCCTACCTTCCGTCTTCGGGAGGAGGCGGCCGACTCCATGGCTTCCCGACTTGAGCGGTTTTTTCAAGACGTTCGCGGTGATCCGGGCCCCAGGGGAGTGCTGGAGCGAGTGGGGATTCCCGTCACTCCCGCGCAGCTGCAGGTGCTGGGGGAACCGCCCCGACTCCAGCTTCTGGAGGAGGCGTCCCTGAGGGCCGCC
The DNA here is from genome assembly GCA_040905545.1 of Gemmatimonadota bacterium. Lineage (GTDB taxonomy): Bacteria > Gemmatimonadota > Gemmatimonadetes > Longimicrobiales > Gaopeijiaceae > JBBDRI01. The sequence goes on along the minus strand of JBBDRI010000022.1, from coordinate 8,916 downwards.
CGTGAACTCCTTCCCTTGGGCGTGGTGGATGGTGCCCAGACGCCTTTCATCACCACGGATCGGCTCATCCTGGTGAACCCGGAGGGTCCCAACCGGTACGTCTCCAGGGATTCACTTCGGTCGGCCCGAGAGTTCTACGACAGGGCTGTGGGGCTTCTCCCGCCGGGCACGGCTCCCGAGGTCCAGGAGCTCTATCGCCTGATCCTGATCCGCTTTCTGGAACCCTCCTACATCCTGGATGCGGAAGCCACGGAGCGGGATCGAAACGCCGCTCGCCGGGCGGTGCCCACCACCAACGCCTCCATCCTGGCCGGGGAGGCCATCGTCCGAGCCAACCAGCAGGTGGGTGCGGGAGACGTGGAGCGCATCCTGGCCTACGAAGAGCAGCTCCGCAATCAGGGTCGACTGGAGGACACAGGCCGAAGAATCCTGCCCTATCTGGGAAGCGGAACCCTGAATTTCCTCCTGCTGGGGATCTTCGGGCTGCTCCTCTTTTTCTACAGAAGGGAAATCTACGCTGACTTTCGATGGGTCCTGCTCCAGGCGCTCCTGGTGCTGGCCTACTTCGGCGTGGGGGGACTCATCGCCAGGAATGGACTGGGCTGGGAGCTTCTTCCGGTGGCATTCCCGGCACTGGCGGTAGCCGTGTTGTGGGACTCCCGCATGGCCCTGGTTCTGGCCCTTATTCTGGGTGTGCTCACCGGGGTGCAGCCTCCGTACTTTGGGCAGCCGGATGTTCTTCTGGTGACGCTCATGGGTGGAGCCACCGCCGCCCTGAGCGTGCGGGTGGTGAGACGGAGGGCACAGACCTGGATTTTCATTGCCATTATCACCCTGGCTTACGCCACCACCCTCCTTTCCCTGTCCTGGATTACGGGGCGGGGTCTCACGCCGGTGCTGGGGTCGGTGGGTTGGACGGCTCTGAACGCCACCGTAAGCGCCATCCTTGCCATGGGGTTCCTTCCAGTCTTCGAATGGTTCACCCGCATCACCACGGACCAGACCCTTCTGGAGTGGGCCGATCCCAACCGGCCGCTGCTGAAGAGACTGTCCCTGGAGGCCCCGGGCACCTATGCCCACACCATCAACGTGGCCAATCTGGCCGAGGCTGCGGCTACCGCCGTGGGGGCGAACCCCCTCCTCTGCCGGGTTGGAGTCTATTACCACGATGTGGGGAAGATGCTCAAGCCCCAATACTTCATAGAGAATCAACCGGGGGGGCGAAATCCCCACGACAAGCTGAAGGCCGCCACTTCGGCGGCCATCGTCAAGGAGCATGTGACGGAGGGCCTGAGGATGGCCCGGGAGGCGAAGTTACCGGAAGTGGTGCAGGCGTTTATTCCTGAACATCACGGCACCCAGCTTATTGCCTACTTCTACGACCGGGCTGAAGCCGAGGCTGAAGGGAAGGAGGGGAGTGAGGGCCGGGAGGATGCTGCAGTACTGGATCCAGCGGACTTCAGCTACTCGGGGCCGCGTCCCCGGACGCGGGAAACCGCCATCGTCATGTTGGCGGATACCGTGGAGTCTGCCACCCGGAGTCTTCAGGATCCAACACCCGCCCGGATCCATGAACTCGTGGAGTCCCTGGTGGAAAGCAAGATCCGCCACGGGCAGATGGACGAGGCCCCCCTCACTCTCCATGAGATCAGTGTCATCAAGGAGCAGTTCGCCAAGGTTTTGGCCGGCATGTACCACCACCGGATCGATTATCCCGGCACCCGGCATCTCACCCGTCGAGATGAGGAGGATCCCGCTAGCGGTAGAGAGGTCGAAGCGGAACCCACGCATGAACAGCCGAATGGCGGAGCATCACCTGACGATGAGGGCGGATCGCCTGGTGAAACCGACCAGGAAGCGAAGAAAGATCCGAAGTCGTCGCCTTCGTCGGGGGAGCCGGATCTCTTCAATGGTTGAGGTGGGCCAGTGGTGCAACTGACGATTCAGGCGCCCGGGGGCGAGCCACTTCCGGAGGAGCTCCTCCATCAAGGCATCAAGCTGCTCCTGGATAGCGAGGGTGTGTCCGATGGCGAGATCTCCATCACGTACCTTGCCGATGAGTCGATGTTGGAGCTGAATCAACGGTATCTGGGTCACGACTGGGTGCCGGACGTTTTGTCGTTCCCCCTCCATGAACCCGAAGAGCCAGTGATGGGTGACGTTTACGTGGGGTTCCAACAGGCCCTGCGCCAGGCGGCGTCCGAAAGGGTGCCGGTGCCGGAGGAGCTGCTGCGTCTGGCCCTCCATGGCACACTTCACCTGCTGGGTTACGAGCATCCGGACCACCCGGCAGAGCGGTCGGGCTCGCCCATGTACCAGCTTCAAGAACGGTTGGTCCGCTCCGTCGTGGAGAGGGCGTGAGGCGCTGGGGTCGGGGGTGGCGGATCACCCTTCGGCTCATGCCGTTCCTCTGGGCCTTCCTCCGGGATCGGAAGAGGTGGATCATCCTGGGGCATCCCGCTCATCGGACGGAAGAGGATCATGAGAAGCGGGCACGGACCCTGGCAGCGGCCATCGCTTCCCTGGGCCCTACGTTCATCAAGCTGGCCCAACTGTTTTCGGCCCGAGCCGATCTCTTCCCGGAGCCGTATCTGTCTGCCATCGGCACCCTCCAGGATCAGGTTCCGCCCGTGCCCGTGGAAGACGTGATACGGGTGGTGGAGACGGAGTTGGGCTCCCCTGCGGCTGAGGTGTTCCAGGACTTCCAGCGGGAGCCCCTGGCCGCCGCGTCCCTGGGGCAGGTGCACCGAGCCCGCCTGGGAGATGTGGACGTGGCGGTGAAGGTGCTTCGTCCGGGGGTGGAAGAGTTGGTGGCCCTGGATCTGGATCTTTCGTTCCGCCTCCTGTTCTGGTTGAATGTGCTCTTCCCAAATCACCACACCCAGGGCATTACCAATTTGGTGCGAGAGTTCTCGGTGAGGGTGGGAGAGGAGATGGACTTCCGAAGCGAAGCCCGGAACATGGAGCGCTTCCGGAAGCAATTCGGGGGCGTGGCCGGGGTTCGGTTGCCCGGGGTGTATGATCATCTCACCCGACGCCGGGTTCTGGTGATGGAGTATCTCAAGGGCACCAAGGTGGATCGGCTCCACGACCGGTTTGCATCGGGAGAACTCAACTTCGCCGAGGTCATGGAGCGCCTCACGAGTCTCTACCTGCGGATGATGATGGTGGATGGCTTTCTCCACGCCGACCCCCACCCGGGGAATCTTCTCATCGCGGATGATGGGAGTATCGTAGTGTTGGATTGGGGGATGGCCCTGGAGGTGCCACGGTGGACCCGGGATATCATCCTCTCGGTGGCGCTCGCCGTGGAACGAGACGACCTGGACGGGATGATCAACGGGATGTACCGGCTGGGAATGATTTCCCCAGAAGTGTCCCGGGGGGAGATCCGCGAGGCAGCCATGGAAGTCATGCGGATCATGGAGCGGGCACGCACCGCCTCCAAGGATCGGATCCAGGAGATCGTCCAGGCGATCTGGGACACGTTCTATACCTGGCCGCTTCTTCTCCCCCAGGAACTGGTCTACTTCTTCCGGGCAGCGGTCCTGCTGGAGGGCATCGGCTTCCGGTATGATCCCGAGTTCAACGGCCTGATCCTCATCCGAAAAGTCATCGCCCGCCATCGGGCCGACATCGTGAAGGAGACCGCCCGGGAACCCATGCACGTGGCCCGGGACGCCATGAGCGAGGCTCTATCCGTGCTGAGGTCCGTGAGGGAACTCCTCACCCGGGCGGAGCGAGAGGAGCTTCGGGTACGAGTCCACCCCCGGGATGCCCAGGCCCAGGAGCGGTTCCTGCATCTCCAGGCCCGTCGCCTGCTTCTCTCCATCTTCGCCACAGCCACGGCACTCATCTCGGCCATCCTTTTCCTGGCCCTGGGGAACGTCTGGATTCTTTCCGCGGGTCTGCTGGCGGCCCTGGTCATGTTCGTCTTGACCCTGGTGATCCCCACCCACCTGCTGCAAAACCCCCTGCGCCATGCCAGAGGTATTCGCTGGCGGTGAAGCCGGGAACTCTCCAGGTTTGCCCGGAGAGAACTCCCAACTTTATCAGGAAGCGGCTTATGGACCACGGCTACCGGCACATCGCTCTGCGCACCTTTGCAAGAATTTCCCTTATCCCGGCAGTGGCAGGGCTGCTCTCGGGGAGCCTGGCAGCTCCTGTCTCAGGGCAGGAAATGGTGGATTATCAACGGGCGGAGATGCTGCTGGGAGCCCACACCTCGCGGATGATCGTGGGGAACGAGGTGGATCCCAACTGGCTCTCCGACGGGAACCGTTTCTGGTACCGTATCACCACGCATGAAGGGGCGGACTTCAACCTGGTGGATCCGGTGCAGGAAGTGAGGCGACGGGTGTTCGACAATCACCGCCTGGCGGCAGCCATGTCGCTGGCGGCGGATACGACTTTCGTAGGGGGCAAACTTCCCTTCACCACGTTCGACTTCGACGGGGGAGATTCCCTTGTCCGGATACGGGCTGCGGGGCGCCTCTTCCGCTGCGATCTGGACACATACGACTGCTCGGCGTCGGAAGCGCCTGAAGAATTGAGCCGGGAGTTCGTGGTGTCGCCGGATTCCACTTTCCAGGCGTTCATCCACCAGCACGATCTGTGGATTCGTTCCCATCCGGCAGGGTCGGACTCGGTCCGCCTTACGGAGGATGGAGAGGAGTTCTACTCCTATGGGATTTCGGCTCCCCGGCCCGGGCAACTCCGGGGAGGTGAGCCTCAGGTTCCGCAGCTGCGGTGGTCTCCGGATTCCCGCAAGATTCTCGTGTACCGCGTGGATGAGCGGGGTGTTGAGCATATGCCCATCTACTCTTCCACTCCCCAGCGGCCCCAGGGATACACCTATCCGTATGCGTTGCCGGGCGACACGGTGGTTCCCCTCCCCACACTCCATGTTGTGGGTGTGGAGGCCAGGGGCAACCTTCGATTGGAAGTGGAGCCTCGCCCGAACCAGCTCTCCATCGGTGGGTCTCCATTGGATTCCGTCTGGACGCGCGATTCCCGCTTTGTTCACTTCGGATTCCTCACCCGGGCCTCCAAGAGCAACTACGTGGTTCGGGCGGACGCTTCCACGGGGGAGTCCCGCATCGTGGCGTCCGACACCTCTTCCACATTCGTGGACTGGGGGCTTCAGGGGTCGCCCTCGTGGCACATCACCGACGATGCCCAGGATGTGATCTGGTGGTCTCAGCGCGACGGCTGGTCGCATCTCTGGCGTCTGGATCTGGACGGAGAGGTCAAGAATCAGATCACCCGTGGAGCCTGGGTGGCCTCTACCGTGCTCCATGTGGATCAGGGTGGCCGTCAGATCTACTTCCTGGCACGGGGAAGGGAGGAGGGTCGGGTACCCTTCTACCGACACCTGTACCGGGTGGGCTTCGATGGATCGGGCCTGCAACTCCTCACCCCCGAGGATGGGGATCATGATGTGGTTTTCTCCCCCAGTGGCCGCTTCTTCGTGGATACCCACTCCCGCATCGAGGAGAAACCCACCACCCGCCTCCGACGAGCCGACGGGACCCTGGTGATGGAGTTGGAAGAAGCCGACATCTCCCGGCTGGCTCAGAACGGATGGACCCCCCCGCAGGTCTTCTCGGCCAAGGGCAGGGACGGGGTCACCGATATCTGGGGGGTGATGTTCCTGCCCTCCCATCTGGATGAGTCCAGGAAGTATCCCATCATCTCCCACATCTATCCGGGTCCCCAGAGGGGGAGTGTAGAGAGCTGGACATTCAAGGATGGCAATCAACGGGGAGAACCCCATGCCCTGGCCGAGCTGGGGTTCGTGGTGGTCCAGATCGACCACATGGGATCTCCCCATAGGTCCAAGGCCTTCCACGACATCTACTATGGCAACATGGGCGACAACGGGCTCCCGGATCACATGGCCGTCATGAAGGAACTGGCGGCTCGCCACTCCTTCATTGATCTGGACCGGGTGGGAATCTACGGGCATTCAGGTGGCGGCTTCGCATCTACGGATGCCGTCCTCCGATATCCGGATTTCTTCCATGTGGCGGTGTCCACCGCCGGGAATCACGACAACCGGAGCTACAACATCTATTGGGCCGAGAAGTACCAGGGCTTGTTGGAGAGGGATACGCTCCGAGGCACGGACAGCTTTGAGAACCAGGTGAATTCCCTGATGGCAGAGAATCTGAGGGGGAAACTGCTTCTCATTCACGGAGACATGGATGACAACGTGCATCCGGCGTCCACGCTCCAGGTGGCCAACGCCCTCATCGCCGCCAACAAGGACTTCGACCTCCTCATGGTGCCGGACCGGGCCCACGGTCTGGATGAACCGTATGTGATTCGTCGGCGTTGGGATTATTTTGTGCGACACCTTCTGGGGAAGGAACCGCCCCGGGAGTATCACTTCCGCCTCCCCTCGGACTGAAGGGCCGGCGTCTACGTCTATCATGGAGACACCGATGCACAGCAATCACACGTGGGTGCGGTCCACTGCGGGGAGGCTTTCGCAGTCCGGAGTCTCCGTCCTGGCAGTGGCAGCGGTCATCCTGGCCGGAATGACGTTGCCGCCGGCGCTTAGTGCCCAAGACAGCTGTCAGGAAAGCTGTGCCTCCTTTCCTGAACTGGCGGTGGGAAGCACGGTGGAGGGCAGCCTTCCGGCTCAGGGACCGGAATTCGCTGGGAGAGGCCCGTTCCAGGCCTACCGCTTCACCGGAGCTGCGGGGATCCGGTACCAGGTGGATCTCCGATCCAGCGATTTTGACACGCACCTCACCCTGGCCAGGCCCGTGGGGGGAATCACCGAGACGGTTAGGGAGGATGACGATGGGGGGGAGGGGACCGATTCCCGGATGGCATTCACCGTGGATGCACCGGGAGAATACGTCCTCATCGTCCAGTCGTGGTCGGCCACCGGTGGGGGGGGGAGCTTCTCCCTGGAGCTTCAGGAGAGGGAGCTTCCCCCGGCCCGCCTGGCCCAGGAGATCGCCAGGGGAGAGCTGGTGTCCGACTACCTGAGTGAGGAATCGGGGGTGTATCTGACGGAACAGGATCAGGAGCTCCCCTTCCACCTCTGGACCCTGGACGCTCGGGGAGGAGAGCAGCTTCGCATCTCCATGGACTCCGATGAATTCGACGCGTACCTGGAGTTCGGACCGCTTTCCGGGGGCGAGATCCAGGTGACGGATTCCGACGACGACGGCGGGGACGAGAGGGATGCGCTCCTGGTGGTTACGGTGTCGCACGATGGCCGGTTCGGCATCCGGGCTAGGGGACTCAGCGGGGACGCCGCAGGGAATTACACCCTGCGGGTAGATGAATTCGAACCCCGGGAGGTGGTGCGGACGCCTCTCTCGCCGGGTGAGGTGTCAGCGGTCCTGACCCTGGAAGACCCCCGGACGGAACGAGGATCTCCCTTTCAAGAATGGGTGTTCCAGGCGGAGTCAGGAGTGGACGCGGTGGTGCGGATGCGCTCCGACGGATTCGACGCCTACCTGCACCTGGGACAGTTGGATGGACAGGGGAATTTCGTAGAGCTGGCTTCGAACGACGACGCCGAGGACGATGGCACCAACGCCCGGGTGGACTTCCGTGTCCCTGATACGGGGGAGTACGTGATTCGGGTTAGCGCCTTCAGCAGTAGCGGGGCTGGCTCGTACACCCTCTCCCTGGAGTTTCCCGGAGGAGATTGAGACTTGCTGTGGGTTGTGGGGTACCAATCCCTGTTAATGGCGGGAGGTAGAAAGATGTTCAACGGTAGAATGACGGGAAGTTCCATTCTCATGGTTGCGGCCACGGCCGCTGCCATGGCCATTCCGGGGGTCACGGCCCCTACCGAGGTGCAGGCCCAGGAGCAGGCCCAAGTGCAGGCCCAGGCTGCGGAGGGGGCGGTGGATCCCATGGAGGTGGTGGCTCGCATGTATCTGGAGATCGCCGAGATCCGAGATGAACTCCACCAGCAGTTGGCGGGGGTCCATGATGCGTTCCAGAGGGACGAAGTGAGAACCGAGATCAATGAGCAACTGGCTGCGGTCTACGAGCGCCATGGAGTGTCGGCGGCGGATTACGACGCCTTCATCGCCTGGCTGAGTTCGGAAGCGGAGGAGCGAGAGGCGTTCCAAGCGATTCTGGAGAGGTTGCAGGACGGAGACGGTGACTGATATGCCCATCTATGAATATGAATGCCAGGATTGTAAGCACACCTTCGAGGCCTTGATCCGAGGCAAGGATGCGCCGGCGGGTTGCCCCAACTGTTCCGGGAACCGTTTGGAACGGTTGGTGTCTATTCCAGGCATCAAGTCCGACGGTACCCGGGCCAGGGCGTTGAAGGCTGCTCAAGCCCGTGACAGGGGCCAGGGGGTGGAGCGGATGCATGAACGAACCGAGTACGAAAACCATCACGATTGACGAGAGGATACAGCCGAAATGACGGGACGATTCAGGGTGGCGATGGTGGCGGGAGCTACCGCACTGGCGCTGGGAGCCATGGCTGGAGTAGGGGTGGCCGATGCTCCGGGGGCGGGAATGGGAGTATACGCACAGGCGACTCAGGAACTCCCGGAGGGCGTCACACCTGAAATGGTGGAGGCGGGAGAGGGCTACTTCATGGTGGAAGGCGACTGCGCGGAGTGTCACGGTGATGTAGGGCAGGGCACCAGCATGGGCCCGTCGCTCATCGATGGAGAGTGGCTCCACATCGACGGTTCCTATCCGGCCATGGTCCAGCTCGTCACGGATGGCGTGTCCGAACCCCTGGAACACATGCTTCCCATGCTGGCACGGGGCGGCGGCGATGAGGAACTCACCGACGAGCAGATCGCAGCGGTGGCGGCGTACGCCTGGCTTCTCGCCCACGGCGGGTGAAGAACCGCTCCCAAAAGGCTGTTGAAGAAGTACAGGGCGCCGCCGTTGGGAGCCCCAGGGCCCCCGATC
>JBBDRI010000021.1:0-144491 GCA_040905545.1 Gemmatimonadota bacterium | reverse complement strand
GCACCCGTGGTGCTCGTAACGCGGCTCGCCCCATTACCCGGACACGCTCCTAGACCCGCTCCATCCCCCCATCGTGCCATCGACTCACCGCGTCCCGCCCCGTCTCTTTGGCATGGTACAAGGCGCCATCCGCCCGCATGAGGAGATCCCGGCTGGATCCATCCAAGTTGCCTGAAGTGGCTACCCCTCCGCTGATGGAGACCTGGAACGATCCCCCTGCCTCATCGGTGTGGACCAGCCCACCCACCGCGACGCGAATCCGCTCTGCCACCGCGGCTGCTTCCTCCAACGCCGTTTCCGTGAGGAGGATGGCGAACTCCTCCCCCCCATAACGGGCCGGAAGGTCCTGCGGACGGACCTCCTCACGGAGGGCATGGCCGACGGCTTCCAGCACCGCATCCCCTGCCAGATGGCCCCGACTGTCGTTCACCTCCTTGAAGTGATCCAGATCCATGAGAAGCACGGAGAGGGGACGCCCGGTACGCTGGCATCGAGCCCATTCCTTGTCCAACTCCTCCAGGAGCCGCCGACGGTTGGCAAGACCGGTAAGGGCATCGGTATTGGCCCGTTCCTCCAACTCCCGGTTCATCCGACGAAGCTCCTCACGCGCCTCCTGCAACTTCTCCTGAGCCTCCCGCTCCCGGGTAACATCCCGCAAAAGCACAACCTCGCCCAAGTCGCCCCCTCCGGGGTGTGGAATGGGCGACGAACGCACCTCCAGCTGGCGTCCATCCGACAGGACGGTCTCGCGCCCTTCTCGGGGATGGTCCTGGATTCCCGATAGGTGGTTGGTCAACGGTTCGCCCAGCAGTCGACCGCCGGGCAGCCCCAGAAAGCGCTGTGCCGCCGGATTGGCATCTACGATCCGGCCCAGACCGTCCAGCACCAGCACCCCATCCTCCAACCCCTCCACCATGAGGCCACGTGCCACAGGAACCAGCTGGAACAAACCTCGACGACGCACGGCCCACCACACCGCGCCCAGGCAGATGGCAAAGGCCAGGGGCGTCCCATCCATGGGCAGGGGCGAGCGGCCACTCATGTGCAGCACGTTCACGACAAAGACCAACACCGGCCCTGCGATGACCAACCGGAACGAGAAGCGATAGAGGGGGGACGAAGCGAACCGGAGGGCCAGTACGATGGTGGCCAGGAATACCAGGGAATAGGCGTAGACCGCGTGGAACCAGAACCAGGGTCCGTAAACCACCGTGGACTGGACACCGTCCACTGGTGCTGCCATGACGCGCCAGACCCACCCATGTAGGGGGTTGGTAAAGACCAGGAGGAGGGTGAAAACCGGCACCACCGCCAGGGCCCATCGCACCACCCACCGGCTCCAGAAGCGATTCCCGGCGAAGGAGTGGGCCAGCAGGAACCAGAATACGGGAGCAGACACGATCCCCAGGTACTGGAATTGGCCCACCCGGAGGCGGAGGTCCGGATCGGTGGGGAAAAGCCATAGGAATTGGCCGGCACACCACCACGACACCGCCCCTGCAAAGGCTGCCAATTCGCGCCACGCAGGTTCGGGGCGATGCTTGAGGGCATACCCCATGATCCCGAGACCCAGGAGGGTTCCCAGAACGGAGGGGAGAAGGAGGGGAAGGTGGGCAATCATGGTCGTCCGCGAAGCCGATAAGGGAGGGAAGGTACGCCCCGCCCCATCCACCCGCTACCGTGCCCACCTCCCCCTTCCGGGGTCAGGCGATCTCCACCAACTCCAACTCGAAGGTGAGGTCTTCCCCTGCCAGGGGATGGTTGGCGTCCAGGATTACGGCATCATCCTGGACCTCCGCAACCTTCACCGGCACGGCCTGCCCGTCCTGGGTGGTCATTTGAAGCTGGTCACCCGGCTCCGGGCTCAACCCGTCGGGCAGGTTGGAGCGCGGCACGGTGAGGACGAGCTCATCCTGCCGGGGCCCATAGGCTTGGTCCGCCGGGATGGTGGCGGTCTCCTTCTCGCCCACTGTCATGCCCGAAACCGCCTCATCGAAGCCGGGAATCACCTGCCCCCCACCCAGGGTGAATTCGATGGGTTCCCGCTTCCGCGAGGTGTCGAACACGGTCCCGTCCTGGAGGGTGCCGGTGTAGTGGACGCGCACGGTGTTTCCTTCAACTGCCTTGGCCATTCATGAACTCCATGAGGAGATTTCAGGTTCTGTGGAAGAAGAGAAACCCCGAAAGCTCCTGAAAGGTCATCGGCGGTGAGTTCCCGGCAGGGCAGTCCCCAGGATCTCCTCCGCCACCAGCTCCAGAGGAATGAGTCCAGCCGCCAGGAACTCGTCCATGAATTCCGTGAGGTGGAAGTCATCCCCTCTCTGCAGTACCGCCTCGGTAAGCAGGCGCTCAATCTGGATGGGTCCGATGACGTAACCCACCCCGTAGAGGGGCGTGCGGAGATAGAGTTCCAGGTCATGCCAGAGGGTGGGGCTGTCCATAGGCACCCACCCCTGGGGGGTGTGATCTACCACGTACTGGAATGCGTCCTGGAACGTCTGCTCGTTGGAGTGCATTCGCAGATCGGCCACCGCCCGGGCGGCTCGGAAAGCCCGGAGATTCTGCATGAGTTCATGGGCCCGGGGAATGTCATCCACCAAGCCCATGGCATAGAGGAACTTCTCCTTTCCGATGGCAAAAGCCTCCTGCCGGACCCCATCCACGAAGTAGAGGCGCGGCTGGCCCCGGATGGGCCGCTCATCCCGGGCTCGGATCTCGGCGTCGATGGTGTGCCCCCGCCCGTGGCCCGACAGGGGGAGGGTGTACCGATCCATCACCGTCTGGAAGTAGTCGTTCCGGGTCTCCGGGCTCCAGCTCCCGTCCCAGATGGGGGGTGGTCCCAGATAGTCGGGCAGGGTGAAGAGTTCACTCCCCACCAGGAATCGATGGTAGTGGGCCATGGCTTCGTTGAAGCGGGTGCCATAGGCGTCTCGACTGGCAACCGGCTCCAGCACCGGAGTGTGGCGGTTGGCGTGGGCTCGAAGCTGGAGGGCCGCCACGGCCTCCTCGTATTCCCGAAGAGACAGCACCAGGAGGTCATCCCACCGGTAAGGAAGAAGCATGACGTGCTCCAGGTACCAATCGTACGCCTCCACCCCCACCCCTGCGTTTGGGGCCATCCCGGGACCCTCCGTCTGGAGCCATTGGCGCCACTCCGCCATGGCCCGTCGCGCATCCTCCGCTGGAGCCACCAATTCGGGGTGGTGAAAGCGAAGGTCATCCAGGAAGCGTTCCATCCGCCGAAGCTGCTCTCCCATGGTATAGACGGCGATGTGGGCCAGATCCGCCGCTGGCTCGGTGAGGTTGCCCCGGGCCTGCTCAAGAATCAGAGGGATGGCCGTGAGGCGCTGGCGAACATCATCCACCTGCTCTTGCTGCAGAGGTATCGAAGGCAGACTCCAGGCCCGATGCATCTTCGGACCGAACTGGAAGTTGATGACCGCGTAGAAAGCGGGATCCCGAAGCCACGGCCGGGTGACGCGATGCTCGAATTCCATCCCCCTCATCTCCGCCTCCACCAGACGGTAGTCCACCTTCCAGGACCCTGACCAGCCGGCGGTGTCCATCTCCTGCAGGCGGTGCTGCAGCTCTCGCAGCGCCTGGAACTGGTGCACCATGGCATCGGGCGAGTAGTCCGGAACTCCAGCCTCCACCGGGGGAAGCCGGGTCTCCCGAAAGTCCCGATAGAGCGCCACAAGGTCCGGAGCGCTGGTGGAATCCGCAGGGGGGACCCGGTGACCCCCGGGGGCAGCCACCCCAAGGAGCACAAGGGTGAGGACAACGTGCATAGAAAACCTCCGCTGAGAGGAGCCCGCACCGGGCGGGAGGCGCCATCCGGACACGGGACTTTCAAACCATCCCCACCGTTCCCACATCCAAGAAAGCGAAACCTGAACAGACACAACCTCGTAGGCAAAGGCAACAGGGAGAGTGTCCGATCTTGGGACCGGACCATGTCGTCCCCGAACACCCTGCGACATCGCGAGGATTTCATGAGCATCGGTAAGTCCTTTTCCCAAAGCGAGATCCGTCGGGATGAGCCCACTGGCACGCTCCTGGCAACGGGAGAGAGTGGAGGGTGCCCCCCCCTGGGCTCGCGCGCCACTTCGTGATCCCGGATCCATCTGATTCCAATAGCCACGCATTGCCTGCGTGAGGAGTGAAGGAAGTATGGATGTCCCCAGGGAACCGGTCCGAAAGCGCGGCCGATACATATGGATGGGATTGGCGGCCCTGGCCGTGGTGGCCGTCACCGTCTATCTGGCCCGGTTGGAGCCTGCCGCGCCTTCCGTCGATCGAGCTGCCATCTGGACCGACAGCGTGCGTCGGGGCGACATGGTTCGACAGGTCCGAGGGCCGGGCACCCTGGTGCCCGAGCGCATCCGCATCGTCACGGCCCTGACGGCCGGGAGGGTGGAGATCATCCATGTGGAGCCCGGCGAAGAGGTGGATGCCGGCACCATCCTGGTGGAGATGAGCAATCCTGACGTGCAGTTGGAAAGCCTGGACGCTCAGCGACAACTCTCGGTGGTCCAGGCCGAACTCCTGAACCTCCGCTCGTCCCTGGAAACGCAGCGACTGAACCAGGAAGCTGTGGTTGCCACGGTGCGGGCAGAATACCGGGACGCCATGCGGCAGGTGGAGGCAGACCGGCAACTGGCGGAGCGCAATCTGATCTCCCGCATGGAGTTGGCCACCTCCGAGGATCGCGCTCAGGAGTTGCGTGAGCGCATCCGCGTGGAGGAACGAAGGTTGGAGATCGCCTCCGAATCCATGCCGGGGCAACTGACGGTCCAGGAAAACCAGGTGGAGAGACTGGAAGCCATCGCGCGATTCCAGGATGAGCGGCGCACCTCCATGCGGGTGCCGGCGGGAGCAGGGGGGGTCCTTCAAGAACTCCCCCTCCAGGTCGGGCAGTGGGCCATGGCGGGTCAGGAACTGGCCCGGGTGGTGGAGCCCGGTCGACTGAAGGCCGTGCTGCGGGTGCCGGAAACCCAGGCACGGGATCTGGCGGTGGGCCAGGCCGCCGCCATCGACACCCGCAACGGCATTGCTCAGGGGCGGGTGTCTCGCATCGATCCGGCCGTCCAGGCGGGCGCGGTGACCGTGGATGTGAGCCTGGGTCAGGATCTCCCCCAGGGAGCCCGGCCCGATCTCAGCGTGGACGGAACCATCGAAATCGAGCGGCTGGAGGAGACTCTCTACGTGGGCCGCCCGGCCTACGGCCAGTCAGGGGGTCAGATCAGCCTCTTCAGACTGGAGCCCGACGGACGCGCAGCCGTACGGGTCATGGTGCGGCTGGGGCGCACATCGGTGAACACGGTGGAGATCGTGGAGGGGCTTCAGCCCGGCGACGTGGTGATCCTCTCCGACATGTCGCAGTGGGATGGATACGATCGGGTGCGTCTCAACTGAGGTCGCCCTCCAGGCAGGCCAACCCAAAGCAACCAGGGAGCAGATGATGAGCGAGGGAAACGGCGGGAGCAACGGGAACGGGGTCCTCATCGACCTGAAGGGCCTGAGCAAGGTGTTCTACACGGAGGAAGTGGAGACCCACGCCCTGTCCAACATCCATCTCCAGGTGAAGAAGGGCGAGTATCTGGCCATCGCGGGCCCCTCAGGGGGCGGAAAGACCACCCTTCTGTCCATCCTGGGCTTGCTGGATACCCCTACGACGGGGGAGTACCACCTGGCCGGACATCCGGTGGCGAATCTCACGGCCTCCCAGCGTGCCCACATCCGGAATCGGGAAATCGGCTTCATCTTCCAGGCCTTCAACCTCATTGGCGACCTCACGGTCTTCGAGAACGTGGAGCTGCCCCTCACCTACCGGTCGGGAATGCCGGCAGACGAGCGGAAGCGCCGGGTCATGGAAGCCCTGGAGCGAGTGGGAATGGCCCATCGGCAGAAGCACTACCCCTCCCAGCTCTCCGGCGGTCAGCAGCAGCGGGTGGCGGTGGCCCGGGCCATCGCCGGAGATCCCTCCGTGCTCCTGGCCGACGAGCCCACGGGAAATCTGGACTCGGTGAACGGGGAGGCGGTGATGGGGTTGCTGGGCGAGCTACACCAGGGCGGTGCCACCATCTGCATGGTGACACACGACCCCCGATACGCCGAACACGCCCAGCGCTCCGTCCACATCTTCGACGGGCAGATCGTGAAGGATGAGTCGTCGTCAAAGGCAGCGGCTCTGGCCCAACACGGATTCGGAGTGGGGGGGGAATGACCGGCCTGCTGGGGGACCTGCGACAGACCGTCCGAGCCCTCCTCAGGACTCCGGGCTTCGCCCTGGTGGCTGTCCTCACCCTGGCCCTGGGGATCGGTGCCAACACCGCCATCTTCTCCGTGGTGAACGGGGTGCTGCTCCGGCCCCTGCCCTACCCCGAGGCGGAACGGATCGTGAGGGTCTCGCAGGTTTCGGAGACCGGAGGGCTTTCCAACTTCTCCCATCCGAACTTCTCCGACCTCCGAGAGCAGAGCCGCAGCTTCCAGGCGTTGGCCCAGACCTCGGCCTTCACCCAATCCGTCGTGGGAGGAGCCGAGCCGGTGCGGGCCCTGGTGGCCGTGGTGTCCGGGTCGTTCTTCTCCGTCATGGATGTGGAGCCCATTCTGGGGCGGGGTTTCCTCCCGGAGGAGATGGTGGAAGGGGTAGCTGCTACTGCCCTGGTGAGCCATGACTTCTGGGAACGCCAGTTGGGTTCCACCGGCGATCTCACCCAGCTTTCCCTGCGAGTGGGCGACCGGACGGTCCCCGTGGTGGGAGTCATGCCGCCCGACTTCGATTATCCCACCGGAGCCCGACTCTGGCTTCCCCGGGAAGTGCTCCCCGTGAACAGCTCCCGCACCGCCCACAGCTGGCAGGTTGTGGGGCGGCTGGCCCCGTCGGTGCCCCTGGAGGGGGCTCGGGCAGAGGCATCGGCCATTGCCCAGCGCCTCAAGGCGCAATACGGAGACGACACCTGGATGACGGACGTCCGCCTCACCCCTCTTCCGGAACAGATGGTGAGTCGGGTGAAGCCCGCTCTTCTCATCCTCCTGGGAGCTGCGGCGGTTCTGTTTCTCATTGCATGTGCCAACGTCACCAACCTCCTCCTGGCTCGGGCTGAGGCCCGGAAGCGGGAACTGGGGGTCCGGTTGGCGCTGGGGGCCCGCACCGGGCGGGTTCTGCGCTATTTCGTGCTGGAGAGCCTGGTCCTGGCCGTATCCGCGGGTGCCCTGGGGGTTCTCCTGGCCATCTGGGGAGTGGGTGCCCTCATGGCCGCCCAGCCCGGGAATCTCCCCCGGGTGGGGGAAATCCGGGTGGATGGGCTGGTCCTGGCCTTCTCCCTGGGTCTGGCTCTGGCCGCCGCGGTGATCCTGGGTACGGGCGTGGCCTGGCGGGCCCTCCGGGAGGGCAGTCAGGTCCTGGGTGGGGGACGCAGCCACGCCGGCTCCAGGACCGGGAGCCGGCTCCGGTCCGGACTCGTGGTGTCCCAGGTGGGCCTCACGCTGGTGCTTCTGGTGGGGGCAGGGCTTCTGGGCCGCAGCTTCCTTCGGGCCACCGATGTGGAGATGGGCTTCGAGACCGAGGGAGTCCTCACCATGACTGTTGCCCTCCCATCGCCTCCGGATGGAGAGTCGTCCCGGTTGAGCACCTTTCATGATGCGCTGCTTCCCCGACTATCGGCGCTTCCGGGAGTGCGCACCGCCGGCGGCATCAACGCCCTTCCCCTGGGCACCAGTGGATCCAACGGCCTTTTCCTGAAGCTTGCACACCCGGAAGAGGTCCAGAACTTCGAGCAGTTCGGCGACCTCATGTCCGACCCCAACCGGACCGGGTATGCGGAATTCCGGGTCACCAGCGCCGAGTACTTCTCTGCCCTCTCCATCCCGCTGCTGGAGGGACGCCTCTTCCAGGGGAGCGATGGGTCGGAGGCACCCCACGTGGCCCTGGTGAGCCAGTCGCTGGCCCAGGAGGAGTGGCCCGGCGAATCCCCGCTGGGTAAGCTGATCCAGTTCGGCAACATGGACGGAGATCTCCGCCCGCTCACGGTGGTAGGAGTGGTGGGTGATGTACGGGAGTCGGGGGTGGAGTCGGATCCCCGTCCTTCGCTTTACGCCTTCCACCGGCAGCGGCCCGCTGTCACAACATCCTTCACCTATGTGCTCCGCTCCGAGGTGACCCCCACAGCGTTGGTGGCCCCGGCCCGGGCGGCACTCATGGACGTGGACCCCCAGGTGCCTCCCACCTTCCGCACTCTGGAAGAGGTGTTCGCCGGCTCCCTGTCCCAGCGTCGGTTCAACCTCCTCCTCTTGGGGGTCTTCGGTGGCACCGCACTCCTCCTCTCCCTGTTGGGGATCTACGGGGTGATGGCTTTCAGCGTGGCTCAGCGCACCCGGGAGATCGGGGTGCGGATGGCCCTGGGGGCCGTGCAGGCGTCGGTGCTTCGGATGGTGGTGGTGCAAGCGACCCTCCTCACGGCCGCAGGAGTGGGGGTGGGCCTTCTGGGCGCGGTCGCCCTGACCCGCCTCATGGAGAGCCTCCTCTTCGGGGTGGGCCGGCTGGACCCGTTGACCTTTGCCCTGGTTCCCCTGGTCCTCCTGGGAGCTGCCCTCCTGGCGGCCTGGCTCCCGGCACGGCGAGCCAGTTCCGTGGATCCCATGGTGGCCCTCAGAGCCGAATGATGTCCGAGCCCTTGCAATTCCCGCAGATCACCCTTGGCGGAGTAGAAGCATGAAGCACCTCTGGAACGACATCCGATACGCCCTGCGTCAACTGCGGAGGTCACCCGGGTTCACCGCTGTGGTGGTGGTGTCCCTGGCCCTGGGGATCGGCGCAAACGCCGCCATTTTCTCCCTCTTCGACCAGCTCCTCCTGCGCCCTCTCCCGGTGCACGAGCCGGAACTGTTGGTGAACCTCTCGGCTCCCGGACCCAAGCCGGGCAGCACTTCTTGCAACCAGGCGGGCAGCTGCGAGGATGTCTTCAGCTACGCCATGTTTCGGGATCTGGAAGCGGAACAGGACGCCCTCGCGGGTCTGGCCGCCCATGTGATCTTTGGAGCCAATCTCGCCACCGGTGATGAGACCGTGACGGGCGACGGGATGTTGGTGTCGGGCCAGTACTTTCCCCTCCTGGGGGTCCAGCCGGTGCTGGGACGGCTGCTGGGTCCCGACGACGATGTGACCGTCGGGGGGCATCCCGTCACCGTGCTGAGCTACGATTTCTGGTTGACCCGGATGGGGGCCGACCCGGGAGTTCTGGATACCGTGGTCACCATCAATGGCCACACCTTCACCATCGTGGGAGTGGCGCCCCCGGGATTCTTTGGCACCACGCTGGGGGCCCGACCCGACGTGTACGTACCGCTCACCATGCGGAGCCAGGTCCAGGCAGGGTTCTCCATGGAGTCATTTCAGAATCGCCGGTCCTATTGGGCCTACGTGTTCGGACGTCTTCGCCCGGAAGTGCCGCTGCCGCAGGCCACCCAGCGGCTCAACAGCCTCTACGGAAGCATCATCAACGATGTGGAGGCGCCCTTGCAGGAAGGGATGACCGAACAGACCCTGGCCCAGTTCCGGGCAAAAGAGCTCTCCGTGGAGACCGGACCCCACGGCCAGAGCGACGTCCACGATGAAGCCGGCCTCCCCCTCCTCCTCCTCCTGGGGATCACAGCCATGGTCCTCATCATCGCCTGCGCAAATATCGCGAATCTGCTCCTGGCCCGGGGCGCAGGCCGGGCCCAGGAGATGGCGGTGAGAGGATCCATGGGGGCCGGGCGGCGGCGGCTGGTTCTCCAACTTCTCACGGAAGCGGGACTCCTGGCCCTCATGGGGGGCGCGTTGAGTCTGGTAGTGGCCTACTGGACCCTCTGGTTCATCGGGTCCATTCTCCCGCCCTTTGCTTCGGCCATCATCTCCCTCCAGCTGGAGCCATCCGTCCTTCTCTTCGCCGGCGGGCTGGCGGTAGCCACCGGTCTGCTCTTCGGCCTCTACCCGGCCCTGCAGGCCACCCGGCCCGACCTGGTGACCACATTGAAGGACGGTGGATCCAGGAACTCCGGCTCCCGCGGGGCCGCCCGCTTCAGGGCCGTCCTGGTCACGGCCCAGATCGCCCTGTCCATGACCCTCCTGGTGTCGTCGGGCCTCTTCCTCCAGAGCCTGGTGAACGTGACCCGGGTGGATCTGGGGATGGATGTGGAACGCGTGGCGACGTTCCGACTCTCCCCTGTGCGGAACGGGTACGAGAGCGAGAGGAGCCAGATCCTGCTCCAGCGGGTGGAGGAGGAATTGGCCGCCCTGCCCGGCGTCACCGCAGTATCATCGGGAATGGTTCCCCTTCTCTCAGGCAGCAACTGGGGCACCGATGTATCGGTGGAGGGCTTCGAAGGAGGCCCGGCCGTGAATTCCAACTCCCGCTACAACCAGGTGGGTCCCGGATATTTTCGCACCCTGGGGATGCCCCTCCTCAGTGGCCGGGAATTCACCGAGGCCGATGTGGTTGGAGCCCCGCGGGTGGCCGTGGTGAACGAGACCTTCGCCCGGCAATTCGACCTGGATCCCCGGGAGACCGTGGGAAAGTTCATGGCCACGGGGGGGAGTGGGCAGAGTGAGCTGGACATCCAGATCGTGGGGTTGGTGCAGGATGCCAACTACAGCGAGGTAAAGCAGGAAGTCCCGCCCCTCTTCTTCCTTCCGGCTCGACAGAGCAGCTCGCTGGGCGCCCTCACCTTCTACGCCCGGACAGGGTCCACCACGGAGCCCCTCCTTCGAGCCATCCCCGGGTTGGTTCGGGAGTTGGACCCCAACCTTCCGGTGGAAGAGCTGAAGACCCTGGAGCAGCAGGCCAGCGAAAGCGTCTTCATGGACCGCATGATCACCACGCTTTCTTCCGCCTTCGCTCTCCTGGCCACGCTCCTGGCGGCCCTGGGGCTGTACGGGGTACTGGCCTACACCGTGACGCAGCGCACCCGGGAGATCGGGGTGCGTATGGCCCTTGGCGCCGAAGGACGGAGGGTGCGAAACATGATACTGAAGCAGATTGGCTGGATGACAGCGGTAGGCGGATTCCTGGGCATCCTGGCCGCCTTCGGGTTGGGCCGGGCTGTGGAGTCACTCCTCTTCGGAGTCAGCGGCGGCGACCCCTGGATCATGCTGGCGGGTTGTGTGACCGTCGTGGTGGTGGCCTTCAGCGCGGGGTACCTCCCGGCGCGCCGAGCATCGCTGGTGGATCCCATGATCTCGCTCCGGGCAGAGTGATGTCTGCCATAATCGAGTTGAACGGAATCGAGAAGTTCTACGAGGTCCGTGGGGGGCGGAGCTACGTTCTCCGGCACATCACCATGGATGTGAACTCCGGTGACTTCCTGAGCATCATGGGACCCTCGGGAGCGGGGAAGTCCACGCTCCTCCACATCCTGGGGATGTTCGACAACGACTGGACCGGGAGCTACATCCTCCACGGGCAGGATGTGGGTAAGGCCAAGCCCCGGAGGCGCCAGGAGCTCTCCCGGGAGCACATCGGCTTCGTCTTCCAGCAGTATCACCTCCTGGACGACCTCACCGTCCAGGAGAATCTGGAAGTTCCCCTCTCCTACCGGAACGTGCCCCGGTCGGAGCGCCAGGCCCAGGTGGCCGATGCCCTGGACCGCTTCCAGATCGTGGGCAAGAAAGACCTCTTCCCCGGACAACTCTCCGGGGGCCAGCAGCAACTGGTGGCCGTGGCCCGTGCCACCATCGCCCACCCTACCCTCATTCTGGCAGACGAACCCACGGGCAGCCTCCACTCCAGCCAGGGACGCATGATCATGGGGCTTCTGAAGGAGCTCAACGAGGAGGGCACCACGGTGATCCAGGTGACCCATTCGGAAGAAAACGCCGGATACGGGAATCGAGTCATCCAACTCCGGGATGGCTGGATGGTGGATCCCGAATGAATTCGAATTGCACCCAAGGACGACCCATGCGATTGCTTATGCCCCTTGTGGGCCTCTTGATGCTTGCCGCCACCGCCCAGCCCGTGTGTGCCCAGGAGACCCTCACCCTGGAGGAGGCCGTCCGCATCGGTCTTACTCGAAGCCCCTCGCTGCGGCAGGCCGAGGCCGTGGAACTACAGGAAGGAGCCGGGGAGTTGGATCGCTGGGACCGCCTCTTCCCCAGCCTGACCTTCTCCACCGGATTGAACCAGTCTGAGGTGCTGCAGCGAACGGCGTCGGATCCCATCACCGGCGGCATCATCCAGCTTCCCGACTCCCTCATCCGCCTCCGGGAGACCTTCGGCACCCAGGGGGTCCTCTCCGCCAGCTGGACTCTCTTCGACGGTGGCGAGAGCATTCAGGGCCTCCGGCAGTCCCGAGCGGAGGGAAGGGCTGCCGGCCTCGCTCTGCATGCGGCCCGCACCCGGGTGGCGGCCACGGTGACCCTGGCATACCTGGATGCCCTGGAGGCAGCGGCCCTGGAGACGGCCCTCCAAGCGGAGGTCGTCCGAGCTCAGGGGTTGGAGGCCACCGCAGTGGGCCGCTTCGACGTGGGAGAGGTACCCGAAGTGGATGCTCTCCAGGCCCGCCTGGCCACCAGCGATGCGGAACTCAGCCTCATGGAAGCGGAGACGGCCTCTTTCGCCGCCCGTCTCAACCTCTTCCAGCATCTCCGACTCCCTGCCGACAGTCCGGTAGAGTTGGAGGAGCCGGGTACGGTTCCCGGGTTGGAGGACCTCTCCCTGGAGGAGCTGCGACAAGTGGCGCTGACGGAGAGCCGCGAGCTGGCGGCCCTCCAGGCCCGGGTGCAGGCAGCCGAGCGGGGCCACGATGCTCAGCGTTGGTGGTTTCTCCCGTCGGTCTCCGTGGGTGGCCAGTGGATCCGGTCGGAGTTTGGCCAGACCCGGGAAGCCATCACCTTCGCTCCCAGGAACGAGCAGGCATACTATCGTCTTAACTTCTCGTGGAACCCCATGGAACGGCTGGGTGGAACGCTGGCCGACGGCCGGCGGGCACGAGCCGCAGTCTCTCTTGCCGAGGCGGAGTTGGACATTCAGCGAGCCACCGTTGCCTCGGGAGTGGAGGCGGCCCTGGATCGGATGGCCCGAGCCCAGGTGCTGGAAGAGCGGAGCGAGGTGAACCTCCAACTGGCGGCGCGGCAGTTGGAGCAGGCGGAGGAGCGGTACCGACTGGGCCTGGCACCCCTCACCGAGCGACTCACGGCTGAGGCCCTGGCTGCCGATGCCCAGCGGCAGGCCATCGTGGCGCGTTATGCAGGCTTGCGGGGGCTGGCTGAGCTGGAGATGGCGTCCGGCGTTCCCTTCCTACCCTGGAGCACGGGAGGTCCATGACCCAGGCGTCCCACGACCACACGGCACCGCAGGCTTCGCCGGGTCCGCCACTCAGGCTCCTCATCGCCGACGATCAACCTGAAATCCTGGAGGCCCTGCGCCTCCTGTTGAAGGGGGAAGGATACGATCTGGTGGGAGTGGATTCTCCCACGAAGGTGCTGGCGGCATTGGGGGAAGGTGACTTCGACGCGGTGCTCCTGGACCTGAATTACTCCCGGGACACCACTTCGGGGAGGGAAGGCCTGGACCTCGTGGGGCGAATACGAGAAATCGACCCCACCTTGCCTGTGGTGGTCATGACGGCGTGGGGCAGCGTGGACGGAGCCGTAGAGGCCATGCGTCTGGGAGCCCGGGACTACCTGGAGAAGCCGTGGGACAACACCCGCCTCCTGGCCACATTGAGAAGCCAGGTGGAGTTGGGTCAGGCGCTGCGGAGAAGCCGGC
Source organism: Gemmatimonadota bacterium (assembly GCA_040905545.1). Lineage (GTDB taxonomy): Bacteria > Gemmatimonadota > Gemmatimonadetes > Longimicrobiales > Gaopeijiaceae > JBBDRI01. Next base: position 130,743 of record JBBDRI010000021.1, on the reverse strand, counting down.
AACTGGAGGGCGAGAACCGGCGCCTTCGGCGCGAGGGCCTCCCCGAGATGATTGCCGAGGCACCCGCCATGGCCCCGGTGCTGCGCCTCATGGAACGAGTGGGCCCCTCCGAGAGCAACGTTCTCATCACCGGTGAGCACGGCACCGGCAAGGAGGTGGTAGCCCGCTGGCTTCACGCGGCCTCGGGGCGGGCCGAAGCACCCTTGATCACCGTGAATGCCGGGGCCATTGCCCACGGGGTATTCGAGAGTGAACTCTTCGGACATGTGAAAGGGGCGTTCACCGACGCCCGGTCTCATCGAGACGGAGCGTTCGAGCTTGCAGATGGAGGCACCCTATTCCTGGACGAGATCGGCACCATGCCACCGGGCCACCAGTCCAAGCTCCTCCGGGTGCTCCAGACGGGAGAATTCCAGAAGGTGGGCTCATCGCACACCCGCAAGGTGGACGTCCGGGTGCTCTCTGCCACCAATGTGGACATCGCCCAGGAGATCCGCTCCAACCACTTCCGGGAAGACCTCCTCTTCCGCCTCAACACCGTGGAGATCCGGATCCCACCCCTCCGGGAGCGCCGGGAAGACATCCCCCTCCTGGCCACCCATTTCCTGGAACGTCAGAAACACCGAAATCGGACGCCGGTGGAGGGGTTCCACCCCGACGCCATGGCCGCTCTGCTGGAGTATGCCTGGCCCGGGAATGTTCGGGAACTGGAGCACTCCGTGGAGCGCTCCATCCTTCTGGCGTCGGGAGAGCTCATCACGCCGGACGACCTGGGTCTTCGAGATCCTACGGAGCCGGGAGCCCGCCTGGATGAGCTCACTCTGGAGGAGGCTGAGAGGCTCCTTATCCGAAAGGCGCTGGCCCGAACGGACGGAAATGTATCCAGGGCCGCGGAAGCCCTGGGCCTCAGCCGGAGCGCCCTCTACCGAAGGCTGGAACGATACGGGCTTTGAAGTCCATCCGGGGCGGTCAGGCCATGCCCGGACGTCACCCGCCGGGAGTCCCGCGATGATTCCTCATCGGATGCCTCGATGATGCCCCGAAGCTACAACCGCCAACTGGTGTTCCTCATCCTGGGATCGATCCTTCCCGGCACCGCCCTGGGACTGGTGTTGCTGTGGACCGGAGACTTCACTCTCCGGCTTCAATGGACCATCACCCTGGGTGTGATGGGCGTGGCAGCGAGCTTCGGGCTGGCGCTTCATGGGAAGATCACCCGACCGCTGCAGACCCTCTCCAACCTGCTGGGTGGATTCCGGGAAGGAGACTTCTCCATCCGGGCCCGGGGAGCCGACCCTCTCGACCCTTTGGGGCTGGTGCATCACGAGGTGAACACCCTGGGCGATACCCTCCGAGGCCACCGGTTGGGTGTACTGGAGGCCACCGCATTGTTGAACCGGGTCATGCGGGAGATCGATGTGGCCGTGTTTGCGTTCGATGAGTTCGGGCGACTCCAACTGCTGAACCGGGCCGGTGCCCGGCTGCTGGCCGCCCCGGAAGAGGAGTTGTTGGGCCGTAAGGCCACGGATCTGGGCCTGCACGAGTACCTGTCGGGCCCGAGTCCGCGAACCTTCGATGGGTCCTTCCCGGGTCGATGGGCCCGCTGGGAAGTGCGCAGGGGCGCATTCCGCCAGGCCGGTCAGCCCCACACGCTCATCGTGCTCTCCGACCTTACCCGAGCCCTCCGGGAGGAGGAGCGTCAGGCCTGGCGGCGTCTGGTGCGGGTGCTGAGCCATGAGATCAACAACTCGTTGGCACCCATCCACTCCATCGCCGGAACGCTGGCGAAGCTCGTGGACAGGGAGACGCTGCCCCCGGACTGGCGCGACGACACCCTCCAGGGACTTCGCGTGGTGGAGGAGCGGGCCGAAGGCCTGCGTCGGTTCATGGCAGGGTACGCCCGCCTGGCCCGCCTCCCGAACCCGGAAATGGAGACGGTGGATGTGAGCCGCTGGGTGAACCATGTGGCGCAACTGGAACAGCGCCTCGCGGTGGAAGTCCAGCCCGGCCCGAAGGTGGAAATCCAGGGAGATGCCCACCAGTTGGAGCAACTCCTCATCAATGTGGTGAGGAATGCGGTGGACGCCGCCCTGGAGACGGGCGGAGGTGTCCAACTGTCCTGGTCCAGCTCCAAGCGGGATGGGGGAGTGCAGGTGAAAGTAATTGACGAAGGCAACGGTTTGGCAGACCGAAGCAACCTTTTTGTCCCCTTCTTCAGCACCAAGGCCCAGGGCTCCGGGGTGGGACTTCTCCTCATCCGCCAGATTGCCGAAGCCCACGGAGGAACCTTCACACTGGAAAACCGACGCGATCGCCCCGGATGCGTGGCCCTTCTCAGCCTTCCACGGGTGCCTCCGCCATGAGTCCCAGGAAGAGGAGCGTCCCTGAGAAGCGCTCTCGAATGGCCAGAAGGAAGGGACGATCGGCCCGCACCGTGGGAGGCGCGGATTCCACCATGACCACCGAGGTCACGGCTGCGGCTTCCGTCCCCACTTCGTCCACCCGGACGAAGCTCTTCTGCTTCACCTCACTGATCCAGGGGCTGGAGTTCCGGAACATGCGGGTGAAATCAGCCTCTCCCGGCCGGAAGGCCGTCCCCATCCCCATGGAGGCCAGGGCCCTGTTCAGCTCCCCCTCCCACTCCAGCTCGAAGCGAGGAAGCTGGACGTTGACCCTGCCCACCTGAAGAGACTCGGTGAGGGCGTTCCAACCTTCGACGTCCAACGATGCCAGGAGTTCCGCCGTCGTCGATTCTCCCCGGGGCACCACCACCGTCATGACGAAGGCCCCCCGGGAGTACGGCAGCTCCACGGCCGCATGGTGGGGAGCCACCACGTGGCGGAGAGTGTCGACCCGGGTCATGAGACGGATGGGTGCTGTGGAGCCGTCCTCCAGGTGGAAGTCCGCCCCGGCAGTCTTTCGGGCGTCAAAGGGAATCGTCCAATCCCCCTTGAAGTAGATGGCATTCATGAGGTACGCCACCACTCCAATGGGGATGGGATCGGGGGCCATATGCTGGATCTTCCCCCGGGTGGCCTCCTGTACCCAGTCGTTGATGGCGGCCGGAGCCGAGGGCGAGGCAAAATCCAGCCCCTGGATGCGGGCTTCGAAGGTCCGGGTGACCCGGTCTCTGAACCCTTCGTGCAGCAGCAGATCGTCCCGGTGCCATATGGCATTCCCCACCCTCCACTCCACCCCCTCGTCCAGGCCGGCCAGGAGCTCCAGAAGCCCGGAATGGGCGTCGTTCACCGACTCCTCGTCCAACTGGCCCAAACGCAGAGCCGAACGCATCCCGTTCCACGTCTCTCCATCCGCTCCGTTCAGCGCCATCCCCAGAGCCATGGAGGCGCTGAAGGGGGAGAGGAAGACCGTCTCACCAGGGGCCTCCGAAGCCATCTCTCGAAGGAGATCCAGGCCGAAGGCGGTGGTGGCCTGTACCGTCCGATCCTCTGCGGGCGAAAGCGCACGGGGGAGCTCGGTGAGGGGCGGCTCCGGGGTGAGGTCCGAGGGTCCGAAGAGGGAATCGCAAGCGGGAAGGGACATCACCAGAGGGAGCAGGACCGGGAACCACCACCGAAGGGCGGAGCCGGCTGGAGGACATGGGGTCATGGCGGGTACTCTTAGGAAGGTGAAGGCTTCGGTAGGCCCCGAACGTGCGTCAAGTTCGGGGGCACACCATCAACGGCTACACGGGAGAAACGACTCACCCGGCAGGCGTAGGACAAAGGAGGTCTACTCCCCTTCTCCTCATGGCGTCCTGGGATCGTGAAACCAGCAGGCGTTGAGCCGGATCCGCTGATGGGAAAGCGCGACCTACGGAAGCACTTGAACCAGACTTGCATAAGTGGGGGATTCGCAGCATCCTATAGTGCTGGTAGTGTTGGTAGTGCTGGAAATTTGTAAAGCCACCGGGTATCGCATGTGCGCATTGCAACTAGGCGCATGGGGAAAGGCCCAAATCCCAGGCAATTGGGGGACGAGATGGAGCACACCGAAGGCTCCGGTACCGCTCCCTCCTCTCGTTTCGGGGCGCTCCCCCCCAAGCAGCATCCGGGTGACCTGAAAAGCCCGGCCGAGTTCGCAGAGTTGGTACGACGCGACCCATCGTGGAACGATGCCTTGGCCCGTGTCGCCGATCTGACGCGTAGGCTTCTGGGAGTGCATCTTGTCCAGATCAACGTCCAATTCGACGGCGAGCAGCATTCCCTTGCGTCTGCGGCCAAGGAGCCCGAATGGGCCGAATGGAACGGCCCTCGCTCGACCCGTATCGAAGCCTCCTACTGCCAGCACGTCCTCCGGACCGGCGACCCGCTCGTCATCGACGACGCGCTGACCCACCCGCTGGTCAAGGACAACGTGGCCACGACCGAAGGGGGAATCAGGTCGTACGCGGGGGTGCCACTCAAGAATGGAAGTGGGATGGCCTTTGCCACCCTCTGTGCCGTCGCCTTCGCTCCGCGGGAGTGGAGTCCTTCCGTGCTGGACACCCTTTCGGCTTTCGCCGAGACCCTGATCCGCGAAATCCGCGATCGTATCGAGGCGGAAGCGGCGATGGAGAGGAGCGCGGCAAGGTTTCGGGCCCTCATCGAGTACGGCGAAGACCTGATCACGGTCCTGGACCCCCATGGGCGGATCGCCTACCACAGCCCCGCCTACCGCCGGTCGCTGGGGTACCAAGACCGGGCGTTGGAGGGAGTCGAGTTCAAATCGCTGGTTGACCCGGATGACTGGGATCAATGGAACGAGGAGTTCGTGGGGAGGTTGACCGAGCCAGGGAATAGGGCGTCAGCCGAGTGGCGGATGCGCCATGAAAACGGTGAGTGGCGCACTTTCCGTGGGACCGGGGTGAACCTTCTGGATAACCCCGCAGTGGGCGGCTTCGTGCTCAACCTCCTGGACGTCACACAGGAGCGGCAGTTCGAGAGAGAACTCCAGCAGGCTCAGAAGATGGAGGCCGTGGGCCGCCTGGCGGGAGGGGTAGCCCACGACTTCAACAACCTCCTCACCGCCATCCGGGGGAACGCCGCATTCCTTCTCGGACGAGGCGACCTGCCGGCTGACGCGGAGGAGGACGTCCGGGAGATAGAGAATACCGCTGATCGGGCCACAAACCTTACCCGTCAACTCCTCATCTTCAGTCGCGATCAGGCCATGGAGATGGAGGTGGTGGATCTGGGAATCGTCGCTGAGGAATCCGCCGTTCTGGTGAAGCGGCTCGCGGGCCCCACCGTGAAGATCGAGACCGCTTTCGTCCGACGGCTCCATGTGGTGGCCGATAAAGGTCAAGTGGGCCAGGTCATCATGAATCTGGTGGTGAACGCCCGGGATGCCATGCCCGAAGGGGGCGTGATCCGACTGGAGACCCGGGAGTTCACCGTGATGGATACGTACTCCCTCAGCCACGGCGAGATGGCTCCGGGGGACTACGCTCTCCTCCTGGTCGCGGACGATGGCGAAGGCATGACCCGTGAGGTTCAAGACCAGATTTTTGAGCCCTTCTTCACCTCCAGAACCAGCGGCGAAGGCACCGGGTTGGGCCTCTCCATCTGCTGGGGAGTGGTGAAACAGATGGGAGGACACATCCACTTGTACAGCGAGCCGGGGCGCGGGACCACCTTCCGGATCTACTTCCCTCTCGTGGAGGCCGGCATGGGAAAACCCGCCTTGGAAACCCCTGCTGACGAAAGCCCAATATTCCGGTCGGGTCCGGGGACGATCCTCGTGATAGAAGACCAGCCGGAGGTTCTGCGGGTGGTCACACGGGTGCTGAAGAAAGCGGGGCACACGGTGTTCGAGGCTGATTCGGGAGAGAAGGCATTGGAGTTGGTGGAGAGCCACGCCATAGACCTGGATGTGCTCCTCACCGACGTCCTGCTTTCGGGAATGAACGGAACCGAAGTCGCCTGGCGTCTTGTGGAGCGACAGCCGAAGCTATCGGTCATCTTCTCGTCCGGGTTTACCAAGGGAGAATTGGAGGATCAACGCCTGGAGCTCCGGCGGGCGGGCTTCCTCCCGAAGCCTTTCGGCCCGCAGGAGTTGACCGATGCCGTGACGAAGGCGTTGGGGATTCGACATCCTCCACCAGCCACGGCCTCGGAGTAGTGTTGGGCCGAGGCTGACCCTGGGGGGGTAACGGCCCAGTCATCCTCCCGACAGCGGGAAGCCATTTCCCCCTGACCGGGAAGGGAGCCCCTGGCTGGAGGTTCGGCCGACTCACCGCTCGATGGGCGCCCTCACCAGGTTGCCCCATTCCGTCCACGACCCATCGTAGTTACGCACTTTCTGGAAGCCCAGGAGGTGCGTGAGCACGAACCAGGTGTGACTGGAGCGCTCCCCAATGCGGCAATACGCCACCACGTCGTCGGTGGGTGAGAGTCCCTGCTCCTCCTGGTAGATGGCCCGGAGTTCGTCGGCGCTGCGGAAGGTGCCGTCGTCGTTGGCCGCCCGTTTCCACGGCACGCTCCTGGCCCCGGGAATATGCCCCCCGCGCATGGCCCCTTCCTGGGGGTAGTCGGGCATGTGCAGCTTCTCGCCCCGAAACTCTTCCGGTGAACGGACATCCACCAACGGACCCTGGGCCTCCAGGTGGTTCATGACGTCATCCCTGTAGGCGCGGATAGGAGCGTCGTTCCGCTCCACCACCGGGTAGCTACTCCGGGGCCGATCCGGCACATCGGTGGTGAGGGCTCGTCCCTCGTCCACCCACTTCTTCCTACCTCCGTCCAGCAGCCGCACGTCCCGGTGCCCGAAGAGGGAGAAGACCCAGAGGGCGTAGGCAGCCCACCAGTTGAAGTTGTCGCCGTAAAACACCACCGTGGAGTCCCTTCCGATCCCCTTGGACTCCATGAGACGGGCAAAGCTCTCGCCGTCCAGGTAGTCCCGGGTGAGGGCGTCGTTCAGGTCCATATGCCAGTCCACCTTCACGGACCCGGGAACGTGCCCTGTGTCGTACAGGAGCACATCTTCGTCGGATTCCACCACCACCAGATCGGGGTGGTCCAGGTTGGTCGCCAACCACTCCGTGGAAACCAGGCTCCCTGGCTTGGCGAATTGCTGGAACCGGGAGTTGGGATCGTGGGGCACAGACATGAAAACTCCTTGAAGCGTAGCTCGGATGACGAAGGTGAAGGGTGCTGCCATCTGTCTACCCACTTCCCTCCCAGGGGTTCATCCCGGGGAACTCTCGCGGCCGCCTCTGGTAGCCGCCCGTTATGACTGATGACTCCCCCCCATCGCCCAACCCCGTTCCTGGACCCCCTTCCCAGCCCTCGCTGCCCCCGAAGCTGGCCAGGGTGGTAGACCGGTTCCAACGGTTCCCCCGAGAGCTTCGAGTGGAGGCCCTCCTGCAGTTCTCCAGGAAGGTCCCGCCCCTCCCGGACGAATTCCGGAGCGAGGGCTCGGGGCTGGAGCAGGTGCATGAGTGCCAAACCCCCTTCTTCCTGGCCACCCGGGTAGATGACGAGGGTCGGGTCCGGCTCTTCTTCGACGCGCCCCAGGAGAGCCCCACGGTGCGGGGCTTCGCCGGCATCCTCCTGGAAGGGTTGGATGGGGCGAGCTGGGAGGAAGTGCTGGCCGTGCCGCCGGACTTCTATGGAAGCATGGGACTGGAGGAGGTGGTGTCTCCCCTTCGCCTACGGGGAATGGGGGCCATCCTGGGTCGGCTGAAGCGGCAGGTGGTGGAGCAGGTGGGGAAGGCCACCTGAGCTAGGAGCGTGTCCGGGTAACGCGGCTCGCCCCATTACCCGGACACGCTCCTAGGCAGACGCATGGTCCGGTTGCCACCCCAGAACCCGCCTGGGACGAATCTCATACGAAAGCCCCTTCACCTGCCTCGGGCGAGCGGCCTCCGTGAGGAACTCCTGGGAGTGGCGTTCCCCCTCTTCCCAGGTCTCCGGCGCCAGAAGGATCTCCCCTCCTCCCGCCTCCCCGCATAGTCGAGCCGCTAGGTTCACCGTCTCTCCCAGCACCGTGTAGTTCATCCGGTTCCGGGAGCCGCTATTCCCTGCGGCCACATCTCCCGTGGAAAGACCGATCCCAACCTCCAGGGGCGGCTCTCCCCTTGCTGCCCGTTCCCGGTTCAGTTCCGCAGTGCCGTCACGGATGCCGATGGCTGCCCGGATCCCCCTGGACGTATGGTCTTCGTGGGGAATGGGGGCGCCGAAGATGGCCATGAGGCCGTCGCCAAGGAACTTGTCCACCACGCCGCCTTCCCTCTCCACGGCCTCGGCAGCCCGATCAAACCATTCATTCAGCATTCCGATGACCACCTGGGACTCCAGCCCCTCTGTGAGCGCCGTGAAGCCACGGAGATCGGCGAAGAGGGTGGTGACCCGCCGAGTTTCCCCCCCTAGCCGGATCTCCCCCTTCAGCATCTCATCCGCCACATCCCGGGAGACGGCCTTCTCCAGCACGCCCCGATACTTTTCCTTGAGTTCCAGGCCGGCGAGCATCTGGTTGAAGGCGATGGCCAGATCGCCCATCTCGTCCTTGGAGGGCACCTCCACCCGGAAATCGTACTCCCCCTTCCCCACCCGCTCCGTAGCCCGGACCAAGGTCCTCACCGGTCCTGCCAGTCCCTGGGAAAGGGCCAATCCCAGGAGCAGGGCCAGGAGCAGGGCCAGGGCGCCCGCCACGGTCTCGGCTCGCTGGATGCGGTCGAAGGGGTCCAGGACTCCATCCAGGGGCACCGCCAGGACGAGCTCGGCACCCAGGGGCGCCTCGGGGAGAGGGCGGGATACCAGGGCTCGCCGACCTCCAGCCATCACCACCTGGGATGCTCCGCCCACCGCGGCTGCAGCGAGCTCCTGTCGATCAACCCCGGGGGAGGCGGCGAGACACTCCCCCTCCATCAACAAGCAGACCTCCGCCCCCACCACGTCGCCCACCTGACCCGCCACCCCATCGTCCAGCGCCAGACCCAGGGTGAGGGTTCCCAGGGGTTCATCGAAGAGGAAGATGAAGCAGTGCTGGGAGGTGTAGAGAATCCCATCCTCCACCACGTAGCGAGTCCGGGCCGTCTCGAAGGAACAGTCATCCGCATCCACGGGCTGAGCAGAGGGTGTCCCCTGCCCCGAGGGCTGAGCATCGCCCAGGATCACTCGATCGTCCAGGATCCGCAGCAGGGTGACTCCGTCCAGATCCCGGAATACCAGAAGGGCCGGGGGAAGGCGGGCCAACTGCAACTCGTACTCGGCATGGTCAGCCAGGAGCTCCAGCTCCCGGTCATAGACCGCCGATTCCATAAGGGCAGCCACCCGAATGGAGCCGGTAAATCGGTCTCCCAGTCGATCCAACTGCTGAGCCCTGAGCTGTTCCACCTCCTCCAGACCCCGGGCGGCCCTCTCCACGGTCCCATCCACCAGCACATCCACCTGTGCACGAACCTGCTGCCGGATGAGAAGGATGCTGGAGCCCACCAGGAGCACCACGGTTCCCACCAGGGCCACCAGGATCTTGGCCCGGAATCCAAAGCGGAGTTGCTTCACCGTCCCAACTGGAGTTGCACACGGGTGGTTTGGCCGGAAACGACCCGAACCCGCACCTCCTCACTTCCCTGGTTGAAGTCCGTGGCCACCAGGGTGTACTCCCCAGGAGGCACGCCGGTGAGAGTGAAGCGTCCGTCGGAATCCGCCTGGGTGTGGTGGGGAGAATTCACCACCAACACGCCGGCTCGCATCCACCCATGCACTTCACAGAAAATCTTCACATAGCCGGGCTCATCGAACTCCACCTCCTTGCTCTCTCCCTGGGAGTAGCGTCCCAGATCGAAGCGCTTCGGGCGGGAGTATGAAAACACGTTGTGGAAGAAGGGGTCCTGGTTGGGGAATTCGGCCACAGCACCCACAGGCACCACGGTCAACGGGGGAACGAACGACGTATCCTGCTGGGTGATCTGAACGGGCGAAGTGGGCGCGGAGACACGTCCACCTCCTCCTTCAAGGTGTACCACCACGGGGACGACGGCTTCCTCACGAGACGCGCCCGTGCCTCCCCCGGCGTACCGATCTGCGGCTCGCCGGGTCTGGCGCCGGCTTACCTCCACCACTCCTTCGATGGTCCCTGTGAGGCTTCGGTGGATCGGGACCATCTGGGAAAGCTCAGCCCCACCAGCATGAGAATGGGGGGCCAGAGCCTGAAGGTGAGGAGCCCGGGATACATCCTGGCCGGCAAGTGCCCCCCCTCCCGGAAGCGTCACACCCAGCATCAGTCCCAAAGCAGCCGCCCGGACCCCAGGTAGCCAGGCCGAAGCCGGCAACGCTTCCCCCCCGAAACTCAGGTATGACATTCGCCTTGCTCCCCTTCGGTAGACCCGGTGGGCTGCGCCCCGTCCATGGCTCTGAACGTGGGCACCGGGGCCCTTCAGGGGCAAGTGGGGGACTGGCTCACACCGCGGTTGGGGTGCCAGGCATAATAGGACGTTCGTCCGATTCCAACCTTTCTTTTCCGTGTTATGGTGGCAAAAAAAATCGTTCCCCCGGGCCAAGGCTGGAGTCACCGGGACTTCCCATTCTCCTACAGAAGGAAAACCATGTCGGATGCTCAGGAAGCCGTGCGGACGGGAAATCAGGACCTCTGCGACGCACTGGCCCGGGGGGACGCCAAGGGTATGGCCGCCCTCTACACCCCCGAGGGCCGCCTGCTGCCACCCGGCTCGGATATCGTCTCAGGTCGTGACGCCATCGGCACCTTCTGGCAGGGTGCCATGGATATGGGGATCGCCGGCGCCACACTGGAGACCGTGACCCTGGAGGAGATGAACGGAATCGTCACGGAAATAGGCCGCTTCGTTCTCACCGCCGCTGACGGCAGTCAGATTGACCACGGCAAGTACCTGGTGGTTTGGAAACACCATGGGGGGCGGTGGCGCCTTCATTGGGACATCTGGAACAGCAGCGTTCCCCCTGCAGGAGGTTGAGACATGAAAGCCGCAGTCCTCACCCAGTATCGCAGCGACCTGGAAATCCGCCATCTCCCCGACCCTGAGCCCGGCCCCACCGACGCCGTGGTGGAGGTGGAGGCGTGCGGCGTGTGCCGGAGCGACTGGCACTTCTGGCAGGAAGACTGGACCTGGCTCCAACTGGGGCTGGAACTTCCCCGGGTCCCCGGCCACGAATTCGGGGGTACAGTGCTGGAGGTGGGCTCGGAGGTGCAGGGAGTAAAGCCAGGTGACAAGGTGAGCGCCACCTTCCATCTGGCCTGCGGAGATTGTGACTACTGCAATTCAGGCCGGGGCAATCTTTGCTATGCATACGGCTTCATCGGCTTCCACCACGACGGCGGGTATGGCCAGCGAGTCCGGGTCCCCATGGCCGATTTCAACCTGGTGAAGCTCCCGGAGGAAGTGAATGCCCCCACGGCCGCCGCCCTGGGGTGCCGTTACATGACGGCCTACCACGGCCTGGTGGATCAGGCGGCTATCCAACCGGGGGAGTGGGTAGCGGTCTACGGCATCGGCGGGTTGGGGATGGCGGCGGTGCAGATCGCCTCCGCCCTGGGCGCCCAGGTGGTGGCCGTGAGCCGGACGCGAGAGAAGCTGGAGGGCGCTCTTGCCGAGGGCGCACACTCCACGGTTCAGGCCAACGGGAACACTGCTGAGGCGGTGAAGGAAGCCACCGGAGGGGGTGCCCACGTCACCGTGGACTGTCTCGGCACCTCTGCCACGCTGCTACCCGCCGTCCTCTCTCTACGGAAGGGCGGGCGGCATCTCCATCTGGGCCTCACCGGAAAGGAGGACCAGGGCATGGTGTCCCTTCCGGTAGATGCCATGGTGCTGCAGGAACTTCGCTTCCTGGGAAGCGTGGGATGCCCCAAGACCAGCTACCCCGGGCTCCTCAGCATGGTGGCCGATGAAACCCTGAAGCCCAATCGGCTGGTGGAACGGACGGCCGCCGTGGAGGAGGTGAATGACATCCTCTCCTCCATGTCGGATTTCGGCACGGTGGGGATGCACGTCATCACGGAGTGGTGAGACACAACCCTTCCACGCTCCAGTCCCTTCAACCCCGACCCATGGACTCCAGCATCCGATTTTCCCACGCCACAGCTGGCTCCGGTCGCTCCTGGGAGCGATACCAGTCGAAGGTCTCCCGCAGCCCATTTTCCAGTGGAGTGAGCTCCAGCCCCAGGAGGTTCCGGGCCCGTTCCCCGCTCGCAGTGATGGGGGGGATGTCCAGGAACGTGCCGAAGTAGAGTGGCGGGCCGAAGAGGTCACCACCGGCCGCCTGGAGTGTCTCCCGGGGAACCGGGACCAATTCCGGCTCCACGCCTGCCACCCGAGCCAGAAGTTGCACGTATTCCGTTTGGGTAATGGGTTCACCGGCCAGGTTGAAGGCCCGGTTCACTCCCGACTCCATGGTGGCGGCTCGCACTGCGGCCCGGGCCACGTCGGCGGCGCCCACCCACTGCATGGTGCGGCTCCCGTCCTCCGGCAGGAGGATGGGCCGTCCCGCCATGAGCCGGTCCCAGAAGAAGGCTTCTCGTTCAAATGGATTGTGGGGTCCGTAGACGAAGGCGGGCCGCAAGGTGGAGACCTGGAGCCCCGTCTCCTGCGCCAGACGGAACAGGGCGCGTTCGCTCTCCGCCTTCTGGGCACTGTATGGGTTCGAATACGAAGCCGGCACCAGTTCCGCGTCTTCGGAGAAGGGGCCACCTTCGGGATACACCGCCACGGATGAGGTAAAAACGTACCGCTGAAGTCCGTCGGCCACGGCCCGGGCGGTGGCGGTTACCTGCTCCGCCGTGGTGCCCCGCTCCCAGTCATAGACGTTGTCGAACACGAGTTCGAAGGAATGCCCCTCCACCGCGTGCCTCACGGCGTCAGGGTCATTCCGATCCGCCCGGAGCTCGGTCACCCCGTTGCCGAAGGGCGTCCCGGGGCTTCGGTGGAGAATCGTGACCTCGTCTCCCCGGGAGAGGAGAGCCTCCACCAGTGGGCGCCCGATAAGGCTCGTGCCGCCGATGACCAGGGTGCGCGCCATGTTGGTTTCCAATGAGGGGTCAAATCCGGGCTGGAAGGCCCCTACCCGGGGAGCAGGAAGCAGGAGAACGGTAGGCGTCGGGATTCGGGGGGGCAAGAAATCCGGCCAACTCATGGCCGGGGAACGGGACTCCCGCCCGGGAGTAGAGCCCGTCCCCCTTGGATGGAGCCTCCGGATGTCGCCGTCGTCAGCTGAACCTGGGTCTTCCCCTGTCCACCCGTGGGACGTCCTCATCATCGGGGGCGGCCAGGCGGGGTTGGCGGTGGGGTTCTACCTCCGACGGACCTCCCTCTCCCACCTGGTCCTGGACAACCAGATCGAGCCCGGCGGTGCCTGGCTTCATGGTTGGGAGTCCCTGCGCCTCTTTTCGCCGGCCCGCTTCAGCTCCCTCCCCGGACGCATGATGGAAGGGGGGCCGGACTACTATCCCAGCCGCGCAGAGACGTTGGCCTATCTCCGGTGGTATGAAGAGCGGTATGAGATCCCGGTGGAACGTCCGGTAGAAGTTACAGGGGTTGAGCATTCTGGCGACGGGTCACTCGGCTTCAAGGCCACTGGAAGGGATGCCCACGGATCGACCCGAAGTTGGTACGCCCGGGCCGTGGTGAGCGCCACCGGGACCTGGAGCCATCCGGTGATCCCCGAGTATCCAGGGCAGGATGACTTCCAGGGCACCCAGCTCCACTCCGCCCACTACCGCTCCCCCGACGCGTTCAAGGGGCTGCGGGTCCTGGTGGTGGGGGGAGGGAATTCCGGAGCCCAGATCCTGGCTGAAGTGTCCCGGGTGGCGCAAACCACCTGGGTGACCCTGAAGGAACCCGTCTTCCTCCCCGACGACATCGACGGCCGCTACATCTTCGACCAGGCCACCCTCCGCTACCAGGCCCAGAAGGAAGGCCGGCCGCCTCCGCCCCCTGCGAACCTGGGAGATATCGTCATGGTACCGCCGGTGAAGGAGGCCCGGGAGCGGGGAGTACTCCGTGCCGTCCGGCCCTTTCTTCGATTCACCCCCGGAGGCGTGGTCTGGCCGGATGGCCGCCAGGAGGAGATAGACGCTGTGATCTGGTGCACCGGCTTCCAGCCCGCCCTGGATCACCTCCACGCGCTGGGGGTGGTGGAGTCCGACGGGAGGGTACAGACGAAAGGTACGCGATCGGTGCGGGAGCCCCGGCTCTGGCTGGTGGGATACGGCGGATGGACGGGCTTCGCTTCCGCCACCCTCATCGGGGTGGGAAGGAGCGCTCGATCCACCGTGGAGGAGTTGGAACGGGAGTTGGCGATGGAACCGAAGCCGGATCGGGAAAGGGGGTGAACGGCTGGGGCGAGGGTTACCCGGGATCCGTCCTCTCTTCCTCCATCTTTCGCATGGCCGCCGACAGAAGCCGGTCCAGGGTGGCGGCAAACTCCCGCTTGTCCCGGTCCCGGTAGGGGCTGGGCCCGCCGGTCTCCACTCCGGTGCTCCGAAGGGAGTCCATGAAATCCCGGATGGAGAGCCGCTCCCCGATGTTCTCGGCGGAGTACTCCTCGCCCCGGGGATCGATGACCTGCACTCCCTTCTCCACCAAGGCTGCGGCCAGGGGGATGTCGGCGGTGACGGCCAGATCGCCAGGCGAGGAGTGGTCCACGATGTGCTGATCCGCTACGTCGGGCCCACCGGCCACCACGACAGAGGCCACATGGGGGTTGTTCATGGGGGTGGAGAGGCGTTGGTTCGCCACCAGGGTGGTGGGGAGTTTCAAGCGGAGGGCGGCCCGGTAGACGACCTCCTTCACCTCCCGGGGCATGGCATCGGCATCGACCCAGATATGCATACGGAGAAATGTCCCCCCGGGGGCAGATCCGCACAACCCGCGGCGGGGCATGGTCCAGCTCATGCCCCGGGGGAATGAGATTACAGTGGAGTGGTCTGGCGAGCGGACGGTGGTGGAGTTGAGGGGGCTCCAGTAGTGGAATCGCTCGAGGACGGGGCCTTGGCGTCGGACATTTCTTCCCGGGCCTTCCGGAAGCGTTCCTGCAACCCGTCCCAGTGGGATTCCAGATCGTTTTTCATACTGGCCCAACGGTCGCTGCCGGCAGCCGCCAGCTCTGCCAACCTGGTCTTCCCTTCCTTCAGCTTCTCTTCCAGGACATCCATCTCCTTGTTCAGCTTCAACTGCCCATCTGCGCTGGCACCCGAAGCCCTGGCCTTGAGTTTGGCCAGTTCAGCCTTCAATTCCCCCAACTTCGCCTCTGCCTTCTGCCGATAGAGTTCCCTATCTTCCATGATCTCCCTCCCGTACTTTCCGCATGATTCATTGCTTGATGTAAGTTGTTACACTGAAGTGATATAGAAAGTTCCATATTCCGTTCACACCACGACTGGAGGGAGTGGGCATGGAACAACCACTGATGGAACAACCACTGATAGTGGCACCTGGACCCCCATCAGCTTCAGTTCGGCGTGCGAGTGGTCGAGGCAGATGGCGCGCGATCCCCATGCTGCTCTGGGGACTCATGGCTTGCTCCCAGGCCCAACCGGACGAAGTGTGGTTTGCCTCGCCCGTCCTCACCCCGGTTCCTGGTGTGACGGACTTCCTCCTCCAGGCGGTGAGCCCGGTGTCTTCGGAAGTGGTGTGGGTGAGCGGCCACGGAGGAACGTGGGCTCGAACTCTGGACGGAGGGGAGACCTGGACCGCCGGCGTGGTGCCCGGCCAGGACTCCCTCCAGTTCCGGGATCTGAAGGCCACCCACACTGACACGGCCGTACTCCTGGCGGCAGGGACGGGGGAACGGTCTGCCCTCTTTCGCACCACCGACGGTGGAGCCACCTGGACGGAGGTGTTCCGGAATCGGAACCCCCAGGCCTTCTTCAGCTGCTTCGACCTCTGGGAGCCTGCCGCCACCGGGGGGTCGAGGCGGGGCCTGGCCTTCAGCGATCAGGTGGAAGGCCGGTTCCCCGTGATGGTGACGACCGATGGCGGAGTCACCTGGGCGCCTCTTCCGGAGGAGGGCATTCCCCCGGCCCACGACGGCGAAGGGGGGTTCGCCTCCAGCGGAACGTGCCTGGTAACCGTGGGCGCTCGTCATGGCTGGATGGGAACAGGAGCGGCAGATAGTGCCCGGGTGCTTCGGACCAACGACGCCGGCGGGACGTGGCATACGGCGACGAGCCCCATTGCCGGGGGTGACTTCGCCGGCATCACCTCCCTGGCCTTCCGGGATACCCTCACCGGGTGGGCCTTCGGGGGAGACCTCTCGGACCTGGCCTCCCGGGTACCCAACGTGGCCGCAACCGGTGACGGTGGGGCCTCCTGGACCCTCCTCACCCCCTCCCACATGCCCGGGCCCATCTATGGAAGCGCCGTGGTGCCGGGCACCGACCCGACTGTGCTGGTGACCGTCGGTCCCGGTGGCGCCGACCTCTCCCTGGATGGGGGACACTCCTGGGCGGCCCTGGACTCCGTGGCCTACTGGGCCGTGGGGTTTGCATCGCCGTCCGCTGGGTGGCTGGTGGGACCCCAGGGCAGGCTCACCCGGGTGGATCTGAGACTGGAACGGCGCTGAGGGGTTGAACCCAGGACGCAGTTCACGGCTCGGTTCCCGGGAGGGTGGTTGGAATTCCCATACCTTGAGCGGCATCTGGGGATGGGTATCCCCTCATCTCCCCGGTTGGGAATGGGCTGCGGAATGTGCCATATGGTCATCGCGCATGGCCACCAGCGGATCCGCCCGGGTTGCCCGGAGCGCCGGCACCCAGGACGCCACCAGCCCCACCGCCACGAGAACCAGGATGGTGCCCAGGAAGGTCAGGGGGTCGCGGGATTCCACACCGAAGAGGAAGTTGGTAAGCAGCGAGGAAGTGGCCCACGCTCCCGCCAGACCCATGGAGATTCCCAGGGCGAGTTGCCAGGCGCCCTGTCGCATGATGAGCCGAATCACGTCCTGGCGCTGCGCTCCCAGGGCCATCCTCACCCCCATCTCCTTGGTGCGTCGGCTCACCGAGAACGACATGACGCCGTAGAGCCCTATGGCGGCCAGGAAGAGAGCCGCAGCCCCCATGACCGTGAACAGGCCTCCGAAGATCCGGAAGAACCAGTTCTCTTGCTGGATTCCTTCGGCCAGGGTCCGGACCCAGTAGATGGGAATGTCGGCATCGACCAACCCCACCGCCTCCCGCACCCGGGGAGTGAGCATCAACGCAGGCCCCGAGGTGCGCGCGCTGATGCTCATGAATCGGACGTTCGAGCTCTGCGCCAGCGGAGTGTAAAGCCCGGCGGGGTTCTCGTTCTGCACACCCGCCATGAAAAGGTCGGGGACGACGCCTACGATGGTGAGCCACGGCTCCTGGCTCTCGGTCCCTCCGAGCCGAATCCGGCTCCCTATCACATCCCCTTCGGGAAAATGGAGATCCACGAGGCCGCGGTTCACGATGGCTACCGGCAGGCCGTCTTCCCGATCTTCGGCGCCGAACACCCTTCCTTCAACTGGAGCGACCCCAAGCATGGAGAAGAATCCGGGGGTGATGACCGCCGTCCGCACAGACGGATGGTCGGTGGGCGTGGCATACTCCCGTCCTTCGATGCTGGACCGGTTCGAGGGGGCCGAGAAGCCGGGAAGGGAGTTCGTCAGGGCCACCGATCGCACAGAAGGTTCCGTAGCCAGACGCGCCTCCACCTCTTCGAAGAAGCGGATTCGACGGGCGACGTCGGAGTACCCCTGGTCCGCTTCGGGGATACCGAGTCGTGCCGTGAAGATGTCCTCGGTGGTGAAGCCGAAGTCGATGGAGGCCAGCTCCGTCACACTGCGGATCATGAGGCCTGCCGCCACGAGGAGCACCACCGAGAGGGAGACCTCGCCGATGACCAGGACCGTCGTCCAGCGTCCTCCCCGGAAGCTCGACGCGCCTCTCGAATCGTCTTTCAGGGTCTCATTCATGTCGCCGCCGGATGCACGGATCGCAGGAAGGAGCCCCGAAACCAGGGTTGCGAAGAGAGTGATGGCGACGACGAAGAGCAGGACTGTTCCGTCGATGCTGAAATCCAGCCAGAACGGAGGTTCGGTGGCCACCAGCGCTCGCTCGAAGAGGCGGATGCCCACCCACGCGATCCCCACTCCGAGACCGGCGCCGGCGAACGCCAGCACCAGCGGCTCGGTGAGGAACTGCATGATCACCCTCCCCCGGGTCGCCCCCAGCGCACTCCGGACCGCGATCTCCTTCGAGCGCAGCGCGGCCTGCCCCAGTAGCAGGTTCGCGACGTTGGCGCAGGCGATGAGGAGCACGCAGAACACCCCACCCAGCATCACGAAAAGCATCCGACGGGGCTCGTCGCCAATGAACAGATCCGTGAAGGGCTGGACCTTGACCCCGATATTCTCGTTCGTCGCCGGATGGGCCTCCGCGATCCCTGCCGCCACGCGGCTCATCTCCAGATTCGCACGATCAATGGACACCTCGGGACGGAGCCGTCCGAAGGCCTGGAGGAAGGGGGTGCCCGGACCACCGCGCTGGAAGTCGATGGCCTGCCGTCGCTCGGGCAGCCAGAGGAGCTGAGAGACGGGGAACATGAAGCGCTCCCCCATGACGCCCACGATGGTGGCCTGCTCTCCATTGATGAACAGAGTCTGTCCCAGCACGACTGGATCTCCTCCGAACCGATCCTGCCAGATCCGGTGGCTGATGACTGTGACCAGTTCGGCTCCCGGAGCGTCCTCGCCTTCCACGAAGGTGCGCCCCAGGATGGGACGGGCTCGCAGAACGTCGAACGCGTTGGCGGTCATCCAGCCTCCGCTGTAGCGCTCCGCACCCTCGGAGCCCCGCACGTTGAAGGTGCCGGTGGTGTATCCGGCGAGGACCTCGAAGACGCGCTGCTCTTCGCGCCACTCCTCGAAGTCGTGCAGGGGCACCGCCATGTTCTCGGATCCCTGCGCCATGTCGGACCGCGTGACGGATACGAGCCGGTCTGATTCGTCGAACGGGAGTCCCTTCAGAATGGCTCCGTTGACGATGCTGAACATCGTGGCGGTGAGTCCGATGCCCAGGCCCAGGGTGAGGACGGCGATGGCGGAAAACATCGGCTTCCGGCGCATGAGCCGGGCCCCGTAACGGAGATCCTGGAAGTGCGTCATTCGTGGCCTCCGGATGTGGGCCACCGCGCACCCGCGCGGCGGGTGTCGGATTCCGGCCGGAGCGGGACGGAAGCACCGCTGACCTTTTGCCCTACGGGTGGGACAAGGCGTCGGTTTCGTTGACTTCAGCCGGGAGTGGGGCTAGACGGGTGTGGCTTCGCGAAGGCGACCTGCCACCGGGGACCTCCAGACGGGGCGCGGAAACTTTTCCTTACTCGCGTAAGATTTTCTTTTCGCGCGCTCGCAGAAGGGGGTGGGCGCGATGGAAAGCATCGCTCAGCGACGCAACTCGGCATTCTCATGGCCCATCACTCGATCTATCCGCAGGGCCTCGGGCCTCATGCTCACCTCGCGCATCCCGGCTCTGCGCGATAGAATGTGATTGATCATTCAATCAACTCTCGTTCGAGCCGACCATTCAGCATGGCCGATTCCATCCTCACCCCAACCCGTGAACGCCTCCTTTCCACGGCCCTCCGCCTCTTCTGGGAGAAGGGTTACAACTCCACCAGCGTGGCCGATATCCTCCGGGAAGCCGAGGCCAACAGCGGAAGTCTCTACCACTTCTTCCCCACGAAGCAGGATGTGCTGGTGGGTGTCCTGGAGGAGTACCGGAACGGGATCGAGCCCATGCTCCTCGAGCCGGTGTGGGACGGGGTGGAGGATCCCATAGAGAGGGTGTTTGCCCTCCTCCACGGCTACCGACGTCTCCTTCTGGAGAGTGATTTCCGGTTGGGCTGTCCCATCGGGAACATCGCCCTGGAGATTGCCGAACCGGACCCGGTGGTGAGGGAACGGCTGGTGGAGAACTTCGAGGGGTGGGTGGCCGCCGTGAAGGGGTGCTTCGACGAAGCGGAGTCCCGGCTTCCTCTGGGCGTGAACACCACGGACCTGGCCCGATTCTGCCTGGTGAACATGGAAGGTGGGGTCATGCTGGCCCGTTCCTACCGCGATATCGAACCCTTCGACGCCATGGTGGCAACCCTCCGCGACTACTTCCGACTCCTGGGAGTGGCCGGGGTGGATCTCCAATCACATCCACAACCCCAGGGAGGGCAAAGCTGATGGATGCAGCAATGCAGAGCATGATCCGGAATCTGGAAGAGAAGATGGTTACGACAAGCGTATGAAAGCGCCGGATGATGGCCCCGCGGGCTTTCGTTCAGCCAGAGGAATCCGCCTCCGAATGGAGGCGTGATGGCAGGAACACCTCACCCTCCCGACAGGAGAACCGCTCGTGGACATGTCGACGTTGAACTGGCTCGCCGTGGTGGTGGCCACCCTCATCCCCTTTGCCACCGGCTTTCTCTGGTTCGGGCCGGTGCTGGGCAAGGCGTGGATGTCCGCGTCAGGTATGACGGAAGAAAAGGCGCAGCAGGGGAACATGCCGATGATCTTCGGGGGCTCGGCCGTGCTCCAGTTCATCATGGCCTTCTGTCTGGCCATGTTCCTGAATACTCTCGAAATCGGTCTTACGGAGGGCGGCTTCTATGGCTTCCTCACCGGCTTTGGCTGGATCGCACCGGCTATGGCCGTGAGCGGACTTTTTGAACAGCGCTCCGGAAAGTACATGCTCATCCACGGCGGATACTGGACTCTCACCTTCACCCTCATGGGACTGGTACTGGGGGGGTGGCGTTGATGCGGAGGGCGCCCCAGGCAGTGAGACGCTGGATGTAACGGCGGATCTTCTCGTGATGGCAGGGCAGCCCATGGACTCGAAGGGGCTCCCGTTCGCAGTCACGAACGACGGCGATGGTGACGGAATCCTTGTGGACATCGGGGCCGACCCAGAAGATTGCAGTGGACATTGTGTCTAGCGCACTGCTGGGGATGGGTTCCCGGTGGGAGCCGCTGCCATCTTCTCACCCGAGCCGACGCCCCATGCTCCCGACACGCATCGCCGCATCCCCGCTCGCCGTCCTCGCGCTCGCCGCCCTGCTGGCTGTGCCCGCGGCGCCGGCCGCCGCGCAGGCGCCGTACGACCTCCCCACGGTGCCCCCCGGCGGCGGGTGCACCAGCGAGCTGGAGGCGCGCCTCGCCTTCGGGCTGTGCCCTGACAGCACTTTCGACTTCTACGCCACCGGCGCCTACCGGGAGGGGATCCCGCGCCCCGAGGCGGTGCTCGGTTACCCGATAGGGAGCTGGCTCACCACCTACGGGCGGATGGAGCGCTTCGTGGAGGCGCTGGCGAGCTCCGCGCCGGAGCGGGTGCGGGTGTTCGAGTACGGGCGCAGCATCGAGCACCAGACGATGCGGCTGGTGGCCATTTCCAGCGAGGAGAACCTGGCGCGCCTGGAGGAGATCCGCGCCGGCGTACAGCGCCTGGCCGACCCACGCCGCACCACCCCTGCGGAGGCGGCGGCCATCGCCGCCGGCACGCCCGTCGTCGTTTGGATCAACGCCGCCAACGACGGCAGCGAGACGGCGGCCTTCGAGGCGGCCATGCAGGTGGCCTACCAGGTGGCCGCAGGGGAGGACGCGCGCACCCGCGAGTTGCGCGAGGGGGCGGTGGTGCTGGTCAACCTGGCCCACAACCCGGAGAGCCACGAGCGCTTCGTAGCCTGGTACAACTCCTTCGTCATGGGTGACCCCAACGCCGTCGCCCTGGAGCACGACGCACCCTGGGGGATGGGCAACGACAACAACCACTACCAGCTGGACCTGAACCGCGATGCGCTGGCGCAGACTCAGAAAGAGACGCGCGCCGTCGCCTACGAGCTGCTCCGCTGGCGCCCACAGGTCTTCGTGGATCTGCACGGCGAGACGACGCAGTACTTCTTCCCCCCCTCCGCCGACCCGGTGAGCCCGGTTTATCCGGAGCAGGTGGAGCGGTGGCTGGAAGTGTTCGGCCGCGCCAACGCCGCCGCCTTCGACGCGCTGGGGTGGAGCTACTACACCCGCGACGTCTTCGACCTCTTCTACCCCGGCTACTGGGACACCTACCCGTCCCTCCAGGGGGCGACGGGGATGACCTATGAGACGGACGGCGGCGGGGCCAAGGGCGTGCGCTGGTCGCGCGACGACGGCACCATTCTCACCTTCCACCAGGGAATCGCCGGCCACTTCGTCTCCTCGCTGGCCACCATCGAGGCGGCGGTGCGCAACCGCGAGGCGCGTCTGGGCGACTTCTACGAGTTCTTCGGCACCGCCCCGGAGGATGCGGTGGTGGGCGACACCCGCACGGTGATCCTCCTCCCCGGCGACGACCCGGACCGGCTGCTGCGCCTGGGGACCACCCTGCTGCGCCACGGCATCGAAGTGCAGCGCGTGACGCAGGGTGGCACCGTCAGCGCCACCCGCTACACCGACCCGCTCCGCGCCGCCCGTGAGGTGCCCGCCGGGGCGCTGGTGGTGGACCTGGCGCAGCCCGCCGGCCGCATCGCCCGTACCCTGCTCGCCCGGGAGATCCCGCTGCCGCGCTCCTTCACCGAGCAGGAGCTGACTCGGATGGCGCGCAACGCCCGACGCGCGGAGGACGAGCAGGAGGAATACGCCTTCTACGACGTGACGGCCTGGTCGCTGCCGCTGGCCCACGGCATCCCGGCGCTCGCCAGCGCCGGCGCGCCCTCCCTGCGCACCGAGATGCTTCCGCCGCTGACGGAGGCACAGGCCAAGGCGCCGGGTGGGTGGGAGGGCGACGTCGCCTTCGCCCGCCCCGGCGGGGTGACGGCCCGCGCGGGGAGCGCCTACGTCTGGCGCCCCGGGAGCCTGGGCGCGACGCGGCTGGTGGCGCGGCTCCTGGACGAGGGGTTGAACGTGGCCGTCTCGGAGCGGCCGCTGGTGGTGGGCGACTCCACCTTCCCGGTGGGGAGCTGGATCGTGCGCCCGGGTCGCAACCCGGCCGGGGTGCACGAACGGATCGACGCCCTGGCCCGCGAGGCGGGGGTGACGGTGCTGGCGGCGCAGACCGCCTTTCAGGAGGTGGGCCCCACCGGCACCGGGAGCGAGGCGACGCGCTCCCTGCGCGCGCCCCGCGTCATGGTGCTGGCCGGCGAGGGCGCCGGTGAGAACTCGTTCGGCGCGCTCTGGTTCTACCTGGAGCGCCGAGTGGGGCAGCCCTTCACCGCCATTCGCACCGGGGACCTGGACGCCGAGACGCTGGCGGGGCACGACGTCCTCATCGTCCCCGACGGGAGCGGCTATGCGGGGGTGCTGGGCGAGGAGGCGGTGGCGGCGGTGCGCGGGTGGGTGGAGGGCGGTGGCACCCTGATCGGCTACGGGGGCGGCGCCCGCTTCCTCCAGGAGCAGGAGCTGGGGGCCCGCTACGCCGAGGTGCCCGAAGAGGGCCCCGGCGCAGACAGCACCGAGGCGATCCTGCGCCGCATCGACGAGGCAGCCCCCGCAGGCGCCGCCGACCCGCTCCCCAGCGCCAGCGCCGGCGCACGCCCCGACGCGCCGCTGGCCGCCCCCGGTGCCTTTCTTCGCACCCGGCTCGACCTGACCCACTGGCTCACCTTCGGCTACAGCGAGCCGGAGCTGCCCGTGCTCACCCGGTCGCTGCCGCTGCGCCCCTCGTTGGGCGGCGCCAACCCCGCCGTCTACGCCGCCGGCGACCAGCTGGTGATCAGCGGCTTCACCTGGCCGGACAACACCCAGCGCAGCTACGCCGGCGCCGCCTATCTCACCGCCGACCGGGTGGGGTCGGGGCGCATCATCCTCTTCGCCGACGACCCCGTCTTCCGCGCCACCTTCGACGCCCCCGCCCAGCTCCTCTGGAACGCCATCTACCTGGGCGCACGGGGGCGGTAAAGCGGCAGGTGGGAGTGGGAGTTTGGAGTGGAAGCCCCCCCCCTTGGAGTCGGTGTAGGGCATGGCCGGGTCGAAGTGGTCCGTGGCACGGTTTCCGGTGGGAATCCACTGCGGCACGAACACCTCCGCTGGAGCGCACCCGACGGTGAGATGATCGAGGGGATGCTCCTGAGACCCCCGCCGAGCGCCGGGCCGGGTCCTCATCCCCTGGTGACGGTGCTCCACGGCGGGCCCGCCAGCGCATACAACCTGTCCTTTCCGAGCCTGGCATTCTCCGATCCGTATCAGGACGTCCACCTGGCATCGCACGGCTACGCGGTGTTCATGCCGAATCCACGCGGGAGCGGAGGCTACGGCGAACGATTCCTGGGAACGGCTTCTCGCGTGGCTGGAGCCCGGCCTGCTGGCCGACGCAACGACCGGTGAGAACCACTCGGGAGACGACCTGACGACCCTGGACGGGATCCTCGAAGCTTACCACGACGGGGTGCGCTGATGGATCACGAGCTGGATCTTCGACAGCGAGCGTCGCGACAACCCCGTCCCTGAGGCATACCTGCCGCGGCTTCCGTAGAGGGCACCGGACGAACATCGGGCGCCGTGGCGGGGGTTCGGGGGTGCTGTTCGGGTGACCCTTGCCGCAGGTCGGATGCATCGCGATATTGGTAACCATATGGTTACCAATATGCCCAACGCATCGGAGCTAGACGCGGTCCTCTCGGCGCTCGCCGATCCCAGGCGGCGCGCAATACTTGAACGACTGGCGAACGGCGACGCCACGGTGGGCGAGTTGGCCGCTCCGTTCCGCGTGTCCCGCCCGGCCATTTCCAGGCACCTCTCCGTGTTGGAGGACGCCGGTCTCGTCCGGCGGATCCGGGAGGGTCGGACCACCCGCTGTCGTGCGGATCCGGCGCCGCTGGGCGAGGTCTCGGTGTGGGTGAAGCGTTACCGCGCCTTCTGGGTGGATCGGCTGGATGCGCTGGCCCAATTTCTCGAGCCGGAGGATGAACGGTGAGCGACGCGAAGACAGGAGCGTCCCTGAAGGTGGTCCGGATGGTGAAAGCGGCGCGCGAGCAGGTCTTCGACGCGTGGACAACCCCGGAGTCGCTGCAGGCGTGGTGTGCGCCGCAGGGGATGGACATCCCGCTGGCGGAAGTGGACCTGCGGGTGGGCGGCGCCTTCCGGATCCGGATGCGTGACCCCGGGGGAAGCCTGCACACGGCCACAGGCACCTACCGGGAGATCGACCGTCCCGCGCGCCTGGTCTTCACCTGGCGGTGGGAGGAACAGCCCGCGCACAGCGGCAACGTCGACACGGTGGTGACGCTGGAGTTTCACCAGCTCGAAGGCGCGACGGAGGTGATCCTACACCACGAGGGGTTCCCCGAGGAGGCTCAGGCTACCGAGCACACGAAGGGGTGGACCTCCATTCTGGAGCGACTTGCGGCGCAGTACTGACTTCCCTGAAAGGAACGGGGGCGCTACGGGTCCGGACGCTCCGCACCCAGGGGTTCCGCCCATCGCGCGGCGACCAGCACCTCGCCGGGAAAGCCCGTGTAGCTGAGCCTCGAGACGCGGCCTGCGCCGTCCAGATGGAACCAGGCCAAGGAAGGACCGAGAACGGCGCGGACGAAGGGATCCACCCACTCGATTCGGAACGTATCTCCCCGCCACGGATGGAGTTCCCCATCCAGCCGGCCGTAGCGGATCCGGAGTCCGGCGGTGCCGGGCTCGACGTACGCCTGAGGTCCGTCGTGGTCTCGATCGGACGGCCCGCATCCGACAAGATCCCGGCCTTCGACCTCGCGGCTCCTGCGCCCTCCCCGGCCCATCTCACCAGGCTGGCTTCCACCGCCCATCGCAGCATCCCCAGGGCCCAGATTCCCATGCCGCCCCACCCGCCATCTCTCTCCGGTGGCTCGACGGCACCCCCCGGCCCTCCGGGCGCAAATGAATTCGCTCGCTGCGGAAGCCATCCCCGGTACGGCAACGGCGCTCGCGGTTTCAACTCCGTCAGCCCGCGGACGCCCCCTCACCCTCGCGCTGAAAGACACCCATGAGTACCAGCGCGCCTCCCGCCAGAGCGAAGTCCTTCAACACGTTCGACATGGCAGCCTGGTCACCGCCCATCACGGCAGGCAGGTGAACGGTCGTCGCCGTGAGGACGAGGAAGAGCGCCAGCAAGCCGGACGCCAGCGCCGCCTGCTTCCCGCTCATGATCGAGATCGCGGCAAGGAGCAGCGCGAGACCGGTGAGATACACCCAGAAAACGCCCCCGGGGATCGGTACCATACCGGCCATCTGCTGCCCCATCATGAAGTGCATGGCGCCGAACACGAGCATCGGAACCGCGAAGAGGAAGCGACCGATTGTGGGAAGTGCGGACATCAGAATCTCCTTGTAGTGGAAGGGCGCATGCTTCACGGATAAAGTATTCCACGCGCCGCGTTTGTGCCAACGCCGGCAGCGGTGGCAGCGGGCAACCCCTCCTCATCTCGTATTCGAGGCTCCTTCGCCCCCGCGAGAAGTTCCAGCAGACCGTCGTAGTACTCCGAGGCGGCCTGCGTATCGCCGGCGCTTCGGCTGGCCGGCCCACCTCCAGGAGCAGGTCCCCGAGAAGCTCCCTGGCCGGCACCAGTGGACCGAGGGTTACCGGATGCTTCTCGACGGTCCCCTTGAGATCGGTTGCCCGCTCATCACCCTCCCCTCCACTGTCCAGCGCATCGTCCTCCGCCTCGACCTTCCCCATCCACCTCCCCGCGTCTCCCCCGCTCGGGGCCCTGCCCGAGCCGAACTCGAGCCCAATCAGTCCTCTCCCCACGGCTGCGATCCCTGAGGCACTGAGGCGTCCTCACCCCCGCTCTCGCCGACCCTTCAAGCGCCTTCCGCCCCATCTCCATCGAGGTGGAAGAGGGTGTCCACGGGCAGCTCCAGGGCGCGGGCCAACTTCAGCGCCAGGAGAACCGATGGAACCATGCGTCCGGTCTCGATGGCGTTCACCGACCGGCGCGTCACTCCCGCGCGGTGGGCGAGCTCGGCCTGGGTGAGATCCTGGATGGCCCGCTGTACCTTGAGTGTGTTTCCCACCGTCTCATCCGCCATTGGAGCCCTGCCGCGCAAAGACGAGGTAGGCCGCGATCAGCGCCGAAAGCCCGAGTATACCCGTGACGATCGCCATGACCATGAGCGGATAAAGGGGGGAAAGCTCGGAAAGGACCCAGGCCATGGGCACCTGAGCCACGAGGACGAGCACGAACGCCGCCCGGACCGCGCGATCCATGTTCGTCCTCCGCCACTCGTCGTCCAGCACGGCCCGAACCTCGGGGGCTTTCAGGTTCCAGCGCGCCCCCCTGAGCATCGTCAGTTGCATGGCGAAGAGCCCGGCAATCACCAGCGTGCCTGCAAGCGGAGCATGCCCGCTCAGCGACTGGAGGAGGGTGTTTTCTGGAAAGAAGAGCAGGCCGATGAAGAGGACTCCGAGGGTCAGGATCAGGAAAAGGAGCACGACCAGGGACCATTGGCCGTATCGGAAGTACAGCTCGGTTTGCGGCTCGGGAGAGGGCATGGTTCACTTGCTCCGGCTCGGGGAAGAGCGATTCACCATCCAAAGGGGCATAGTGTAATCGGTCGTTCTCTAAAAGACAGCTATCTATCTCTTTTAGAGAATGAATTTTCTCATCTCTCCTCCGGACACGCCCTCCCCCGAGCCGGGAATGCCACAGGCCAGGTCAGGCTTCCCCGTGGAGGGTCCAGCCCAGTTCAGCCGCTAATCGCCTTCGAAACGGCGTGTCCACCGCTGCCGGGGCCCGTTCTACGTACTCCCGGGCACGGGTCAGCACGTCCGGGGAGAGCTCTCCGAGATGAGCCAACAACGCCTGGGAGGAGGGAAGGCTCCCCCAATCTCCCTTCAAGCCCGGAGGGAGGGCCGTCCAGACTGCGCCGGGAAACCCCCGGCTTTCGGCCCAGGAGCCGATGACCTCGGCCGCCACCCCACCCGACTGCTCCCGGGGCGACCAGAAGCCCACATGCAGGTCCATCTCCCCGGGTTCAATCCCCTCCCGCCGGGCCAACACCCTCCGGGCTTCCGCCAGTTCTGCCAGGCCCGTATTTGCCCAGAGGGCCGGCACCGTGGGCGCCCCTTCCACCAGCACCAATGTCACCCTCCCGTCGGGTGACACCCGGGAGAACTCCACCGGGAGATGGGGGCCGTCCGGGAACCATCCTTGAACCACCGGTAGCTCCCGAGGGCTCCAGATGAGAGATCCCCATCCCACACAGACTATCCCCGTACTGGATTCGCCACCCCGCGCGAATCCCATGCCGGTCATGGGGCCATGAGAAGGTGGACCCGCTCGGCCACTCCCTCCATCTGGGCAGCTCGCTGGTCTGCCCAGTGGGGAAGGGCGATTCGCAGATACCCCAGGTGGCCGAAGCCACCCATGGCGAACAGAGACCCCACGATCACGTCCTTCATCTGGAACTCTCCAAGGATCCCGAGAACGAGAATCAGTAGACCCATGAGACCGAACATGGCTCCCACTCCGGCCATGGACGCGGCATCCCCCTTTAAGGTCTCCATTCGCAGTCGCCAGCCCTCCCCATGAGGCTCCACGTGGGCCTGGAGATTCCCGTTCCTCCAGGTGCGCAGGGATCCGTGAGCGCTCAACTCCCCCACGGCCCCAAAGGTCTGGCGCAGATCGGCCACCAGCCTATCCCACTCCTCATCCCGCATGGCCCGCTCCAGAGGCACCATCCGGGAGACGGATCGCGGCACGCCCATAAGCGTGGCCGGCGGTGTGGCGGATGCCTGCACTTCCAACTCCCGGGCAGCGGACTCTATACGGGCCGGAGAGATGCCCGCCTCCACGCCGATCTCCTGGAGCTGGGCCAGGGTCAATCCGTCGAGGGACGACGGAGACAGTTGACCCCGCGGGGGTAGTGCCACCGTGGCCCTTTCCAGGATTTCCTGGACTTCTTGGTCGTCGAAGCGGCGTTCGCTCATTCTTCTGGATCCGGAACGATGTCCTGGGCGGACAGATGAACGATCGGAAGGCTGGACTCAGCCATCAGAGCCCCGGCCCCACGGTGAACGATGCTTTCACCAGGAAGGTCTGCTCCGGCACCAACGGCACCCTTGGGTCGTCGTAGTGGAGGGTGTTCAATCCGGCGTTGTACACCAGATAGATGTCATTCCCCTCCCGGGGGTTGTAGCGGAACCGGACGTTGGCGGCCACCGCGTCTACCGCACTGTTGTACTGGACGAACCCTGCCCAGGATGTCCGCACACTGAGCTGATGGTCCAGACGAAGACGCACCACATGGGCATCCAGCCCGGGCCCCTGAGGGAAACGCACCCGGTCGTACTGATACCGACCCCCTACCTCGAAGTGCCCACCCAGGTTGGCCCGAGGCGCTATGGAAAAGCCCGCACTATTGCCGTGATAGAAGCTTCCCCCTTCCGCATTCACCGACACGCCCCGGAGGAAGCCACCGGGAGTGGAGAAGCGCAGCCCCACCCGCTGGAAGTCGTGGACACCCGCCGGCACTAGATTCCCTCCGGGAAGGGAGAATGGGCGTGCCAGATCTTCCCGCTCATAGCTGGCGTCCATGGAGAACCGGAATCCAACCGGGGTGGTGAGCGACCAACTGGGTCCGGCGGACACGGTTTCCATCACCCCGTCTCGGTTTCGCCGGAGGGCCGAACCTTTCACCTCCAAAGTCTGGGCAGTGAATCGGGCCCCGGGGCCCGGGGTCCAGCCCCAGCCCACCCGGTCTCCTACCCGGAGATAGTCTCTCTGCCTGAGAAAACCCAGCGCCGGGTTGTGATCCAGGCCCACCCACTTGGCGTTGAGATCGAACAGCAGTCCGCGATTACTCCGACGCTCCAGTCGTGCCCGCGCCATGCCCCCATCCAGGAGCCCTTCGTCGTCGGGGGCGGCGTCCACATCCCGTGAATCGAAGGTCTGTGCCCACTGGAGAGTGAGGTAATCCGTTCCGGAAAGGCGCATCTGACCATCCAGACCATAGGCCAGGTTCCGCCGCCCATCCTCAACCTGGGTGGTAAGCATTCCTCCCAGGTAGGAGTTGGCGTTCCACACGGTGCGCCGGGCCCGCACCACCCCGTGGTTCACTCCCACCCCCCCACCGGTGGGAGATTCGCTCTGCACCGTGAGGGCACCCACATCCCAGGCCCCGACCCTTCCGGCCACCCTGGCCCCGCCGTAGAGGCCCACCGGTGCCCCTCCCTGCAAACCGATGCGGCGACTGTAGAAGAGACGGTCGTTCTGTCCCGTCTGGAAATCGAAGGTGGAAGAACGTTCCTGGAAGAAGAGACGCTTCTCCGGAAAAAAGAGTGAGAACCGGGTGAGATTCACCTGCTGATCATCCGCCTCCACCTGGGCGAAGTCAGGGTTCAGGGTAAGGTCCATGGTGAGGTTGGAAGTGAGGCCCACCTTCACATCCAGACCCGTCTCCAGGGCATGCTGGCGCTCCGGTTCACCCCACGCGTCTCCCGGCCCCGTGCCCGGGGGAGCGTGTCTGCGATCTCCCCCGGCCAGCATGTACGGCGTGAAGAGGAGGAGACGCGACGCCTCCACGCCCTGGAATACCACGGCCCGGGCATTGGAAGGTTTGAAGTGACTCACGGAACCCCAGTTCTGGGGGATGGCCGGGAAGGTGATCCACTCGTTCTTTCGGGCGATCCGTCGGTAGACGATGAGCCCCATGGTCACCTCATCTCCCGGCGGCGCCACCTGGCCGCCAGCTCCCATCACCTCTCCTTCCACACCCGCATCCGCTCTCTCATCAAACTGAAAGCGCAGGGACGAGAAGGGAATTCGTACCTCGGTGAACCACCCCTCCTCGGTCCGCAACGGCTGAACCTCCCAGAACGCGTTCCAGTCGTAGTTGAAGGATCCCGACCCCGAGGCATCGTTCAGCGTCATGAGGTCGGTGCGCAGCCCTACCGGGTTGGTGTAGAAGGCGTGGGCTGTCTCCCGATCCAGGAAGCTATCCAGGAGGATTCCGAAGAAGTCATTGGTGTGGGGGATGGCGTTTCGCTTCAGCGAGGGTGCCTGGATGCCGTCGGGATCACGGTCATACATGCGGGCCGAGAAGTAGACGTACCGACCGTCATGAGCCATCCGGATCTCGGTGTGTTCCGACGGTGGATCCCCGTTGTCCGGCGAATGCTGTGTCATGGGAAACGTCGGGATGGAGTCCCACACCGCCCGAGGGAGTCGTCCGTCTACCGCCACCCCCGGAGAAAGGCGAGGGATCACCAGCCGGGAGCTGTCCGCCGGATCCAGAGACGTGGTGATGAAGGTGGGCTGGAGGGTGTCCGGCCTGGCTGACCCCGGCGGAGCGGAAAGCTGTGCCGAAGCGTGCTCGGATGTAGCCGAAGAGAGAAGTGCCGCCAACAGGAGCATACCACCCAGGGGCTTGCTGGAGGGGTAGGTCCTCACCCGGTCAATGAGCCTCAAACGGGTACCACTCCACGTAGGCCACATCGAACTCCGCATCCGCTCGGAGAAGCAACACCCCGGTTCCATCGGCCCAGAGGGGATGGCTGGCAGGAGGCAGGTCCAGGGTACCCAAAACCGCCGTCGGGAGATCCGAGCCTTCCGCTTCGAATAAGAGCCAGGTGCGCACCGACGGCAGGAGCTGGGAGGGAATCCGTCCTGGGGGTGGCTCCAGGAGTCCCAGCCACAACCGGCCGGCCGCATCGGCAAAGACCGCCTCCAGAGGGGGAACCGTAGCAGGGTACTCCCGGCCCACGAAATCATCCTGTATAGCTCGTCGAAGATCGGGGTCGTCGGCTCGGCTCAGCTCCACCTCATGAATGGAGTCGATGAGTTCCGGGGTGAACGCACGGGGCTGCCTAGCCACCCGCACTACCTGCTCCAAACCACTCCGGGTGGTGAAGTGCCTGGCCTCCAGCGCCAGGCGGTCCGCCGTCCAGACGCCCTCGGCGGACGGCCAGGCGAACCCCTCGCCCCACCACCATCTGCCTCGGACCTGAATGGAAACGATGCCGTCAACGCCAGGGCCGGTGCGCTGCACAGCCACGTCCCGTTCACTTCCTGGAACCTCCCCCAGAGAAGCGTCAGCTTGTCCTGACGGATCCATAGGGATCACAGACCACGACTCTCTCACCGGACCGCGGTTCTCCAGATCACCCCGGGGAACAGCGCTGCCCAACACGAAGGTGGTGCCCCCTGAGGAGGGCGTCACCCGGCGAATCGCCTGGATTCCCCCAGGCTGCACCACCTGGGCATCCCGCACCAGCACGCCCTCCGAAGTGACCCAGGTGAGCCGCTGGAGGCGGGCGTCCCACACCACCAGGGTATCTCCGGGGAGAACGGTCATGGCCGAGGGCGTCCGGAACTCCCCCGGGCCATCGCCGGACCGCCCGATCCGACGTACGAATGCCCCGGAGGTATCGTACACGCGAATCTCGGCCGGGCTGGTCTCCGCAACGGCAAACCCCCCGTCCGCCAGACGAACCCCTGCGGTGGGCCGGGTCCAGAGGTATTCCGGAGCGCCCTCCAGGAGCCCGATACTCACCTCGGGCTGGGAGGCCAAGCGAAAGGGTGCCGGGGTTCGGGTCGCCTCAGCGGGGAATTCCTGGATCACCACCCCGGC
The DNA here is from genome assembly GCA_040905545.1 of Gemmatimonadota bacterium. Classification (GTDB taxonomy): domain Bacteria; phylum Gemmatimonadota; class Gemmatimonadetes; order Longimicrobiales; family Gaopeijiaceae; genus JBBDRI01. The sequence goes on along the minus strand of JBBDRI010000021.1, from coordinate 98,266 downwards.
GGAATCCCGGACAACAGCCTGCATCTCGCCCTCCGGCCCGGTATCCGGCGCCCCGTCACTACAGGCGGTGGGGATCAGAGCAACCAGAAGAATGGAGCTCCATCTGAATCGGCACCAATGGGGAATACGCATGACCCCAAACATGAAGGGCCATCTGGTTCAGGGGAAGTGGAGATGGGTGCGCGGCATGGGCAACATACGCCCGTGGAGCGTTGAGCGCCCCCAACCCGGCCCCGCCCGCAGCCGGTGCACTTTACTGCTCCGTGGGCCGCGGCGTGTAGAGGTAGTCCACGTCACGCTTCGCCATATGGCAGGCTTGGCACCCGGGCACCCGGCCTTCCATCGCCATCCCTCCAGGGGTCTGGTCGAGAGACCCGTCCGGAAGGTATTTCACGAAGAACCAGTCGTTGTGCTCGGGGTTGTACCCCGTGCGCTTGTACATGACGGTCACCGCGGCGAGCTGCTCGTCCGGCATGAAGTTCTCCTTCACTACCACCGAACCCTCGGGCAGCATGGTCTGGCCGGCGAGCAAGGCGGACTCGGCCACAGTGTTGACGTACGTGGTCAGCAGCGCCCCGTGTGGGTCAATGCCCTGGTAGAAGGCCTCGGTCTCGGGCCAGAGAGCCCAGCTCTCCTGGTAGTCTGATTCCCGGAGATGGGCCCACATGGCGGCTCCGGTGGTGTCTGGTTCCGAGACGGCAGCCACGGTCTGAGCGGGCGTCTCGGTGGACGACTGTCCGCTCTGCTCTCCGTCGTCGGCCGGCGCGCAGGCGGAGACTCCCGCGAGGGTGAATCCCCAGAGCAATCCGAGCTTGGTGTGTGATTTTCTCAACGGTCGACACTCCTTCTGTGGAAGGAACACGTATCGCGACGTGACGTCGCGCCGCCCGAGCGCCGTGATTTCCGGCGCCTGTAGGCAATGAATACGGGGATGGGGTGACGAGTTCCCACCGACCCCCTCCCGTCCAATCTCCGCCTGATTGCACGGCCTGGATCCGCGCCCTACCTTGCCTCCGCTCCCCGGAGGGCGAGAAAGCGTTTGAATCGCCTATTCCTCTCGGAGCTCAGTCTGAAGTTGTCTCGTGCTCTCAAGCCAGGAACGTGCGACGTCCGCGCCGAGGAGGGCATCGGCATGTCGGGAGTTGAGTAGGAGCGGCATGGAGGGGTCTTCGAACAGAGCACGCCAGAGGTTCTCCGCACTCGGAAGGTTGTCCAGTTCACACTCAAGGGAAGGCGTGGGAGACGGGCAAAGCGAGCGATGTTCGTGGAGTTCAACGGGGACCTGCTCACGGGCAAACAACCTGAACCGGAGATCAAGCCGGTCTTCGATTATGGGTCGACCGAATCGGATGTCCTGTGTGAAGTAGCCTACCACACGCGACCGAAGATCGTGATCGGAAAGAAGACGGACATTGCCCGTAGCCTCCATGTCTCTGAAGCTCCCGTCTCGGGCCGGGGCTGTATTCACTGTCCCCGCGCGTGCCACAGCCATGAACAACCCCGAGTCAGACGGTCGCCTACCCGTCGCCACCGCGGTCCGAAGCGCGCCTGCAGCCTCGGCCGCCGTCTCCCAGTCGCTAACCATGCCCTCGAAGATCCGAGAGTTTGCCTCGACGTCTGCCAACAGGAGTGCCAGGTACTCCAACTCCGCCCGACCCTCATCGATCCCCTGCACCCATCGATCCACGCCGAGTGCAGCCACGATGCCGATGACGATGACGAGGAACTCGCCGACCATTCGTCGGAAGTCGATGCCTTTCTTCATTCAACCGCTCTCCCTCCCCCCAAGTCGCAGCGATACTATGTACCGCCAGGTACACAGCCGGCGGGCCCTCCGCGAACACTCGTCAGCTAGCGAGTCGCACTCGCGACGAGGGCTTCCTCGAGCGCAAGTCTCGCCACCCCTATGCGATCCAGGTAGAACGTGCGTGGATCGAGAACCGCGATTCCCCTGGAGAGTAGTGGGCAACCAGCGCCCTCGCAGAACAGGGTGACGAAGAGTTCGGACCGGATCTTCCACGAGCCTGACGCCTTTGACCACGACGCCGAGTATCGGCCGCCGGTGCGCAAAGGCCCCGCTGGCGTGGTCCATTCACCCACCCAGGTCCCCGACTCGAATCCCAGCAGTTGGGAGGCGTCAATCTCCACGGACTCAGCGGACCGAACATAGACGGCATCGGGGAACTCAGCGAACTACGACGAGAACGCTTCGCCCATGGCATCTCGGCTCTGGAGGAACCGACCACTTCCCGCGGTGACCTGGAAAGCAGAATCGAGCTCGGCCAGAACTCCGTCGATATCGTGAGCTGCGATGGCGTGGTTCGACCTGGCTCGCGCTTCGCGGATCAACGGGGATCGCCGGCAGAGAACGCGGCGAAAAGGCGGAGCCAGGGGATTGCCCATGGCGGGAAAGTCGCCCACTGCTCTCAGGACGGGCTCGACTTCTGCTACGAGGCTGCTCGTCTTCGAAAGCGGGCCAAAATGATCAACGTCCCGAGCAATACGAGTCCAACTCCAATCAACCCACTGAGCGCCTCGGCCATTCCATCGTCGAAGTAGTCGTACATGTAAAGAGCGAGTTGGGCGCCTGCGACAAGTCCCCAACTGTAGAAGAAAAGGACTTGTCCCAGCGTCAGTTCAGCGCGTGTGGCCAGCACGATACCTCCGGTGTGGGGTTTTTCGTCTTGAATTCCTACGTGGAACTGTGGAGGAAGGTTTCTCCGGTTGCGAGGGATCGGTCGAGTACGGAGACCAATCATGGGCGGCAGCCTCCAACCCGGGTTCGCCGGTCGCCGGAACGGCGGTACTCGTTGGCTTGTCACCACCACGCTTGCCCCGGCGACCACAGTCCGGTAACCATGTCGAGAGTAGCCGCAAGGTCATCAGGAGTCCTGATGCGTAATTTATACGTTCCCGCCATCGCATTGGCCTGCCTGTCTTGCCAGACCGCGCCCGAAACGATGCGGCAACCGGCACCCACCGCGATCGAGTTGGATCGCTTCGGCATTCAAACCAGCGACTGGGTGTCGCTCCACTTCTTCGCTTTTCACGCCGCTCGTGCGCTGAGTGGCGAGGATTACGGTTACCGGACCGTCCCGCTCTTTCCCGAAGATGCTGACTTGCTGGAGGATCCCGCCATCGCCGCCGCGTTCGCGCCTGTGGCCGAGATGTATGCGCCCGCGCTGAACCAGCCCCTGTTCCGCGGCGGTCTGTTCGCGGTCGCTCGGCAGTTGGGCGAAGGGCCCCAGGCCATCGAGGATCCCGAGATCCGCTCGACCTTCGAAGCGTTCATGCCGACCTACCGCAAGTATTTCTGGCCACATCACCAGGTAATGGCGGAAGCGTTTGTGGCCAAGCTGAGCGCCGATCTGTCGGCCCACGGCCCGGCGCTACTGGCCGCTACCGCCGAGGAACTGGATGCCACCTGGGGTGACGCTGAATATCTCACCTACGTCTCCGCCTACGCCAATTGGGCGGGGGCCTTTTCGAACGACAATATCCTTTTCTTGAGGCCGTCCGATCCCGATTTCGCCGCACACGCTCTCGAAATCTTCGTGCACGAAACCGCGCACGGCGAGCCGATCGGCAATACACTCCGACCTGCGGCGGACGCCGCGCTAGCTGCCCACGGGCTCGAAAATGACCGTTTCTGGCATTACCTCCAGTTCAAGGCCACCGGCGAAGCCGCCAAGCGGGTGCTGGGCAACGAATATGTCCCGTACGCCCGCGCGGCGGGTCTCGCCGACCGGAGCGACACCAAGATCTGGTATGATGCGCTCGACGCGGTCTGGGAACGCTATGACAGCCTCGAGGAGCAAGCCATGGCCGCCGCCGCCATCGTCGCGGCGGCGAACGCTTCCCGGCCGAGTTCGAGACCACCGCCGGAAACGCTCTGGTATGGGGAATAGCATCGTCTTAGCCGGCGTGTGACCTCCACGTCTACGCGGGCACCTCAACATAGGTCGAGTAGCTATGCGGTTCCGGGACCTCGTAGGCCTCTTCCCGAAGCCCGTCGAGGTGAAATTGAATCGCCTCGTGCATGTTGGCCTCAACCTGCTCGCGACTCGCCCCTGCAGAGACGCACCCAGGAAGGTCCGGAGAGTAGGCGGAATAGCCCGTCGACGTTTCTTCGATCACGATGAGGTATCGCTTCATGACTTGAGCCCCGCTTGTTTTAGAATGCTATTCAGGGTACCCGGGGCCAGTTCGTCCTTCATGTTGCCTGGCACCGTTACAAGGCTTCGCTTGTGAGGATGCTTGTACTGGCGATGACTACCTCGGGTTCGCTTCAGGAACCATCCATCGTCGGTCAGCAACCGGATGACCTCCCGAACCTTCAAGTTTTGGCTGCTCCGGTCGACTGTTCCACGCTCGCTACATCCTCAGGCTACCAAATCTACTCGCTCCACCCGCATGCCGGCTAGCGTTCTAGGGTGCCGACGCGGACCGCGCAGCGGGCCGTGTTCCCCGGAGCGAACGGAGCGAGCGTAGGCGGCACCCGTTCGTTATCAGACGTGACTTGGCTCCGCGCTCCCACCAACACGTCACCTTGCTACCGCGCCAACCTGATGAGCACCCGCGCCACCGGCTCGGCTGATGTCAGGCGTACCTCCACTGGCCAGGTCTGACTTGTGCCGATCCTGGCTGCCACGATCACGTAATGGTTCATGGGGACCCCGCACAGCCTGAAACCCCCATCTGCACTGGTGGTAGTGGCCACTGACACTTCGCTCCCGTCAACCCGGCCGCTCGTGATGTCGATCCCCCTGAAGCGCTGCCATCTGCTCACCACCTCAACCTGAGAAAGCGCCGCTCCCGTCGCCGATTCCACCACCGAGCCGAGTACCACAGCTGTGTCGTTCTTCCATTCCGGCATGCTACACGCCGCCGCGAACACCGCGTCACGGCTCGGAGGCTCAATCTCTGTGTCCACCGAATCCCCTGCGGAGATCTCAACGTCCGCGACACCATAAGCAACGTCCAAGCCCATCAGTTCGGGGCGAACGTAGGCAAGGTGATACCTGCCCTCAGCCAAACCTCCCACTCGGAAACGGCCTGCGGTGTCAACAGGCACCTTCCGGCCGAGACCGATCACCAGGATAGTGTCCCCCCCACCCCTGCGTGAGACAGCCTCGACCCGATTGACTGTACCTGCGATCATCCCGGACACCTCTGAGAAGGCAACTGCGTCAGTGCTGCGCCGCCACGCCTCGGCGACTCGCCCCCCTTCCTCAGCTATGGCCACCAACCGGACTCGCCGCTGTCGAATCACGGGTTCCTGGTATTCGAGGGCGACCGGCATCCGGATGCGCCAGTTAGATACGATCACTGTGCCCTCAGGGAGGCGCGTGAACTCGATGCGACCCCCAACATTGCTGGTACGTAGCTGACTGAGACCGCCCGGCAGATTCACATATGTATAGTCGAGCCACTTCAGGAGCACCTCTCTGCGATCAAGCCACAGGACGCCCTCAATGTCTGTGATGCCCGAAATGTGCCGCAGAGGGCGGAACTCAAGTCCGAGCAACCCTTGGTGGTCCCCGAAGCCAGTGCGAAGAGTGAAACAATGTCCGGCAAGGAACTCGTCCGAGAGCAGGGCTGCAGCATCTGGGGCGAGGTACGTATCGCTACCCTGGTCCTGAATCACGTATCCGCTGTCAGCAAGGACCTTGGCAGGTCTGCTGGTGATTGGCTGCTGGACGGTGACGGACCTCGTGGTGGATACCTCTTGCCGTACCGCCAACGTCGCCGGGTCGAGGTCTCGCCTGGACTTCACCAGTTCATAGCGGTAGGGAGCGATCGAGTCCGTGTAGGCGGCCAACGACAGTGCCTTGCGCACTTCCTCCCATACCCGCTGGAGCGCGGCCCCGCCCTCCCGAGGTAGAGCACACCTCTGGTCAGCCGTCACCTCCAATCCGTCCATGACAATGGGACGAACCTGCATCGGGACCCTAAGCGTCACCGTATCACCGCCAAGGAGCCGGATGCCCTGCTGGACATGCGTCTCCAAGCCCAAGAGCTCCAGCCAGGGCGCGTACCTTCCGGGTGCGGGTGCCTTCAACAGGAACGCTCCGCGCGAATCAGCCAGATACCGGCCGCGGTCACGACCGTCGTTGTCGACGAGTACCACAAGTACGGCCCCTATCGGCCCGCCGGTCGTGGCGTCCACGATGGTACCACGGACAACCTGCGCGGAGAGGTCCCTGGCACAAAGCGCCATTACCAGGAAACAGAGTGCTCGAGGCCTGAAGATTCCACTGCCACGCCTCCGCCGGCTCTGCGATGGGGACATCGTCCTCACCTGAAAATGTGACCGTGCCATCCACCTCCCCCGGTCCACATGAAGTTCCGGACCGGTAGGCGAGCTGCCAAGGTCAGCGACTATTCATTCCCGCCGGCTGAAACGGGCAACATGCGCCCGTGGAGCGCCGGCACCCCATCCGCCGGCGTGGCCCACTCGATGAACTCCCGGATGTGCCGGTTGGAGCTCTCCTGATCTTCCTCCCGCAGATACATCATATGTCCACTGCGGTACGTCTCGAAACGGAACCGATCCCGCAGCTGACCCGAGCGGTCCATCTGCCACATGCTGTACTTGGCCGAGAAATAGTCCGTGGCTCCGTCGTAGAAGCCCGACTGGATCATGGTTTTCATATGGGGGTTCTCTGCCATGGCCCGCCGGAGATCCTCCCCACGGGGGAGCTGCGTTACCGGCCGGCTGCGTCAGGGGGGGTGGGGGTGGCGCTCACGTCGTAGACGAGCGGGTTGCGCTGTCCCATCTCGTTGGGGGGAAGGACGTTGTTGTTGGCGTCGATCACCATCTCGCCGGAGAGGCTCCTGATGTTGCCCTGGTCGTCGACCTCCAGCGTGCCGTCGAAGGTCACGAGCACCCCCGGGAAGCCAGCGGCCATTCCCGTACCTGAGAGCGAGAAGGTGAAGATCCCCGGTGTGACCGCCCCCGCCGGCCCGCCGGGTGCGCCGCTCGGCCCCGTCACCGCGCCGCTCAGAGAGAAGAGCGGCCCGGATTCCCGGAGTGTCAGCAGGAGCTCCTGCGCCTCGAACACGAAGACCGCGTTGGCCACCGACTGGAAATTCACGAAGGGGGCATGCCCGCTCGGGTCGGAGGCGACCTGCCAGATGAGATCCATGAGGGTCGAGAAGGCGCAGGGCAGATCGGCGCCGGGGCCACCGGGCAGGAAGGACCCCGCCGGATCGGGGGCCACGCCCCCTGTCGGTGCCTCCGTGGCGTTCCCCCCTCCCGCTCCCGCGTCGCCCCCCCCGGTCCCGTCCGCGCCATTCCCGCCGTGGCCGAAGGCGTCGAGGGTCCCCACCCCGGGAGTGCCGGGGGTAATGGCGAGGCCGGTGGCGACATCGGTCGTCCCGGCCTCTCCGGCTCGACCGGAGGCGTCCCCACCGCGTCCCCCCTCACCCCCTGGCTCACACACGTCGGGCGCGCCGTCCCCACCCCGCCCGCCCCGCCAGGTGGCGTTGCCGCCGTCGCCGAGCGTCACCTCCACCGGCATGGAGAGCGGAGCGTTCAAAGCGATGGGTGCCTTCCCACCGCGGCCACCGACCGCCTCAGCATTACCCCCGGGGGCGCCCGGCGCGCCCGGGCTCGGGCCGTCCCCTCCGCGCCCCGCTACGACCTCGACCTCTCCCCCATTCCCTGCCACGAAGGGCAGGATGCCCACCCGATTCCGGGACTCGGCGTCGATGGGGGCCTGCAGGATCAGCGCTTCGAAGAACGGGCTCGCCAGGACGAACCGGCGTGACCCCGGATCTCCTCCCACCGCAAGCGCGGCGCCACCCGCCTGACCGGGGGCTCCATTGGCCCCCTGCGCGCCGGCCGCTCCCCCATGGCCGTCCCGCCCGATCCCGATCACCAGCTCTCCGTTGGGAGCGATGGTGAGGCTGTTGCCGATCACCCAACCCGGAAGTCCCAATCCGCCGCCACCCCCATGTGCCTCCGCCGCCGCCCCGGGCTCGGTGGCGATGGCGATGACGGTCGCTCCATTCCCACCGTCACCCCCGAGAAGCGTCACGACCCCGGTGACTGTGACGTCGCCTCCGGCGCTGAGGACAGCCCCACCGCCCCATTGGCCGTTAGCACCCTCCACGACCGGGGCCGGCGCCGCCACGCTCACGGGCTCGCCATCCGCTCCGTCGCGTCCCTCCAGCGTTACGTTGTCCGCGACAAGGTCGCCCTCGCAGCGCACGAGCAGGTTCCGGAATAGTCCGTCATCTGGGTTGATGTCGACACCCGCCTCGTCGGGCGCCGCCGTCGTCTCAACATCGATCATGACGTCCGTGAGCACGCAGTTGCCCCCCTCCATCGCCATCGTCGTCCCCTCCGGAGCCGCGAAGCTCGACCGCACACCGCTCGACCTGCCGAACACGCGCGGAGTGGCACTCCCCCCGGCAGTCGGCGGAAAGAATCCTTCGTCCTCCGGGACGAAGCCCGGGTCGTTCGAGATCAGTACCTCGCCCGCCGACGTCACCTGGCTTGCCTGGAGCGTCAGCGCGCCCGCCGCCTCGAGCGTCAGCCCCGGAGCATCCTCGGGCTCCGGGAGGACCCCGCACGAGGTGTCGAGCGTCGCGCCATTCAGCGTCAGGTCCCCCCCGATGAGCGCGTCGATCGCCATGCAGTCGCCGGTGAGGGTGCCCTGGATCGACACCGACCCGCTCGTGTTCAACACCAGATCTTCGGTCAGCGTCACCGTCACCCCCGGCTGGATCGTCACGGAACCCGCGTTGACCATCCCGCCCAGCGTGCCGTCAGCGTCGAAGACCAGGTCGGGCGGTGGCGCGAGCACCGTCACCCCCGCCGTCCCGCTCGCGCCCCCACTCGTCGCCGTGATTGTCGCACTCCCCTCCGCCACCGCCGTGACCACTCCGGTCGCCTGATCCACCGTCGCCACCGCCGCGTCACTCGTGCTCCACCCTACCGTGGGGGGCGAAGGAATCGCGTTCCCATTGGCGTCCGCGACGCTCGCGGCCAGGGTGACACTCGCCCCCGGAAGCAGCTCCGAGCTGACGGGCGTCACCGAGACATTCGCGGGAGCTTGCTTCACCGTCACCGTGACCTCGGCGCTGAGCGAGCCGCTCGTCGCGCTCACCATCGTGGCCCCCTCGCCCACCGCCGTGATCAGCCCCGTCTCGCTCACCGTCGCGACCGCGGCGTCGGCGGAGGCCCAGACCACGGTCGCACCCGGAATCGGCTGCCCACTCTCGTCGAGCACGGCGGCCGCGATCTGCTGGGTCGCCCCGAGCGCGGCCAGGAGCGCCGTGGTGGGCGTCACCGTGATCGTGGTCGGCGTCGGATCCGAGGGGGGCTCGGGCGCCGTCGCATCCGAATCCGAGCTGCAGCCCCAGAGGAGGGTGGAGGCGGCCAGCGCCGTGGAGAGAAGGAGGCGGGGCGCACGCTGAGACGGTCTGAACATCGTGAGGGATTTCCGATTCGAGGGAACGACACGACAGAACGAGCCGGGGCCCGCCCTCACCTCTCAACGCGCAAAACGGAGCCGAAAGTGATCATTCGCCGATCCGATCCAGGCAGAGCCGAGCGAAGGCCCGGGTGAGGACGCCACAGTGCCTCTCCAGCCGGGTAGGCCAGGTGCCAAGGTCAGCGACTACCCATTCCCGCCGGCCGACACGGGCAACATACGCCCGTGAAGCGCCGGCACCCCATCCGCAGGCGTGGCCCACTCGATGAACTCCCGCATGTGCCGGTTGGATCTCTCCTGATCTTCCTCCCGCAGATACATCATGCGTCCACTGCGGTAGGTCTCGAACCGGAACCGATCCCGCAGCTGACCCGAGCGATCCATATGCCACATGCTGTACTTGGCCGAGAAATAGTCGGTGGCTCCGTCGTAGAAGCCCGACTGGATCATGGTCTTCATATGCGGGTTCTCGGCCATGGCCCGTCGAAGATCCTCCCCGGAAGAATCGTTGGACCGATCCCACGGCCGCACGTCGCCTCCGATGGTGGTGTACTGCAGATCGGTCTGATAGCCCAATACTTCCCGCAGGTACATGTTCATGGCCGGCGTGAAGGAGTGGTTCCACGATGACATGGCCGGATCGTAGTCATACGAGATTCCACCGGCATCACCATCCACTCCCTGGTACCGGGAGTCCAGGCGGCCCACCGTGAGTCGCTGGTCCCGGAGGAGTTCCTTCCGCCACTGGTTGATGGGGACCACCAGATTCAGGTTGTCCACGAAGGTGGGTGAGACCCCTGCGTAGCCGCCCACCCGACGGGCCATCTCATCCCGTTCGGCAGCGTCCAGGAATCCGCCCTTCACCAGGGCTGGGATGTACTCCTAGATGGTGAAGGCCTCCACTTCCGGAAGGATCTCGTCCAGATCCCGCTGCTGGAGTGCGGCAGGAAGCTTCCCGAAGTACCAGGCGGTAGCCGCATAGTGGGGCAGGCTCAGGGCCTCTCCCACCGGGCCACCCCGGGAGATCCCCAGACTCGTGGGAGACACCAGAACCACCCCGTTGAAGAACATCTTCTGATTGCTCTGGAGGGTGCGGGCCATGGCCGCAACCCGGGTGGTGCCGTAGCTCTCGCCGATGAGGAATTTCGGCGAAGCCCACCGGTCGTTTCGATTTACGTACGTCTCGATCCAGGCCGAAAGGTACCGGGCGTCTGCGTTGACTCCGAAGAACTGGCTCCGGTCCTGCCCCTCCACCATCCGGGACAACCCCACGTTTACCGGATCCACGAAGACGATGTCCGTGGCATCCAGGATGGAGTAGGGGTTCTCCCGCACTCCATAGGGCCGCACGGGGTTGCCTTCATCATCGATGTTGAGACGCATGGGGCCGGTGTAGCCCAGATGCATCCAGACCGATGAAGATCCCGGACCTCCGTTGAACGAAAACGACAGGGGGCGGTTCGTCCGGTCCTGCACATCGGAACGCTCGTACGCCACGTAGAAGACTGCGGCGATGGGCTCGCCGGCGTCGTTGTAGACGGGAAGCGTGCCGGTGGTGGCGGTATACGGAACCACTTCGCCGCGGATGGTGACCTGACCCGCTGTGATCACCGCACTGTCCAGGGGAAGGGCGATGGCCGGGGGTGGGGGACTCTCCGGCCCCAGGCGAACCTGGGCGTCGACGGTGGGCGCTGTGACCGCCATGCAGAGGCCCAGGACCGCCAGGAAGCCGGCCCTGGAAGCGAAGGCACCGGAAGAAGAAGGGTCTCCATACACGGACAGACGATTCATCGACTATGCTCCAGGTGCAAAGTCCGGTCTACCGACTTGGTAGACCGGGGAGGTGTAGGGGCTTGACCGGCAGCCGGAGAACGCACTGCCTCACCGTGGAAGACCCCCGCTGACGGGAAATCGTTGGCCCGAGGCGCCTCTTCGCCCCCCAGGCCCTCCCCTCCCCGTTGACACTCCGGGGAACCCTCCATAGCGTTGGCGGGTTCGTTGCAGACAGCGTTCCATTTTTCCCTTGCATCCCACGGCCCACCATGCCACGCAACTCACACAGCCCTGATGCCAAAGGACTGTCCATGTGTACGTGTATGTGTTGCTGCCGCTCTCACCCGGGAGCGTCGGATGGGCATGTACGTTGCGAGGCGAACATGTAGATCGAGCCGGGAGTTGTGAGCTCCCCGCTCCTCGATCGGCCCTCCGGCCCTCCCACACGGGAGGGCTTTTTTGTTGCCCGGAATTCCCAACTCACCACCCGCTGGAGTCCATATGCCCACCGTCGCCCTCCTCCTGAACCTGGGAGTTTTCGCCCTTCTGCTCTACTGGTTGGCTCGCCGGCAAAGCGCCGGCGTACCGTTGTCCCGGAACGTCCTCCTGAGTCTCCTGCTGGGGGTGGCTGCCGGCGTCCTGCTCCAGAGCATCTACGGCCACGGCCACGAAGCGGTGGGCGCCACAATGACTTGGGTGGGGGTGGTTGGGGGTGGGTATGTACGGCTCCTTCAGATGATCGTCATGCCCTTGGTGCTGGTCTCCATCCTCTCGGCCGTGACCCGCCTGGACGACGCCCGCGCCCTGGGGAAGATCAGTGTGGGAGTGCTGGGGGTGCTCCTCCTCACCACTGCGGCCTCGGCGGTCATCGGAATCGGAGTGACCCGCCTCTTCTCCCTATCGGCCGACGGATTGGTTCAGGGGGCCCGGGAGCTGGAACGAGGCATGGCTCTGGCCTCCCGAACCGACGAGGTGTCGGGTCTGAGCGTGCCCCAACTCCTCCTTTCGTTCATTCCCACGAACCCTTTCGCCGACCTGGCCGGGGAACGCCCCACCTCCATCATCGCGGTGGTGGTATTCGCCTCCCTGCTGGGGATGGCGGCCCTGGGAATCCGTCGAGAGAACCCGGAGGTAGGTGGGCAGATCATCCGCGGCATTGACGTAACACAGCAGTGGGTGATGAAGCTGGTGCGGATGGTGATCCGCCTCACCCCCTACGGCGTGCTGGCCCTCATGACCCGGGTGGTGGCCACGTCCAACGCCGCCGACATCCTGAACCTGGGGGGCTTCGTGCTGGCGTCGTACCTGGGGCTCATCCTCATTTTCCTCCTCCACGCCGGGGTGCTGGCCCTGGCCGGCTTGAACCCGTTGCGTTTCTTCCGGAAGATCTGGCCCGTCCTCACCTTCGCCTTCACTTCGCGGTCCAGTGCCGCCGCCATTCCCCTGAATGTGGAGGCGCAGGTGAACAAGCTGGGCGTGTCTCCCGGCGTGGCCAACTTCGCCGCCGGCTTCGGAGCCACCATCGGCCAGAATGGCTGCGCCGGTCTCTACCCCGCCATGCTGGCCATGATGATTGCGCCCAGCGTGGGGATCGATGCGCTGGACCCGGCGTTCCTGGGGATGCTGGTCCTGGTGGTGACGCTGGGCTCGGTGGGAATCGCCGGGGTGGGAGGCGGCGCCACCTTCGCCGCGCTCATCGTGCTTTCCACCCTCAACCTGCCGGTGGCCCTGGCGGGGCTTCTCATCTCCATCGAACCCCTTATTGACATGGGTCGCACCGCGGTGAACGTCAGCGGGTCCATGACCGCAGGGACGGTGACGAGTCGCCTGCTGGGGCAGACGGATATGTCGGTGTTCCAGGACCGAGGGAGCGAGGGCGCGGGTGACGGCCTGCACGAGGGTTCAGCCGTCCCGTCTCCCTCGGGGATCTAGGAGCGGGTCCGCGCAAGCAAGGCTCGGGCCATCAACCTGACCTAGCTGTCTTGCTCTGCCGCCACGGCCGCCTCGGCTCCCAGAAAGCCTATCCGGGAATGGGTGCCGTCGCAGAACGGCTTGTTGGTGGAGCCTCCGCAACGGCAGAGGAAGATGGCCTTCCCCTCCCGCGTCGCCACGGGCTCACCCTGGTCATCCAGGAGTTGGAAGGGACCTTCCACCTTGACAGGTCCGTTTCGGGTCACGGTGAGCTTCACTTCAGACATCCAATTTCCTTCGGGTTGAGAGGGGTATCATGGAGTCCGGACACAGCAGAAGGCGAGTCGAGACCCTGCATTTCCCTACCCGGATGCCGAGGTGGAGTTCAGAACTGTTGGAGCACCTGGTCCAGCCACTCGAGACACCTCTGCTCCCGCTCCGGCCCTCTACAGAGCCGCCATCACCTCCTCCATCCGTCTTCTCGTTGCCGCATCCGGCAGGCGACCCCGGCAAGCCCCCATGTTCTCCCGCATGTGGTCGGGGTTGGACGTGGCGGGAATGGCGCATGTCACCGCCGGATGGGAAATGATGTACTTCAGCATGAACTGGCTCCACGCCGTACAGTCGAAGTCGGCAGCCCACTCAGGGAGGGGATGCCCGCGAACTGCGGAGAAGAGACCGCCCCCACCGAACGGGCGAGCCACGATGACGCCGATCCCCCTTTCCATGGCCTTGGGAAGGAGACGCTCCGCCGCCTGCTGCTCGCCCACACTGTAGTTCGTCTGGAGGAAATCGATACGGGGGTCGTCCAGAATCGCCTCCACCGCCGGGTATCGCTGAAGAGAGGTGTTGGTCACGCCGATGTAGCGGAATCTGCCCTGGGCCTTCCACTCCTCCAGGGTATCCAGGTGGGTCTCCACATCCATGAGGTTGTGGACCTGCATGAGTTCGATGTTGGGACGGCGGAGTTCCGCCATGGACTGCTCCATCTGGGCCCTGCCTTCGGCCGCCCCTTCAGTCCAGACCTTGGTGGCCACCCAGAGGTCATCCAGAAGGCCCAACTCCGAAGCCAGGCGGCCCGCCACTTCCTCCGCCGGATCGTACATGGGTGATGAGTCCAGAACCCGCCCGCCCATTTCCACGAAGGTGCTCAGGACCTGTCGCAGGGGCGCCAGTTCCGCCTCCGTGTTGTCTACCATGAAGGTCTGCCAGGTCCCCATGCCCACCGCCGGAATCTGCTCCCCGGTGGAGGGGATGGCCTTGAGGATCACATCCTGCCGGTGAAAAAGCCCCGCCACCCTGCCGGGAGAGAGGGCTGCTGCAGTAACCGCTCCCAGCCCCACCTGCAGCGCTCGACGTCGGCTCATGGGGGCCAGGGTTCGGTCGTGAAGCCAGAGAGGTGAGCCGGGGGAGGGCGGTGGCTGTTCAGACATGGGGGGGCTCCTGGGAAGTGGAGTTCCGGGGTTGGAAGGATTCTTCGCTTCGAAATATGCCTGTGAACGCTCTACGTTCCGGGAAGCCCAGATCTCAGTTCCGGTAACCCTGGGCCTCCGCTCCGGCGCTCAGGGCTCCCCCTGCGCTCGCCCCGCCGGCTCGTTCCCCCTTTCAGCACCGGCCGGTGCGATCCCCGCCCGGTTGAGCAGCCAGGCCAAGCCCAGGAGCCCCACACCAAAGCCCATGAAGAGGAGGATCCGCCACACCGGATCCAGTTCGGACAGGTCGAACAGCAGCATCTTGGAGGCCACCAGGACGATGGTGGCCAGCCCCGTGAACTGAAGGGGCTGTGACCCTTGGCGAACTGCGGCCATGAGAGCTACCGCGCCTTGCACCGTCCAGGCCACGGAGACGAGGGCGGCGCCGTTGGCCATGGGTTGGAACATGGAGAAGGACCAGAGGAGAAGCCCCGCATAAGCAGCGGCCTGGTAGACGACCCTGGCGAATCCCACCAACTGGAGTGAAATCAGGGCCGCCATGGCCAGGGCACCCAGGCGGAAGAGACCACCTCCCCACAGCCCGCCGAACCAGTCTGCATCGAGGCCATTGGAAGTTGTTGCGAACACCAGGGCCGCCACCCCGAACGCCAGGTGGGCTACCGCGTCCAGCCAGCCCGGCGCGCCCTGTCCTCGAAGAACGTGGAAGAGTGCTGCGGCGCTAGCGGTAAGAAAGATGGCCGTCTCCCCCCCCGGATAGATCCATAGAGCCACCAGCACAGCCACGGCCGCGGTCTCGGCGGCAGGCCAGGAGGCGGCTGCGATGGGACGAAGCCCCCACGCCGCCACCGCCAGAACGAGCCCCAGTGCCAGGAAGGTGAGAGCGGCCCCCGGTTCGTTGAAGCCGAACAGCTCCACCAGGAGTCCGGCCGTGAAACCCGTGGTCCAGAGGAGCGATACCCGATGCGCGGCCAGGGTTCCCGGAGACGGTTCCTTCTCCGCACCCTCTGCACCCCCCACCGGCCCCACCACCCAACGGCTAACGGGTGATCCAACTCCCACAAGCCAGAAGGCCGAAATGGCCACCAGGGGCAGGAAAGCCGGCCCCTCCAGCCCCTGAACCACGGCTACGAGCACGGCTGCGCCACCCACCACCAGCGCGGCCAGAAGCGAATGCCACCCCCGCCGGAAATGGACGAATCCCACCCCCAACAGGATCAGGGTCACATAGATGGCCAGGGCCGTCACGCTCCTGGACCCCGTGTCCAGGAGAAAGGGAGTCGACAGTCCACCTGAGGCACCTACGACTCCCAGGAAGGGCGCGTCCTGACGTTCCGCCAGGACCAGGGCCAGCACGGTGGTGGCGCACATGAGGGCGAACGCCGCCGGGAAGGGGATGATCTGGTAGAGCTGGAGCCCTGCCCACCCCACCAGATAGAACACCGCGATGGAACCTCCCATCAGCGCCTGGGAGAGCCGTCGAGCCTGAGGCTCGATGCGCAGCCCCAGAACCAGGACCGCAACGCCCACACCACCGCCCAGCCAGAGGCGAAGGAGGGGGGTGATCCAGCCCCGGTCAAAGCTCAGCTTCAGGAGGAAGGCCACGGCCAGAATGACGAATCCGATCCCCATGCGGCTCAGCCATCGCTCCCCCGAGCCGGCCATCCGCTGGCTCAGAGTGGGGCCCGCAGGAGGGGGTATGGGGGGGGCGGTCTGCTCCGGGGGGGCAGTCTGCTCCGGAAGTGCGGCCCGGTTCGAAGGTGCGGTCTGATCCGGGAGCACGGCCTGGTTCGGCGACGCACTCTGCTCCGACGGCGCGGCGGCCTCCAACTGGGCGGAAAGGCGCTGGACCTGAGCCTCCAGTCTGGCCACCCGGGCCTCCAATCCCCTTCCTTCCCCTCCTTCCCCTCCTGATTCAGGGTCGAGCATGGCGGGAGCTCCCGTAGCAGGCTGCTGGAATTCCAGAAGACGCCGTTTCATTGGATTCCGGACATCGCACACTTATAAGTACATCTTCCCCCGGATCCCTGCTTCCGCAAGAGACCCACTTCACCTCTACGGAGAACGAGACCATGACGCCAGGAAGTCTTCCCCTGCGCATGCCTGCCGCATTGATGACGGCCATCCTCCTCATGGCCTGGGCCGCCACACCCCTTCGCCTGGCTGGACAGGAGCGTCCCATCATCTTCATCGACCCGGGGCACGGCGGTGAGCAGGCCGGGGTGGTGGTGGGAGAGTTGCTGGAGAAGGACCTGGTCCTTCGCCTGGCCTTCGTCACCGCAGCGGAGTTCGTGAAGCAGGGGTACGACGTGCGTCTGGCTCGCACCGGAGACTACGCCGTGGCCAACGACGACAAGCGGACCCAGGCGGAGGCCGTGGGAGCCGCCCTCTTCATGAGCCTGCACATGATTCAGAGCGACGACCCCAACCGGCATGGCGCAGAGATCTACTTCAGCCAGGACGCTCCAGCCAGCGTCCGGGCCGCAGGGATTTTCGCCGACGTCATGGAGGGGGATGGAGTGGTGGTGGTCCAGGAGGCCCGCACCAGCCCCTTCCTGGCGTCGGCCACCGTTCCCACGGTGATGATCGAAGCCGGATTCCTCACCCATCCCGTGGAACAACGGATCCTGGTTTCGGACGACTATCATGGCCGGCTGGCTCGGCTGTTCGTGCAGGCCGCCCGTAGGGTGCTGGAGGAAGGCTGAGGAGCTGGTGCTCCACTTCAAGCCGCTTCCCCAAGCACCGTAGCCACCGGACCACCCCCCTCACGAGCCGGTGACGCTCACTTCGACCCGGTACCAGGCGTTGTTGCCGTAGCCCTTCACGTTCCAGCTCTCCTGGAGACTCGAGCGCATGGTTCCTTCCTCATCGGAGGCACGCGCCAGGATGACTTGCTGCCCGGACGGCATGTCCATCGTGGCCTCCCACGAATTCCAGGTCCAGCGTCCCGGGCCCGGCGTGAGGCTGGCTGGGACCCAATTCCTTCCCCCATTCATCGAGACCTCCACCCGCATGAGTGGACGGCCCCCCTCACCCATGGCCCACCCCCGAACCCGGAGGGGACCTGCAGGCACCGAAGCCCCGGGCATCGGGTCCAGAATCACCGCGTTGCGGGGCACCTCGGTCATGGCCGTGCCGCCGGAGACGTCCCTTGGATCGTCCGGATTGGGCTCCCGCTGGATCCGATACGCCTCCGCCTGGAAGTAATTCCGGGAGGGGTGGGGCAGAAGCCTGATCTCCGAAAGCCATTTCACGCTTCGGGCACCGATCCACCCGGGCACCACCGCACGCATGGGAAAACCGTGGGCGGGCGGAAGGGGGGAACCGTTGAGATGAGTGGCCAGGATGAGGTCATCGCTGAGCGCCTTCGCCAGATGGATGGATCCCCCGAAGCCGAAGGTTTCCCCACCACGGGTCACCTGGTCCAGGCCGACGAACTCCACGTGGCGCGCCTCAGCCGCAACTCCGGTGGCACGCAGGATGTCGGCCAGGGCAAAGCCACCCCAGACGCCGGTGCTCACGGCATCGGATCCCCAGAGAAGTTCTCCAGGGACCGGACGGACCTCCTGGAACTCGGCCCTTCGAAGCCCGGCGCAGAGCAGGGTGGCCGTGACCTCCCGGTGGGGAAAAGTGGAAGCAAGGTCCGAGAGAGAGTAGGCCATCGGACGCTCCACCAGGCCCTCCACCCGCAGGCGCCAGGCGGAAGGGTCGATGTCAGGCGGGGGCGCGTGGCTCCTCTGGAAGAAGGCGTCTGTGGTGGTGATGGAAAGATCGGCTTCGGTGAACTCAGCCCCCACGTTCAACCCGTCCTCATCGTACTTTCGCCCGACCTGTCCTTCGCTCATTCAGCTCTCCATGTGGGCCTCCTGCGGGCCGCGTATCCAACGCGGACCTGTCTCCAAACCGTCGTTGACAACCCCACAACCTGGCTCTGAAGCCGTCGCCTTCCAAGCCCCCGTTCCCATCAACTGCTACCCGGACACGCTCCCCCCCTGTCCCGTCACATTTCCGACCCTCCGCTCGTTCTTTCCTTGGAACCCGGCGCTCCCGGCCAACATATCACAACTCAGCAACGCATTCATCGGAGCCGAGGCCCGTCATGCGCATGGCACGCCCTTCCAGATCCCTTTCCCGCAACCCGCTGAACTCGTCAGTGAGGCTGGGTGCTCTCCTTGCATTCACCGCATTCATGGGCGCCTGTGATCTTGGTACGAGCCCAGGTGACGGCGACGGCGACGCCCCGCCCCCCATTACCGAACTCCCACGGAGCCTGTCGGTCGCTGAACTGGGGATTCTCGAGGCTGCGAACGTCTTCGGCTTCGATCTCCTTCGCCAGGTTCGCGCCGCCGAGCCCCGCGAGAACGTGTTCCTCTCTCCGTTGAGCGCCTCCATGGCGCTGGGCATGACGGCCAACGGAGCCCACGGCGAGACCCTGTCTGAAATGCGCCAGGCACTCCGGTTCGGTGACCTCCCGGAGCAGGAGGTGAACCGGGCCTATCGGGAGCTCATCGATCTCCTTCGCGATCTGGATCCGGCGGTGGACTTCCACGTGGGGAACTCCATCTGGCACCGACAGGGCTGGGAGCCTGAAGCGCCCTTCCAGGAGATGAACCGGGAGTACTTCGACGCCACCGTTCAGGGACTGGATTTCTCAGACCCCGCCGCAGTGACCACCATCAACAACTGGGTCCACGAGGCCACGCAGGGGCGCATCCCCTCCATTGTGGAGTCCCCCATCGATCCCCGCACCGTGTTGTTCCTCATCAACGCCATTGATTTCGACGGGAAGTGGACCCGGGGCTTTGACCCGGCCGCCACCCGCAGCCACACCTTCCGGAACCACGACGGCACGGAGGGGACCGTCCAGCTCATGACCCGACGGGGTGAGGTGCGCATCGGCGTCACCACCGGGGCTGATGTCATGGAACTGCCCTATGGTGGTGATGCGTTCGTCATGACGGTGGTCATCCCCCGGGGAGATCGCTCAGTGGACGCCCTGGTGGAATCCCTGGATGCCGAGGGCTGGGCGTCCCTGGTGGGGTCGTTGCATCCCACCGACGCCCTGGTGGGACTTCCTCGCTTCACCATGGAATGGGAACGCACCTTGAACGACGATCTCCAGGCCCTGGGCATGGAACGGGCGTTCGTCCCGCACCTCGCCGACTTCACCCGGATGTTCTCCGACGCCCTGGAGTGGCAGGTCCATATCCATAACGTGAAGCAGAAGAGCTTCGTGGAGGTGGACGAGGTGGGAACCCGGGCTTCGGCCGCCACCTCGGTGGAGGTGGGGGTGGTTTCCGCCCCGCCCACCGTGTTTGCCGACCGGCCCTTCCTCTTCGCCATTCGAGAGCGGCTTTCCGGCACCATCCTCTTCCTGGGCGTGATGGTGGAGGCCCCTGAGGCTTGAGTGCGGGAGCTAGGAGCGTGTCCGGGTAATGGGGCGAGCCGCGTTACCCGGACACGCTCCTAGAAGGGAACCCTGACGGCGCCGGGAGGATACCTTCCTCTCATGCGAATCCCCTTCCCGCTGGGCCTGCACCTACTTCCCTCCAAGGTCCGCCGGCTTCGCATGGCTCCCACCATGCTGGCCGGCGCCATCCTGGCAGCCGCCTGTTCCGGGCCGGCGAGCCTTGTCCAACAACCCGGAGTGGCGAGCCACGGCTATGGGGTGACGGAACTCATCTACGGGCTGGAGCGACCCTGGGGCATGGCCTTCCTACCGGATGGCGACATCCTCATCACCGAGCGCCCGGGACGTGTGCGCCTGGTTCGCAACGGCGAACTTCTACCCGATCCCCTGGAAGGTGGGCCTACGGTGTGGGTGGGTGGTCAGGGCGGTCTGCTGGACATCGCCCTCCATCCTGACTTTCCCCAGACCCATTTCGTCTACCTCAGCTACTCCAAGGAAGTGGAGGTGACGGTGGGCGGCACCACCGAGACGGGGATCACCACGGCTGTGGCCCGAGCTCGGTGGGACGGGGAATCCCTGCAGGGGCTGGAAGACATCTTCGTGGCCACCCCGGCCATGGGAACGGGCCGCCACTTCGGCTCCCGCCTCCTCTTCGACCGGAACGGTTATCTCTGGATCACGGTGGGGGAGATGGGCCTGGGTGCCCCGGCCCAGGATCTGGGAAGTCACGCGGGCACCACGGTGCGGCTCTTCGACGACGGCGGCGTGCCCCCGGACAACCCGTTCGCCGGTGAAGAGGCTCAACAGGACGGGCATCTCCCGGAGATCTTCGGCTACGGCCATCGGAATGCCCAGGGGCTGGCCCTCCACCCGGGGGCCGGTGACATCTGGCTCCACGAGCATGGACCCCGGGGCGGCGACGCCATCCACCGGGTAGTGCCGGGTGGCAACTACGGATGGCCGGATGTCTCTTTCGGCCGTCAGTATACCTTCTTTCCCATTCCCGACCCGGAGCCGGGCCAGGGTGTGGAGCTCCCCCTTCACCACTGGACCCCTTCCATCGCCCCGTCCGGGCTGGCCTTCTACACCGGAGATCGCTTCCCCCACTGGCAGGGCAACCTCTTCGCCGGTGCTCTGGCAGGTCGACACCTCCGGCGGGTGGTGTTCAACGGTACGGAAGCGGTGCACGAGGAGGTGCTGCTGGCGGAGTACGGAGAGCGGATCCGCGACGTGCGCGACGGGCCCGACGGCTACCTCTACTTCCTCACCGACAGCGAGCAAGGGGTGATGGGACGGCTGGAGCCGTCGAACTAGGGAGACCGGGTCCATGGTCGCCTCCCTACCGCCCCCCCGAACCCGCCGGAAGCCGGTAATCCAGGGGAGGATCCCGATCTCCCACCAGAGATCGATACACGAAGTCCGGCCCCACCCGCTCGTTCTGCTCGGCAAGGGCGGCCGCCAACAGCTCCGGCTGGGTGAAGAGGTCCACGGCCGTCATGGCCATGGCCTTGGCCGCGTTGATCATCCCCTTCTCACCGATACCCGTACCCCCGGCGGCAATGGCCTGCCAGGAGTGGGCGGCAGTGCCAGGCACCCAGGTGGCCGTACCCACCCCCACGGTGGGCACCACCCAGCTCACATCGGCCACGTCGGTGGAGCCTCCGGCGTCCACACTCTCCCGGTAGGGGAGCACCTGGGCTGCACTCTCCAGGGGAGGAACCGAATGCTCGAACGAAGCGCGGATGGACTCGGCGAAACGCCGCTCTTCTTCGGTGTAAACCACGCCACCCACCCACTCCAGGTTGGCGTGCATGGCCCGGCCCAACACCTGATTGGGGAGCATGGCGAAGAGCCCGTGGATGACCTCGTACTCCATGCGGGTATCGGTACCCAGGGCGGCTCCTTCCGCCGCCCGCACCACCCGCTCAAAGATCTCGTTCACCTGCACGGGGTCGGGATTTCGCACGTAGTAGAAGAGTTCGGCGAAGTCGGGCACCACGTTGGGGGCGCTCCCCCCGGAGGTGATGACGTAGTGGATGCGGGTCTCCTGGGGCACGTGCTCCCGGATCATCTCCGTCATGTGGGCCATGGCCATGACTCCGTCCAGAGCAGAGCGCCCCCGCTCGGGCGCCCCCGCCGCATGGGCCGAGACTCCATGGAAACGGAACTTGCCCGACTTGTTGGAAAGCGAACTCCACGGCGCGGCATCGTTCTGGTCACCGGGGTGCCAGTGGATGGCGGCGTCCACGTCGTCGAAGAGGCCCTCTCGCACCATGTAGACCTTGCCGGCGCCACCCTCCTCCGCCGGAGTCCCGTAGAGGCGAATCGTGCCCGGCGTCCCGCTTTCCTCCAGCCAGTGACGCACGGCCACGGCAGCCGCCACGGAGCCGGAGCCAAAGAGATGGTGTCCGCAGGCATGACCGGCGGTGAGGATGGGGTGGGGTTGGCGCTCCGGGGTGCGATCCTGGGAAATGCCCGGGAGGGCGTCGTATTCAGCCAGAATCCCGATGACCGGACCCCCGTTTCCCCACTCCGCCACGAAGGCGGTGGGCATACCCGCCACCCCCTCTTCGATTCGGAAGCCGGCGCCCCGCAGCTCCGCCTTCAGAAGCGCGGAACTCTCGTCCTCAAGGTACCCCAGCTCCGCCAGGTCCCAGATCTGCTGTGCCAGGACCCCGTAGCGCTCGGCACCTTCATCAATGGTCCCGGCCACAACCTCCTTGGCGTCCTGGGCCGCCACGGTCCCCGGGGACCCCAGGAGGAAGCCCAGGGCCATCACCATCCCGCCCAGTGCATGTTTCACGGGCATACCCGAAGCGCTCATGACCAGCCTCCAGTTGGAGATTCAGGTGACCTCAACCCGGCTCCAGGGGAACAGGGGAAGCCACAAGGTAGGAATCGGATTGTCAGCAGGACAGGGTTCAGCGGGACAGAACAGTGAGAGCGGGAACCATCAGGCGCATGCAGGTTATGTCCGCCTCTCGGGGATGCGCTGGAGTGGCGTGACCTCTCACTGAGTTCACAGGGATGGACCGATGAAAATGAAGCACGGAATCGCGACGCTCGCCCTCGTATCCCTGTTCGCGCTGGGTGCCTGCGGGGATGACGACACGTCCTCCGCCGACGCCACCGCTGCGGATCAGAGCCAGACCCCGGCGGGGCAGGCTCCTCCCGGCATGACGGGCCAGGAGATGGACCCCGAGATGATGGCACTCATGACGGAGGCACAGCAGCTCCAGCAGGAATTGTCACCCATCCAGCAGGAGGCCATGGAGTCGGGGAATCTGGCCAGCCAGTTGGAGGAGCTCCAGACCCGGGTGGAAACCGCCATGAGGGAGGCCAACCCGGAGCTCTTCCAGCAGATGGATGCGTTGGAGGCGGACTTCCTGGCCGCTCAGGAGGAGGGAGACGAAGCTCGGATGCAGGAGGTGGGGATGCTGGCACAGGGCATCCAGATGCAGCTCCAGCAGGCCCAGCAGACCCTGGTGGATCGCCCTGACATCCGCGAAGCCATCGACGCCTTCCAGGAAGCCCAGCGAGCCGCCATGATCGAAATCGACTCCGACTCCGAGCGCATCATGGACCGGTTGGACGAGATCATTCAGGAGATGGAAGTCCAGTAACCGTCAGCGAGCGGTTGCACTATCGGTCTTCCAGGTGCTGGACCACCAGAAACCTGGTGCCCTGGGCGTTCACATCGTACTCCGGGTTGTACGATGTCATCATGTTGTCCGCCCCCATTCCCACCTCCGCACCGGTGAGAACCCTCGTGGCAGAGCCCATCTGGAACGAACCATCAGCGGCCGCGCTGTACGGCACCGCCATGAGGGTATTCCCCTCCCAGTAGAAGAGTTCGTCCTGGCTCCATTTGGGCCAGGTCCCACCGTTCGTGGAGACCTTCCAGCGAGCCTCGGACCGGGGCCAGGTGGTGACATAGACCTCCAACTGCCCTTCGTGGTCCGACTGGTACGCCACGAATCGCCCATCCCGGGACATGCGGTTCAGGGCCTGGATTCCGTCGTCGTCCACCAGAACCCCTGTCTCCCCGCTGGCCACGTCCACGTACCAGAGATCCCGCGCCTCGGTGGCAGGATCGTTCGTGTGAAACACCAGGGTGGATGCGTCCGGAGACCACGACGGATACCACTTGTGCATCCCCTCGCTCACCACCAAGGGCCGATCTCCGGCGGACCCGTCCGACGGCCGAATGTACAGGTTCGAGACCCCTCCGGGATTCTGAATGGAGTAGGCGATCCGGGTTCCGTCGGGCGACCAGATCATATGCCGCTCCGATCCGGAGTTCCGGGTAAGCCGCCGGGCATCGGAGCCCTCGATGATCCAGAGGTGATCCGTGTCGCCCCAGTTGGGGCGGCCCCGGACCGCCGCCTTCGAGCCGTCGGGTGAGAGGGCCGGATCCAGGATGGAGTTCATCCGGGGTCCCAGCGCACGCACCACCTCACCGGATCGATCCACCATGAGAAGCTGTCGGACATCGCCCTCTTGACCCTGTGCCTGAAGGGAATGGGAAGTGGCGAAGGTCCCGGTAAGGAGGAGGAGTGCTGCGGCATAGACTCTCATGGATCCCTCGGTGGTGGAATACTGGTGGCGGATGATGGGTATATTACGGGGTCCCAGGACGACATTCCCTCGGCCCGAGCTTTTCGGCCAAATTCTCTCGACCAACGCCCAGGGTCGAGACTACCCTGTGCCCGCTGCTCGGGGCAAGCCGGTGGAGAGCACGCAGGTGGAGGCTCGGCAATTCGAGGGCAGTCCAGGGCACCGCCTCCCACCCAGGTCCCTCGCGCACGCCCTGTCGGAACGATATCTTGCACAGCAGTGTCCATCATAGCACAACCCGTCCCACAAGGAGTCCCATCCGGTGATCCTCTCCTCTGCCTCCGCACTCCGCCGCTGCCTGCTGGTGGCCGCAGCCCTCAGCGCCACAACCTGGCTGCCTCAGTCCGCCCACGCCCAGGGGTCCCCCCAGTGGACCCCCACCGCTCCGGGAAGCCCCAACATGGAGGTGATCTCGCACCTTCCCCTGGGACCCCGCTTGGGTGTGGCCGACATTGAACTGGAACAGGAGCTTCATCGGCCCTACGCCTACGTGGCCCGGATGCAGTACGGCGACGACGGCCCCAAGGGAATGGACATCGTCGACCTCTCGGATGAGCGGAACCCCGAGGTCATCTTCCGCTGGCGCATCGAGAACCAGGAACTCCACCAGCGCACTGGTGGCATGGACGTGAAGTACTTCAAGCTGGACGGCCGCTACTACGTGGTGCAGTCCGTGCAGTTCGGACAGGGAGGCCCCAACTCGGATATGGGTGCCGTGGTACTGGACGTCACGGGCCTGCCTGACGCCTCCACCGTTCGGGAGGTGGCTCGGATCCGGGCTCCGGAGACCCCCGGTGGCTTCCACAACATCTTCATCTACAAGCATTCCAACGGGAATGTGTACCTTTTGACCACCGTGTCAGGACCGGGAGCCAACGTCTACGATCTGGGGCGGGTGGTGGGCGGTGACGTGGAAAACGCTCTGGTGGCGAACATCCCCGTGCCCGAGTCGGCCGAGGGCACCGGCGGCTCCCGTGGCTACCATGACTTCTATGCGGCGTGGCACCCCGACACGGGCACGGATCGCTTCTACGGCGGGGGCACCGGCGGCTACTACGTCTACGACATCACGAATCTGGATGACCCACAAATCGCGGTGACCCTCACGGGGATCAACGGCGTCCGTTACGGGCATACCTTCACGCCGTCACCCGACGGACGCTACGTGGTGGCCGAGACGGAGTACCAATACGCGCCCTTGAGGATCTTCGATCTGCAGCCGGCCTTGGACGGGGAGGTTACGAATGTCTCCCGGCCCATCTCGGCCTGGACCGCCGACTGGCAGAACCTGGTGCACAACCACGAGATTCGTTGGCCCTATGTGTTCGTTTCCGGGTATCTGGATGGGCTTCAGGTGTTCAGTCTCATGGATCCCACCAAACCCACCACTGTGGCCTACTATCAAACGTACATCGGCTCCCCCAATGTGGACCGTACCCCCCAGTTCCAGGGCGCCTTCGGCGTCGACGTACGGAACGCCGACGGACTCATCGTCATCAGCGACATGAGCACCGGCTTCTGGGCCTTCCGCATGGAGGGGTTCCAGGGTTGGGATGGCACGAACTGGGGCATGCCCAACGTGTCCAGCGTCCAGAACTGGGACTCCGACGAGATGCCCAGCCCCATTCGCTGGAGGTAGCGGACATCTATGTTGAGCGGTCTGTTTGCCCTCACACTTCTGGCCTCCGGCGGGCCCGAGATGGGTCCCGTCTGCCTGTTGTCGGTGGACCCGCCGGAGTATTACGCCATCGCGTTGGTACCTACCCGGCAGGTAGTAGGCACTGGAAGGGCGGCAGGCGTAGCCAACACCACTTTCGGATCTTCCCCCTTCGGCGTGTCCCTGGCTGCCGACGGTAGCTACAACCTCACCCTCCACGTCCAGGTGGACGGCCTTCCCCAGCGGAACCGAGGCCGGTTTGTGGCATGGGCCACCACCCCCGACATCGATGAGATCGTCCGGGTCGGTACGCTGGACGAGACAGGGTCGGTGGAGGGGCCCGTGGAGTGGAACAAGTTCCTGGTGGTGGTGACCCTGGAACCGGAGGACGACGAGTCTCCAGCGTTGGATCAGTGGACGGGGCCCATCGTGCTCAGGGGGATGTCCCGCAGCGGAATGATGCACACCATGGCCGGCCACGGCCCCTTCGAGCAGCAGGAATGCGCCGCCTTCGGATACTGAACCCCGCAGTGCGCCTCACCTTCGTCCTGTTGGCCCACCTGACTGCAGCCTCATCGGTGTGGGCACAAGACGAACACGCCGGCCACGATATGCAGATGGGCCACATGATGGAGCACGCCCTCCCCGGCGGTTGGCTCATGCCCCCCATGGATCCCAACATGCCCATGCTGCCGGGATTGGAGATGGCCGTCCCCCCTGCCTCGGCGTGGCTGCCCCACTTCGACCTGACCGCGGCGGACTTCCCGCTGGCTGAACCCAGCCGGGCCGTGACCCTGGCGGACGGCGATACCCTGGATCTGCTGGTATCTCCTGTGAGGCGCTCCATCCGCGGCAGGGAATACCTCCTGTACGGATACAACAACCAGTACCCAGGACCTTTCATTCGGGCTGAGCGGGGGTCCACGGTGGTGATCCGGGTGCGGAACGAGATCCGCTTCACCACCACCGTCCACTGGCACGGCATCCGGCTGGATGCCCGCTTCGATGGGGTGCCGGGCCTGTCCCAACCCCCCATCGAACCAGGGGAGAGCTTTACCTACGAGGTGCATGTACCCGACGCCGGGATGTTCTGGTATCACCCCCACGTTCGGGAAGATATCCAGCAGGATCTGGGTCTGTACGGAAATCTCCTGGTGATTCCCACGGAAGGAGTGGATGAGGAGCCCATCCACCGGGAGGAACTCCTGGCCCTGGACGACCTCCTGATGACAGAGGGGGGCGATCTCATACCCTACGGTCTGGAGACTCCCACCAACGCACTCATGGGCCGGTACGGTACCGTCATGCTGACCAACGGGGTGGCAGACCACCGCATCGAAGCGCAGCAGGGTGAAGTCATACGGTTCCATCTCACCAACGTGGCCAACGCCCGACCCTTCAATGTTCGATTCGGGGAAGAGCGCATCAAGCTGGTGGGCTCAGACGTGGGAGCTTTCGAGCGGGAGAGCTGGGTCACCAGCGTGCCCATCTCACCTGCGGAACGCTACAGCGTGGATGTCCAGTTCTCCCAGCCAGGTACGGTGGCCATCACCAACACCATCCAGGCTGTGAACCACTTCCGGGGCATCTTCTATCCCCACGTGGATACCCTGGCGCTGGTCACCGTCAGGGAAGCCCCGGCCCAACCCGATCTGGGAGCGTCGTTCCAGCAACTCCGCACCAGGACGGAAGTGGTGGAAGAGATTGACGCCTTCCGGGAGCACTTCCAGCGGGAGCCAGACCATGAGCTCAACACGATCCTGCAGGTGAGCGGTCTTCCCCAAGCCATCGTCCTCTCCATGGAGGCGGACACGTTCTATGTGCAGCCTGTGGAGTGGAACGACGCCATGCCCATGATGAACTGGCTTTCCACGGGAAGTCAGGTCTCATGGATTCTGGAGGACGCCCGGACCGGCAACCGAAACGAAGAGATCCACTGGCGTTTCCAAGAGGGCGACATCGTCAAGATCCGGATTTTCAACGAACCCCGGAGCTTTCACCCCATGCAGCACCCCATCCACATCCACGGCCAGCGCTTCCTGGTGGTAGCCCGGGATGGGATCCAACAGGAGAATCTGGTGTGGAAGGATACGGCCACCCTACCAGTGGGCTCCACCATGGACCTTCTGGTGGAGATGTCCAATCCCGGCGACTGGATGATGCACTGTCACATCGCCGAGCACCTGAGCGCAGGCATGCACTTCCACTTCACGGTGGAAGCTGCTCCCTGAAGAGGCAGTTACATGCACCGCACGATCTTTCCAGCCCGGAGAGCACTCCTGGCTCTGGGTGTGGCAACCCTCAGTTCCGCATGTGCCACCGCTTCCGGCGGCGTTTCCGCGGAAACGTCCACCGCCCGTGTGGGTCCCGACGCCGCAGAGGCAGCCCGGCTGGAAGCCATCTACTGGTCCCAGGTGGAGGGAGCGCGAAACCGTTTCACGGAAGCAGACGTAGACTTCATGGTGGGGATGATCGGGCATCACGCCCAGGCACTGGTCATGGCGGGTCTGGTGCCGGAGCGCAGTCGGAGCCCCGCCGTCCAGACCCTGGCTCGGCGTATCGACAACGCCCAACGGGACGAGATCAAGCTCATGGAGCAGTGGCTTCAAACCCGCGGTCAACCCGTTCCCCACTGGCGCGTCGAGGGGAGCACATTGGTTTTCCAGGCAGGGGGGGAGGCGACGGGCGAGCACGAAATGGCCGGGCACGAAATGGCCGGTATGCTCACCCCCCAGCAGCTGGACGAGTTGGAGTCCGCCTCCGAAACCCGGTTCGATGAACTCTTTCTCCGCTTCATGATCCAGCACCATGAGGGGGCCGTGGAAATGGTCCGGACCCTTTTCGCCACCGATGGTGCCGCCCAGGACACCGATGTGTTTCGTTTTGCCTCAGACGTACAGGTAGACCAGGCTACCGAGATTGCCCGCATGGAACGTATGCTTCAAGAAATGTCCTCCACAGGGGAATCTCCTGGGTGAGGGCTCCATCCCTGGCCGAACCTGACTCAGGTTATCCCACTCTTCAAAGGAGTTGCTCCATGATTTCGACTCTCCCCTTCCGCACCGGGAAGCTCCGGGGCGGCGCCATGGCCCTGGGGGCCGCGCTCATCGCTACAAGCTGTAGCTCTGCCGGCGGCCCTGGAGCCGGCAGCCCGGGGCCCACAGCCGGCACCGCACCGGCACCATGGGAACTGGCCAGTTCCCTGGCTCCTTCCCCCGATCCCCGGGTGGGTTTGGGTGCCGGGCTCTTCGACGCTGAACAGGCCTTCTGGAACATGCGGATGGTCTCCACCACGCCGCCGCCGGAGTCGTTTCTGGGGTCCACCAACTCCGACCTGGCTTTCTCAGGCGACTACGTCATCCAGGGCAACTACAGCGGCTTCATGATCTGGGACATCTCGAATCCCGCATCTCCGGTGTTGGTCCAGGACTATGTGTGCCCGGCATCCCAGAGTGACGTCTCCGTCTACCGAAACCTCCTCTTCGTCTCCGGCGAGGGAATGGAGGGGCGACTGGACTGCGGGGATGAAGGCGTGGACCAGGCGGTCAGTCCAGATCGCCTTCGGGGGATCCGCATTTTCGACATCTCGGACGTTCGCAACCCCGAGTACCTCGGGAATGTCCAGACCTGCCGTGGCTCTCACACCCACACGGTGCTGGAGCACCCCGGCGACCATGACAACGTCTACATCTATGTGTCGGGCTCGGCACCAGTGCGCCCGGCGGACGAACTTCCGGGTTGCGTGGGCGCCTCCCCGGACGAAGATCCGGAATCGGCCCTCTTCCGCATCGAAGTCATCCGGGTGCCCCTGGCCAACCCGGCCCAGGCCGCCATCGTGAGTTCGCCCCGGATCTTCGACGGCCTGGTGGCGCCTCCCACCCACGGCCCCGCTCCCGCAGACCTGGCCGCCATTGAAGAGGCCCGGGCCCGGGGCGCCTTCGTCATCGAGATCCCCGCCATCGGCGAGACCATGGTCCTCCCTGACCAGGCTGCCGCCGGGCTCCTTCAGCAGGTCATCCAGGCCAGAGGGGGGGAAGGCCCGCCCACCGCCGCCGACAGCGCCGCGCTCCGGGAGCGACTCCCCATGATCGTGCAGAACATGATGGGCGACAATCTCGACCCCGAGGCGGGTCCCACGCAGTGTCACGACATTACCGTCTATCCCGAAATGGGCATGGCCGGCGGCGCTTGCGAAGGGTATGGTCTGCTCCTGGACATCACCGATCCGGTGAACCCCACCCGGATAGCTGCAGTCTCGGACGAGAACTTCGCCTACTGGCACTCAGCCACCTTCAACAACGCCGGTACCGCTATCCTCTTCACCGACGAATGGGGCGGTGGCGGGGGTCCCAAGTGCCGGGTGGACGATCCCATGGAGTGGGGTGCCAATGCCATCTTCACCATCGAAGATGGCGATATGGTCTTCCAGAGTTACTACAAGCTACCGGCACCCCAGACGGAGCTGGAGAACTGTGTAGCCCACAACGGATCCCTCATTCCCGTACCAGGCCGCGACGTCAAGGCCCAGTCATGGTATCAGGGGGGAATCTCCGTCTTCGACTGGACCGATCCGGCCAACCCCTACGAGATCGCCTTCTTCGACCGGGGGCCCATCAGCGCCGAGGCGATGGCGTCAGGAGGGACCTGGTCGGTCTACTGGTACAACGGAGTGTTGGTGAGTTCTGAAATGGCCCGTGGATTGGACATTTTTGAATTTGAACCCAGCCCTCTACTCACGCAGAACGAGATCGAAGCCGCGAAGACCGTGAGGCTCGACCAGCTCAACGTGCAGGGCCAACCCAATTTCACGTGGCCGGCGAGTTTTGTGGTGGCGCGGGCCTACCTGGATCAACTGGAGCGGAATGGGGCGCTTTCCGACGCTCGCATCAGCGCCGTCAGGCAGGCCCTGACCCAGGCGGAGTCCTCCTCCGGCGCCCAACGCCGATCGACTCTGACGGCCCTGGCGGGCGAACTGCGGTCTGAAGCTGCCGGGTCTCGGGATGCCCAGAAGGTTCGCACATTGGTAGACACGCTCCGAGAGTTGGCGGGGGAGGAGTAAGCAACCCGACCCTACGTCCCTCACCCCAGACTCCTTCCACCGGGTCCGGGGTACAAACTGTTGACTGTTCGTGTCTTCAGAAGAAGTCAGAAGAAGAGAGGTGGAAGCGGTATGGAGGGATCTCGAGTGGCCGGCCTCCGGCTCCGTACCTCCGCGCTACTTTCCCACCTTCGTAGACCGCAGTGGTGGCTGCCACTTTCAGCTCTAGGCAGCGTGGTGGCGCTTGCGCTCTTGCTCCTGGGGTACGGGATGAGGTGCGGCGAGGAGGGATGCCCCGATCCCACCGCGCTGCCTTCCCTTCTGCCCGGGGGGGCACCGGTGCTGCTGGACCGCCACGGAGAGCCCTTCGCTGAACTGCACCCCCTGGAACGCCGTCTGGTGCCCCTGGACTCCATCCCGGACTACGTGCAAAAAGCGTTCATCGCGGTGGAAGACCGTCGCTTCTACAGCCATGGCGGGGTGGACTGGCCACGGCTTCTGGCAGCGGGCGTGGCATCCATTCGGCCTGGCGGCTCTCCGCACGGAGCCAGCACCATCACCATGCAACTGGCTCGGACCCTCTTTCCCCAGCGCCTGCCCAGCCAGGAGCGGACCATCCGGCGAAAGCTCCTGGAAATCCGGGTGGCTCGCCGATTGGAGCGCAACTTCTCCAAAGATGAAATTCTGGAAATCTACCTGAATCACGTGTACGTGGGCGCAGGGGCATACGGCGTCTCGGCGGGTGCGCATCACTACTTCAATCTTCCGCCCCACGAACTGGGTGCTTCCGAAGCCGCCTTTCTGGCGGGCGTCATCAATGCCCCGGCGCGCCTGAACCCCCGACGACATCTGGAACCCGCCATATCCCGTAGGAACCTGGTCCTCACCCTTATGGAGCAGCAGGGCTTCCTCTCTTCGGATGACGCGGTGGCCGGTCGCCGGTCCGGATTGCATTTTCCGGACGAGCCCCCTGCCCTCCGGGCGCCGACGGTAGCCGCATACTTTGTGGATGCGGTAAGGCGGTACCTGGAAGAAGAGTTGGGCGAGGCGCTCTACCGCACTCGCCTGACCATCCACACCACGCTGGATCCAGCCGCCCAGGCAGCGGCGGAGGAGGAACTGACCCGGCAGTTGGCGGCGGTGGAGGAGGGTGCGTTCGGGCCATATGACGCACCTGGTTACGATCTACAGAATCCCGCAGCCGCATCCGGCACCAACTACCTGCAAGGGTCCGTGGTGGTCATGGAAGCAGCCAGTGGCGATGTACTCGCGTTGGTGGGCGGTCGCGACTTCGCCCACTCCCGGTTCAACCGGGCCACGTCCAGCCGCCGTCCCATGGGGAGCGCCTTCAAGCCCTTCGTGGTGGCGGCAGGCCTTTCCCAGGGGCTGGCGGCAAGTCAACCGGTGGCCGATCGTCCCCTTCAGATGGTGGAAGCCGACGGATCCGTCTGGAGGCCCCAGAACTTCGATGGTCGGTTCCGGGGAACGGTCCGCCTCAGAGAAGCCCTGGTGAGCTCACTGAACGTCCCCATCATTCGGGTGGCACTGGCCACCGGTCTCCCGAATCTGGTTGAGACGGCCCGGTTGGCGGGGATACGAGAGGCCATTCCGGCGTCTCCCGCCGTAGCCCTGGGCACCGTTTCCATCTCACCGCTGGAGATGGCCGAAGCCTACACGAATTTTCCGCTTCTGGGAGAGCGGTCCAAACCTCGATTCGTGGTGCGGGTGGAGAACCAGGAAGGAACGGTCGTCCTGGAGGTCCCCCAGGAGCGGCATCCCGGGCTGGACGCCGACGTGGCCTATGTGGTGACGGATATGCTCCGGGCAGTGGTGGACCGAGGCACCGGATGGTCGGTGCGGCAAGCCGGATTCACCGGACGCGGTGCGGGAAAGACAGGAACTTCACAGCAAACACATGATACCTGGTTCGTGGGCTTCACTCCCGAGGTAGTCACCGCCGTGTGGATGGGCTTCGACACGCCTCGCCCCATCGTACCTGGAGGCTCAGGGGGAAGGCTGGCGGCACCGGTCTGGGGCAGGATCATGGCTCGGATTCCCCGAGACGAGGGTTCCGGGTCAGAATGGCCGATCCCCCCCGGGGTGACGGCCCGGAATGTGGATCCCATCAGTGGGTTGATCCTCCTCGAAGGGTGCCCACCCCTGTCCGGGACGGCCGCCATGGAACTCTTCCTCACCCGCTTCATGCCCCGGGCTGACTGTCCCATCCAGCCGGGGCTGGCGTCGCGGCTCCTGGGGTTCCTGAGGGGCAGTGGGCCAGAAGAGGCAGAGGACGTGGGAACGGAGGGGGGTCCTTGGGCTTCTCAATGGCTTTCCGTTGAGTCCTCGTCCGAGGCACTCCTGGGTGAGCCCCGGATCACACCTATCCTCCGCTAGGAGCGGGTCCGGCGGGCCTGCCACCCTATGAGGCACGTGGCCTTCTTGCGGCTCCTGGGAGAGCTGGTCCTGGATGATGCTCGGAGCGTGATCCTCTCCACCCACGACCTGGAACTGGCACTTCGAACCGCAGACCGGATCTGGCTTCTACCGGGAGACGGCTCCCTCCTAAACGGCGCACCGGAGGATCTCGTTCTGTCGGGAGACATCCACAACGCCTTTGCACACTATGGGGTTCGCTTTGATGCCGACAGTGTCCACTTCGATTGGGAAAGCCAAGCCAGGGGCACCGTGGAACTCACCGGCGAGGGCCGGGCCGCCACCTGGGCAGCCCGGGCCCTTCGGCGCTCCGGATTCCGTATGGTGACGCCTCCGGAACGCGCCGACGCCGAAATCCAGGCCGTCACCTCAGAAGACGGACACCGCTGGATCCTCCAGGGCCATGGAGAAACGGAACAACACCTGAGCCTGCGAGGGTTGACCCGAAGCCTCAGAACGGCGGCCAGACCGGAATAGCTGGTCCCCCGCCCACCACGCCATCCGACCCAGGAGAGCCCCGACGGGCTTCACCGGCATCTCCGGCTCCAGAAGCGAGTGGCGGCGGCCCCCTGGGTGTGGAGGCCGGCTCGCGGGACCAATGGCTGGTGCATGGTCGGGCGCCGGAGGAGCCGGAAATGCCGTAGATCGCCCGGGAGTTCCTGAAGTAGCGCTTCCGGGAGGTGGCGGATCACATGCGGAATCGGGCGTACGGGTAGCCGGCGGAGACGGAGCTAAACCGGCACGGGAAGAAGATGGCAGGGGCCGGGCCGCCGTGAGGGTCTGCACCCAGGCCGCCTTGGCCACTACCCAGCCCAGCCGATGTTGCTAACTGCACACGGATGGACCCGCCGGCCGATGATTGTGCAGTTGTAGGCTTATACGACCCATAACTGCACAAAGCCCTTCGGCGCATTCGATTGATTGTGCAGTTGACGGCTCTATTCGCCGTTAACTGGACAAAGATCGCCACAGACCTCGACTTGTGTGCAGTTGTGGGCAGATTCTGCCCGCCCAGCTGACCCCAACCCCGTCCGCTGGTCCCGCCGGACTCGCCAGGTCAGTTCGCCCAGCCGGGTCACTTCGCCCAGCCGGGTCGGCGCAGGTGCCGGGCTCCGATGGACCCGTGGCGGTGGCCGGGCCACGCACCGGGTCCGATTGTTCTCCTGCCCGGTGGGATCGGTACCCCCCTACCACCCCATGAGGGAGGTGGCCTTCACGATCAGCTGGTGCTCCCGGATCTCCACCAACCCTTCTCGACGGATGTTGTCATACACCACGTAGAAATCGCTTCCCGGACGGTAGGTGTAGCGGTAGCGTGCGCTGGAACTCCACTGCTGGGTGAGGGAGTTGTACTGCACCAGGCCCCGGAACTGCATATCCGGGGAGATGGCGTAGTCCATCGATACCCGTCAGCGCCCCTTTGCGCCAGTAAGCCCCCCCCACCAGAGACGGCTCCTTGGTCCCCTCTGCCGCCGGCCTACCGGGCGGCCTACCGGGCATAGGGGCTTTCCCGTCGGGCCTCCCGCAGGGCCCCCGCCCACCAAACCATCCGATCCAGGAGAATAGCGGCGGCCTTCACCGGTATCTCCGGATCCAGGAGCGTCCCATCCTCTTCAAACTTCCTGTGCACCATGGCGAAGCTCACCGTGTCCCGAAGGGTCACTGCATGGAGCTCGGCGAAGACCACTCGAAGCTGCTCCACCGAGCGCAGGCCTCCAGAGATGCCCCCGTACGACACGAAGCCCACGGCTTTCGCCATCCACTCCGGCTTGAACCAGTCAATGGCGGTCTTCAGGGGAGCCGGGAAGCTGTGGTTGTACTCCGGCGTCACCACGATGAAGCCATCCGCATTCTGGATCTGCTCGCCCACGGTCTCCACCTCGGCGGGCCGCTGCCGGCTCAAGCGGTCCGGGAGTCCGGCTTCCAACAGATCCAGAAGCTCCACACGAAATTCCGTCCGTTCCCGGGCTACGCCGTGAAACCAGCGGGCCACGGTGGGACCGATCCGGTTCTCCCGGGTGGAGGCGATGATGATGAGCAGGCGAAGGGGGAGCGGGGAGTGGGTCATGAGTCGGGGTGGGAAGCCGTG
The DNA here is from genome assembly GCA_040905545.1 of Gemmatimonadota bacterium. GTDB lineage: Bacteria > Gemmatimonadota > Gemmatimonadetes > Longimicrobiales > Gaopeijiaceae > JBBDRI01. The sequence goes on along the minus strand of JBBDRI010000021.1, from coordinate 62,465 downwards.
GAGGTCCTGGAGCCGTGCTGGAGCCGTGAACGATTCCTTCGGAACAACCCTCTGGCACTTCCGACGTTCCACACCCAGAATTGGGTCAACCTCAAACCGGAGATGAGCTCCATGCCTCACACCCCCGAAGGGATTGTCGCCCGTCCCGGCGAGCTGGTAGTGCTGGTGGGGACCATGAAGGGCGCCTTCCTCTTTCGCCTGGAATCGGGGTCCGAACGCAGCGGGGGTCAGTCGGGAAATGGCGGCGCCACAGGTTGGAGCATGGACGGCCCCCACTTCCCGGGGGAGGAGGTGTACGCCATGGCAGCCGACCAGCGAAGCGGTCGCGTCACCTTCTGGGCAGCCCCGGGGAACCCGTTCTTCGGCACCACCCTCCGGAGGTCGGACGATGGAGGCGCCACCTGGTCATCGGGTGAGGAGCGCCCCGTGGCCTTCCCGGAAGGATCGGAACTCTCCCTGAAACGAATCTGGCAGATCCATCCCGGACTGGAGGAACGACCGCATGAGATGTGGCTGGGGGTGGAACCCAGTTGCCTCTTCCGCTCCACCGACGGAGGCGACAGTTGGGCCCCGGTGCTGGGCTTCATGGAGCACGAGCATCGGCCCCGCTGGACCCCGGGTGCCGGAGGGCTCTGCCTCCACACCATCCTCCAGGATCCGGAGAAGCCCGAGCGAATGGGGGTGGCCTTCTCCACCGGCGGCTTCTACCGCACCGACGATGGGGGAACCACCTGGCACCCCTCCACCCGAGGCGTTCGAGCCGAGTTTCTGCCGGACAAGCACCCCGAGTTCGGGCAGTGCGTCCACAAGGTGGTGCATCATCCACAGCGGCCGGAGCGCCTCTACCTCCAGAACCATTGGGGACTCTACCGGAGCGACGACTGGGGCGGGCAGTGGCAGGACATCGCCAATGGCGTGCCATCGGACTTTGGCTTCGCCATGGCGGTGCACCCGGGAGACCCGGACACGGCCTACATCGTGCCCCTGGAGGCCGACACCTTCCGGTGCACCCCTGAGGCCCGCATGCGGGTCTACCGCACCCGGGATGCCGGCGGCTCATGGCACCCCCTCACCCAGGGACTGCCCCAGGAGGATGCGTACGAGACGGTACTCCGGGACGCGCTGGATACCGCCGAGGGGTCAGAGGAGGATCAGGCATGTGTGGTGTTCGGGACCCGTAGCGGGAAGATCTTCGCGTCCAGCAACGACGGCGACTCATGGGAGATGATCCAGGACGGACTGCCCCCGGTGGTGTGCGTAAAGGCGGCGCGGATCCGGTGAAAACCACGAATCCCCGACCTACCCATCAGGTCCGGATGATCCTTCCGGCCCAGCTCCGGGAGCATACTGCCGGAGTGGGGACCCTGGAATTGGGGTCGGCCTCCTCCCTTCGAGACGCTCTGCAGGCCCTGAAACAACAGCATCCCTTCGTCCACCTCCGGATCCTCACGGAGACGGGCCATTTGCGCCCACATGTGAACCTCTTCGTGGACGGTGAGGACATCCGCTTCGGGAACGGACTGGACACTCCCCTCCTCCCGGGGAGTGAGATCCTGGTGATCCCGGCGGTGAGCGGGGGCTGACGGCGGGTTCGCGGTTCGCGGGACATGCCAGCGGTAGATTGACTCTCGAAGCTCTGCGCAAAATGTCCCATCGGAAGCAGTGGCACATCATGACAGGCTGGCTCCAAACCCTTCTCATTCCCCAGGACTCATCCCTACCGCCGCTCGCCCGTTGGCGGGAACGGGTCCTCCGTGCCACGCTCCTGGCCAGTTCGGTGGGAGCCCTCGTGGCCTACATCCCGGGAGTGATCCTGGCCTACCAGGCCGGTCACAAGGTGGTGGTGGCGGTGGATACCCTGGCCTATCTGGTGATCCTCACCATGGCGCTGCATCCCACCCTTCCCTTCGGTATGCGGGCAGGTTCGCTAGTGGTAATTCCCGCCATCATCTCCCTGGCACTCCTGGCCAACGGGGGCAGCGTCGCAGCCGGTTCGGCCTGGCTGGCTTCGTTCCCGGTCATGGCTGCTCTGTTCTTCGGACTCAGGACGGCGATCACGGCGTTGGCGGTGCAGGCGGTGCTGGTGGTGGCCGTTGGAGCTGCCGTGGCGCTGGGGTACCTGGACTGGGGAGGAGCCCTGGCCACCTATCCTCAGGGCCCCGGTGCCACGTGGCTCGTCACCGCGACCAACATCCTCCTCATCTCCATCGTCCTGTCGCTGTCAGGAGGGGTGCTCCTCCAGGCGCTGGAGCGCACGGCCATCGAGGAAGCCACCGCCAGGAGGAACCTGGAGCGGGAAACGGAGGAGCGGCAGCAGCTTCAAGGCCGAATCCGACAGGGGGAGAAGCTGGAGGCCATGGGCACCCTGGCCGGTGGCATCGCACACGACTTCAACAACCTCCTGGTGCCCATTCTCCTGCGGTCACGGGAAGCCATGGATGCTCTCCCCAGCCACCATCCGGCTCAGGAAGCGCTGGAAGACGTGCACACCTCCGCGTCCCGCGCCCGGGACATGGTACGCCGCATCCTGGTGTTCAGTCGGGGCGGGGAGAGCAGGCGTGCCCTGGTGGAAGTGGATCGTGAGGTGGCCGAGGTCTCTGCACTGCTCCGGAGTTCCCTCCCTTCCACCATCCGGATGGAGCTGGATCTCCAGGCACCTAGGGTCCAGGTACTTGCAGCCTCCTCCGAACTCCACCAAGTCATCATGAACCTGGCCACCAACGCCTACCACGCCATTAAGGAAAAGGGCGGAGTTCTGCGGATGGCCACCCAAGCCGTCGACGGAAGGGCAGAGGTCCGGGTCGTGGATACGGGGCCCGGGATGCCGCCGGAGGTCCTGGCACGGGTGTTCGAACCCTTCTTCACCACGAGGCCCGAAGGCGAGGGCACGGGCCTGGGTCTGGCCACGGTATTCCGCATCGTGAGAGGGTTGGAAGGCACGGTCTCATTGGAAAGCCGGGAGGGAGAGGGCACCACGGCGACAGTCCTTCTGCCTGAAGCGAATTCAGGCATTGGCACGGACTACGAATCGCCGGCGCCGGAGGAAACCGACACCCCCTCCCCCTCCGAACCCACCATGGCCGCCACCGGAGAAGCCAAGTCAGGAGAACCGGACCTCCATGGCACCTCCCGCGGTGAATGCCACGTGGCCATGGTGGATGACGAAGCCGTGGTGCTGCGAGCCACGGCTGCGCTGCTGCGACGCCTGGGATACCAGGTCACGGCGTTCCCCCTGCCCGAAGCCGCCCTCCGCTACCTGAAAGACGTGGAAAATCCGGTGGACCTTCTGTTCACCGACTACATCATGCCGGGGATGACGGGGCTGGAACTGGCGGAAGCCACGCTCAAGGCGCGGCCTGGGCTTCCCGTTCTCCTCTCCAGCGGCAACCTGGAGGGACCCGTTCGAGACCGGGTGGCTACTGTGGGGGTCTCGGGGGTGCTGGCTAAGCCGTATGAAGCCGCGGAACTGGACTCTGCCATCCAGGCGGCGTTGACCGCCGGTGGCGGATGACGAGCGGTGCCCGAGAGCGGATCAGCGGTGTAGTAGAAGACCCGATACAGGGTGTGGTTCGCCAGGGTCTCGTCCGCACGGATCCGGTTGCTCCGCCGGCAGGCCCGGTTCAACCGGCCACCCCCCCCGCTACCGGCCCCGGTGGTTCCGCCCACCACCTCCACCCCACGGCACCCGCGGCCGCCACCACCGACTTGACCGCCCCACCCCACAGGAACGGCGCGACACCTTGGATCCATGCCTCTGCCGGCCCGAGAAATGCGGCGAGGCGGGCCCATCCGATCCCGAGCATCACGACATGGGCGAGGGCGAACCCTGCGGCCAGGATCGCCGTCGTCCGCGGCCACCACCACTCGGCCGACGCCGCGCGGGTGGTCCACCACCCAGCCACCCCGACCCCCACCACGAAGCCCGCCAGGTACCCCCCCGTGGGCCCCCACAGGTGCCCCATCCCCGACGCCCCGTCGGCGAAGACCGGCAGCCCAACCGTCCCCAGGCACAGATAGAGGAGCAGTGCAGCCACCCCCCGCCGCCATCCCAGGACACCTCCCACCGCCACCACCGCCAGGGTCTGGAGACTCTGGGGTACCAGGGAGCCGGGCACGGGCACCGACAGTTGGGCGCTGACCGCCACGGCCAGGACACCGGCGACCACACCGGCGACGCGCTTGAAGGGGGGGTGGGGTGGGAGCGGGCTCGTCATGTCCGCCAAGGTAGCGCCCCCTTCCCCCAGGCACCTCCCCGCAATTCAGGGTCCCAACACCACCGGTGACGTGACGATGACTCCGTCGTCCCGGATGTAGGTGGGCGATTCGGGTGTGACGACCACGAGCCCCGCGCACCGCTCGGCAGCTTCGGGGTCGACCCGATTTCGAATCTCCAGCAGATTCGCCGCTCCCTGGTCGATCCAGCGGCCACCAAGCTTGATCTCGAACGCGATCCAACGGCCGTCATCCCGTTCGATGATCGCATCGGCCTCGAGCCCGGTGTTGTCGCGGTAGTACCGGACCTGCGCACGCGAGGGTGTGGAATACACGCGCAGATCCCGAACCATGAGGGACTCGAACAGGAACCCCATCCACTCGATCTCGTCGGAAAGAAGACGTTTGGGAGTCGCCCCGAGCGCGGCGACCGCGAGCGACGGGTCGGCCAGGTGACGCTTCGGCGTACCCACCAGTCGAGAGCGTGATCGTAGCTTGACGCTCCACGGCTCCTGGTCCTCAATCAGGAACAACCGTCGAAGGGCTGCCAGGTAGTTCTTGAGTGAGCTGTAGGGGATCGGGTCGGCCGACATCCGTCCGATGGCCTTCAGTGAGGCGTCGGTCGCGATATTGCGTGCATAGGAACGAATCAGGCGTCGAAGGGCGTCCGGATCCCGGCGCACGCCTTCGACCTGCTCGACGTCCACTTTGACCAGGACATCCAGATAGTCGCGATTCGATTCAATCGCATCGCTCACGCTCAGTCCGAGGTTGTCCGGCCAGCCTCCGACACAGATCCAGTCTGCAACGGTCGTCACACTGGCTCGGTCGCCCGTACCGTGGCTCGCCTTTCCGTCAAGCAGCTCCGTGACCGACAGGGCTCCGATGGAATGCCCGAGTTCGAAAAGTGACATGGTGCCCATCGGCGCATGCGCCACTCTTCGGGCACCCGAGTGAAGCCGGACATGATCCGCCGGGGTCGCAGATCCGGTAAGGATGAACATCCCCTTTCCACCTTCGTCGTCAATCTGCCCCCGGACGGCTTCGAAGAGGCCTTCCACGAGTTGAAACTCGTCGATCAGCCTCGGTCTTTCGCCCTGCAGTACGAGTGCGGGATCGGCAGCGGCGGCCGTCCGCGCCGCCCGGTCGCGATCCAGCCGGACCTCTGACGCGCACAGCGTCCGAGCGGTCGTCGTCTTGCCGACCGCCTTCGGGCCAGTGATGAGCACCGCGCCGTTGCGGCGGAGCTGGGCCTCAACGAGCGGCTCGAGGACGCGTGGCCTGTAGGTCATGTTCCGAGTGCTGAGGAGGGAGGATGGGGAGTAGGGCAGCGGCGCCGCTGGCCATATTGTAACGCTTATGCTGGCCATATTACAACCTCAGTGATGGCCATATCGCAACTGCGGGAAGCGGGTTGAAGAGGCGAGTTGTCTGTTTCTTGCCACGACCGGCCTCATCCCGCTGAGAGGGAGAGCGAGAACCTCACCCCACCGATGGCAACTTCAATCCATGCTCCTCGGCGCAACGCACCGCGTCGTCGTAGCCTGCATCGGCGTGGCGCATCACCCCGGTGGCCGGATCGTTCCAGAGCACCCTCCGGATCCGTCGAGCCGCCGCCTCGGTCCCGTCACAAACGACCACCATACCGGCGTGTTGAGAATACCCCATCCCCACCCCTCCGCCATGATGAATGGACACCCAGGTGGCTCCTGACGCCGTGTTCAGGAGGGCGTTCAGGAGGGGCCAGTCCGCTACCGCATCGGAGCCGTCGGCCATGGCTTCCGTTTCCCGATTGGGACTGGCCACACTTCCTGAATCCAGATGATCACGACCAATGACCACGGGAGCTTTGAGCTCGCCCCGCGCCACCATCTCGTTGAACGCCAGCCCCAGACGATCCCGGTCGCCCAGCCCCACCCAGCAGATCCGCGCCGGCAGTCCCTGGAACTGGATGCGTTCCTGGGCCATGTCCAGCCACCGATGAAGGTGGGCGTCATGGGGAATCAACTCCTTCACCTTGGCGTCGGTGCGACGGATGTCGTCCGGATCTCCTGACAGAGCCACCCACCGGAAGGGCCCCACCCCCCGACAGAAGAGAGGTCGGATGTAGGCCGGCACAAAGCCCGGAAAATCGAAGGCATCCCCTAGGCCCTGGTCGGTCGCCATCTGCCTGAGATTGTTCCCATAATCGAAGGTGGGCACACCCATGCGGTGGAATTCCAGCATGGCCTCCACTTGCACTCGCATGGAGTGCTTGGCCGCGCTCACCACCCCTTGGGGGTCCTGGACCTGCCGTGCTTCCCACTCCTCCACCGTCCATCCGGCGGGGAGGTAACCATGCAGCGGATCATGGGCCGAAGTCTGATCCGTCACGGCGTCGGGGCGAATCCCGCGTCGCACCATTTCCGGGAAAACCTCAGCCACATTTCCCAGCAGTCCCACCGACACGGGGCGACCATCACTGCGGGCCCTGTCCAGAATCTCCAGCGCCTCATCCAGTGAATCGGCTCGCCGGTCCAGATATCCCGTGCGAAGTCGCATCTCGATGCGGGAGGGTCTGCACTCCACCGCCACCAGGGAGGCCCCGGCCATGGTGGCCGCCAGGGGCTGGGCCCCACCCATCCCCCCCAACCCTCCCGTGAGGATCCACCGGCCGGTGAGGTCGCCCTGATAGTGTTGCCGCCCCATCTCCACGAAGGTCTCGTAGGTGCCCTGGACGATCCCCTGACTCCCGATGTAGATCCAGGAACCGGCCGTCATCTGCCCGTACATCATGAGCCCCCGGGCATCCAGTTCATGGAAGTGCTCCCAGGTGGCCCACTTTCCCACGAGGTTGGAGTTGGCCAGGAGCACCCGAGGGGCATCCACATGGGTCCGGAACACGCCCACGGGCTTGCCCGACTGCACCAGGAGGGTCTCGTCGTCATCCAACTCCCTGAGCGCCTTCACAATCCGGTGATAGGCATCCCAGTCCCGGGCCGCACGGCCCGTCCCGCCATAGACCACCAGCGACGCGGGGTCTTCCGCCACCTCGGGGTCCAGGTTGTTCATGAGCATCCGCAAGGGCGCTTCGGTGAGCCAGCTCCTGGCCGACAGCTCGGTCCCACGGGGAGCCCGGATCACCAACCCTCGCACACCGATGGCAACTCCCCCGCGGCCGTCGCCAGCGCTCCCGTTTCCACCATCTCCATGGCGGTCTGGATGTCAGGCGCCAGATACCGATCCTCCAGCATGGGGGGCACCCGACTTCGAATCACCTCCCGCACCCGCTCCAGCGATGGGCTGCTCCGAAGCGGAGCATGGACCTCCACCCCCTGTGCCGCGCACAGCGCCTCGATGGCCACAATGCCGGCTGCATTTTCTGCCATCTCTCCCAGCCGCCGAGCTCCGTAGGTGGCCATGGAGACGTGGTCTTCCTGATTGGCGGAGGTGGGGATGGAATCCACACTGGTGGGAGCCGCCCGCTGCTTGTTCTCCGACGCCAGGGCGGCCGCGGTGACATGGGCAATCATGAATCCGGAATTCACACCCGGATCGGGAGTGAGAAAGGGGGGCAGGCCAGAGATGGTCCCGTCGGTGAGCATGGCCACCCTCCGCTCCGAGAGGGAGCCCATCTCGGCCGCTGCAAGGGCCAGGCAGTCGGCGGCCAGGGCCACGGGTTCGGCGTGGAAATTTCCCCCGGAAAGCACCGCAGGACCCGCCACGACGAGGGGGTTGTCCGAAACCCCATTGGCCTCCACCTCCAGGGTCCGGGCCGCGTGACGCATGAGATCGAGTACAGCTCCCATGACCTGGGGCTGGCACCGCAGGGAATAGGGATCCTGAACCTTCCCGCACTCCCGATGGGACTCCCGGATCTGACTACCGTCCAGCAGCCGCAGGAGGGTCTCCGCCACCTCCATCTGGCCCGGCTGGCCCCGAAGTGCATGGATCCGCGCATCGAATGGTACGTCCGAAGCCAGAGCCGCATCCACCGACAGCCCCCCCACCACCAACGCCGTCTGAAAGATCCGCTCCAATCGAAAGAGACCATTCAGGGCCAGGGCCGTGGACACCTGGGTCCCGTTCAGGAGCGCCAGGCCCTCCTTGGGACCCAGTTCCAGCGGCTCCAGCCCCAGGCCTGCCAGGGCCTGCCGGCCCGAAATGATCCCGGCATCCCCAGATGGGGGAGTTTCGGTGGACGCCACCGCTCGAACGTGGCCTTCCCCGATGATGGGGAGGGCCATATGAGCCAGTGGTGCCAGATCTCCCGATGCTCCCACGGAACCCTTCCCCGGAATCACAGGAAGGATGCCCCGGTCCAGATAGAGGAGAAGCCGCTGGATCACCTCCCACCGCACCCCCGATGCACCTCGGGCCAGAGAAGCCACCTTGAGGGCCATGATGAGCCGCACCATCCGGTCGTCCAGTGCCGCCCCCACTCCTGTGGCGTGGGAGAGCAGGAGATTTCTCTGGAGACGCCGGAGTTCCCCGTCCGGGATCCGCGTCTGCGCCAGCTTCCCGAATCCCGTGTTGATGCCGTAGACGGCAGTGCCCTGCGCCACCACTTCGTCCACGATCCCGGCACCTGCATCCACACCCTCCCGACACGACCCATCCAGCTCCACCGGGGCACCCGCCAAAATCCGCCGCCAGCCGTCCAGCCGCATGGCGCCCGGCTTGAGGGGAACCCTCACATCTCCCCCTTCCACACGCGCGCGTGGAGCGGGTTCATGCCCATTCGATACACCAGCTGCTCCAGAGCCTCCACATCCCAGATGGCCAGGTCGCAGCGCTTTCCCACCTCCAGGGTGCCCAACTCATCCAGCATCCCCAGGGCCTGGGCTCCATTCCGGGTCACTCCCAGCAGGCACTCCTCCACGGTGAGTCCAAAGAGCACTGCCCCCATGTTCATCACCAGCAGCGGTGACGTGACGGGCGAGGATCCCGGGTTCGAATCGGTGGCCAGCGCCATGGGCACACCGGCCTCCCTTAGGGCTTTCACCGGGGGCTGCTGGGTCTCCCGGAGGTAGTAGAAGGCCCCCGGAAGAAGTACCGCCACGGTCCCGGCAGAAGCCAACGCCGCCACCCCGTCTCCATCCAGATACTCCAGGTGATCAGCCGAGAGAGCGCCGAATTCCGCGGCTACCTGCGCACCCCCCAGATGGGACAGCTGCTCCGCATGGAGCTTCACAGGGAGGCCATGTTCCCGAGCCGCCGCGAAGAGGCGTCGAATCTGAGGGGGAGAAAATGCAATCCCCTCACAGAATGCATCCACGGCCCGGGCCACCCCTTCCTGGGCCACCCTGGGGAGTTGCTCCTGGATGACATGATCCATGTAGCGATCCGAGGGGGTCTGGCCCACCTCTCCCGCTTGCTGCGTGGAAGGCGCCACTTCCCCCTCCTGAGCATCCTTCCCCAGAAACTCCGGTGGTACGGCATGGGCACCCAGGAAGGTGGGCACAACCTCCACGCGCCGGAGGGTTCCCAGAAGGCGTATGGCGTTCAGGCAACGGAGTTCGGTTTCCACATCCAACCCGTACCCCGACTTGATCTCCACGGTGGTAACCCCCTCATCCATGAGGGCGTCCATACGAGGTTGGGTCTGACGAATGAGTTCGGCCCGATCGGCGGCCCGGGTGGCTCGAACGGTAGACAGGATTCCACCTCCGCTCCGGGCGATCTCCTCGTAGGTGGCTCCAGCCTGCCGAGCCCGGAACTCCTGAGCCCGAGTGCCGGCATAGAGAAGATGGGTGTGGCAATCCACCAGGCCCGGGGTGACCCACCGGCCCTCCAGATCGGTTACGGGCACCCGGTCGCGGAGGGGCTCCAACTCCGTGGGGAAGTCCGACATGGCTCCCACCCAGAGTATGCGCCCGTTCTCACACACCACACCCCCATCTTCCACCTCGCCCAGCCCGGGGCGCCCCGGGGCCATGGTGGCCAACTTCCCGTGGATCCATATGTGATGGGTGGTCATGTCATCTACGCTATCGTGCCGTAGCTACCTCCACCACCCGGCTTCCCCTGTGGCTCTGTCCGTAGCGGTCCAGAGCCCGGATCTCGATGACGTGGGTGCCGGGGGAATGCAGCTCCTGCGGGACCGGTGCTCTCCACAGGTGATTCGTCGGAATGGCCTGATTCTGGCCAAAGCTCCCGGGGAACCCGTCCAGGAGCTGCCGGAAGAAGGGGGAGCTTCCCGAGAAGCGCTCCATCTCCACCTCATGGCCTCCATTCACCGACATCCACAACCGGCTGTCTGCACTTCCGGAGAAGAAGTTGGCTACAATCCATTCTCCCTGCCCCCGAATTTCACCGGCGGGATCCGGTCCCACTCCCCACGGGCCCGGCATGGGCTCACCCAGAACCAGGGGCTCGGTCACCCGAATCTGAAACTCCGGATCGAAGCCGAACCCTTTGAATCTCTCGGCGTAGTTGGCGCCCAGAAAAGTGAGAACGTGGAAGCCGTTGGGGGTGCCGTCCCGGGCAGTGGCCACCGGAACGCCACGCTTGTCTTCCGGACCGCCCCACCAAGTGCCCGACGCGGTGGCGGTGGTGAGCTGATGGAGCGGTTCGGGACCCTCCCACCCCACCTCGTCCCCCAACAGATGGTGGTAGATCATGTGGATATGTCCGGTGAGGGCCAGCACCCTTCGTCCCTGGAGCACCCGGAACAGATCTCCCCGGTCCGCAGTGTTGGTGACGGCCATCTCACCATCCCAGGCGAAGAGCGGGATGTGCATTCCCAATACCACCAGAAGGTCGTCCGGAGTCTCGGCCATGAGATTCTCCAACCATTCCATCTGCTGTGAGCCAACCATCCCCCTATACTGGGTCCTTCCCTCCCCATCCCGACCCATGTAATCCACGTTGTCCAGCATCACGAAGAGGACGTCACCGTACTGGAAGCTGTAGTAATTGGCTCCAAAATGGCGCCGGAAGGTGTCCCGGCCATGGCGATTGCCCCCGGCATCGAAGTCGATGTCATGGTTTCCCACCACATTCCAGAGGGGCAGGCCTGCCCGGGCCATGATCTGGTTGTAGCGGCCGTAGAGGGAGAGGTCGTCGTACATGACATCTCCCAGGATGATGGCGAAGTCGGCTCCGGCGCTCCTGATCTCGGCCACCGCATCGTCCCGGATGAAATCCACCTCCCGATCATCCCGGGGTTGGGGATCCCCGAATGCCACTACCTGGAAGGGCTGACTGGCCATGGCCGGGGCCCCGGGAAGAAGAGGGAAGTCCAGTTGCGCCGGCAACGGCCCGGTGGCAGGCATGCCCCCGTAGCGTAGCGGGGGTGAACCCTCGGGTTCGTAGACGTAGCTGAACTGCGGCAGATTCAGGTGGTTCACCGGCACCCTGTGGGTAGGGGGTTGCTGCACGTAGATCGCCATCCCCGCCTCCACGGGCAGCTCATACCCGCCATCGCTTCCGCTGCGGGTCACCTGGCGCTGGTTACTCACCAACACCCCCGGTATGCCGGCCTCCCCGGGATCGCGAAGCCGGTTTCCGTTGGTATCTTCGAAGACGACGCCGGAGACGGTTGCCGAGGCCGATGTGGTCTGGGCTTCCAGGGAGGCGGCGGGAAGCCATACCCATAGCAGGAGAGCCAAGCCCACAACGGAGCGAACTCGTTCCGCCAGGAAGGGGGAAGGGAGGTGCGGGGTCATGGAGTAAGCCTTCTCGGAGAATGGTGGGATGCCGCATGGTGCTCGGGAGCGTATGCTACAATGAATATCCCACACAATCTTCTCGTCCTGCCCTGATCATGCCAGGTCGAAGCGGCCACCATTCGGTAACGCCATGTCCTCCAGCGACTCCCTTCAGCTTCTGGCGCCCCTGGCCCTGCTCCCTGACGGGTGGGCTGCGGACATCCGGATCGAGGTGAAGGCCGGCACCATCGTGGCTGTGGAACCGGACCGGGTTGGGGGTGCCCCTGGGATGCCGGCCCACACCCTCCCGGGAGCGGTGGTTCCCGGCGTCCCCAACCTCCACAGTCACACCTTCCAGCGGCTCATGGCGGGGCGGACCGAGCGGCCACGTAGCTCCGGCCACCCCGCATTTCCATCTTCCTTCTGGGGATGGCGAGACACCATGTACCGGGTGGCGAGCCGGATGACCCCGGACGCCCTCCAGGCTACGGCGGCGCTGGCCTTCATGGAGATGGTGGAGTCGGGGTTCACCTCTGTGGCGGAATTCCACTACCTCCACCATCAGCCCGATGGTACTCCTTTCGACGATCCAGGAGAGCTGTGTGGTCGCATCGTGACGGCCGCTGCGGAGGTGGGGATCGGCCTCACCCTGCTGCCGGTGTTCTACGCTCACTCCGACTTCGGGGGTGCCCCGCCTGAACCGCAGCAGGCGCCCTTTGTCAACGACCTGGAGGGGTTCCATCGGGTTCTGGAATCGGCCAGAGGGCATGCACAGGCTTATGCCCGCAGGCATGCAGTAGCACACGCTCCCGGGTCCCCCCCTCCAAGGGAGCGGCCCGAAGCCGTGCTGTCTACCATCGTGGGCGTGGCTCCCCACTCTCTCCGAGCGGTTTCCCCGGGTGAGCTCACCGCCCTGTTGGAAGCCACCCCAGCAGGGGTCCCCATCCACATCCACATTGCGGAGCAGGGAGGCGAGGTGGAGAGTTGCCTGGCCTGGTCCGGCGCCCGCCCTGTGGAGTGGCTCCTGGAGCATCACCCGGTGGACCAGCAGTGGTGTCTGGTCCACGCCACCCATATCTCATCCGAGGAGATCCAGGTCCTGGCTGCATCGGGAGCCGTGGCAGGTCTCTGTCCGATAACCGAAGCCAACCTCGGGGACGGGATCTTCCCGGCGGTGGAGTTCCTGGCCGCCGGAGGGCGCTTCGGTGTGGGGAGTGACTCCAACGTCCGTATCTGTCCTGCCGAGGAGCTCCGGACCCTGGAGTATGGACAGCGCCTCCGGGACGGGCTCCGGCACCGACTCACCGCTGGACCGGGGAGCAAAGCCTGGACCCCAAGGCAGGATCTCCTGGCCCGAGCCCTGGCCGGGGGGGCGCAGGCCCTGGGCCAACCGGTGGGCGCCATCGCCCCGGGCCGCCGGGCTGACCTGGTGGTCCTGGACACGGAGCACCCCACCCTCCTGGCTGCGCTGGATCCGCCCGAGGAACGCGATGGGGTGGGAGGTCTGCTGGTGGATAGCTGGCTCTTCGCGGGCGGGCGGGAACTTGTCAAGGAGGTGTGGATAGAAGGCGCTAGACGGGTGGACGGAGGACGCCATCCCCAACGGGCACAATTTGAGGAACGCTTCCGGAAGATGGCGGTGAAGGGATGACGGCGTGGATTCATCGATCCGGGATGCAGCGCCTCCGACGCCGGAGGGGGATCTCCCCGACCCTCATGGCGATATCGCTCCTCCTGGCATGCGGCGAGACTGACAACCCTCGGGATGAAGGGGCTCCCCCGGACGGCAACGAGGTGGCCGCCCGCCACGACAGCCCGGGGACCCGTCAGACGGGTCCCAACCGTTGGGATGCCGTGATCTACACGTACAACTGGGGCTTCGAGCCGGAAGAGATTCGGGTGCCCCAGGGCGCGGAGGTGACGTTCCGCATCACCTCCAGAGACGACTTCCACGGCTTCATCCTGGAGGGAACGGGCCTGAGGATCTCGGCGGTGGCCCCCGGCTTTGCCACCGGTACGCACACCTTCCCCGAGGCGGGAACCTATCCCTTCGTATGTGACACCTATTGCGGCGCTGGACACTACACCATGGAGGGACGGGTGGTGGTGGAGCCCACCGCAGACTGAGAAGCTGGAACTCTTTCAGGAACCCGTTGTACCTGAGGATCTTGGGGTCGCCACGGAATGGGCTGCTCCCTGACCCCTCGTCCCGGCCTCGCCGCGCGTGATCGTTCAAGTCCTTGACTGCGAAGGCCTCGCCCGCGCCCACCCATACGTTCCATCACGACAGGGTAACCCTCCATGAATGCTTCCCGCCGACTCCTCGCCCTGGCCCCGTTGGGGGCGATCGCCCTGGCTGCGGCGGCATGGACTCCGGCCTTGGCCCAGTTCTCTCCCATCGATCCCAACATGATCCATACCTCCGAGCACCACGCCTACAGAGTGGTGCCGGTGGCCGAGGGATTTGAGCGGCCCTGGTCCATCGCCTTCCTTCCAGGGGGCGACATGCTGGTCACCGAGCTTTCGGGGCGGCTCCGGATTGTGCGGGACGGGACGCTTCTTCCGGATCCCGTCTCCGGACTTCCCCAGGTCCGGCAGGGTGGCCAGGGGGGGCTCCTGGATGTGGTTCCCCATCCGGAATTCGCCTCCAACCGACTCCTCTACATCAGCTATTCCAAGCCCAACTCCGACGGCTCGGAAGGTACCACCGCGGTGATTCGGGGCACCCTCCAAAACGATGCCCTGACGAATGTGGAAGAAATCTTCGAGGCACAGGCCTGGACGGCAGGCCGGGGCCATCACGGCTCCCGCCTGGCCTTCGACCGGGACCGCTATCTCTTCATCAGCGTGGGAGACCGGCAGGCCCGCACCGATGGAGATCTCCAGGCCCATCCCGCTCAGGATCCATCGAACCACTACGGGACCATCTCTCGCCTGCATGACGACGGCCGGATCCCCAGCGACAACCCCTTCGTAGGTCAGGCGGGGCATCTCCCGGAGATCTGGAGCTATGGCCACCGGAACCCCCAGGGCATGGCCGTGCATCCGGAAACCAACGAAGTCTGGGCCAACGAGCACGGTCCCCAGGGGGGAGACGAACTGAACCTCATCCGCCCGGGCCTGAATTACGGCTGGCCCGTCATCGGATTCGGGGTGAATTATGGCGAGGGCACCCCCATCCATGAGGCGGTCCACATGGAGGGACTGGAGCAGCCCGTGCATCATTGGACCCCGTCCATCGCCACCGCGGGCCTCATGATCTACACCGGTGACAAGTTTCCCCGCTGGCAGGGAAGCCTCTTCACAGGGGGAATGCGAGGTGAGTTGCTGGCCCGGGTGAACGTGGATGGCCATACCGCGGTGACGGATGAACGCCTGGTCCGGGATCTGGGGCGTATCCGCGACGTGCGTCAGGGTCCAGATGGCCTCATCTACCTGGCCATCGACCATCAGGGGGGTGAACTCACCCCCATTGTGCGGCTGGAACCGGCCGACTGAAGCGGTGGTCCAGGTCTCACTCAGAGGTCCGGCACATCTCCCAGGGCCACCGTTCCCACGGTCTCGCCCATCCCGGTGATGGCCCGGCGATGGAAATCCACCTGACCCAGGTGGTATGCCGCATGGCTCAGCAGGTGCAGCAGCATGCCGCCGGTGGATAGCCGGCGGCCCCCCGGGAGTTCCAACGGATAGGGGAGGGTAAGTGGGTCGGGCATGTCCCCACGGTGGCCCCCCAAAGCCTCCAAGGCCCGGGCCACCGCTTCCAGGGCAAGCTGGAGTTCTTCATCCAGCTCCTGGCGAGAGAGCCCCCGACTGGCGAACTCCGCCTCCCGATCCCGCACGTAGCCGTCCTTCCCCAGGACCTCGCCGATATAGTGCCTGAGGTTGCCCGCCGTGTGCAGGACCAGGGTCCCTGCGGAGTTGGACCACCCGGGAAGGAGCCTCCAGACGGCCTGATCATCGGGGTACGCCGCCACTTCCGCTTGCATCCCCTTGATTTCCCGCTGGAGCAGCGCGGAAATGACCGAAGTGGTGGTCTTCATCGATCGGTGAGCCCCAGCTCCCTCAAGCGCTCCAACTGGTCGGGCCGGAGGGTGGGATACTCTACACCCAACTGCTCCAGGTACGAGGAATAACGCGTCTCATCGTAGTAGAAGGGCTCCATGAGGGGGCGGAACCGCTGGATGAGCTCCCGGTTGAACTCGATGGCCGGAGGATCGTCAGGCCCCAGGAACGACTCATATTCCACGTTGGCCGACTGCTCCTCCCTGAAGTAACGCCATGCGTCACTCACCAGTTCCGGCTGCCGGATGAGGTCCAGTGCCGTTCGGGCAATCACCTTCGCCCCGTGCGTCACACCCTTGTGGGCGATGGGGGTGGCCATGGTGATCCCGCTGGACCAGTGATGACCCTGGAGTCCGGGAATATTCGAAGGGAACCGCAGGGTGACGGTGGGCACCGTCCACGAGATATCGCCGATATCGTCGGACCCCCCGCTCCGGGGCTCGTCGGGAGGGCCCTCCACTCCCGCCACCTCCGTGGGCAACCCTTCGGGGTCGCTTCCCACTTCCAGTTGCACGGCCCGGGCCAGTAGCTGGTCTTCCGGGGTCCACTCCGGCAATCCCACGACGTCGATATGACGACCCATGGCCTCGGCGATGGGCCGGTTGAAGTGGCGGGGCCAGGCTGCTCCCACAATCCGGTACTCCATCTCCGTATCCGTCATGAGGGCCGCACCCTCTGCCATGCGAATGGCGATATCGAAGTTCTGGCGGATGAGGGGGTAGGTGATTTCGCGGATGTAGTACCAGACGGCTGCGCGGGAAGGCACCACATTGGGCTGGTCACCTCCATCCGTGATGACATAGTGGGAGCGCTGGAGAGGACGAAGGTGCTCCCTTCGAAAATTCCAGCCGGCGTTCATGAGTTCCACGGCGTCCAGCGAGCTCCTGGCCCGCCAAGGAGACCCGGCGGAATGGGCCGCTTCACCGTGGAAGATGAACTCTGCGGAAACCAGACCCGTGCCCGTGGCATCCCCCCAGGTCACCGACATGTTGTTGCTCACGTGGGTGAAGAGGGCAGCATCCACCCCGTCGAAGAGCTCGTCCCGCACGTACCAGGCCTTGGCGCCGATGAGTTCCTCGGCCACTCCAGGCCACACGATGAGGGTCCCGGGCAGGTTCTCCCGCTCCATGAGCTCCTTCAGGGCGATGGCCGCCGTGATGTTCAGGGGCGTGCCGGAGTTGTGCCCCTCGCCGTGGCCGGGCCCATCGGGAACGATGGGGTCATGGTAGGCCACGCCAGGCTTCTGACTGGACTTGGGGATCCCGTCGATGTCGCTCCCCAGGGAGATGACCGGTCCCCCGGAGCCCCAGGTGGCCCACCACGCCGTGGGCATGCCGGCCACCCCTTCCTCCACCTGGAATCCATGATCCCGGAGCACCGCCACCAGGTACCTGGAGGTCTCGAATTCCTGAAATGCCAGTTCCGAGAAGGAATAGACCTTGTCCACCATCTCCTGGCTGAACTTGGAGAGCTCGTCCACCCGGGTGTCCAACCATTCGTAGTGGGCCTGGGTGGCCTGGCCAGCCAGGGGAGCCGGGCCAAACCCGGTGGTGATTGGTGCCCCTGCCAGCAGCAGTGCGCCCCCCAGAATCCGGGTAGTGCGTCCCATCGTGACCTCCAGGTTCAAGTTGTCAGATACCTTCCCAGCGCCAGCCGGCATTCCCCGGAGGGAATCAGATGGTCCAGCCTCGGTCCCTCACCTTCCCTGCCACCTTCGCCGGAGAACCGAACACCACAACCCCATCCGGCACATCCCGGGTCACCACGGAACCGGCGCCTACCACCACATCCGCACCCACGGTGAGACGGGGCAGGATCAGTGCACCCACCCCCACAAAGGTGCCGGCTCCAATCTCCACGGAACCCGACACCACCGCACCGGCCGACACATGGACTCCTTCTCGCAGGGTGGACTCATGATCAATGTCGGCCAGGGTATTCACAACCACCCCATCTTCCAGCACACACTCGGCACACACATGGGCACCCGCCACCAGGTGGACCCCTTCACCCAGGGTCACTCCCCGGGCCACATACGCTCTGGGGTGCACTAGGGTCAGGGGCTCCAACCCCTCCTCCTGCTGAAGGCGCCGCTGAATGGTGACCCGGTCTCTCCCCCTGGCCCCCGCAATGGAAACCACTGCATGGGTAGCACTTCCGGGGTACTCCACCTTCCAGCGTTGGAAACCGTCTTCGCCATGGTATAGCGGAACATCCGGAAAGGGGGGGGTCACCTGCGGATTATTGTCGAAGATCGCAACGATTCGATGTCCCAAAGCGTCGATCTGTTCCCGCAATACCTTCGCGTGCCCCGTAGCTCCCCAGAGAATGATGTCGTACGCCATGGTTTCCAGAACCCTTGCAGAATCCCCTGAAAGAGGGTCATATGCGAGGATCGGCCCTCGCACAGAGAAGCCGGACCTTGCGGCAATGTAGTGGATCAGGCCCGGGAATTAAGGAAATTCGGGAGAATTCGCAACCGTGGCACTCTTTTTGCGAGATTTCCACCGTGCTGGTCCGAGTAGGCCATGCCGTGATGCAAACTGAGAGAAGAGCCATGACCATCCCAACTGCTGACTTCACCCCATCCCGCCCCCCGGCGTGTGGTCGGGCCGGCTTCACGCTGCTGGAACTGGTGCTGGCCATGGTCATGGTGGCTGTCCTCACCTCCGTGGCCGTACCTCGCATCGGCGAGGCCATGCGGTCCACCCGGACCGATCGAGCGGTCCGCACCATGGTGCTGGACCTGGAGCACGCCCTGAGCATGGCCGCCAGACAACGAGCGCCGGTGCGGATCTCCCAGCCTTCAGGCACCCGGCAACTCGAAGTGCGGAACGCAGTAGATGCCACCCTGTATCTGGCTCGGGACTTCGGTCCAGGGGCTGACTTCCAGGTGGAATTTCTCACGCTGGAGCCTGCAGTAGTGGACGTCTTCCCCACTGGACGCACCTCCAGCGGACTCACTGTGACCCTGCGCACCGGCGACATGACCCGGGTGGTGGCCATGTCCACCGCAGGCCAGGTGAGGGTGGTCCAATGAACAGCTCCGAACAGAGCTCCGAACAGACCAGCCTGAAGCGCGGCGGCTTCTCCCTCCTGGAAGTCATGGTTGCCATCACCCTGCTGGCCGTTATCCTCACGGCTCTCACAGGGGCGTCCTTCTCCCTGGTGCGCTATTCCCAGATCTCCGGGGGGATGGTGCAGCGCGGCGCCGCCGCCGCCGAGTTCGCCGGCTACCTCACATCCGCCCCGTGGGACAGCCTCCCCACAGCTTCGGAGTGCACATCGGTGGCGGACCCCGGATTTCCCCACGATCGATGTGTCACCGTGGTGGAGTTGAACCCCAATGCCAAGCGTTTCACTGTGATCATCGTCCCGGCCAACACCCACATCCCCCCCGACTCGTCGGTGGTACAGCGGGGCAAGGGTGGCGGTGGCAACCCCTTCAACAACCCATGAAGCAGCCTCCCAGCATGGTCGCGAATGAGCGGGGCTTTTCGCTGGCAGAGCTCATAGTGGCCCTGGTGATTTCCAGCATCATCGGTGCGGCACTGGTGGGACTCTTCGTGAGTCAGACCGACTTCTATCGCACGGAGGATGCCCTCCGGGACGCCCGCTTCACCGCCCGGGCCTCCATGAACGTCTTCCTCACGGATCTCAGGATGGTGGAGGTGGGTGGCGGCGTGGTGGCAGCGGCGGCTCGCGATATCCAACTCCGAGTACCCTACGCCATGGGCCTGGTCTGCAGTTCCACAGCCGCAACGACGGATGTGAGTCTCTTCCCCACCGACTCCCTTTCGTTCGCCAATGCAGGCTTCTCCGGGTGGGCATGGCGAAATGACAACCCGGCAACATGGAACTATGTGGAGGTGAACACGACTCGCACCGACCCGGGCGCCGCGAGTTGTGCGGCCGCAGGAATCACCACCCTGCCTGACGGCCGACGGGTCCGGTTGCAGCCGGGAATCCTGGGGCTGCCCGCAGGTACGCCGGTGATGTTCTTCCAACGGATCCGGTACGCATTCGAGGAGTCCAGCACTCTACCGGGCAGGGATGGGCTCTTTCGGGAAGTGGTGGCCCAGAACTTGACCGAGGAGCTGGCGGCACCCTTCCGCGATACCGCTCGCTTTCGCTTCTACGTGGGCGCCGCCCAGGCCCAGGATGCCGTTCCGGCCGACCTGGGCACCATTCGTGGCCTGGAGTTGCTCCTCCATGGCGAAAGCGTGAACACCACGTCCGGAAGCGATGACCCCCTTTCCTTCGAACTTAATACATCCGTCTTCTTCCAGAATCGTTCGGATGCGAACTAATAGAGGGGCATGCAGGCCCCGGGAGCGTTCCATGAAAGCCACCGTCGAGTTGGGTCGTGCTGGTTTCGCCATGCCGCTGGCCATCCTGGTCATCGTGGTTTTGGCCATCAGCCTTACCGGAGCCTTCTCCATGTCTACCAGCGAGCGAATGGCCGTCTGGAACATGGAAGCCCAACAGGAGGCCTTCCAGATTGCCCAGGCCGGGTTGGAGGAATTCCTCCAGAACCGGGAAGGGCTGGGGCTCACCGACTCCCCTCCGGGAGCCCTGGAGGAGGTGGACATCCCCATAGGTCGTGGCACGGCTCAGGTGGTCATGGAGCTCATCCGAACCGACGGCAGTGACAGAACCTACGTCATCCGCTCCACCGGGGTACTCCCGGCCCCGAGAGAGACCGACCCACCGGCGCTGCGCACCGTAGCGCAGTTGGCCGTCTTCCAGCCGGGGACCATCGATGTGAAGGCAGGGTGGACCTCTCTCACCGGTCTCCACAAGAACGGCGCCGCCGGAACCATCGGCGGGCATGACCGATGCGGGGTGGAGCCGTCCGTGGCAGGAGTTGCCGCTCCCACTCCCCCTGGTCTCACTACCAGCGGGCCGTTCTCCCCTACGGGAACACCCGCGGTGGCCAACATGGGCAGCGTGCAGAACGGAATCGGCGAGGTGGGGATTGACTGGGACGGGATCTCGAACATGACCGCCATCACCCCCACCGTAACCCTGCCTGGGGGGAGCTGGCCCAGCTTCGCCAATCCGAACTACTGGCCGGTCATTCATGCCAGCGGAGACCTCTCGCTCCCGGGAAGCGGCCGAGGTATCCTCATCGTCACCGGCGATCTCACGGTGAACGGAGCCATGACCTGGGAGGGGATCGTACTGGTGGGCGGTTCCATTACCGGGAACGGGAACAACGCCATCTACGGTGCCACGATCTCGGGATTGAACGCCATACTCCAGAACAACCCACAGGGATGGGTCATGGCCAACGCCAACCCGGCTGTGGGCAATGGGACGAAGCGCATCGAATACGACTCGTGCCTGGTGGCCCAGGCCATGTCGGCCTTCGGCGGTCTTCGCCCCATGGAGAACACCTGGATGGACAACTGGCAGACCTGGTAGGAACCGGTCTGCAAGGCCGGTAGGGTCATGTCAGCAGACGGTTGAAAGGGCTCCAGCGGAAAAGGTCTCCGTGGGAACGATGGGAAAACCGCAGTCTATCCATTCCTTTCGCTGATGGGATTAATCCTCCAGGACGGCCCCGCAGGCCGCCTGGATTTTCGCTCCTCCCCACTCGTTGGGAGATTCCTGGCTTGCTGGAACTTGCGCTCCCCGTGGCACAACGAGGGCTTCTCTTCGCCAGCACCCTCCTGGTGACCGGGGCTGTGGTCTGGAAGCGGGCGATCGCGCCTTCCCTGGCTGCGGAATCCCTGGATCCGGCCCCTCTCATCCACCGGGTGGCTCGCCTTGGGACCGGTAGCGCCCTTCTGCTCCTGGCCGTCTGGGGTCTCCGGCTGGTCATCCAACTCCACGACTTCCGGGACCCGTTCGTGCCGGTTCAGGAAGACCTCGCCTTCCTCCTTGGCGAGACGTTCTGGGGAACCGTGTGGGTGGCCCAGGGCGTCGTTACGGGAATCCTGATCCTGGCCTTCATGAGGCGCGGATGGCGCCTGGCCGAGTGGGGGGTGGTCTTCCTGGCGCTCACCCTTTCGCTCTCCAGTCACGCCATGTCCGTTCCCTTCAACCGACCTCTGGCCGTGGCGGTAGACGCCAGTCACCTTCTGGCCGCCGGAGCCTGGATGGGCACGTTGGCTCTCATCCTGCTGATTTCCCGTGGGAAGGCACCCCATCTGGCCGTCCAGCTTCGGGCTTTTTCCCCTCTGGCCATGGGAGCCGTGGGCGTCCTTATCTTCATGGGGGTGGTCCTTTCAGGAGTCCATCTGGGAGAGCTTCGCAGTCTCTGGGCTTCGTCGTACGGAAGGATCCTTGTGGGAAAGATCCTCCTGGCCGGCGGAGTTTTGCTTCTCGGCTTCCTGAACTGGCGGCGGGGTCTCCCCGCTCTGGACACGCCGGAGGGTGCCCGACGGATTCGCCGAAGAGCGACGTGGGAGGTGGCGCTGGCCGCTGCGGTGCTGGTGGCCACAGCGGTACTCACCGGCACCCCCATGCCTGAGGGCGTGCATTAGAAGCCTGCTGAGTCCCCACCCTGGAAGACCGCTGAAGAGGTACAGGGTGCCGCCATTGGGAGCTCCAGGGGATCCTCCACACACCGTTTGGGGATATAAGCCCTCCCATGGCCACCACATCTCCCCTTCCCCCGCTGGAGCTCCCGGCTCCTCCCATCCGGGACTTCGCCATCTCTGGCCTGCACTGCGCAGGGTGTGCCCAGTCGGTGCAAACCGGAGTGCAGCGCCTGGACGGGGTGGAGGGCTGCAGTCTGGACTTCACTTCGGCTCGACTCCGGGTGGAGGGAGAAGTAGATCCCACGGCTGTGCTGGAACGGGTGCAGGCCCTTGGGTATCAGGGAGAAGCTCTGGCTCCGGGCCAGTTGGCGTCTTCGTGGGGCGAGGGCGAAAGCGAGACGGCCGACCCGGACGGCGAAGCCCGGCCTGACTCCCTGCTCGGATACCTCCTGAAGCAGCGAGAGGCACGCCCGGCGCTCCTGGGTGCCATTCTCCTGCTTCCGGGCCTCCTCTTTCACGAAATCCTGGGTTGGGAGGCGCAGTGGATAGAACTGCCCGCCCTCCTGGCGCTGGTGGTGGCCGGGCGCCCGGTGCTCCAATCCGCCTGGCGGGGGCTCCGCATCAATCGGGAGTTGAACATCCAGGCCCTCATGACCATTGCGGCGGTGGGTGCCCTGGTCATCGGCGCGTGGGTGGAAGCGGGAATGGTGGTGGTTCTCTTCTCCATAGGTGAGACCCTGGAGGGGTACGCGGCCGCCAGGGCCCGGAACGCCATCCGGAGCCTCATGACGGTGGCGCCCCCTCGGGCCGTGCTCCTCAAGGGAGCGGAGCGAAAAGTCGTTCCGGTGGAAACGTTGGTGCCCGGAGACGTCATTCTGGTGGTGCCGGGTGAACGGATTCCCATGGACGGCGTCATCCGAGCCGGCTCTACCACGGTGGACACATCGGCCCTCACCGGCGAGTCCCTCCCCCGGGATCGGGACCCGGGAGATGAGGTTCTGGCGGGTTCGGTGAATGGTGATGGGGCATTGGAAGTGGAGGTCACCCGCCCCTCGTCGGATACTGCGCTCCATCGCATGGTGCGCCTCATGGAGGAAGCCCAGAGCCAGAAGGTCCCCATCCAGCGATTCATCGACCGATTCGCCCGGGTCTACACTCCGGCGGTGGTGGCCCTGGCCGTGGCAGTGGCAGTGCTGCCCCCGGTGCTCCTGGGGGCCCCATTCTGGAACCCGGACCCCCAGACGTTCGGGTGGTTCTACAGGAGCCTGGCGCTCCTGGTGGTGGCATGCCCCTGCGCCCTGGTAATCAGCGTGCCCGCATCGGTGGTGAGCGCCCTTACCAACGCGGCGCATTCCGGGATGCTTATCAAGGGGGGAGCCCATCTCGAGTGCCTGGCCCGAGTGCGGGCCGTGGCCTTCGACAAGACGGGGACCCTCACAGAGGGAGCCCTCACCGTGGTGGGGGTGCGATCTGTAGACTGTCGGGAGCCGGAGGATTCAGGAGAGTGCCGGGAGCCGCTGGGAACCGGACCATGCGCTTCCTGCGACGACCTCCTGGCCCTGGCCGCCGCCGTGGAGCAACGCAGTGAGCATCCCGTGGGTCGGGCCGTGGCCCAGGCCGCCCGGAACCGGCTTTCGAGTCACCAGATTCCTGAGGCCACAGACCACCGGGCCCTCTCGGGACGGGGGATCACGGCGCTTCTGGCGGGGAAGTCCGTCACCATCGGGAGCCACCGGCATTTCGACCTTCACATTCCCCACGACGGCCAACACTGTGACGATGCGCGCGCCGATGCCCAGGAAGGCCGAATTCCCATCCTGGTGGAAATGGAAGGTCGCTTCCTGGGGACCATCACCCTTTCCGACGTTCCCCGACCCCACTCCCGCGAGGCGGTGTCGGCCCTGAAGGAGATGGGGGTGACTCCGGTGCTCCTCTCAGGAGATTCGGGCCCTGCGGCCCGCCACCTGGCAGAGCGGGTGGGCATACAGGAGGTGCGCGCCGACCTCATGCCCGCAGAGAAGATGACGGCCATCGAGGAGCTTCAGTTGGAATGGGGCTGCGTGGCCATGGTGGGAGATGGCATCAACGACGCCCCGGCGCTGGCCAAGGCAGATGTGGGGATCGCCGTGGGAGGAGACCTGGGCGGTACCGACCAGGCCCGTCAGGCGGCGGCCATGACCTTGCTCCGGGGTGACCTGCGCCTCCTTCCCCGAACCATTCGGTTGGCCCGGGCTGCCATGACCACGGTACGCCTCAACGTGGGATTCGCCGTGGGAATCAAGGCCGTCTTCCTGGCCCTCATCCTGGCCGGGATGGGGACCCTCTGGATGGCGGTGCTGGCCGATGTGGGAGCCACCGTTCTGGTGAC
The DNA here is from genome assembly GCA_040905545.1 of Gemmatimonadota bacterium. Lineage (GTDB taxonomy): Bacteria > Gemmatimonadota > Gemmatimonadetes > Longimicrobiales > Gaopeijiaceae > JBBDRI01. Next base: position 37,704 of record JBBDRI010000021.1, on the reverse strand, counting down.
CCTCTTCGGGATGCGCCTTCTCCGCTGGAAAGAGCCTCAGCCCGCCCCGGCTTGACAGACCCCCGTGGCCTTCCCCCCTGGAAGTGGCTACTACCGGGCGGTGGTGGTGGAGAGGAAGATCTCTCTCTCCCGAAGGCCCTGCTCCACGAGCCGTTGCACCTGGAGGCTCTCCCTGAACTCCACCAGAATCTGGCGCCGACGGCTGGTATACATCTCATCCATCACGTACCCCAGCACCGCTGCCATAACATCACCCTCTTCCGTATCCGTGTCCTGGAAACGCCGCCGGAAGTTGGTGAGCACCGGCGCAAAGGAGGGATCATCCCAGCTCCACGATTCGCTCTCCAGCTGGAGGAAGTCCAGCAGCACCGTAGTGTAGGCAGGGGCGGGGGCGCGATGCCAGAACGATACGTCGGGTCCGAAAGCCTCCACCCGCTGGGGAAGATAGAGGTTCGCTCCACGGGGCACCTGCCGAACGAGGGCAGGATTGAAGCGCCGGACTTCGTCTACCGAGAGGCCGGTCCGCTGGGTCACCTCCGAAAGGGGGATGGGCCGCTGAGCCCTCATGGCATGGATCCGCGTCTGGGGGATCTCCCCCCGGGCCCTGGTGACGTTCAGGGTGTTTCCGAACACCATCTCGGCGTAGAGAAACGACCGGGGACCATAGCTGTACACCACATCCCGGAACTTCCTGGGAGCCATGCGACGGAGATCACGGGCGAACTCGGAGCCGAGGAAGTACTGCTCCCGCACATCCCCTCCACCCAGTCTCCCACCGTTGATGACGGTGCGACCCACATTGGTGCCCCCTGCGTGATGTTCAGACAGGGCCGGAATAAAGGTGCCGTATTTTGTGGCCAGGATGCTGAGGTAGGCGGCACAATAGGGAGCTTGGGTGGTCTGGTTATGACCCTCGATGACGGACGAAGCATGGCGCTTCAACTGGTTCCAGTTCGACTCCAACCACTGGCAGAATCCCAAGGCCCGAGCTTCCGATCGAATGGTGCCATTGAGCCCGGATTCAATCATGGCCTGCGCCAGTCCGACTTCCCCGGGAACGCCAAAACGCTCGTAGATGAGGGCCCATTCATCCAGGAAGATGCCGTATCGGGAGAGATTCGGGAGGAGAAAATCCCCCCGGGTGGCGTTGTGCATCACCGGACCCACTTCGGGCTCCAGGCGCTGCGCCACCTCTTCCCTGCGGTCGTTCAGACGGTTGGGGAGGGGTCGTCCCCCCAGAACCGTCGCCAGATCACCTTCTGTCCAACGTCCTTCTCGATCCCAGTCGCCTCCCGCGGGAAACACCGCCAGGAGGCGTCCATCCCGGGCGCTCCCGAAGGCCACGGAGCCGTCGGGAATCTGAAAGATGTGCTGCCAGAAGGCGTACCCCGGGCGGAAGACCCGCATGGCCAGGAGGTCGGCCTGGAAGCGTTCCTGGGCCTGGTTCAACACCAACTGCTCTTCCGACAGGGGCGCCCGTTGTGCAGAGACCGGCGAAGGAAGAAGCCAACCTCCCCAGACCCCGAGTATGGCGCTGAGCAGGAGGGAAGCAGGTGGGAAACCCACTGTGGTGGTTCTCCTCATGACGACCCCCAAGGTGAACTTCTCACCCCCTGGAAAAGGATTGGGCAACCGACCCATGGCAACATATGTTTACCCCATAGAGGTTGCAACGGTACCGGCAGCCACTTTTGGGACGTGTATACCATACCCACCACCTGCGGATCCCGGACCCTATGAATCGTCGTCTGGGGCCTTGACCTCCGGCGGGGAGACCTTATGATTCGTCAGCCATACTTGTACTAACAAGTAATTACAAGAACGACCTCAGAAGGGAACTGGAACTTATGCCCGACTTTCTCTCTGGACCCTGGCCCTGGTACGTGGCGGGTCCCCTCATCGGTCTCATGGTGCCCATACTCCTGCTGTTCGGAGGCAAGGCGTTCGGAATCTCATCGAATCTCCGACACATGTGCGCCGCGGTACCCACCCCGGGAAGCTGGAAGCCGTCCTTTCTCAGGTACGACTGGAAGCGTACGGGTGGTTGGAATCTCACTTTCATCCTGGGTGTGGCACTGGGAGCCTTCCTGGCCGTGACCTTGTTCGGAACGCCCGATTCCGGTCAGGCCATTTCGGAGGCTACCCGTAGCGACCTTGCGGCGCTGGGCATTCAGAGCTTCTCGGGGCTGGTCCCCACGGATCTCTTCGGCTGGAGCGCCGCAGCGTCCCCCGTGGGTCTCACGGTTCTGGTGTTGGGAGGCTTCCTGGTGGGCTTTGGAGCCCGCTACGCCGGGGGATGTACCAGTGGGCACGCCATCTCTGGACTGGCTGATCTGCAACTCCCCTCCCTGGTGGCCGTGCTGGGTTTCTTTGCCGGCGGACTCTTGGTGACGTTCGTACTCCTCCCCCTCATCCTGGGCTGATGCCATGACCACCAGAACGCAGGGAACCATGGTTCCAGATGCGGAGGACTGCCTGGATGTGGAACAGGTGGCCCCTCCCGTGACCGAAGATGCCTTCGATCCACCGGATTTCGAATGCCTGGATGTGGAGCAGGTTACTCCCGACACCCGGGCCAAGGCCCTGAGGGAAGGCAACGAGCCACTGGCGCTCGTGGCATACCTCCTCCTGGGAGCCTGGCTGGGGGTGCTCTTCATCCAGAGCGAAGTGGTGTCATGGTTCCGGATCCAGGAGATGTTCCGGTTCCAGAGCTTCCACATGTACGGAATCATCGGGAGTGCCGTGGCCGTGGCCGCCCTCTCGGTCCAGATCATCAAGCGCCTGGAACTGAAGACCGTTCACGGCGAGCCCATCCAGATCGCGCCGAAGGAGTGGGGCAACGGGACACCCCCTGGAACCCGGTACTGGCTGGGAGGAACGTTCTTCGGAATGGGATGGGCGCTGGTGGGCGCATGTCCCGGCCCCATGTTCGCGTTGCTGGGAGCCGGCCTGCCGGTGCTCATCATCCCCATCCTGTCTGCCATGTTGGGCACCTGGACGTACGCCCTGGTGCGCACCCGTCTACCTCACTGAACCATCGCTGAACCGAACCATCACTGAGAGGATACCATGCTCTTCCGTCAATTCTTCGACCCGAAGCTGGCCCAGTACGCCTATCTGGTGGGATGCCAGAATTCTGGAGAGGCCCTCCTCATCGACCCCGAGCGGGATATCGATCGCTACGTGGAAGCCGCCGAGGCAGAGGGGCTTCGCATCACCGCCGTGGCCGAAACCCACATCCACGCCGACTTCCTATCCGGAGCCCGGGAGTTGGCCGAGCGCTTCGGAACCCGGATCTACCTCTCCGACGAAGGTGGTGAGGAGTGGGCCAGCGACTGGGCTCGGAACGCCGGCTATGACGTCACCTTCCTCAAGGATGGCGACTCCTTCCACCTGGGAGGCATCGAGATTCAGGCCCTCCACACTCCGGGGCACACTCCCGAACACATGAGCTACGTGCTCATCGACCGGGGATCGGGAGCCACCACCCCCATCGGCGTGGCCACCGGGGACTTTGTCTTCGTAGGAGATCTGGGCCGTCCCGATCTGCTGGAACAGGCAGCTGGGATGCACGGTGTACAGGAACCCTCCGCCCGTCAGCTCTACGGCTCCCTGCCCCGCTTCAATGCATTGCAGGACTACGTGCAGGTGTGGCCTGCCCACGGGGCCGGATCCACCTGCGGGAAGGCCCTGGGCGCCGTACCTCAGACCACGGTTGGCTACGAAAAGCTCTATAACGCTTCTCTGGGGGTGGCGGTTCAGGGTGAGGAAGCCTTCGTGGACGCCATTCTGGCGGGTCAGCCCGAACCCCAGACCTACTTCGCCCGGATGAAGCGGGACAACAACAAGGGCGTGCCCATCCTGGGCTCCCTCCCCCACCCCCGGAAATTGACCGTGGCCGAGTTGGAGCGGACCGTGGACGGTGGAAACACCCTGGTACTGGATACCCGCCTGGACCGGTCCGGCTTCATGACCAGGCACATCCCGGGTGCCCTCCACGCTCCCATGAACAAGAGCTTCAACACCGTAGTGGGCTCGCTGGTGGAGGACGAGACAGCGCCACTCCTGCTCATCATCGAAGAGGAAAAGGTGGAGGAGGCGGTAAGGGACCTGGTGCGCATCGGGTACGACAACGTCCCCGCCTTCGTCACCTCGCAGACCCTCACCCGCTACTTCGATGGGGGCGGGAAAGCCGGGACCATCGCTGAGGCCAGCTTCGCGGACGTGGTGAAGCTCGGGCGGCAGGACGGTATGGCCGTGGTGGATGTGCGCTTCGCAGCGGAGTTCGCCACGGGTCATGTGCCCGGCGCAATCTCCGCTTCATACACCCGGCTCCCGTCGTACGCCCATCAGCGCCTACCCCGGGGAAAGACCCTTCTGGTGCACTGTGCCAGCGGCGGCCGTTCGGCGGCAGCAGCAGCATTCCTGGCTCGGGAGGGCTTCGACGTTCGTTACGTAGACGGGCTGCTGGCTTCGTACGAGGAAGCCGGAGGAAAGCTGGTCCGGGAAGACCTGGGCGCCCTGGTGTAAGTGGAGGTTCTCCCCCCTGAACCTCCTGGTCTTTGGTGAACGTGGGGGGGTTGGATCAGTTGCTGGCGGCCGGCGCGGTAGGAGAAGCAGACTGAACCACGGCTTCAAACTCCCGCAAGGGTAGGCCTCCATCGGTGGGTCCACCTCCACCCATCCCACCACCCCCAGCGTCCCCTTCTTCCCTGGCCAACTCCAGCTCGTACGCCATCCGGTCGCTGCGGTAGAAGCGCCGTTGGAAGTAGACCACACGGTGGCCCAGGGTGCGGGTGGTGCGCTCAATCACGAGGAGGGCACTCCCCGGCTTCACCTGAAGATGGTGGGCGGACTCCGGATCGGCCGTGCGAGCCGTGATTCGATAGCGGCCGGAAGTGGCGGGGATCCCGTATTTCCGCTCCAGGAGGCTGTACAAGGTTTCCCTTGCCAGATCATGCCCTTCCAGGAGCTGGGCGTAGTATGGGGGAATCCAGGTGGAATCCAGGGCGATGGGCTCTCCATCTCCCAGGCGAAGTCGATCCAGGCGAAGGATCGAGGTGCCCGCGTCCAGCCCCAGGCGCTCCGCCTCGGCCGGGGACGCTGCCTCCATGGCGTTGTGGAGCACCCGGGAAGTAGCCTCCATTCCGGCGCGAGCCAGATCCTGGGCGAAGTCCGTGAGGCGCACCAAACCCTGGGCCATTCGGCGATCATAGACGAAGGATCCCAACCCCTGTCGGCGGTAGATGAGCCCGTCCGCCTCCAGGGTCTGGAGGGCTCGGCGCACCGTGACCCGGCTCACGCTGAAGCGCCGGCAGAGGTCGTTCTCCGAGGGAAGCTGGAGGTGCGCGGTGTACTCCCCATCTTCGATCCTGGATCGAATCCAACCGGAGATCTGTTCGTGGAGAGGTACGCCTGAACGGAGAGCAGTGTCCATTCCTGAATCTACTTATAACTACCTGTATTGGCCAGTCTGCCGGAGGTGGGCGGCCGTCCGGTCCGGAAGCCCGGAGTGGGACAGGGAAAGTGGGGAACGGGTAGATCGGGAGCCACCCTTTCCTGTATCATTGCCCATGTCCACACCCCGCGCCCTTCATGAAGCTTGCCCCCACAACGCACGGCGCCCCGCCCTGGACCATCTGATCCTCCTCTGGGTCCTCTGGCTGCTGGCGCCGTGCTCGCTCATTTCCGCTCAGGAACCTCCGTCTCTTCCACTCCTGGAAGCCCAGGTGGAGGAGGCCAGGGCTTCCTCGCCCCAGGCCCTGGCCCTGGCCCTCCAGGAATTGCTCACCGGCTATGCCTACTACGGTCAACACAGCGAGGCCATCGTAGTTGGTCGGGAAGCCGTGGGAATTTTGGCCGCCACGGCCGACACTGCAGCGCTGGCTTCCCTCCACAACGACTTGGGGCTCGCTTTCTGGAATCAGGTGGAATATGACTCGGCGGTAGCCCACTTCTCGCAGGCCGCCGAACTCCAACGCGCCCTGGGTGACTTGAACTCACTGGCCCGGGTCTTCAACAACCTGGGTGCCGCCCACTATCAGTGGGGGAATTATGAGCTGGCCCTCACCTGGTTCCTGCAGGCGCTGGAGTACCGTCGACAGCTGGGCGATGAGGCTGGAGAGGCGCTGGCCCTCACGAACGTGGGTCTCACATATCGGGACTGGGGGCAGCTGGAAGGCGCCCGAAGCGCCTACGATGAGGCCATCCGGATCTCCGACCGCATCGGGTACGTCTTCGGCCAGGCCTACGCACGCCTTAACCTGGCCGAACTGCACCTCCTTCAGGGAGAGCTGTCGGATGCTGAGGGGCTCTTCCGCCGGTCCCTCGAAACCTATGTCCAGGGATCAGGTACGGAGATCCTACCCCCCGAAGCCCTGGGTGGGGAGGTCCTGAACCGGTTGGGTTTGGCGCAGATCCATGTCATGAGAGGGGATGCGGCTGGAGCCATCGGAGATCTCCTGGAGACGCTGGATCTGGCCCGTCAAGCTGAGAGCCCCCGTTACGAGGCCCGCACCCGGCTGGAACTGGGGAAGGCCTTTCGGGCCGAGGGTCGATTGGAAGCCGCCAGTGAGCAGCTTCAGCTGGGGTTGACAGCAGCTCGGGCCCGGGACCAGCGGCCCATCACGGTGGAGCTGTTGGCGGCCCTGGCGGAGGTGGAGGAAGCCCGCAACCGCCCTGCGGAGGCTCTGAGACAACTCCAGGCTCACCTTGCCCTCCGTGACTCCCTCTTCAGCCAGGGGGCGGCTCAGCGCATCGCTGCCATGGAAGCACAGAGTGAGATCGAACGCCAGGCCCGAGAGAATGTGGAGCTCCGGGAAGAGCAGCTCCTGAGGGAGGCCGCCATCCAGCGGCAACGGACCTTCACTGCCATCTGGGGGGGGCTCTTCCTCTTCGCTGTGGGGATCGCCGGTATCCTGGTCTACACCGGGAAAAAGCAGCGAGAGAGGGCCACTGCCCTGATCCTGGCCAACCGCAACCTGGAACAGGCGAACGATGAGCTTCGCCGAAGCGCCCAGGAAATCCAGACACTCCGAGGCCTCATCCCCATCTGTGCCCACTGCAAGAAGGTCCGGGATGACGAAGGGTACTGGGGGTCAGTGGAAGTCTATGTGACCCGGCGGTCGGAAGCCTACTTCAGCCACTCCATCTGCACGGAGTGTGGTCCACGGCTCTACGGAGAAGACTGGGTGGGCCCGGGGGAGTCGACGGAAGACCAGGGGACCGGGATCGCCCTAAGCGGTGACACCCCGCGACCACCGCAGTCCTGATCCTGCACTACGCGGTCCACGGATTCCTGGGGGGGACTCGTCGGCTTCGTCGAATGGTACCTGATCTCCGTCCCCTGGTCCCGGGTTCGCAACCCGCTTCTCCCCCGAGACATCCTCTTCATGCCGTGGACGCTGGTCGTCATGGCCTCATCCTCGTCTTCCTTTTTCGGTATCGGTCTGGGCCCGACCCCGTCAGGCTTGCTTGCCGTGTAGGCCATTTGTTACGTTATGCTACATGCCTTGAGGACGTTGGGGTTTCATGCTCCTCGACTCACGTCGGACACATCGGCTCCATCCGCGCCGATCCGAAGCTGGATGTCTACCAGCTTGCGGTCGGAGGGGCGCTGCGATGGCCATTCGCTTTACGTCGGAGGTACACACATGTCTGTATGCCGGAGAACCGGAGCCCTGCTCGGAATCTTCGGCCTCGTCCTGAGTCTGGGAGCTTGCGGGCCGGACGGGGGATCAGGAGATCAAGAGCTGGACGAGGGCGGCGACCCCGCAAGCGGGGAGCTTTCCGGCCTCGGCGAGAGGACGGCAGTCTTCGACATCGCCGGCGAACGGCACGAACTCGCCATCCTCTGCTTCGTCACGGACACCGAGATGCAGGTCTCGTCCGTGGACGACCCGGAGGAGCAACCTCCCCTTCCCGACGGAGTAGGCCGCATCTCGTTCAGCGCCGACTTCACCGAGGACATGAACCGGATCATTGCCCAGGCTAGGAACGATGCCAGCGATTCGAGAAATCTATATCAGTGGGTCGTGCGTGACGACGAAGGGTTAGGTGAGTTCCTTTCGGTGGAGATCGACCACGAGGCCCGCACCGCAGTGATCGAGGCGGTCTTCCACAACAACTCCCGGGACGAAGACGTCGGGGAGTACGCATCCGGCGAGGAGAGGGAAGGCCGCGTTCTCATCCGTTGCTGAGAGGCGCGGGTCGGGGCGAAGGAGCCGCGGGGGAGGAAGGGGTGACGCTCAGCCGGGAATCCCCAGACCCCAATGGAGCCAGCCGGGATCGAACCGGCGACCTCCTGTCTGCAAGGCAGGCAAGGTCGGTTCTCGGGCGGTGGAACCGCTGTCTTGCTGAAGACGTAGGAGAAGGAAGACCTCGGAGCGGTCAAGGTTGAATCGATGACACACCTGGAGCGTAGACGTTTCCGCGGAAACGCCGGGCGTCGGCGGCACGGCAAAGGGAACTGGAGGGATGTCAGATTGGCCGCCATGACACCGTTGTTGGCCACCGTCGTCGCAATGGGGTCAAAAAGGGGGGGTGCGGAAACAGATCGGTCCTGAGGACCCAGAGATGGGAGACCGGGTGTTGGGGTTGCACTCCTGCCAACTCTGTTCGTGGGCTGGTGGGACTCGCCGAGTGGTACCTCAACTCCGCCCCCTGGCCCCGGGTGAGCAACCCGCTTTTCCCAAGAAACCTCTTTTTCATGCAGTGGACCCTGGTCATCACGGCTTCGGTGGTCTTCATCGGGAGCCGGATCAGTCCCTGGGATAGAGGATAGCGTTGGCGGAACCTCAGGGGCCCCCGTACTGTTCTAACACACTGGGAGGCGGAAGGAAGGGACCCCCGAGGTTATACACGGACCCGGAGAGGCGAGGATGGCCCGAGAGTATGAGGTTATCGCGGAGCGCGATTCGGAGGGGTGGTACGTGGCCACCGTTCCGGCACTCCGGGGGTGCCATACCCAAGCCCGTACCCTGGAGGAACTCCGGGAGCGCGTCCGGGAGGCCATCCTGTTGGCCCTGGAGGACGACGGATCGGAGCATGTGGGGTTCGTGGGGGTGGAGCGCGTTACGGCGTGACTCGCTTCCCCCGCGTCACGGGTAAGGACTTGCTCCGTGCGCTGGAAGGGGCAGGGTTCTGAGTAGTGCGGATGAAGGGCAGCCACCACCGACTCCAACACCCGGATGGCCGCCGCACCACAGTTCCGGTCCACGCCGGCGAAACAATAGGCCCAGGGCTCCTCGGGAAGATCCTGAAGGACGCCGAGCTTACCCGGGATGATTTGGACGCACTCCTCTGAGGTGGGGATATGGAGCCAGCCGGGATCGAACCGGCGACCTCCTGCTTGCAAAGCAGGCGCTCTCCCAACTGAGCTATGGCCCCTGAAATCGTTTCGCTTCAAACACTTACGCCATTTCGACCCAATCGCCAACTGAGTAACTGTGCCAAAAACTGTTGCGATGTTGCGTGACACTCCCTAATAAACGTGCTAGGGCGGCCCTTGCTCACGATGGAGACGCAACGGAACCGCCCATGGCCCGACCTGAAGATCAAGCATATCGAACGTAGATCCATATGCGCGTTTGGGTCAAGGCTGCGACACGACCCGAACCAGGAGATGGGCAATGTCTCAACAGGCGAAATCGCTAGCGCGGCAGAGCGCCCGGGAGGATGGTGTGACGGCCTCCGTGAAGCCGGCAGGGGACCTCGAGGATCCCTCTACGGCGAGGAAAGGGAATAGGAAACGGAGGAAGCGCAGTGGAAGCGCCAGCCCTGGAGGCCCTACCATCTACTGGCGGAACGGGCGCGCGTACGGGGATTTTCGCGCCTACGAAGACGTAGGGGGTGGCCGTGAAGCCCTGCCTGAGCCGGGCCGCACGTGGGGCACCCAGGACCCCGAGACAGCGATGGTCTTGTTCACTGATCGGCTTCAAGAGCTTCAGGAAAAGCGCCGAGGTCGGTTGGGACTCTCCCCGAAGCATCGGGTCACCCGGCTAGATGAATTGGTGAAGGATCATTTGTTGAAGAAGCATCAGGCAGGCGCTACGTCTCACTCCCATATGCTCGATCTCGAACATCGGCTCCGCGTTGCCCTCACCTTCTTTGGCTCCGAACGAGATCCACGCACCATAGAGGCAGAGGACATCCGCGAGTGGGCAGAGGCGCTTGCACGGAATGGCCAGCGGAAGCCTGGCACAGTTCGTCACTACCTCAACGCCGTTTCCGGCTTGTATCGGCGGGCGATCGAGGGCCGCTTCGCCGAGAGGAACCCGGTCTCGGAACTCATGGAGAAGCCGACCGGGAAGTGGAAGGGTGAGGCAGCCTTCCTGGAGGTTGCTGATGCCGCCCGGCTACTTGAGGCTGCACGAGCCCTGGAGCGGCGTGGCGACAGGGCTCCGGGAGTCGAAGGCAACCGCATGACTGCGACCGAAGGACTCTTTCCCATCATAGCCACGTTCCTGCTGACAGGTGGACGCAGAGCGGAGGTGCTGGGATTGGATCTTGACGATATCAGCTTCGAGAGGGACCTGATCCATTTCCGCCCGAACGTTCATCGGCGGTTGAAGACACAAACAAGTGTCAGATCAGTTCCGCTCTGGCCTCAGCTTCAAGAGATCCTTCTGGACTGGATCGCCCAGCGGCACCCCTCCCGATCCTCCGGCCTGCTCTTCCCTTCCCAGACCGGCGGCATCGTCGGAGACCTGAGGAAGTCGTTGGATGCGATGGCGGCGCTCGTGGGGATGGAGTCTGGATCGGTCCGGACCCGGAGGTTCCGTCATACCTACTGCAGCGCCCGGCTTCAGACCGTCCAGCGAATCCTGAAGCCAGGTCGGGATCCAAACGACCCAGATGCGTGGGAGTATGTGGAGGTCTCCAAGTTCCAGGTCCAAAAGGAAATGGGGCATGGTGGTTCCCAGCTGGTGGATCGCATCTACGGCCACGCTCAGCGAACTCCCGTGCGATCAGACGTGGTGGAGTACCGGGTGGAGAAGCACTAGGATCCCCCACAGGATCAGCATCGACGCCTCACGGCGCAGGCGTGAGAGTAGTAAAGCCAAAACAAAGGTGCATCGCTGAGGGACGGGATCAAACAGGGCTCGACACCCGAGGGCTCGACTAAGAGAGGCTACGGGCCTCCTGGATGATCTCGTCATCCGAAAGGCCGCCTTTCCGCCGGCGCCACACCCATTTCCGGGCAGTACCATAACTACACATTCGGATGCTCTTGATGGCCTTAATGACTGGGCGGCGGTCAGCCTGGAGGCGTTCGAGCTCGGCTCGTTCGAACAGGTAGGGCTCAGTATCCGCTGGTTCGATGTGACCGGAGTTGATCCAACGGTACACGGTGCGGGGGGTCACTCCTAACTCTGCGGCCGCATCGAGCACCGTAAACAGGTTAGGGTCGGTGGACCGCGCTGGGGTGTCCTCGCCAGCACGAACCTTGCCCATCTTGCGTAGGTAGGCTGGTAGGGCACCGGGTGTGAAGGTGGCCAGCTGCATCACGGCATGGTGCACTGCATCGCTCGCGTATCTGCCTGAAACCCCCACACTGCACGCGTAGCTCCGCAGCGCCTCTAGTGCCGCGTCGGGCTGGTATTCAGCCTGCACGCAACGGAGCGCCACGATGGCCCGCAGTTCGGCATCGGAGGGCACCAGCCAGACCCACCTGGCCGGGACATCAAGGCGCCTGTGCCACGACCGGACCCCTGCCCGGTCCCTGCGCCGGAGCGACCCAATCCTGCCGCTTGGGCGTGCAAGTTCTAAGGTCAACTCGGCCAGTCGAAGGCGCACATGGGCCAGCTGAGCATGCGTCGGTAGGGTAGGCGCTGGACGACGGAACGGCGCGAAGTGCCCTTCTAGGCGCGCCGGTCGTCCACCGATCTCCCGCTTTCCGAGGCCGATCCAGGCCGGACCTCTGAAGAGACTTGAAGCTTCCTCCTCGCTCAGGCCGCGATCCCGCCAGAATGCACTGTCGTCTCTGAGCTCACGGGCAAACGCCACCAACGAACCCAGCATGTCCCCAGATGTCATATGTCTAAGGTAGGTGCCCGACACACAGTCCGACCACCCCCCCCCCGGAGAAAACCTATGTTCGAGACTCACCGCATCCGCGGGTTACCACACCGCCATCGACGGTCCGTCAGATGCACCGATGCTGAATGGGCCTTGATACGGGCGATAGCTGCCCGGCGCGAGGTTCACACGTCAACGGCTCTTCGTGACCTCGCTCTCAAGGCGGCCCGGGAAGAGCTTGCTGGCGAGTGGACGTCGGCGTCTCCAGTTGCCCAGGAGGAACAATGACCGCGCCGGTGGTCCGTGCTTTCCGCAGCCTTAGCTCCCGTGGATACGATCTCCTGACGGTCGTCGGTTGCCCCTACTGCGGGCGTGACCACTTGCACGGTGCGGGGGATCGGCCCGGCGACGGTGACGGGCACCGCGTTGCGCACTGCGGGGGGCATTTCCCGGAGGCGTCATCCATCGGATATGTCCTCAGAGAGTGGCTCGATGGAGAAGACCGATGAGTCCCCAGGCGCGGCTCGGCGAGTGGCCAGCCCTGCGGCTCGCAAGGACTTTGCGTTTCTCCCCGCCTAAGCGGCGCGAGCGGCTGCGAGCCGCGACGAGGGACGACCGGTGAGCACCCGCGACGCCGGAACGACCCTTCGTTTCATGACCGCCCTATACGGTTCGGAAGCCCCGGGATTTCTGGTGCTCTTCACGCTCCCGCACTCCCGAGCCTATGCCGTCCCGGGGAATCGACTTGAGCAGGCCGCAGTGCTGGCTGCACGACTGGCCCAGCAGCATGACGTTTACGCCGGGGTGGGACTCCAAGGGGAGGCTCCCCACGGGACCTCCAGGGGCAATGCGTCCGGAGTGGTGGCCCTTCCCGGCTTCTGGGGCGACCTGGACCTGCGCACCCCCTACCGGAACCGGACTGACCTCCCCACTACGGTGGAGGAGGCCACGGCCTTCCTGGGCGGCCTCCCGCTCCCGCCTTCCGGGATCGTTCATTCGGGAGGTGGACTCTACCCCTGGTGGTGCTTCCGGGAGCTGTGGATCCTCGACTCCGATGCCGAACGGGAAATGGCGGCCGAACTCTCCCGCGACTGGCAACGGTACCTCCTAGACGCGGCTATGGAGGGCCACGGATGGCAATTGGACTTCACGCCCGACCTGGCCCGGGTGCTGCGGGTCCCCGGGACTTTGAATTGGAAAGGAAGTCCACCAGCTCCTGTTCGGCTTCTCCAAGGCGGTGGCCCTCGCTTCGGACCGAAGGACTTCGCGGGTTACAAGGTGCCCCCACCGAGAGTGGAGGGCCCGCCCCTCCCGATGCCTGACGCCCCCAAAGGGAAACGATACGTGGCCGCCGCAATTGAGGCGGAGTGCCGCGAGCTGGCCCGCACCCCTGAGGGGTCCCGAAACGCCCGCCTGAACGCCGCCGCATTCTCTCTCGCCCGATTCATAACTGCCGGGGAAACTGACGCCTATCAGTTGGCTCGGGTCCTGGCCCATGCCGCCGCGCGGGCCGGGCTTGGAGAACGGGAGATCGCCCGCACCCTTGAATCCGCGTTCTCGGCTAGGGGGGCGACATGAGAAACGCCATTCGAGGTGCCGTCAGGGAGGCCATGGCTGCCACAGATGTCGAAATTTCAAGCACCAAGGAAGTACCTGCCCCCACTCGACCCTTACCGGTGGCACGAAAATTCGTGGAGGATGTGTACACCTCGAGAGCGGGGATCGTCCTTCGACACCACGAAGGGGGCTTCTATCGATACAACGGAACCAGCTGGCCCGAGGTGGAGGAGCGCGAGGTTCGAGCCGAGGCCTACCGTTACCTCGAAGACGCAGTGTTCGTGAAAGTGACGAAGGAGGTAGCGACCCTGCAGGGGTGGGACCCGACCCGGCACAGAATCGACAACGTGCTTGATGCGCTGAGGGCTGCCGTGCTCCTAGAAGGTGGTGAGGCCCCCATGTGGACAGACGGCACCACGGATCCACCGGCGCATGAAACGATCTCGATGAGTAATGGGCTCCTTCATGTGCCGACCCGCACCCTCAGAGCCCACACTCCGGCGTTCTTCACGTATCACTCCTTGCCCTTCGGGTTCGACCCGCGGGCCCCGCGTCCTACCAATTGGCTTGCCTTCTTGGATCAGCTCTGGAGGGATGATCCGTCGTCTATCTCGACCCTCCAGGAGGTGTTCGGATATCTTTTGGGCGGGGACACGCGCCAGCAGAAGATATTCCTCTTGGTGGGCCCCAAGCGGGGCGGAAAGGGAACCATCGGACGAGTCCTCACTGGGCTTCTGGGGCCTCACAACGTAGCCGCTCCCACTATGGCCGGACTCGGCACCAACTTCGGCCTGCAGCCGCTCATCGGGAGCCCGCTGGCGCTGGTATCTGACGCCCGCATGTCGGGTAAGGCTGACAGTCAGGTGGTAGTGGAGCGCCTCCTCTCGATCTCAGGAGAGGACTCTCTCACCATAGATCGGAAGTTTCGTGACCCATGGACGGGGAGACTCCCGACCCGGTTCATGATTCTGACAAATGAGCTACCGCGCTTGTCCGACTCATCTGGTGCCCTGTCCTCCCGGTTCGTGCTCTTCGTCCTCACTAGGAGTTTCCTCGGTCGAGAGGATCCTGGACTTACTGACAAGCTCCTTACCGAAGCCCCGGGGATCTTCAACTGGGCGCTGGAGGGACTCGACCGACTCAACCTGCGCGGTCGTTTCGAGCCCCCGCCGTCAGGCCGTGAAGCACTCCAGCAGCTCGAAGATCTCACCTCCCCCATCTCTGCATTCGTCCGAGAGAAGTGCACGGTGGGCGGTGGGGGCACGGTTCCCGTGGATGATCTCTGGAACGCCTGGAAGGACTGGTGCATCGAGGACAACCGACACTCGGGCACCAAGGCTGTGTTCGGCCGGAACCTGTCATCTGCGTGTCCTACGATTCGGAAGGCCCGCCCTCGGGCCGGAAACGATCGGGTGCATGTCTACACCGGGATCGGCCTGATTGGGAAGACAATGCCCGGTCACCCTGACCACCCTGACCACACGCCATGGACCCGGCAGCGGTCAGGAGGTGGTCACGGATCTCGGTCACAGCAGGAACCCTTTAGCGGCAACGATGGTCAGGGTGGTCATGGCGAGTATGAAACTGCTGCAGTAAAGGGGCTCGCCCCCGATCATCCCGACAGAATGGACCCCGCAGAGCCTTCGCAAGAGGACCGGCAATATCTCCGAGACGAGCGAGAGGGGATGCAAGCCGATCCCGATCGGGTAGGAGGCCAGCCCGATGACTGACAACCACACCACCCCAACGCACGCGCGTGATGCCGGCGGGGCGCCGCCCTTTTCCCACATCCGGAACCCCCGCAAGCGAGCTTTCCTTACTGCCTTTGCAGCCACTGGCAACCGGCGCCTCGCCTCGGAGGCTGCGGGTATCCACCCCAGCACTCAGTACGGCCCAGGTTGGCTCCGTGACGGGGAGTTCCAGCACGCGCTTGAGTTGGCTCGGCAGACCGCTGCCCAGCTCCTGGAGGACGAAGCTCTAAGGCGGGCGCTTCACGGTGTGCGGCGTTACCGGTTCCACGCTCGGACCGGCGAACCGCTTCTCCACCCGGACGAATGCGAGTGCGGCCACTACCGGCGGCTCCACATCGCTGATGCGTCCGGGCGACTGCGGTGCTCAGTGCCCCGCTGCGTGAGCTGTAGTGGCTTCGTGGGCGTACCCTACGTGGAGCACGAGTTCTCGGATGTCCTCCTCTCACTGCTGCTGAAGGCGCACTCACCCGCGCGGTTTGGGGACCGCCTCGACCTTAGGGGCACTCTGGCAAAGATCGACGTCTCGAAACTGCCGAACGAAGCACTCCGAAGGATCCGGGACGGCGAACACCCCCTCCAGGTCTTGGCCAGCCTATCAACCGCCATAGGCTCTCCCATCGGCATCTTGGATAAGCGGGCGAGCTTACCGGCCTCGTCTGGACCCGACAGAGAAGGCGGTGACCAATGAACACCCTCGCCCTGGATCGCCCCGTGGACTACCGAGGACCAGAAATCCCACCGTCCAGGACGCAGTTAGTGGCACAATCTTATCAGATGGCCTTACAAACCTTGGCAGAACGCCTGCTCTTGAGGCAACAGACGAGGGTAGAATGAACCTTTCTCAGAGGATCCAGCAGCTTGTGGCGGCCCTCCCTTCGAACAGTTCTGCTGTGACGCTGACCCGGGCCGACCTTATCGCGTGGACCCAAGACCTCGTCGCGGATCCGCTGGGGGAAGATGACCGTCACCTCACCGTGGCGGAGGTGGCGAAAAAGACCGGCCGTGCGACATCCACTGTACGAAGCTGGCTCATCGCGGGCGAGCTGACCGGATACAAGCTCAACAACAGAGACTGGCGGATTCCCCCTTCGGCGCTCCGAGATTATCTCGAGGGCCAGGCCCACAAGCCGGAACCTACAACCGTCGCGCCCGAGCCGGTGGACATTGCTGCATGGCGTCGATAGCTGGGGCGAGGGCTACCTCTCATGCGGAAGCTCTCTGTGACGACGAGGAATCCTAGGCTTGGTGCGCCGCTGGCTATCATGCTGGGCAAGGACGCTACAGGAAGGGTGGAATGCGACTGGGCGCGGGGGTTCACGGGTGCGGGGACCGTACCAGGGCAACCCCCACCCCCCCCCAGGGACTCCGGCGCGGGGGGGGACTCACTGTGCGCCCGCCCCCGCCCGATGGTTTAAAACAATCGCCCACCCCCCCGGGGGGTTAAGGGGAGTGGCGAGTGACCAAAATTTCTCTGCCAGCTGTCGCGTTGCCGCACGTGAACTGCGGCAGTTGGGCGAGATGATCCCTTGCCACGACCAGGTCATGAGATGGCTTGGCGAAGATCCTGAAGCGTGTGCACCCTAACCTTCTGGATTGGCGGAAACAACTTGCCTGCTTTCCGAACTATCTCTGCCTGCATACCCTCCGTGATAACGACGTCGACGTAGGGTGTAGGTGTTGAGATCAACACGTCGAATACATCTTGGGGCACCCCAGTTCTGCCCATTGGTTCGTACAGGCGGAGGAAGACCGTGAGGAGCGTCATGGCCACCGAGGGGAACGCCTCCCACTGGAGGCGCTCTCCCCTTCTCTTCAACTCACGAACCCATGCACCGTCCCTACACGCTATCTGCTGGAGAGTAGCCCTCCTTGCGAAATCCCGCGCCTCATGCAGCTGGTACCACCTTCCTTTTGGTGGATAGTTCTTCTTCAGGTCACGCCAGTTCTGAAGTAACTCCACTTTCAACGATGGCCACTCCTCCTCACGAGCAATCGTCTCGTCCTGTTCGAAGACCAGGGTCAGCAGATTTCGGAGATTCATCCCCTTGGGCCGATTCAGAGACGAGAAACCGAAGAGGAGTGGGTCGACATTCTGCCAGGCAGGATAGACTCCTTGTTCGGCGGTGAACAACTGCTCTTCATTCTTTAGAATCGCGCAGGGCACTACGTCGAAGATGTCAAGAAACCGCTCGTAGATGGCTGGCGCAGCTCTCAGCTCAAAGAGGCTGTACGGCGAAAAGCACAGCAGCCAAGGCCGATCTCCAAGCACAGCCCGAAGCCCTGCGAAATACGTCCTTGGATCCTTGCTTAGTTCGCTGTAGATGTTCGTATCCAGCGCACACAAGAGATACTCACCGCCGCCAAGCTTCACGCTCCCTCCGAGAACCTAAGGGCTGGCAATTCCGAATGCCGACGTGCACCAGACACTTGTTGCTTTCGGACGCTCCGCTGGCGCTGCGATCGTGACCTTCCACTTGGTGCCCCTTCCCTAGCTCCGTGGTAGGTCAGGGTCCGCCTCCATAAGAAAGGATCTGATCTCGGTTGCGACAACCGAGGCACCATACAGTATCGCCACCAACTCCACGGCATGGAGAACCCCGGTAGCCTTGCTGCCTACGAACGCGAGAGTGTTGGTCTTCGGCTGACCATCGAGTCCTCGCACCATGAACCGATGCAACCTCCCGTGATACAGGTCCATGGCGCTCCCGTACGTACCATGTATGTATTGGTTCAGACCATAGGAGATAAAGGAGCTGGTGCGATCCAGCAGCCCGCCATCCTGGCCAGCCTTCTCCGCCAACCTCTTTGACGCCTTCTTCATCTCTCGTCGTGACACGTAATGTTTGTTCTCCTGCTCCAGGAACTCATCGGGGGTTCGCGGCGGCTCGCGAAAGAACTGCTCACGGAAATCCGTTTGGGCCTTGGTCTCCCTACCCTCGATACGGGCTTCGGCCATGAATCGGATCTCCTCCGCGAAGTCATCAACCAGCCTTAGCAGGGCGCTGGACTCGGTTGTATAGCCGAGATTCGCCAGTTCCCATGCAGCACCCAGAGCGGAGCTGATCCGCACGACCTTTGCGAGCAGTAGGACTTCGAGGCCTTCCTTCTCGAACCGCCAGACGAAGCCCCCAGTGATTACATCCGCACGGACGGGCCTTGGCAACATGTTGGCAAGGCTATTGACCCAACCGTCGAGTCGTGAGAGCGCCTCAGGCACAGACTCTAATTTCATGCTGCCCCCTGCGGGGAATCTGGCTACGGGAGTGTCTGATGACGTTCTAAACTGCCTGACGTGCCGGAGGCATGTCCCGGAGCAAAAGCGGAGGGCAAGGTCGCGCAAGCGCCCGCCGCGGCAACCCGTTGTTACCCGCCGTTGGACGCGTGGTAGCGCCAATCTGTTCCCTCCCGGGCAACCAACTCAATCACTTCCCTCCGCCGGCACCCGCCGCGCCCAGCATCCGCCCAACGTAGCTGGACTGGTCCTCCTCCTGGAACAGAACGTGGCGCGCCTCCATATCCGTCTTCTTCATGTCCCACAGCATAGCCATGGTGGCCGACGGGGTGTTCGAGACGATAAACGACTCGAGGTTCACCGACGGGTCACCAAGGCGTCCCTCGATCTCCTTGATCGTCTCATGAAATCGAATCTTAGGGTCGGAGGCCCCGAGATTTCGGATGCCCTTGGGATCCACGAATATCACGTGCTGTTTTTCGTCAGTTAGCATCCAGAGGATGAAATCCGGGTGGAAGTTCCCTGCTTCGAAGAAGCCAACCCCTTTGCCCTTGCTCAGATTGCGCAACAGGTAAAACTCACGTCCCTCGAAGAACTCGTCATGGCTGTCGTGGAATGCTCGCAAGTCCTCGACGAATCGTCGTTCACCCTCGTTGAGCGGCGCCGGACTGATCTCAACCAACTTTCGGTCCAGATACAGGAGGGGCTGATAGAGGTGTCGGCCGAACCACACGGCCTTCATCCCCTTGAACTCCCAGGGCTTCAGGTCCCCACCTTCGATCATCTCCTTGAGTTCCGCCAGCTTGGCGACGATCTCCTCTTGTGACTGGTCTATCAGGATCCGGTAGTACCCGTCATCGGGGGACTCCTTGGCAACCAGGAAGTTCGGGTCATCTCCCTCGAGGTAGCGGTACTCGAGATGCGGGAGCTCCCACTCACGTTTGCGGAAGGTGTAGTAGCGCTCGGTGTACTTTTTGAGAAGGGACAAGGCGATTTCGCTCCAGAGGCGCACTCTATCGAACGAATCGAATGTCAGTTCTCCCTCAGGAATCAACAGGCGATACCAACTCTGGTCCAGAAGCAGGCCTTCAATGGCCTCCCTCGTCAGGTTGAGGTTGTACCAGCCGCGCTCGGCCTTGAACCGCTCCAGCTCGAAGTACAGGACATTCAAATCAAGGAACGCCACATGCTTCTTGGTGAAATGCGCCTGGTTCGTCGCGGCCTCCTCGTCGCCTCCGGCGAGCCCACGGGACTTGAGCGCCTGGATCTTCGGATACCAGTTCAGCACGACTTGGTTCTTGAGCAGATACTCAGTGCTCGGATCGGTCCCGAGGTCCGGCCGCGCCAGCGTCGGAATCGGAGCCAGCCGGCGAAAGGCGTCGCCAAATTCAGTGCTCACCCCGTTGATCGTCTTCTTGAGCCGGATCGTCTTGAGCTTCTGGGTGCCCAGGTTCTTCAACACGGGAAGGAGGAACTCAACGCGCTCGTCGTTCGTGGGTAGGCCCTCTTCCTCCAGGAAGTCTCGGAACTGCGCCATGTAGTCCGCGTGGATGCCGAAAATGCCCAGGGTCTCGAGCAGCCCGATGTACTTGGGGCGGTCGATGCCCTGGGGTAGGTCGGTCTTCGCACTCCGCTTGAGGCTAGTGCCGTACCCTTTCAGCCTCACCCCGCGGCCGAAGAGCTGGATGATCTGGGCGCCTTCACCCCTTCCGACGTTCATGAGTCCCATGGTGGAAACGCGCCAACTACTCCACCCCTCCGTGAACTTCTTTGAGCCGATGAGCAGGTTCACCGTGGACTCAGACAGGTTGATCTCGTCAAAGAGTGACCCTGAGAACTCCCTGTCTCCGGTGCTCAGACCGTGTTCTTCGCACAGCTTCACCAGCTTCGTATCGTCCCCGACGTTGATGATCCCGAAGGCATCGTTTTCGGCCCCGAGACGGAGCGCCACCTCGCCGTCGGCACCTTTCAGGTTTTCCACATAAAGCTGGCCGCCCCCAGGGGCGTTGAAGAGGATGGTGAGGGTCTCGTCGTAGACCTGGGCCGGCGTAAGACCGCACGTGTTGAGATAGCTGAATCGCCCAGCGAACAGATCCTTGCCCGCAGCCGTGATGAGCCCTTGGTTGAGCACCTGATGGATGCGCTGGACGCTGGCGGTGCGGTCGGACACATAGCGTGCGAGGAACTGAAGAATCTCGACAATGTCGGAAGCGTCCTTCCTCGCAAGCGTCGCGGTTACACTCCCTCCAACGAAGATCCATAGAGGCTTCTCGATTTCGAAAGGCCGAAACGCCTCAACCTTCTCCTGGTAGAGGCGCTGTTGCTGAAAGAACGACAGGAGGCACGCGACCAGATAGAGCTCGAGATGGTCCCTCTGCGTGCCCTCGTCGAGGTTCAGGATCTGATAATCCTTCCCAAACCCGTCCCCGTAGAAATATCGGTAGGAGTAGTCGAAGAGGACGTTTCTGGCATACAGGTCTGTGAGCGCGGCATTCCCTTTCACCGCCTGCCCGAAGGTGGCGGAGTATTCGAACGAGAAACCCCGCTCACAGAGGGCGTTTCGGAACCTCATCCAGGTGCCGTCCGCCCCACCAGAGGCACCTCGGTGTCCCTCGTCGACCAGCACCAGGTTGTTTTCCTCGAACGCCTCCACGGCGACCGTCTTGTCGCCCATCTCGTCCTTGAGCTTGTGGATGTCGAGGATCTCTACCGCCTGCCCACTGAAAAGGCCCCGCCCGTCCTTGTCGAAGAGCTCCGCCTCGATGCCTGCGGCCTCGAACTCGCGCAGATGCTGCCGGGAGAGCCCCTCATTTGGGGTGAGCAGGAGGATGCGGTTCAGCTCACGCCGGCGGCCGTGCTTGTCCAGATAGTGCTGGTACTGGAGGATGTTGGCGTGCATGAGCAGCGTCTTGCCGCTGCCTGTGGCCATCCAGAACGCCACCTTGTTCAGCTGTGGCCATGCCTCGGCCTCTTCATCGAAGGGCGTGACCCGATCGGCCTCCGGGCGATCCGCGTTCAGGACCTCGACCTGCTCGTTCAGAACCCCGAGGAGCGCGGCGGGATCGCGGAAGTAGCGGTCCAGGTAGATCTCGGTGAAGAGCAGGGTCAGGTACTGGAAGTACTTCCAGGTGATGGGCTCCTCGCCCCGTGTGATCCGCCGCTCGTTCAGGCGCTGCGTGTGTCGCACGATGTTCTGGTCGTACTCGAGGAGCAGCTCGGTCGAGAGCTGGGTTAGGTTGAAGAGCTGGGCCGTGAGCGCGTGATGGAAGTGGTGGATGTTGTTCTCGTCCAGCCCTTCAAGGGCTTCGCCCCGCAGGTGCTCCGCGAGCTGGTCGAAGCGCTCGACGTTGAAGAGCGACAGCAACCACCGGTTCAGGACGAGTTTGTGGCTGAAGGGGACCTGCGGGCGACTGCTCGAGCGTCGGCGCGCCATTACCCCACCTCGGCCGCAAACATGAGCCGGTGAAAATCCTCCTCGATCAGCCGCACCTTCCAGGTGTCTTCGGGGGTCTTCAGGTTCTCCAGGTTGTTGCCCCCGTTCACGTAGATGAGATCGAACTCGCTGTCCTTGCTCGAGTACCCCTGCTTCGTGAACCACTCGTCGAGGACGAGGTTGTCCTCCTCCGGCTCGCCGGTGAGCTTGCGCCAGATGACCAGCGTTCTCCGGCCATCCGGAAGGCTACCGGTCACCGTCCGGAACCAGTGTGGCCCGTCGGCTTCCTGCCGGAGGCGACCTTTGAGGCTCAGGCGCTTCTCTTCGTCACGCTCGAAGTCGGCGGTGAACGACTGAGGCACAGCCAGGTGCCGGACCGTGAGGCCGATGAGCCAGTTGAAGGTCTCGAGGAGATCGACCGCCACTTCACGACTCTCGTCCGAGCCCGGGCGCTTCACCTTCAGCTCATATGCGGTGGGGTCGGCGAAGGCCGGGATGTTCAGAAGGGACGGGCTGCCCCGGGTCTCCACGTCGAGCATGTAGCGCAGCAGGTACTGCTCCTTCAAACCGTTCTCGCCCTGGGCTTGTGGCTGGTCCAGGAGGTCCTGTTGCGGGTCGCTCCTACGGGTTTCCAGGTTATTGAGCGTGTCTTCGTAGGATTCCAGTCGCACCACCTTCATGATGCGAGGGCTGCGCTCGGCTTCCTCAGGGGTGGCCAGGCGCTTCGGCTTTCCGTCCTTCCACTCTGGGGAGAAGGTGACCTTCTTGAGGCGGGGGAGGAGGACGGTGTCGAAGTAGTCGCCCATTTCGACCAAGATTAACTTGCGTTGGCCACCGTCCTCGCGGTTCAGGTTGATGACGGCGTGGCCGGTGGTGCCGGAGCCGGCGAAGTAATCGAGGATGGAGGCCTGTCCCGTCCCGGTGGTAACCCGAATCGTTTCGACGAGCGTGTAGAGTGATTTCGGGTAACTGAACGCTAGGTCCCTCGTGCCAAACATTTGCTGTAGCAGCTTGGTCCCGTATTCGCTCGCATCGAATTGGGGTTCCGACCAAAGCGTCCGGACCGTTCCCGTGTCCTTCGCGAAATATATCTCCAACTTCCCGCGGGTTTCCCGCACCTTAAGCTTCGGGAGGATTCGTTCGACCGACTGACGTGCGTACCGCCATTTCTTCTCCCGCCCACTGGTGTCGATCGGCCACACCGATATGGTGCCCTCTGCGCCGTTCTGATTCTGTGGTGGGTGTACGTCGTCGTCGGGAACCGCCCCGATCGAGACAATCGCGCCCTCCTTCACCACGATCGGATAAAAGCAGTTCCTGGCATCCGTTCGGTCCGATTCGAGGCCGCTATCCCGGAGGTTCCGAACGTCCGCTTCCTCCAGCACCCGCTCTCCGATGTACGTCTTTTGATCTGATGGATACAAGAAGTAGGCGTACTCGTGACAATGGGAGAAATTGCGACCCTGAACGCCGCGCGGGTTGTGTCGAACGCTTACGCAAACGCGGACAAACGAGCGGAGCCAGGTTTCGTCGAGCATCGTACCCAGTCGCTCTTGCTCGTTCTCATCGATCGCGATGACGTACGTGCCATCGCCAAGAATTCGCTCTGTGAGATCAATCCTACCTTGCATTAACGAGAGCCAACTCGAATGTAGATAGTCGTTCTTATATGCGATTTCGCTTGAAGGGGAGTTATACGGTGGGTCGATATACACGCACTTGACCTGCTCCCGGTACCGCGCCTCCATCACCGACAGCGCCTGGAAGTTCTCGCTGTGGAACAGCACCCCGTCCGTCTGCTCGTCCACGGCCCCCATCGCGTCCATTAGCCGCTCAGTGAACTGCTCCGGGAATTGGCGCGAATCCACCATCAGCGTCGGGTTCGCCTTAAGAAACTCCGGCGTGAGCGGTTCGCTGTACCTCGGCCTCGTCAGGTCCCCCTGATCTGCCTGGAGCTCGTCGATGGCGTGTAGCGCCACCCATTCCTCCCGCTGTGCCTCGTTCTCCGCGATTTCCGCATAGAACGCTTCGGGAATACAGCCGACCCGGACACACCACGACATCTCCACCACGAATTTCTTCTTGAGCCAGAGCTTCTTCTGGAAGTCCTCGAGCTGAGCGAGGAAGTCGATGATCCTGCCGGCAATCCTTCGGATGACCTTGATCTTCGACAGGTACTGCTCGACTCGGGGCACAGACTCGCTCTCGATGTCGTCCAGGTGCATGACTTCGTTCTTGATGTAGAAGTCCAGCTCCCGGCGCAGGAAGGGCCCTAGGTCCTTGTGGATGAAGTAGTCGAAGGTGTGGCGGGCGTTGTAGCGTCGCAGATGGGCTTCGAGGCGCGTGTGGTCCGCCGCCTCGCTGCTGGAAAGCACGTGGGGTTTGCTCAACTCCGCGAGCCACGGAGTGAGTTCCGCGTCCGTCTGACCCAACACGCGCTCCACGGCCAAGGAGTTCAGATCCCTCTGCTTCGGGGGCTTGGGGTTCTTGAGGCGCTCCCGTTCCTCCTCTCGCTGCTCCGGGGGCCAGTCCCGCATGGTGGCCGGTCGGTATTCGAAATGAAGGACGAGCTCCGGTCCCTCAGGCCCGTCCTCCTCGGCGATGAAGTCGCGCCCCGATTCCCCGGCCCCCGCGAGGATGAAGACCCGGTCCTTGCCCTGCGCCTCCTTGACGTTCCCGTGCTCGCCCTCGGTGGCGTCCACCAGACGGAAGTGCACCCGCATGGGGTTCTGCGCATCGTTCGGCCTCAGCCGAAAGGCATAGTCGCGCAGATACTCGCTGGTCTTGATGTAGTACTGGTCCTTATTAGCCCAGTGGAGCGTGACTTCTTCGCCCTCATACGGGATGGCGTAGACCCCGGGCTTGTAGACCCGCTTGCTCAGGAAGTCGCCGTCCGAGTAGTAGCGGCGGAAGAACCGGAAGAGGTGATCGTACACCTCGCTTTCCAGGGCGCCAATGTCCACGGCGTCGTTGGTCAGGCGAGCGCGCAGGTCCTTCACAATCGGCGAGTCAGCGGGGTTCATGCCTGCGGCCTCGATCCCGGCGATCACCTTGGCCAACTCCTTCTCGAGTTCCGCCTTGTCGGCCGGCTGGTAAAGCCCGAATGCCGCTTGGACCTGGGGCAGCAGGTCCTGATCCAGGAACTGCGTGACCTCGTCCGCCTTCGCGTGCATAATCCGGTACAGGCCGAAATCCAGCTCGGGTTTGTCGAGCTGAAAGAGCTCCTTCAGCAGGGCCTTCAGCTTGTCGTACTTCTCAGTCATGAGTTCTTCCGGGGAAGTCGGGGAGGTCGATTCATCGTTCCTCGAATAGCGCAAGGATCGCCAAGCCATGCGCCTGCAGCCACGTAAACCGAGGACACAGCGGATCGCAAGGACATAGCTCGGCCAGATGAAGGTGCGGAGCTCACCTCAGCGAACCATCCATCGGATCGTGAACAGGGTTTCCCTCTGGGTCGTCTGCGCCAAACGCTGCTCCAGCGAATCGATGAGCGCGTCCCGCTTTTCCATGATCTCGTCTTCCACTTGGAAGATCTCCTGCCGTTGCCGACGCTGCTGTCGTTCCAGCCGCCGGATCTTCTCCTGGATCTGGTGCTGCTCGGCCAGTGTCTCGGTCTGGCGGGCAGATCGCCGCATAACCTTGATCTGCTCCTTGGTGTCGAGCAGCGCCTTCTCCGCTGACATCACCAAGTCGTCGGCCCATCTTTCGAGCCGGTCCCGCGCTTCGTTGAAATGGCGGCTGTTCTCCTCCAGGGAGCGACTGACCGTCGCGCGGGCGTGCTGCTCCGCCTCAGCGGTCAGGCGCTGGGAGACGGAGGGCGGAACGACGCCAGTCCGATCGCGATCTTCCTCGATCCGTGCAGAGCAGAAGAACAGCTTCTCCATCGTTTCCTGAGGGATCGACGGCCCTGATTCGTCGAACCCCGAGAAGAGCAAGTACTCCTCCCGCTCGTACGAGTCGACCACCAGGCGTGTCAGCGACAGGTAGCCGCTCATTCCCGTCAGCGCTTCGATGACGTGGATCCGGGTTGGGTGATTGGTCACATCGAAGACGATGGACGCAGGCGGCGTAGGCAGGTCCTTGGCCTCGGCCATCACATGCTCCCCCAGGGGGTGGGACAGCCTGTAGAGGAACCGGCCGGGCTCGTCAGCTCCGTCGTCCTCGGTCTGAGGGTGGGACTTGGAAATGAGGTGGTACCGCCCCTTGGCGATGTCGTCGCGAGGGGGCGCATGAAGGTCGAACGCCAGGGCCGTCTCATCGAACTCCGCTCGGCCAGCAAGCATGAAGCCTGTCAGGGTCCAGAATCGCCTGCCTACCCTGTCGAGCTGAGCTTGTGCATCGGCGAGTTGGAGGCGCAGTCGCTGGTGCACATCCTCGTCGAAGTGCTCGAATAGCTGACGTCGAGTCTCATCAAGACGCGTCCGGATCTGCTCGTCCATCTCCGTCTGGAGCTTCTTGAAGGCGGCATCGATCTCCTCGGGCGTGCGGCACTCCTGGTAGATCGCGAGAATGCGCTTCTCGAAGTCCACGCCAGACTCGATGCTCCCAAGCACTTCATCCGACGCACCGAAGACACCGCTGAACAGGGTGAACTTCTCGGTCAGAAGTTCGAGCACCCGCCGATCCGCCTCATTTCGCTCGTTGAGGAAGTTGATCACGACGACGTCATGTTTCTGCCCGTATCGGTGACACCGCCCGATCCGCTGCTCCACGCGCTGTGGGTTCCATGGCAGGTCGTAGTTCACCACCAGTGAGCAGAACTGGAGATTCACGCCTTCGGAGGCTGCTTCCGTGGCCAGCATGATGGACGCGTCATCGCGGAAATGCTCGATCAGCGCGGTGCGCACGTCCACCGCGCGTGAACCGGACACCCGTCCACTGTCTCGATTCGCATCCACCCACCGATTGTAGATCGCCGTCGGCTCTGGACCCCCGTTCGATCCGTTGAAGAGCACGACCTGGCCCCGATACCCGTTCCGCTCCAGGTAGTCCTTTAGGTAGGCCTGTGTGCGTCGCGATTCCGTGAAGACCAGAGCCTTTCGTGCGGCACCCGTGGACTTCATCTGATCGAACCCGATCTCCAACGCCTTGAGAAGGGTCCTGGATTTCGTATCCACGTCGATCCCCCGGGCGCGCTCAGCAAGCCGCTGGAGGACCCCGATCTCTTCCTGTAGGCGCGCGGGGTCGATGGGCGGGGAGGCATCGTCGGCCTCATCATCCTCATCCCCTTCGGCGGAGAGGATCTCATCGAGGAGGTCGTCCTCGATGTCTTCGTCCTCGATGAGCCGCTCCGCGAACTCGGCATCGTCCTTCGCCTGCTCGTCACGGAGCGTTTTGAGACGCTCCCGGAGCACGTCGAGCGTGGCGGCCACGGCCACCGATGACGACGCCAGCAGCTTACGGAGAATGAGGGCCGTCAGGTGACGCTGCCGGCGAGGCAGGGCGTAGCTGTCCTCCCGCTGCAGGAAGCCTGAGACCGCCTCGTAAAGCGCATGCTCTTCGTCGGTAGGGTGGAACGGCTGCGTGAGAGGTCGACGTTCCGTGTAGCGGATGTACTCGGTTACCTGGTTCCGGAGCGTGCGCTTACAGAACCCGGCGAGCCGCTGCCTGAGGCTGTCCAGGTTGCTCCCCGCCGTGGCGTACTGCGACCGGAAGGAGTTGACATCGCCAAAGAGGCGCTCGTCGATCAAGGTCGAGAGGCCGTAGACCTCGAGGAGAGAGTTCTGAAGGGGCGTCGCCGTCAGAAGCAGCTTGCGGCGGTCCTCCGTGGCCCAGCGAATGCCCTGTCCCACCTTGTTGCTTGGCCGGTAGGCGTTGCGGAGCTTGTGGGCCTCGTCAATCACCACCAGATCCCATGCGACCGACCTGAGATCATCGCGAAGCCGGTTCGCATAGTGATGGGACATGACCACCACGGCCTTTGCTGCCAGGGGATCATGGCCGGTTCGCTTCGCCTCTCGATGCGCCTTCGCGTCCAGCACGAGAACGGGAAGGTTGAACTTCTCCTCAAGTTCCAGTGCCCATTGCTTCCGAATCGAAGCCGGGCTGATCACAAGTAGACGCCGCTTTCGCTCGGCCCAGAACTGGCAAAGGACGATTCCCGCCTCGATCGTTTTTCCCAGACCCACCTCATCTGCCAGAATCACGCCCTTCGACAAGGGCGACTGCAGGGCGAACAATGCCGCTTCGATCTGATGCGGGTTCAGGTCGACGGCCGCATCGAACAACGCCATGGACAGCCGGTCCATGCCGCTACTGGCCCGTCGGGTCAGATCATGGGCAAAGTACTTCGCATGGTGGGGCGTTAGGTTCAAGGCCAATCACGGGGTTGAGTTCGGCAACGGTGGAAGTGGACGCCGCAGGTCGCCGCGGAGTCTTGGCCGGACTATACGGGTGCGCTGGATCGCGGCGCCAGTCGCCAATGACGGATCAACTGTTCACACATCGGCTCTGGGTGCACGGCCCAGTGGCGGAGAACGTATCTGGCGTTGCCGAACTTTTCGGCTGGCACGTCCCCGCACGAGACTTGAGGAGCCGAAGGGTTGCAGCGGAGGGTCGAAGCCCCGGAGTCCGCACAGGCGTTGTTATTCGCCATGGCTCGTCATGGCGTCATCAGATACGTTGGAATTGTCCAGCTATCCATGAATCATCGGCCGTTCGTACCTCACTGCTCCGGGCATGCAACTGCAGGGTGATCGTCCGAGACTGGTTCTGTCGTACCATCAGAATCAGGTCCATCCAATCACTCACCGACGCGCTGTTCTCGTGAACTGCGTGGATGATGCCTGCGACCCGTCGGGCCAACTCCCACAAGCCAGTGCTGTTCTCAGGTACGAACAGCAGCTCACTTGCATGTTGGTTCCACTCCCTAGAGAAGCCTCTTCCGACATCAGTGGGAAACGACATGGCGTAATCCGCATTCTCTACTTGGTGAAACTCCGATCCGACCACACACTGCCGTACCGAGAAGCGCGATCCGTCATCAAAGAGGCATATGATTCCTACACGGTCTGCGGGATCGGGATTGGTAAACTCAGATCGGATCGCATCCCCGCGCTGCTCCACTGCGCTCGAAACATGTGAGCAAATGTCGTTTGCTTCGTGTACTTTGGCATCGGCCAGATGATCGAAGATCGCCACATTCAGCAGATGAGAACTTCCGGCGCCTGCTGCCCACCCCCAGTCAAACCGCCTTATCTTCCGCCGGATGGGCGGGATGTTGAGAACCGACCCATCTCGAAGGGACAGGTCAAGCTCCCCCGTGTCATTCCGGTCAATGCCGCCCGCAGGGGTCCTCATATTCATCCGCGTGTCCGCACAAATCACCCCCAACGGAGGGGTGCCCATACCCAAGACGAATGTCATGTCTCATCTTCCACTTAAGCTAGCAGAACCACGGCGATTGGCCGCAGTTTCGCACCATCAATAGTCGCTCTTCACCCATGTGGTGAGCTCTCGCACTAGGGCAAGGAACTCAGGAAACAACAGCAGGTTTGCGTGAACGATAGGCTCGGAGATCGGCTCGATACTCCTTGGGTGCCCCGCATCGTTGCGGACTATTCGGATCTGGTCTGACGCCGGGACGAAATGTGCTGAAAAGCGTTCCCACAGGCGGTTGTCCATATCCTTCTTCCGCGTGGTGAGCAGGACGTTGAGCTCGTCGCGGACTGTTTTGACGCGCCAGTCCTTGAGCTTGGCCCCGGGCGTCTGTCCTAGGGCCGAGATCCGGGCCACAAGCTCATCCCGGAGAGCAAGAACCAGAGCCTCTGTCGCTGCCCCGCAGAGCACGGCTGCAGCGCGGTGGAGCCCGTTCACGAATGCGGCGACCCCTTCCCGAAGGTACGATTCGGCAACAGGGTATGCGGCGATGTCCGCCTTGATTTCGCCAAGGTAGCCGTCAGGGTTGTAGGGGTCTCGACTCAGGTGCGCGAGGGTGCGGCGTCCCACCTCAGTCGTATGCACGAACGGGGGGTTCGGGTTCTGCAGGTTGTAGCCCCATGAGAGAAGCCCAGTACAAAAGAGGTCATACCATGCGGTCAACAGTGCCTGCTGCTGGCCCAGTTCGAGACGGCCGTCCGCCAGGCGTCGGCCAGCTTCCTGCAAGACAGAGCCAGCCTGCAAAGTGCCTGGCTCACCGTCCCGCTCCGCAACGATCTCGAGCAAGATCCGTCTGATTTCCTTCCCCTTCATTACCTCCCCCCTTTAGAGCTTCTCGACTTCGTCCTCGTAGCCGAATTGGCATGGGCGATGGCGTCTAACGTATTAGCGGTTCCCGAACGCGTAGCGTTTCCGAAGGGCAAGCCGCGCCAGCGACGCAGCGGGTACCGAGATATTAGGCGTCGTGCAACTCCCGTTCAGTGGCTACTTTGAGCAGCGTTGCGCGGACGAACGGCAAAAGGAACAAGATAAGAGCCGCAAACAACAATACCGCATTCGCCAGCGTCGCCAGGACACCATCAACCGCACTGACAAATCCCAGGGATAGATACCAGACGCCAATGGCCGAGGCCCATGCGAACTTCCCGCGAAGCGAGAGAAGTGTCGCAGCGGCCGCGGGTATGACCGCAACGGCTACGTAAGCGAGGAGGTCGGCTCCATCTCGATATGACCCAAGCATCTCTCCCGCCGTAAGCAGCAGCAAGAAAACGAGAACAGCGCCAGAGATGAAGCCCACCCAGGAAAGTATTTGGACATGGTCCGCTCCGGAACTGATTCTCGGGGCGGCAGTGAGCTTATCCATTGAATATCACCATGTAGAGGGATGTTCGGCTCTTTGGCCGTAGATCCGAATGACCCTAAGCCCGTAGAGGCGTGAGCAAACGCCGACGCATGACGCATAACGTTCAAGAGCTGCGACGCCGGCGAGCCCTAACGCCCCTTCGAGGCTCCTCTCTTCGATGCTTCCTGGTCCGCTTCCAGCGGTCCACACGCCCTGCGCCGCTGTACTCCGGAGCCGCGCAACGCGCGGCGTAGGCGCAGCTCGTTCGTTATCGGAAGGCCACGACCGGGCCGGCGGCGTGACCTACTCAGTTGCCTCTGTCTGACCTTCCCGCTCCTTCTGCCGCTTTGCTCTACCAATGACACTCTGACGGATCGCGGCACACTCATGAAACAGAATCTGCGTAGCAGCTGCCTGAGCCAACTCCTCAGGGTCGCCCGAAGAATATCGGAGGCGACTTGTCATCCGCAGCTCAAGGTTGTGCCACTCTTCCTCTGACTCACCGGCCATCCACAGGAAGTCACTGTACTGATCTTTGACTGTTTGGGGATAATGACTGTATTTGAGCTTCCGAAAGGGGATAAGCGTATGCGTATCGAATGGGATCTTCGTGGCTTGCTGCACCGCCCCTGTGACCAGAGCGGAGTCCACCAACAATCGCATGCCCTTGAATCCCGACTTCTCGACCGCCACCGCCTGTAAAGCTGAGTCCGAATAGCGGAAGGCTGTGACCTCGTTGACCGGATCCCTGAGCTGGGCTCCCGCCCTTAAGAAGTCGCCCTCGTAGTGCGGAACAATGCACCCCCGGTACCAAGACCGAGGCGTGCTCGGATGTAGGTGTCCCGTCGTGAACGCGCCCAGGTAGAGCCGCCTCGCGATACGGGTGGCCTCCACGGTCGATCGACACACGAGCATTGCCGCGTCTGTCTCGATCACACCATCCAAGAGCTCGCCTGCGGGCGCACGTCGTGCCGCCGTGTTCACTGACGACTTGAACCGGTAGAAGGCCTTCATTGCTTCGTCAACGCCGCCGTCCTGCCATCGCCGTCGTCCACCAAGCATGTCGATAAAGAGAATCACTGCCATGCTCTCAGCCTCTCAACACGTTGTTCACACGGCTTCCCGATAACGTTCAAGGTGAGCGACGCCGAACCGCAGGCGCCGCATCGCGGCGCTGAGGATTCGGTGTCCCGAAGGGCCGAAGCAGCTTCGCTGCGTAGGCGCTCACCGTTTGTTATACGCTGGCCTTTCTTTCAGTTGCCGACGTCCCTCGCTCCCCTTCCGAGGAATACTCCCACACATGGGTATGCACCTTGTGAGCGGCGCCACACGCTGGGCAGGCAAAGGTCATCCCTAGCTTCAGGGTGCCCACCGCAAGTGGAACGTCGCCGTCACAACTAGCACACCTGGCGGTAAGGAAGTCGTGAATGAACTCGGGCGTCCCGTCCGCGTGGACTTTGACCTGGTGCTCGACCCCGCAATGAATGCACGCGGCCTTCCCAGATGATGTCGCCACACGGGCGTTGGTAATGCTTCGTTGCTGGCATCCGAAGCAATCAAAGTGAAACAGCTCCGCCATGTGACCCGAGAAGCCACTCGCCACTGGGGGATCGAGCAATGAGATCACATCCTGGAGCGTCCTCCTGAGCGTATCGTATCGGCTCCGAAGAGCGCCAGGATTGCTTTGCATCTTCAGGGTCGGCACATGCAAAAAGCTGCCCAACCGGTCGTAGTGCTTGTTCACAACAGCCAGAGACAATGCCTTGTGTTGGCCCTCGAGGACGACCCGGCCAGGCGTACCATCGCCAGTCTGCTCCCTGATCCGTGTCACACGGTCACTTGCGGAACCGGGCTCAAGCTCAAGAAGCGCCCGCATCATTATTCGGGGCTGCCAGGTCTCCAGCAAAGTCGCGGGAACACGATCCTGGTACTCGCGGAGCTTCGCGTATGCGAGCGCCTCCATACAGAATCGTAGCTCAAGGCACGCATACCGTAGATCCGGGTCGGCCCCTCTCTGCAACGCCTCCTTAGCCCTCCCAAGACATGCCCGTTTGTCCAAACCAAGCTCCATAGCGTTCACCTATCCCATGAGTTGAGAGGCTTGCGTATAACTCGCACTTCCCGAAGTCATTTCGGTTGAGTGAGCAGCGGGGAGTTCAGTACGAGGTGATTTCGCTTGCGCCTACTCGTTTGCCCTTCTGGAACATTCCCGCAGACAGCGGAGCTAGTTCGTCTGATCCCAGCGCTTCCCTCACCCCTCCATGTACCACCTCCGCCACTCGCCCCCCCTCAAGCCACTAACCCCAAACAGAGTGCACCGATCATTCCGGTCTCGCCAGTCTTCGGGGCTTTGTCCATCTTGCCTGAGGCTGTTGAGGGTCCGACATGCGTAGGGCCAGGGATGAGAGGTCCGGTAGCTACGAGGTAGAGCGGAGATGCATGCCTCCATCCAAGAAGGGGGTGGCGAGGGGGGTTGACGGCCCGGTCCGGTCGACTCACGGAAGCACAGCAGCCCGAGTTCGGGATAATAGACCCCAGTACTGAGGCCCAGAAAAAGTGGGTCAGGTGACCCAGACTGTGCCAAAAACTGTTCCGACACCCACGGACCTGGGCCCCTACGCAGGAACGCTCAGTCCGGGGATTCCAACGCCTGCCGACGCCCACCGTCGCCAGTGTTTCGCTTGCAAAGCAGGCGCTCTCCCAACTGAGCTATGGCCCCTTAAATCGTTGCTTTCCTGCCATCACTTACCTGAATTACGGCAGAGTAGCCAGCCGAGTAAGTGTGCCAAGAACTGCGTCGGTGCCGGGCGACACCCCCCCAATAAACGTGCTAGGGCGGCCCTTGCTCACGATGGAGACGCAATGGAACCGCCCAGGGCCCGACCCGAAGATCAAGCATAGAAACGTAGATCCATAGGCGCGGTTGGGTCAAGGATCTCAAGACACGGACTTCGCAAGTTTGTGGAGGAGGAGCGGCGCTTTCCGATCAGGTGCGGCGACGTCCGTTTCGGACCCGAACATGACCCTGGGCACCGTAGGCGAGGATCTGTTGGTCGCAGGTGACGAGGGTGGCTCCAATGACCCGGGCAGTCGCAACGATGATCCGGTCGGAAGGGTCGCCGTGTGGATCTCCGGGAAGGCGCGTGCTTTCCAGGGCGATCTCGGGCGAGAGGTCGACGAGGCGAACGCCGGGTGCGCCCAAGGCCGAGAGCACCCACTCGTCGATGGAGCGAGAGACGGTGATTCGTCCCTTCGCCTCAAGCATGGCGAACTCCCAGACAGAGATCGCGGAGATGGCGAGCTCGGAGCGGCCGGCGGCATCCTCTATCAGGGAGATCGTTGCGGAAGAGAGCTCGGACTTCACCCCTTCCATCATCCAGATCCAGACGTGTGTATCGAGTAGGAGCGTGCCCGGAGGCCGAGTCTCCTCAGCTTTCGGCATCCCACTCCACGTTCAACGGAGCCACGACATCACCCTGGAAGGTGACGGACCCGGCGAGATGCCCGAACAAAGGAACTTTGCCCTCTTCGAAAGCCACCAGCTTGGCGACAGGACGACCGTACTTGGTGACAACGATCTCCTCTCGGGTCTTCCCGACTCGATCGAGGAGCTGAAGGCAGGAATCCTTGAAGATGGAGGCCGCGACTTCGGTGGATTCCCGTGGGTTGGTTGGGTAGCGATGCACGTGCTTCCTGGCCATGGGCAGCCTCTCGGTATGGGCGGGCGTGTTGGACAACAAAATGTAGCCAACATGGTGGGATGGATCAATCGCTGCGGGGGAAGGGGGGCCAGACGTGGCCGGCTGCGTGCACGATGGCACGTGCGCCCGGATCACGCCCCGGCTGGCACGCTCTGGGCCCAGTTCCTGGTCCGCGCTCGCGGGGTACTCCCGGAGCTTGCACAGCCAGAAGCCCCTTCCTACCTTGCTTTTCCCTCCCCGGAGGACGTCTGGATTTCCCTCCCCTCCACCGGAACACCCCGTTTTGAACAACACGGATGAGACTCTGGCACGCTCGGAGGGCAGGCGGTTCCGCTTCTCATCCCTGCTTGCGGCGTTTCTCGCTGCCTCCTGTTCCGCGGCGGAGGTACCCGAGGTGTCGCTGTCGTCGCTGGCGACCCGGGGAGAGGGACCCCAGAAGGATGCCTATCGCATCGTGACCGACGAGGCCTACGGCCCCCACCATCGACAGCGGATGGACCTGTACCTGGCGCACGAGGTGGAGCGCCTCGGCTCGAGGAGCTTCACCATCGTCTTTCTCCACGGCGGGGGCTTCTCCTTCGGGGACAAGGCGAACAACGATCGATACATCGAGCCCTTCCTCCGGAAGGGCCTGAACGTAGTGAACCTCAATTACCGCATTGGCGAGGGGATACCCCCGGCCACCGAGGACCTGACCCTGGCACTGAACCACCTGGCAACGGAGGCCGGAGAAGACGGCCTCCGCATGGACCGTGTGGTGGTAGGAGGGTTCTCGGCGGGAGGGCAGATCGCCAGCACGGTGGGCTTTTCCCAGAGGTCTCCCGACTACCCCTTCCCCCTGGATGAGGGAGTGCGGATCGTGGGCATCCTCAACATCTCGGGTCCGATGGACCGCGTGGAGGTCGTGGAAGAGGTCTTCGCCGACTCCGGCGACGAAGCGTGGCAGCAGGTGGCGCGGAATCTCTTTCCGCCCGGTGGCCGTTTCGACAGGGAGGAGATGCTCAGGATCTTCACGCCCTCCTCCCACTTCAGCGATGACGCTCCCGCCTTTCTCCTCTGGCACGGCGGGGAAGATGATCAGGTTCCGCCAGTGACCTTCGAAGCTTTTGTCGAGAGGGCCGCAGGGTCCGACGTCGAGCACCGAGTCCTGTTCGAGCCGCAGGGGGGACACAGTCCCACCGATGCCGAGCTCGAGCTGCTGTTCATCGAAATCTTTCGATTCCTGGACCGCATCGCATGACCCCCGATTTCACACCCTTCGGGACGGACTCTCTCTCCCGCTACTCTCCTTCCTTTCCACTCCTACACTTGGCGCTCCATTTCCTCGTCACACAGGAACCTCAATGAGCCCCGGTTGAGATCGGGTAGACGACATCCGCCCTCAACGCCTCCGCCGCGAACGAAATGGCGGCCAACACGTCCTCCTGGGTCAACCTCGGATGCGCGTCCATGACCGCCTCGATGCTCTCACTCGCGCCCACCCGTTCCACGATGCTCTCAACCGTGATCCGCGTGCCCCGGACCACGGGCTTGCCCATCATGATCTCCGGATCGGAAACGATCAACTCTCGCATCGCACCCCCTGAAGTCAGCTTCATTAGGCCCTGCCCAACCCTTCACTGGCCGATCCTACCCCGTAAGAGTTCACCAGCTGGCCAACAACTCCTCAAGCCTCACCCCTAGGTCGCCAGCCTCCGCGCTGAGGCGACCAAGATCGCGACCGAACTCCTCCAAGAGCGCCATCTGCGCCCCGAATTCGGGTCCAAGCTTCCCTTCCTCACCATAGAACGCGCTCGCGCCCAGGCCGACTCGCGGCAGGATCTCCAACTCGACGAAGGAAAGGTGACGGACGTAGTTAGAGTGAATCCCGACGTACTCGTTGTAGAAGTAACCCAGCTCAATGCGCAGTGCAGGTTCGAACATGCTCGCGACACCCGACGAGACCGCCGCGTCCCATGCCGCGGTCGGTGGAGATGGCGCTCCGGGCAACCTGTAGAAGGCCGGCACGGCCTGTTCCCCCGAAGCGTCGGCAGCCTGCCATCGGGCTAAGCGCTGCGCAATAGAATCAGCGTGCGCCGTGCCGCGGTCTTCGTAGTGGTACATCTCGGCCACGAGGCCGCGTGTGACCTGTCTGAGTTGCTCTCGCTCACCTAGCGTTTCACGCAGATCCTCGACGAAGAATGCAGCCGTGACGCCTACGAAGATGACGAGTAGTTCTGTGCTGGCGCGCCGCGCCCTACCCCATCGTAGTGATGCACCTGCCTCGTCGGACACCTTGCCGGGCCTCCCGGTTGTCGAACTCTCTGACGACTTTGGAATTCTGCTACCGAACCATCATGCCGACCCGGAGCGCGAGCCGCCAGGCGAGTGCTCCCGAACCGGGCAGCCTACCCGGTCAGCAGCAATTCCTTGTTGGGCAACACTCTAACAGGAACCAAGGACGCCCAGTTCCTGGAACATGTAGATCAACTGTGCTGTTATGGGCAGTATTTATCTCTTTCTTAACCATACACATAGTTGCATGCCTGTATTTGTCCATCGCATATATGACTTCAAAATGTAGTCAGCCATTTTCGGCATAAAAGTTTGACAAACGTAATATTCGTGAAAAGCCAATTGGTAATTGTGTTGTTCTGAGTGTGCTTGAAATGATTTCAGTCCAAATTCGTGCAGATGAAACGGTTCGTGCATTGGGCTTAAATTGCCAACATAGTCTGTCCTTTTCAATTTGTAAAACAGGTTGATTATTTTTCCAATAAACCAATCAGATGAAGGAACTTCGATATGGATTATTCCATTTGGTTTTAGCCATTTCATAGCTTTCAATATTGAGTCAGATGGGTCGTACAGATGTTCCATAACTGCACCAAACGAAATAAAGTCAAAATGATTTTCAGGATATTCAACTTCTTCAATCATTCCTAATTTCCATTTATCGGGATTGATACCCATCTTTGAAATAGCTTTTTCGTGAAATTGTTTTGAAGGTTCAAATCCATAAGTGTCAAAACCTGCTTTGCTCAATGCCATCATTTGTTTTCCTAAACCGGCACCAATGTCTAACGATTTCATTCCGTATTTGAAGTCAATTATTTTTTTAAGTCTTTTTATTTCGCCTTGGAAATAGTTGTCTGAAATGGTAAAATAATCTTCTTTCCAATAGCTTTCTGGTGGAATTCCGTATATGGTCTTATATATCAAACGGAACAGGTTGAGGGTTGGAATAAATAAGTCCGCAGTTAGTACATTTTACAATCGTTGTCGTTATGCCGATTTTATTCTTCGGATTGTTT
>JBBDRI010000020.1:0-7931 GCA_040905545.1 Gemmatimonadota bacterium | reverse complement strand
GCGGGGGGGTTGCACCGTCCAGAGGTCGTCTCTCCTCCTCGCCGTAGCCCTGCTACGCCTCGTTGTCTTTCCTACTCTGCACAGGTGCAAGACCCCCGCGCGCGGCCGCACCCCATTGCCCGGACACGCTCCTAGCATTTTCCGGTTTGGGTTGGGTATCGGAGATGGTGACGGGGCCAACCAATCCCTCTTCTACTCCAGGCGGGTGGGCCGGGCACCGCAAGGCAGGGCCCATCCCCAGGGAGGGTGGGTGGATCGCCCGGCGGAGTCACGCATTCTGGGCGCCTGGAAGCTTTCGGGGAAAACGTCCAACGGCTGGTCGGTGGGAGTCCTGAACGCGGTGACGGGGCGGGAGGACGCTCGGGTGGCCACGGTTTCGGGAGAACGACATTCCACCGCCGTGGAACCACTGACGAACTACGCCGTGACCCGAGTTCAACGGGACTTCCGTAACGGGAACAGCGCTCTGGGCGC
This sequence comes from Gemmatimonadota bacterium, assembly GCA_040905545.1. Lineage (GTDB taxonomy): Bacteria > Gemmatimonadota > Gemmatimonadetes > Longimicrobiales > Gaopeijiaceae > JBBDRI01. The sequence goes on along the minus strand of JBBDRI010000020.1, from coordinate 7,457 downwards.
GGTGGCCACCGGTGTGAACCGGGAGGAGGTGGTGGCACATGACCTGGGCCTTCGCACGGGTGCATACACCGGCGGGGTGGATGCCCGTCACCGGTTCGGAGATGGGCATATCCAACTCAACGTGAATCTACTGGCATCCCACGTCCGGGGCTCGACAGGGGCCATCGAAGCCACGCAGCGCTCTCCCATTCGCTACTACCAACGTCCGGACGCCCCCCACCTCTCCCTGGATCCCACACGTACCTCCCTCAGCGGCTGGAGCTCCACCCTGGAACTCTGGAAGATGGGAGGAGGCAACTGGCGCTGGGCCACCGGCACCCAGTGGCGCTCCCCTGGCTTCGAGGCCAATGATGCGGGCTTCATGACCGAGGGGGACTTCCGCGCCGTGTTCGGATTCGTGGGATACGTGCAGAATGAGCCAGGCAAACATCTTCGAAGCTGGCGGGTAAACACCAGCGCCTGGTCCAATTGGACCTTCGGGAACGAGCATACCTCATTGGGTGGAAATGTGAACGGCAACGTGCAGTTCATGAACAACTGGAGCGCCTACGGTGGGATCAACCGGCAAGCCGAGGGACTCAGCACCACCCAGTTGAGGGGCGGCCCCGCCATGGTGCGGGAAGCCAGTTGGAACGGCTGGTCAGGCTTGAACACCGACGACCGAAAGGCCGTGCAGGGCAACCTGGGGTTCAACTGGAATGTGCGCCCCGAAAGCAACTCCCACAGCTGGAACACGAATGCCAACCTGCGCTGGAACCCCTCCAGCCAGATCCAGCTCCGGGCGGGCCCGTTTGTAAGCCGTCGGGTGGAAGATCAGCAGTGGGGTGGGCTGATCACCACGGAGGCCGGGCCTCATTATCTCCTGGGACGCCTGGATCAGACCACGGTGGGCATGACGGCCCGGGCGGACCTGGCCATCTCTCCCACCCTGACGCTCCAGCTCTACGCCCAGCCCTTCCTGAGTTCAGGAGACTATGGGGAGTTCAAGGAGGTGGTGGCGCCCCGAAGCGAGCTCTACCAGGATCGCTTCAGGCTCCTGGAGACCCAGGAGGATGGCCGTCTCTACCGGGTGGATCTGAACGGAGACGGCCCCCTGGAGAGCTTCGCCAACCCCGATTTCCGGGTGGGTCAGTTCCGCTCCAACCTGGTGCTCCGGTGGGAATACAGGCCGGGCTCCACGCTGTTCCTGGTCTGGGCCCAGGCCCGGGATGACTTCCAGGCCCGGGGGGAGTTCCAACTGGGTGACGGTGTGAGCGACCTCTTTGGCCACCAACCCGAGAACGTCTTCATGGTGAAGTTCAACTACTGGCTCACCCCCTGAGGGCCCGGTCTCAGGCCACGGTGGGACAGCAACCACCCCGAAAACTCATCTTTGCGCCGTGCGGGAGCTTCCCCCTTGGTTCTCTCCGGGGAAGCCGTTAGACTCAAACAAGAGGTAAAAATTGAATACGGGGTGATTTGAGGCGTATTGCGACCCGGGAAACCGAACCGCTAAAAAGCCAACGCCCCGGCGCATATATGCGACGGGGTTTTGTCGTTGCGTTCCATGACACGGGACCCCGCCGGAAAGGTCAGAGGTAATCGTGAATCAGAACCCAGAAACCGCAGCCCGCAGAACCACCCTTCGCACCCTCCTGGACGAGAGAATCCTCCTCCTGGACGGAGGGATGGGCACCCTCATCCAGACCTACGGATTGGAGGAAGAGGACTTCCGCGGCACGCGCTTCAAAGACCACGAGACTTCCCTCCAGGGGAACAACGACCTCCTCTCCCTCACGCGTCCCGACGTCATCCGGGCCATCCATCGGGCATATCTGGACGCCGGCGCCGACATCCTGGAAACGAACACCTTCTCCGCCACTTCGGTGGCCATGGCCGACTACGGGGTGGAGGAACACGTCTATGACCTGAACGTGGCCTCAGCCCGGTTGGCCCGGGAGGTAGCTGACGAGGTTACGGCCCGGGATCCGACTCGCCCCCGGTTCGTGGCAGGCATCCTGGGGCCCACAAACCGCACGGCCTCCCTCTCCCCCGACGTAAACGACCCGGGCTTCCGGAACATCAGCTTCGATGGACTCAGAGAGGCCTACCGGGAGCAGACACGAGGCCTTCTGGACGGCGGTGCGGATGTCCTCATGGTGGAGACGGTCTTCGACACCCTGAACTGCAAGGCCGCGCTGTTCGCCATCCAGGAGGAACTGGAAGCGCGGGGTGAGGAGGTGCCCATCATGGTGTCGGGAACCATCACCGATGCCTCAGGGAGGACCCTTTCCGGCCAGACCGTGGAGGCGTTCTACAACTCCATCCGGCACGTTCCCCTCCTGAGCGTGGGGCTGAACTGCGCCCTGGGTGCGGAACAGCTTCGGCCGTACCTGGAGGAGCTGTCGGAGATCTCGGAATTCCGGGTGAGCTGCCACCCCAACGCCGGCCTTCCCAACGAGTTTGGACAGTATGAGCAGGGTGCCGGCGAAATGGCGGCCCTGGTGGCCGACTTCGCGGCCAATGGTTGGTTGAACATCGTGGGAGGTTGCTGTGGCACGAGCCCGGCCCACATCAAGGCCGTGGCCAAGGCCATGAAGGGGGTGGCCCCCCGCACAGTCCCCACCCCTGTGCGCCACACCCGGCTTTCGGGGCTGGAGCCCGTCACCATCACCCCCGACTCCCTCTTCGTGAACGTGGGAGAACGCACCAACGTTACCGGATCCCGGCGCTTCGCCCGTCTCATCGAAGAGGATAAGTACGAGGAAGCGTTGGAGGTAGCCCTCCACCAGGTGCAGAATGGAGCCCAGGTGGTGGACGTGAACATGGATGAAGGGCTTCTGGACTCCAAGGCCGCCATGATCCGATTCCTGAGCCTCATGGCCTCGGAGCCTGAGATCAGCCGGGTCCCCGTCATGGTGGATTCCTCCAAGTGGGAGGTGCTGGAGGCGGGGCTGAAATGCCTCCAGGGTAAGGGCATCGTCAACTCCATTTCCATGAAGGATGGGGAGGAGGGCTTCCTTTCCCAGGCCCGAACCGTCCGGCGCTATGGAGCCGCCGTGGTGGTCATGGCCTTCGACGAGGAAGGCCAAGCGGACACCATGGAGCGGAAGGTGGCCATCTGTACCCGGGCCTACCGCATCCTCACCGAGGAGGTGGGCTTCCCGCCGGAAGACATCATCTTCGACCCCAACATCTTCGCCGTGGCCACCGGGATTGAGGAACACAACCGCTACGCCATTGAGTTCATCGAGGCCACCCGTAAGATCAAGGAAACCCTCCCCCATGCGCTGGTGAGCGGTGGGGTGAGCAACATCTCGTTCTCCTATCGGGGAAGTCCCGGGGTGCGGGAGGCCATGCACTCGGCATTCCTCTACCACGCCATCCAGGCGGGGATGGACATGGGCATCGTGAATTCCGGGGCCATGGCCGTGTACGATGAGATCCCCGAGGAGCTCCTCACCGCCGTGGAAGACGTCCTCTTCGACAGGCGGCCCGACGCCACCGAGCGCCTCACCTCCCTGGCCGACCGGTATCAAGGGGGTGGCGAGGAGGTGGGACACGAGCTGGAGTGGCGGGAACTCCCGGTTCGAGAGCGGATCACCCACGCCCTGGTGAAGGGGGTGGCCGAGTTCATCGAAGACGACGTGGAGGAGGCCCGCCCAGGCTACCATCGGGCCATCGAAGTCATCGAGGGTCCCCTCATGGACGGGATGAACGTGGTGGGAGACCTCTTCGGTGAGGGGAAGATGTTCCTTCCCCAGGTGGTGAAGAGCGCCCGGGTGATGAAGCGGGCCGTGGCGTATCTCATCCCCTTCATCGAGGCCGAGAAGGCAGAGGATGGAGGCGAACAGAAGGCCGCCGGGAAGGTGCTCCTGGCCACGGTGAAGGGCGACGTGCACGACATCGGAAAAAACATCGTAGGCGTGGTGCTCCAGTGTAACAACTACGAGGTCATCGACCTGGGTGTCATGGTCCCGGCGGAGAAGATCCTGGATGCGGCCCGGAAGGAAGGGGTGGACGTCATCGGACTCTCCGGTCTCATCACGCCCTCCCTGGACCAGATGGTCCACATGGCCAAGGAGATGGAGCGCCTGAAGATGAAGCTCCCCCTTCTCATCGGTGGAGCCACCACGTCGCGGGTCCATACGGCGGTGAAGATCGCCCCTGCATTCCCCTCAGGCACGGTGGTCCATGTCCTGGACGCGTCCCGGAGCGTGGGGGTGGTGAGCACCCTTCTGGATGACAAGCTTCGGGACGACTTCGCACTGGAGGTGGAGGAGGGGCACGCCGCCAAGCGAGAGAGCCACGGGAACCGGAGGGCGAAATCCACCCTTCTCACGCTGGAGGAGGCCCGGGAGCGGGCCATGCCGGTCCCCTGGGAGGGATACACCCCTCCGAAGCCCACCTTCCAGGGCATCCGGGAATTCCAGAGGTACCCGCTGGACGAACTGGTGGAGTTCATCGATTGGACCCCTTTCTTCCAGACCTGGGAGCTGAAGGGAAAGTATCCCGACATCCTGTCGGACCCGGAGGTGGGAGAGCAGGCTACGATTCTGTACCGCGACGCCCGGGCCCTGCTGGACCAGATCCTGTCCGAAGGCCTGCTGGAAGCTCGAGCTGTGGTGGGGTTATTCCCGGCCAACCGCCGGGGAGCCGACGATCTGGTGTTGTGGGACGACCCGGAGCGCACCGGCGAGACCATGGTGCTTCACTCCCTCCGTCAACAGTTTGAAAAGCCCCCCGGGCGACCCAATTCGTGCCTGGCTGACTTCATCGCTCCTGAGACTGATGCGCAGGGAAACCCCGGAGTAGTGGACTGGCTGGGCGCCTTCGTGGTGACCGCCGGCGTGGGGGTGGACGAGCTCGTGGAAGAGTTCCAGGCTCAGCACGACGACTACAACGCCATCATGGTGAAGGCCCTGGCCGACCGTCTGGCGGAGGCCTTCGCCGAGCGGATGCATCAGCGGGTCCGCACCGAATTCTGGGGTTACGCCACCGACGAAGCGCTGGACACCCAGGGCCTCATCCAGGAGGCGTACCACGGCATCCGGCCGGCCCCGGGGTATCCGGCCTGCCCCGACCATACGGAGAAGGCCGCGCTATTCCGGCTTCTGGAGGCCACGGAGCGCACGGGGGTCCGTCTCACCGAGAGCTTCGCCATGCACCCGGCTTCGGCGGTGAGCGGGTGGTACTTCTCCCATCCGGACTCCCATTACTTCGGTATCGGACGCATCGACCGCGACCAGGTGGAAGACTACGCCCGGCGAAAGGGGTGGGCCGTGGAAGAGGCCGAGACGTGGCTAGCGCCCAGCCTGGGGTATGACCCGGCTGCTCCACGGGATCCCTCCCCGGCGCTTGAGCCCGAGACGATGTCATGAGCCAAACCCTGGCCGCCCTTGTTGCCGATGACCGGGTCCATGTCATGGATGGGGCCATGGGGACTCTGCTTTACGGCCGCGGGGTCTTCGTGAACGTCTGCTACGATGAGTTGAACGTCACGGACCCGGATCTCGTACGATCCCTCCATCGGGAATACCGGGAGGCCGGCGCCGAGATTCTGGAGACGAACACCTTCGGCGCCAATCCGGTGAAGCTCCTGAGCCACGGACTGGACGCCAAGACTGAATCGCTGAACCGGGAGGCCGCCCGGCTGGCCCGGGAGGCCGCTGGTGGCTCCGCTGACGAGGGAGGCGCCTTCGTATTGGGGGCCATGGGACCCCTGGGCATTCGCGTGGAGCCGTTTGGACCCACCTCCCTGGAAGAGGCGGAGGACTACTTCTCCAGGCAGGTTCATGGTCTTCTGGAAGGCGATGTGGACGGCTTCATCCTGGAAACCTTTTCCGACCTCAACGAGCTGCGGGCAGGACTCAAGGCCATCAAAGCACTGTCTTCCCTTCCTGTATTCGCCCAGATCACGGTGGACGAAGAGGGGAATACGGCCTATGGAACCTCCGTGGAGTCGGCCGCTCGCTCCATGGATGAATGGGGCGTGGACGTCATCGGGGTAAACTGTTCCGTGGGGCCCGCCACCCTCCTTGATGCGGTGGAGCGGATGGCCTCCGTAACCACTCGACCTCTCTCGGTCCAACCCAATGCGGGACTCCCCCGGGCCGTGGGCGACCGAAAAATCTATCTGGCCAGCCCGGACTACTTCGCCCAGTACGCCCGACGCATGATGGAGGCCGGCGCTCGCTTCGTGGGGGGCTGTTGCGGCACCACCCCCGACCATATCAGGGCCATTGCCGGCGCCGTGGCGGCCCGACAGCCCCGGCACGCTTTGGTAACCCCGCCCGCCAGCGGACTGAACGGCGGTGAGCCGGCGGAGCCCGCTCCCCTGGCGGAGCGCTCCCCATGGGGCAGAAAGCTGGCTCAGGGCCAGCGGGTTGTATCCGTGGAGCTCCTGCCTCCCCACGGTTGGGACCCCGAGCCCCTTCTGGAGCAGGCCCGGGCATTTCACGCTGCCGGCGTGGATGCCGTTACCGTGCTGGACAGCCCCCGGGGGCCGGCGCGCATGAGCGCTCTGGCAGCCTGTTCGGTGCTGAGGAGCGCCCTGGGCGTGGAAACCGTGGTGCACTACACCTGTCGAGACCGAAACATGATGGGCATGGTGAGCGACCTCCTGGGCGCGGCCGGCACCGGCCTCACCAACCTCCTTCTGGTGAGCGGAGACCTCCCTTCGGGGGGGCCCTATCCCGACGCCGGAGCTGTGTTCGATATCGACTCCATCGGGCTCACAAACGTGGTTCGCCTTCTGAACCAGGGGGTGGATCCCGGGGGCAACCCCATCGGTCAGCCCACTCGCTTCGTCATAGGGGTGGCCTTGAACCAGGGTGCCACCGATCTGAAGCGGGAGTTGGAGCGGTTCCACTGGAAGATGGAGGCTGGGGCGGAGTTCGCCGTGACCCAGCCTGTTTTCGACCCCCGGGAACTGGACACCTTCCTGACGGCCGCCGGGAACCCGCAACTCCCGGTGGTGGCCGCTCTCTGGCCCCTTCTCTCCCTTCGGAACGCCGAGTTCCTGGCCAACGAGGTGCCTGGTGTACGGGTGCCCCCAGAGGTGGTACAGCGGATGGCCCAGGCCCAGCACGCGGGGACCGAGACAGCGGAAGCCGAGGGGATCGCCCTGGCCCTGGAAATGGCCAAGGGGGTGATGGATCGGGTCCAGGGCTTCCACATCCACGTCCCCAGGGGAAGAGTGGATATGGCGCTGCGACTTCTGGATGCGCTGCCCGGCGATTGAGGGGGAAAGGGTACCGGCGCAAAAAGCGGAGGCGATGTGGGAAGCCTTCTAGAAGGCTGCTGAAGAAGTACAGGGACCACCGGGACGGGGTCTTGCGGTAGCCGGCGAGGCGGCGCGCTGAAAGCCATGCAGTAGGATAGGTGAAGCGTGCCAACGAAGATCCGATGCCGCAACCCCCCATCCCCCTTCGGGTTGGGGCCGCAGGGGCCCCGCTCGGGCGTTGGCTCGCCTCGAC